>JAFYNL010000051.1 GCA_017548075.1 Bacteroidaceae bacterium | reverse complement strand
TGCTGGCGTATCTCCCTATTTAACTTCATTTTTTAGCTTCCTAAACTTAGGTTTTTAATTGAATCCGAGTGCAAAGGTACAAAAATATTTTATAATTGAGCAAAATAATGAAGAAAATAATTGTTCTTAGCTCGTCTTTTTGTACTTTTTAGCTTTTTGAATTATTAAGTTAGTTGTTTTGAATTAAAAGTTGTACCTTTGACTTTGTCGAAGTTCTTCGCTGGTAGCTCAGGTGGCAAAGCCGGAGTCCTCCGCGTTCAACAATAAAAATAAGTGAATTTATTTTGTATTGTCTTCACTTATCCGTAACTTTGTAGCGGAGTACATATTATCTGTGATGAAAAAACTCAATAATTAGATCCAACTCATAAAGTTTTCATGTATGCAAATGAAAAAGTATCTCATCATCATTGCCGCTGTCCTCATTAGCGGTCTTAGCAGAATGTCTGTCAGCGCACAGCCATCAACAGTGATTCCCGACTATAGTGCCTACATCCTCACCCCGCCTGCTCCAAAGGCACCACGCATCAACAGCGCAAAAGTCTTCGGTGCAACTCCTGGCGCTCCTTTCTTCTATTGTATCGCTGCAACTGGCGAGCGTCCGATGACCTTCGAGGCCACAGGACTTCCGAAGGGATTGAAACTGGATAAGCAGACCGGTCACATCACGGGACGAGTGAAGCGGGCTGGCACTTATAAGGTCAAGCTCTATGCTACCAACTCCCTTGGAAAAGCCGAGCGCGACCTGCGTATCGAGATTGGCAACACTATTGCTTTGACTCCGCCTATGGGTTGGAACTCCTGGAACTGCTGGGGCAGAAGCGTTAGCCAGGAGAAAGTGATGAGTTCCGCACGAGCTATGGTCGAGAAAGGACTCGTGAACTACGGATGGACCTACATCAATATCGATGACGGATGGCAGGGCATTCGTGGCGAGAAGCATAATGGCATACAGCCCAACGACAAGTTCCCCGCCATGCAGCAGCTGGCTGACTCGCTTCATGCCTGGGGACTGAAGTTGGGCATCTACTCTGGCCCGTGGGTCGGAACTTATGCAGGACACATCGGCAGCTATTCCGATAACCCCGATGGCACTTACGATTGGATTAAGGAAGGCAAGCATGACGAAAACTATCGCTACTTCCAGCCCGACGATAAGGAAGCCCGCAGAGAACACTGGTACCTCGGTATGTATTCCTTCGCAGAGAACGACGCCCGCCAGTGGGCTGACTGGGGTGTGGACTACTTGAAATACGACTGGAATCCCAACGACTACGCCCACACTACAGAGATGTGGGATGCCTTGCATGCCACAGGGCGCGACATCATCCTCAGTCTCTCAAACTCAGCGCCCTACGGTTCGGCTCCTGTCTGGCTAGAGAAGTCTAACTGTTACCGCACTACGGGCGACATCCGCGACAATTGGGAGAGCATGTCCAAGATTGGCTTCGAGGGACAGGACATGTGGATTAGCTTCAATCGTCCCGGCCATTGGGCAGATGCCGACATGCTTGTCCTCGGAATGGTGGGTTGGGGGCCTAACCTGCACTATACCCGCTTGACTCCCGACGAGCAGTACACGCATATCTCGCTCTGGGCATTGCTGGCCTCTCCGATGCTCATCGGGTGCGACATGTCACAGCTCGACCCGTTCACCATCAGCCTGCTTTGCAACAACGAGGTCAACGACATCAACCAAGACCCGTTGGGCATTCAGGCCTATCCCCGCTACAGAAGCAAGGACTATGTCACATATGTCAAGCAACTGGAGGACGGCTCTATGGCTGTTGGTCTCTTCAACCTCACGGACAAACCGCAAACCATCGGCTTCATTCCTCATTCCCTCGGTATGCGCGCGCCACAGACCATCCGCGACGTTTGGCGGCAGCAGGACCTCAAGACCATCGATGCCAAAGAACGCTTCGACACCGAAGTGAACCCGCACGGCGTAGTGCTCTTGAAGTTCTATCCCGGCAACCCGCATCGCCGTATCGTTGAATCTGCGCGAGGAGTAGAGCGAATCATCACGACTACACAAGAATAACCATAAGCCCATGGCCAAGGAAGAGTATAAACAGTTGTTGCAAGGCTTCTTCTTATTAATTGTGCTGCTATGTTCCGCCAGAGTATCGGCACAGGATAAGGCTACTCGGTGGGTGGAGTCCATTAAGGTGCTTTCCCCTGCTCCGTGTTCCGATGTCAATGGGCGGGTGAAGGTCAACTTGGAGGCAAAAGGAATGAAGCAGTTGAAAGCTCAATGCTATGTGGCTGATGAAAGAATTCCACAGAAGCTGGTGCTAACGCCCAAAGGAATAAAGCTCAATAAAGATGGAGAAGGTTCATTCTGGCTGAATGCGAAGAAGCTTCCGCACGGACCGCTGACGATTCAGATTACCGGCAACAACGAGGCTGGTGAACGAGACTTATATGAGCTGCAACTCTACAATACGAAGGGAAGGGCAACAACAGGCGGTATTCCAGATACCATCCCTTCGGCAGCGAGAGATATGCAACTGGTGTTCAGCGACGATTTCGATGGTCCACTGTCTATCTCCCGCGACGGAAGGGGAACTCGATACAATGCCCACAAACCTACGTTCGGGGACTTTAGCGGCTGGCCATTCAGCGACCCTGAAGGCTCACAGAATCCTTTCAGGCAAAGAGATACCTATTTAATCATACGTGCACACAAGGCCGAGGCTTCTCGTGGAAGCACTGGCCTGATAGCTACCGTAGATATGGATGGCAAAGGCTTTCGTGCCACTCCTCCCTGCTATATGGAATGCCGCCTGGTGGCTCACTCTGCGCCTGGCACATGGCCTGCATTCTGGACGATTACCAACATTCATCGAGGCGAAGGTGACGAACTGGACATCCTCGAAGCCTACGGAGGGTGGGGTGAAGGCAATCCCAGCAATACGGGCTATCATGTGACGTCTCACTTCTGGGGGCAGAAAGATGCGCAGGGTGAACCGCTCAGGCATCCGGGCAAGCTCATCGAGATGACAAAGGGCAGGCTGGGAACCTCATGGAGTCAGACTTTCCATACCTATGGCCTTTTGATTGAAAAAGAGACAACCACCTATTATCTAGACGATGAAGTCGTGTGGAGTCACCCCACCAACAGCTATTCCTACCAGCAGCCCCACGTCCTGCTTATCAACTATGCCATCGGTGGCTCCAGCGGTTGGAAAATCAATCTAGAGCGTTACAATAACACTTCGGAAATGTATGTGGACTACGTTCGCGTCTTCGAAAGATAGTAAATAGAATATCATATAGGATTTAAGAAACTCAAAAAGAATTCGTACCTTTACGAAGGGAAAAACCATTAAACAGATTATGAGAAGAGCACACATACCATACATTATCTTATGTCTATTGATGCTTTGCATGACAACAGGCATTCAGGCACAGCAGAGTGGTGTGACAAGTATTCTAGAGGTTCTTGACACAAAAACAGGTAAACGTACCATCGTCAAGGAGTTCGACTATCTTATTGAAGCTCCCAACTGGACTAAGGATGGGAAGTGGTTGTATTACAACTCAGGCGGGTTAATCTACAAGATTGACGTTGAGGGCAAGGGTGAGCCGCAAGTGGTAAACACCCATCCCATAAGCCGTTGCAACAACGACCATGTTCTCTCTGCCGATGGCAAATGGCTGGCAATAAGTTCAGCAGATAACTCCCCTTCGGGTTGGTCTTCTTATGTCTATGTGCTTCCTGTCGATGGAGGCACTCCTCGTAAGGTAACGCCTAAATCCCCATCATACCTTCATGGCTGGAGTCCCAACGGCAAGACCTTGGCTTATTGCGCTTTCCGTGACTATGAGAAGGGAGCCGACATCTATACCATTCCCGTTAATGGCGGCAAAGAAGTACAACTGACCGATGCTCCCGGATTGGATGACGGACCGGAGTACAGTCCTGATGGTAAATATATCTGGTTCAATAGCGTTCGTTCTGATTTGATGCAGGTGTGGCGCATGAAAGCCGACGGCTCGGAGCAGAAGCAAATGACCTATCACGAAGACCGAAATGCATGGTTCCCTCACGTCAGTCCCAATGGGAAGCGTGTCATCTATATTACGTATCATAAAGGAGACTTGGAACCCGACCAGCATCTCGCCAACAAGAATGTTGAGCTTTGGATAATGCCTGCTAAAGGCGGAAAGCCCAAACTGATTACAAAACTCTTCGGTGGTCAGGGAACCATCAACACAAATTCATGGGCACCCGACAACCGTCGCCTGGCATTCGTAAGTTATCGTTTCCTATAACATTATATAGTAAATATGATAAAATGAAAAAGACATTATTATCAATTTGTGCGCTACTGATTATGACAGCATGTACGCAGCAAAACAATCAAAAAGAGAATATAATGGAAAGCAAGTGTACCCCAACGGTTTATCTGACCAGGGAGATCAACCCTGAGTCGTTAGTGAGAATATACAAGGCTCTGGGTGTCCCAGCCACAGGACGTGTAGCCGTCAAGATGAGCACAGGTGAAGGCTCAAATCCCAACTACCTGAAGCCCGAGCTTATTAATGGACTCATATTCGAAGTAGATGGCACCATCGTGGAGTGCAATACTGCCTATGGCAATGCGCCTGAAGACGAACAGGATGACCGCAACAATTCTGCCAACCACTGGAAAGTCATCGAGCGGCATGGATTCACGCCAATGTTCAAGGTCGATATCATGGACGAGGAGGGTGAAATGCGGATCCCTGTACAGGATTCGACGCACCTGAGGTACGACATTGTGGGGGCTCACATGGCTAACTACGACTTCATGATTGCTCTCAATCACTTCAAGGGACATCCCATGGGCGGTTATGGCGGTGCGTTGAAGAACCTCTCCATCGGATGTGCCAGTCAGAACGGCAAGGCCTATATCCACTCTGCAGGCAAGATGGAGAAGCTCGATATGGAGAAGCTCTGGACACCTGAGTACATCGGCGACCAAGATGGATTCCTTGAGAGCATGGCAGCCGCTGCGCAGGCCGTAGTAGATTACTTTAACGAAAAGCAGGGCATCATTTATATTTCGGTGATGAACAATATGTCTATTGACTGCGACTGCGTGGACCATCCCGAGCCCGTTAAACTCGAAGACTATGGCATCTTGGCCAGTACCGACCCCGTTGCCCTCGACCAGGCTTGTATCGACATCATCAACAACCAGCAGGTGACGGCAAAGAACGACCCCACCGACCTGTTAAGCCGAATCGACCAGCAGCATGGCATCCATACCATCGAGCATGCAGAGAAAATAGGACTCGGGTGCCGCAAGTATACATTGGTAAATATAGAAGATTAAACAGATTATGAAAGATTCGATTAAACGAGAACAGAATGGTGCTTGCTCCAATTCTACCGAGTGTAAGGATGTTCGCACGAAGTGCAAAGTCCTGTTGATAAACGGTAGCCCGCGTAAGAATGGCAATACATTTCTGGCATTGAGCGAGGCTGCAAAGACCTTAGAGCAGCAAGGAATAGAGACTGAGATTGTACAGATTGGCGTGAAGCCCGTGCGTGGCTGCATCGCTTGTGGACAGTGCCTGACAAAGCAACTCGGGCGTTGCGTGTTCGATGATGACATCTGCAACCGCATCTCCGAGAAGTTGGGAGAGGCAGATGCTTTGATAGTGGGTTCTCCTGTCTATTATGGGCAGCCCAATGGCTCGGTGCTGTCACTCATCCAGCGCATGTTCTTCTCGGCTAGAGCCAAGGCAGAGAACAAGCCTGCCGCAGCCGTCTGCGTCTGTCGTCGAGGTGGTGCTACGGCAGCTATCCAAACGATGAACATGCCTTTTGAGATGATGAACATGCCTGTTGTGACGTCCCAGTACTGGAACATCGTCTATGGTCGCGAGGAAGGTCAGGCAGCACTTGATACCGAGGGAATGCAGACCATGCGCACGATGGCCAACAACATGGCCTGGCTGCTGAAGAAGATTCATGCCGACGGTAATCCCGACTATCCCAAGCGCGAAGAATGGCAACCCATGCATTTTATCAGGTAGAATATGATGAAAATTATCTTTTCCTTAATATGTTTCAGCTTACTCATAAGTTGCAAGCAGAAAATCCAGAATGAAACTACAGTGGATTTTATTGATAACGTGAAAGTGTCCCTTGCAGATAGTGGGCGCATTGATCTGAACAGCTTTCAGTGGATAAGGGAACCAGGTGGATA
Source organism: Bacteroidaceae bacterium (assembly GCA_017548075.1). Classification (GTDB taxonomy): domain Bacteria; phylum Bacteroidota; class Bacteroidia; order Bacteroidales; family Bacteroidaceae; genus Physcousia. The sequence goes on along the minus strand of JAFYNL010000051.1, from coordinate 53,732 downwards.
TGAGGTGAAGGACGACACCATACTTATCACCACTGCACCGCACACCGATCTCTGGCAACGTACGTACTATCACTTCCAGAACGACAATGCCCCTGTCCTGCAGATGAAGACGCGCGAGAAGTTCTTCAGCTTTGTGGTGAAGACAGACTTTACCCAGAGCCATCAGCGCTTTGACCAATGCGGTATCGTGATGTACCTCGACAGCGAGAATTGGCTGAAGGGATCTGTGGAATACGAGAACGACAAGTTTCAGCATTTGGGAAGCGTGGCCACGAACAATGGCTACTCCGATTGGGCAACAACGGCTATCCCTGCCGACGTGAAGACCATGTGGTATCGTTTATCCCGTCGAGAGGATGACTACTGCATCGAGTGTTCCACCAACGGCATTGATTTCAGTCAGATGCGCATCTGCCACATGTATGCTGGTGCCGATGAGATAAGCTTCGGCATTTATGCTTGTTCGCCAGAAGAGTCTTCCTTTACGGCAGTCTTTACCGGCATGAAGATAACCGAATGCGCCTGGAAGGCTCACGATGGTCAGCAACCGGATGAATAATAATAAGGTATGAGAAAGTTTTTTATATCGACACTTTTGATGGCGTTGGCTGCGACCGCTGCAGCTGGCACGCAGGTCATATGCATTACCAAGACTCAACAAGGCAAGCGCTTCGATGGCATAGGAGCCGTCAATGGCGGCGGTGCGACGTCTGTCCTGCTCAAGGATTATCCCGAGCCGCAGCGCTCGCAGATTATGGATATGGTGTATAAACCGAAATTTGGAGCGAGTGTCAGTGCCCTGCTGGTCGAGATTCCCGGTGACGGCAACAGCACGCAGGGCTCTATGCCATCGCACAGCCACTATCGCGGCGACTACGACTTCCTGCGAGGCTATACCTGGTGGGTGATGCACGAAGCTCAAGAGCGTAACCATAAACTGGCTTTGGATGCAACGGCTTGGAGCGCGCCGGCTTGGGTAGGTAACTTCTGGTCGGACGATATGGTTGATTACTATATTGCTTGGTTGAGGGGCTTGCGCGAGGTGCATGACCTTGAGCTTGATGCTCTCGGCTGTCACAACGAAAAAGGCTGGAGCGGCGACTTCGCCAAACATCTGCGTCGAGCCATGAACGAGCGAGGCTTCAGGAACGTTAAGCTTCACGGCTTTGGCAATTGGGGCGACAGGAAGATGGAGTTTCTGGGAGCCATGCAGGAAGATAAGGAGCTGGCCGATGCCCTCGATGCAGTCTGCGCCCACACTTATAGCGAGATACCTTTGACAAGAGAACAGCGCGATGCTGCAGAAGCCATGGGCAAACCCATTTGGAACAGCGAGGACCACGTCTATCTCAAGGGCTTCGACTGCCTCATCAGCATCGTGAAGTGCTTCAACGAGAATTACATCATCAGCGGTGCCACGCGCATCATCAACTGGTACGACATCGCTGGCGTCTATCCCCTGGAACCCTATAGCTGCGACCCTGCCATGCTTCTCGCTCGCGAGCCTTGGAGCGGGCATTACGAGGTACGCGAGGCACTATGGGGTTATGCCCATTACGGTCAGTTCTGCGAGGTCGGGTGGCAATACGTGGATGAGGGCTGCCGCAAGCTCGATGGCGGGGGTTCGATGGTCACTTTGCGCAATCCGGCCACCAACGACTATAGCGTTATCTTCGAGACCAAAGAAGCAAAGGAGGCGCAGACCGTCGAGTTGTTCCTCGACAAGAAGATAGGACGGAAGCCTCTCTGTGTATGGCTGAGCAACGCGCAGCAGCAGTTCGTGCGCCAGCAGGACATCACGCCGAAGGGCGGCAAGTTCACCATCACCCTGCAGCCCCGTACTGTCTATTCCCTCTCCACGACCACAGGTCAGCAAAAGGGCACTTTCGCAAACGTCCCTGCATCGAAGCCTTTCCCCTTGCCTTACGAGGACGACTTCGAAGGCTACAGCAAACCGGGGGAGTGGGGCTATCTGCCGCATTATCTGGCCGACCTCATCGGAGCCTATGAGCTGGTGGAACGTCCTGACAGCAAAGGATTGTGCATCCGTCAGACAGTGGGCGAGCATACGCTGAGCTGGGCTCCCGAATGGCATCACTATACCATCCTGGGCGATTCCGCTTGGAGAGATTATGAGGTAAGTGCTGATGTCTATTTGAACCCAGGAGACGAGGCAGGCCTTATGGGACGTCTTTGCGACGTGGGCTCCGGCTATGGCATATGGGCCAAGGGCTACTATCTGAAACTTGACGAGAAGGGCACCTGCTCGCTTGTCATCACCCGAGGCAAGCGCGACCAGAAGGAACTTATTGGCGACAAAGAGCAGCAGGAAGCTATACTCGCTCGTAAGGATGTTGAGATAGGAGGCGAATATACTTTGGACACAGCGCAGGCAGAAGGTGTTACTGCCCTTCAATGGCACAACCTGAAGCTGCGGTTCGAGGGCGACAAGATTATAGGCTACGTGGATGGCGCAGAGGTGGTTAGCGCCACTTCCGACCATTACAAGAAAGGCATGGCAGGACTCATCGCACTGCTTGGAAAGAAGCATGTCAGCACGCCCTATTTCGACAACCTCCGCATCGCGCCTCTCGGCAAAAGCAAGGTTTCCTCGTTGCAACCTGCCTCCAACATCAAACCGCTATATTATCTGAAATAAAACATAGAATAAGAAAATGAAACGTGTGATTGTTATTTCGACGAGTCTTCGCCGTGGGTCGAACAGCGACCTGCTCGCCGACAAGTTCGTGGAAGGTGTCAAAGCTGCGGGAAGCATTTGAATTAGGTAAAAGCGTATAGAAACGTATGAAACAGATAACATATTCCAGCATTTACCTCGCCTCGAAGCCGCGTTATGAGATTCTCGATGGACTGCGTGGAGTGGCTGCCTTGCTGGTGGTGGCTTATCATCTTTTAGAGATACACTATCATGGAGGACCTGACCAGCCCATCAATCATGGCTATCTTGCAGTGGATTTCTTTTTTGTGCTTTCGGGCTTTGTAATAGGCTATGCCTACGATGACCGCTGGAACAAGATGTCAACCTGGGCATTCTTCAAGCGTCGTCTTATTCGCTTGCATCCTATGGTTATATTCGGCACGTTGTTCGGAGCCTTGATGTTCTGCTTCGGCAGTTGTGAGGCATTCCCTCTGATTAACGAAACGCCATGGTGGATGGTGGCACTTGTGATGCTTTGGTGCTTCACGATGATACCGCTGCCGCACTCGATGGATATTCGAGGCTGGGCAGAAACCAACCCCTTGAATGGTCCTGCCTGGTCGTTACAATGGGAGTATTTGGCCAACGTTCTCTATGCTTTGCTCTTCCGCAGGTTCTCGAAAGTCACATTGAGTATTTGCGTAGCTATCTTTGCCGTCTTGACCATCACCCTTTGTCTGGATATTGATGTGACGGGATTCCTTCAGGAGCGCAGTTATGCGTCATATACCGTAGTAGGTGGATGGAGCACGACACCTGACCAGCTTCAGGTAGGTCTTACCCGTCTGCTCTATCCCTTCTTCAGTGGCTTGCTCGTCTCGCGTGTTGGCAAACTGATAAAGGTGAGTGGCGGCTTCTGGTGGTGCTCGTTGATGATAACGATTCTATTCTGTATGCCTTGGATGGGATTAGGTACAGAAGGCGAAAGCCGTTGGACGAACGGACTCTACGAAGCTTTTTGCATCCTCGTTTGCTTCCCTCTCATCGTAGCAATAGGAGCAGGCAGTAGTGTAAAAGGAGGCAAGTCAGAAGCCATCAATCGCTTTCTTGGTGATATCTCCTATCCTCTCTACATCACCCATTTCCCGCTCATCTACATGCTGATGTCATGGACAGACAGCCACAAGGACGCACCGCTTGCCACACACATTTTTGCTTCCATTTGCGTGTTCATCCTCGCTATCCTCGTAGCCTACGGAGCTTACAAACTCTACGACCTGCCTGTTCGCGAGTGGCTGAAGAAGAAGTGGTTCAAGACAAATGTCCAATAGCTATTCTTTATCTGCAACACAACAATGTCAAACGATAATAGAAATACAATGAAAAATAAATATTCCCATTTGCAATACTTTTTGGAATCGCGGCTTGCACAAACAAAGTAATTAAACAAAATAATAAAACTGAAATAAGTAGGGTAACGTATCACAAAGTTCAGAAACTTGTAGCTAAGTTATAATTATGGAAGGATTTAGAGTTGACCCGCGATTGACATCGCCTGAAGAACAAGCAAAGTATATGCAGCAGGGCGCTCTGTTGCATCGTTTTAACAGTTGTATGCCTTATTCTGCTGAAAAGCAAGAGGCAGCCAAAGCGCTCTTTGGTGACAACCTCGGTGAAGGCAGTATGGTTCAACCACCTCTTAAAGGTGTGTGCTTTGATATGGTGCATATCGGCAAAGGCGTGATGATTATGCCCGACTGTCTGATGATGGCACGCGGAGGTATCACGATTGACGATGGAGCGATGATTGCGGCAAATGTGCAGCTGATTAGCAATAATCACGACCTCTACGACCGTCAGATTCTCATCTGTAAACCAGTACATATCTGCAAGAACGCGTGGATTGGTGCTGGTGCAACTATCCTGCCCGGCGTGACCGTAGGAGAAAATGCCGTGGTGGCTGCTGCTGCCGTCGTGACCAAGGATGTGCCTGCCAACGCCATAGTCGGTGGAAATCCCGCCAAGTTCATCAAGAACATTTAAGTTTAATCTAAACATAAATTACCATACAATTACCCATGAATTATCATTAATGAAAAATTCGTGTTTAATTCGTGGCAATTCGTGTTAAAAGAAAAAAGAAGATATGATATTCGACCGAAACGAGAAGAAAGAGGTAGTGGCACTGCTGGGTGCCGGTAGTATGGGGACGGCCATCGTGCGACGCATTGCAGCAGGCAAGAAGATTCTGCTGGGCGACATTAGCGAACAGACGCTGGAACGCGTGGGCGATGATTTCCGTCGTAGCGGCTACGATGTGGAGACCTGCGTGGTGAACGCCCTGGAACGGGAGAGCATCGAGGCTTTTGCCAAACGTGCGGCTGAGCTCGGCCCCGTGATGTACTTCATCGACACGGCTGGCGCATCGCCCAACCAGGCCTCACCAGAGCATATCGTCGCCCTCGACATGGTGGGCACGGGCTATGCCGTAGATGCCTTCGGACGGGTGATGGCCGAGGGAGGCGCAGGACTCATCATCTCGAGTCAGGCCGCCTACATGTACCCCATCCCCAACGAGGACGAGCTGCAGATAGTGAACGCCACCACCGACGAACTCGCCACGTTGCCTATCGTCAAGAACGTAGCCATGCAGAACAGCGGCCTGGCCTACATGATTGCCAAGCGCGTGAACCACCTCCAGGCGCAGCGTGCAGCAGCCACCACATGGCGCGAGCGCCGTGCTCGCATCAATACCATTTCGCCAGGCATCATCGTCACCCCTTTGGCCTACGACGAGTTCAATGCCAATGGCGACGGTTATCAGGCCATGATCGATGCCTCTGCTGCCCGCCGCGTAGCTACCAGCGACGAAATAGCCGATGCCGCCGCGTTCCTCTTGGGCGAGCATGCCGCCTTCATCAACGGCACCGACCTGCTCATCGACGGCGGTGTCATCCCCGCCATCCGCACGGGAATGTTCAAACTTCAGGGATAAATAAAGATAAATTATGAAACTGAAATCAATCATCATTGCAGCCGTAGGGCTTTTCTTGACTACGGGTTGCAATAGTCAGAACAAACAAGTAAAACAAACAAATATGGGTAAATCAATCGTTATATTCTTTTCGCACGCAGGCGACAACTACGCAGTGGGAAACATCAAGGTGGGTAACACAAAGATTATGGCCGACTATATCAGTGAGATTACTGGTGCCGACCAATACGAAATCGTTACTCACAAGTACGATGGAATGGCATACGGGCCGCTTACCAAGCTGGCTCAGGAAGAAGCTAACAAAGGCGAGCTGCCTCCTTATGAAGGGAAGGCTCCAGACCTCGCAAAGTATGATACCGTATTCATCGGCGGTCCCGTTTGGTGGGGCACCTATCCGCAGGTGATGTTTACGTTGTTCAAGGACATCAACCTTGATGGTAAAACCGTCATTCCTTTCACCACTCACGAGGGCAGCGGCTTGGCATCTTGTGTCAGCGACGTAAAGAAAGCCTTCCCCAAAGCTAATGTGACTAAGGGTTTTGCCATTTATGGACACGAAGTCCGTACAGAGAGAGCAAAGGTGGAGAAGTGGCTGAAAGAACTTGGAATTTCAGGAACATAAGAACATTACTTGAGCTTTCTGCCTTTGTTGAGGCAAGATTATCTTTATTTCTCTGATGTCATCAGACTATACAATATACCTACTTTGTAAAGATTTTGGAAATTTTTGACCTTCTGAGAATGGCTTATTTGCGAGCGAGACGAGCGACGGACGAAAAGAATCGATTCTCAGAGGGGAAAGACATCTGCTGATAATCAATTACTTAGCGTGTAAAATTTGTTTACAAAGGCAGAAAAACAGGGCAAAAAGGCGTGTTTTGAGGTCCAACTTCACTAGTGAAATTGGCAATTTTAACGTGTTAAGTTGGCAAACTTAACCTGTTACGTTTGCAAACAACCCTAGTTAAGTTTGAAATCAACCTGCTTTGAGACCTCAAATTTGACCTTTTACCAAAATCTTTACAAAATTTTTCGTCTTTTCACGAAGCACTTTTTAGGGTGTTTTGTCAAATGTTTTTCGGATGTTTGCGACGAGAACTCTTCGGCAGGATTAAATCAGATGTCTGTCAGTACTTACTTTTGGTATTAAATGCGCATCTCGATTCCTTAAGAATCTCAACTGAGACACTCGAAAGTTCTATAATTCGACAATAAAAAGAAAAACTCAAGTTTTCTTTTTGTATTGTGCTCACTTATTCGTACCTTTGCAGGCGAAATATAGATTAAAGATGAATATACTTGAATTGAGTGAACAGGAGATAATCCGTCGTAATAACCTGCAACAACTGTGCGAATTGGGTATCAATCCCTATCCTGCAGCAGAATATCCCACAAATGCCTTTAGTACAGAAATCAAGGAGAGCTTCGTTGACCTGCCCATCGTCGGCAAGGACGAGGAAGGCAATGACGTTCGCGAGGCTGCGACACCCGAGAATAGTCGGAATGTCTGCATTGCTGGCCGCATCATGTCGAAGCGCATCATGGGTAAGGCTGCCTTCGCTGAGTTGCAGGACTCGAAGGGAAGAATACAGGTTTATGTGACTCGTGATGCCCTCGCACAAGGCGAGGACACAACGCTCTACAATACCGTCTTCAAGAAGTTGCTCGACTTGGGCGACTTCATCGGCATCAAGGGCTATGTGTTCCGCACTCAGACTGGCGAGATAAGCGTTCATGCGCAGGAAATGACGGTGTTGAGCAAGAGTCTCAGACCTCTGCCAATCGTCAAGACAGATGCTGAGGGTAATGTCTATGACTCCTTCGACGACCCAGAACTCCGCTACCGTCAGCGTTATGTTGACCTCGTCGTGAATGATGGCGTGAAGGATACCTTCTTGAAGCGTGCCGTCATCCTCAAGACGATGCGAGCTTTCTTCGACCGTCACGGCTATACAGAAGTCGAGACACCAACCCTTCAGGCCATTGCCGGAGGTGCAACGGCTCGTCCCTTCATCACGCATTTCAACGCCCTGAACATCCCAATGTATATGCGCATCGCCACCGAACTCTACCTGAAGAGGCTGATTGTTGGCGGCTTCGAGGGCGTTTACGAAATCGGCAAGAACTTCCGCAACGAGGGCATGGACAAGAACCACAACCCCGAGTTCACCTGCATGGAGCTTTACGTTTCGTACAAGGACTACAACTGGATGATGTCCTTCACGGAGCAGCTTCTCGAGGAGATTTGCGTCGCCGTGAATGGCAAGCCTGAGACAGAGATTGACGGCAAGGTCATCAGCTTCAAGGCTCCGTTCCGCCGCTTGCCCATCCTCGATGCCATCAAGGAGAAGACGGGCTACGACTGCGAGGGCAAGAGCGAAGAGGAGATTCGCGACTTCTGCAAGCAGAAAGGCATGGAGGTGGACGAGACAATGGGCAAGGGTAAGCTCATTGACGAACTCTTTGGCGAGTTCTGCGAAGGCACGTTCATTCAACCGACCTTCATCACCGACTATCCCGTCGAGATGTCGCCGCTTACGAAGATGCATCGCTCAAAGCCCGGCCTGACCGAGCGTTTCGAGTTGATGGTGAACGGCAAGGAGTTGGCAAATGCCTACTCCGAGCTTAACGACCCCATCGACCAGGAAGAGCGCTTCATCGACCAGATGAAACTTGCCGACAAGGGTGACGACGAAGCAATGGTTATCGACCACGACTTCTTGCGTGCCCTGCAATACGGAATGCCTCCAACCAGCGGCATTGGCATCGGCATCGACCGTCTGGCAATGCTCATGACGGGCAAGCCCTTCATTCAGGAAGTCCTCTTCTTCCCGCAGATGAAGCCCGAAGTGAAGGCTCCGAGAGACAAGGACGAACTTTTCCTCGAGAAAGGTGTCCCAGCTGACATCATCCCCATCCTGCGCAAAGCAGGCTACAACTTGGTGAGCACTCTGCAAGGCGTCGCTCCAGCCAAGATACAACAACAGATTATCGAAATCATCAAGAAATATAAACTCGAGGTCGAAAAGCCCTCACAAGACTTGATAGCAACTTGGACAGCTTAGGAAACATAGCAGTGCTGGGCGGCGGAAGCTGGGCAACGGCTATCGCCAAGATGTTGCTCGAGAAGAACGACCACATTTGGTGGTACCTTCGCAGAGACGACCGCATCGAGGACTTCAAGCGGCTCGGACACAACCCCGCCTACTTGACGAGCGTGCATTTCGACGTGAACCGCATCACCTTCGAGAGCGACATCAACAAGGTGGTCGAGGCTTGTCAGACGCTCATCTTCGTTACGCCTTCGCCCTACCTGAAGGGTCACCTCAAGCGCCTTCATGTCCGCCTTCGCGATAAGTTCATCGTGACTGCCATCAAGGGCATCGTGCCCGACGAGAACCTCATCTGCTCTGACTACTTCAACCAGATGTATAATGTTCCTGAGGACAATCTGGCCGTGCTTGGCGGACCGAGCCATGCTGAGGAGGTTGCATTGAATCGTCTCACTTACCTGACCGTCGGATGTGCCGACAAGGAGAAGGCGATGGCGTTTGCCAAAATGCTAGCAAGCGACTACGTGAAGGCAAAGACCAGCGACGACGTGATTGGCATCGAGTACGCAAGTGTCCTGAAGAATGTCTACGCCATCGCAGCAGGTATCTGTCACGGCCTGAAGTACGGCGATAACTTCCAGGCTGTCCTCATCAGCAACGCCATTCAAGAGATGGAACGCTTCCTCAATACCGTCCATCCAATAGACCGCAGCATCACGGAAAGCGTCTATACTGGCGACTTGCTTGTGACGGGTTACTCGAACTTCAGCCGCAATCGTGTCTTCGGCACAATGATAGGGCAAGGGTATAGCGTGAAGAGCGCTCAGCTCGAAATGGAGATGATTGCCGAGGGCTACTTTGCTACGAAGTGCATGAAGGACATCAACAAGCACTTGCACGTCAACATGCCCATCCTCGATGCCGTCTATAACATCCTCTACGAACGCATCAGCCCAACCATCGAAATCAAGTTGCTGAGCGAAGCGTTCAGATAATTCCTACGAAGTAAATATAAGGTATAAAAGATATGTTGAAACTCGATTATTCTAAGGCTCTGCTGAGTGCGGAGCAGATTGCAGCCTTCGCTCCGAAGGCAGAAGAAGCACAGAAGGCTCTCGAGGCTGGTACTTGTGCAGGTAATGATTTCCTTGGCTGGCTCCACTTGCCCAGTTCCATCACGGCTGAGTTCATGACTCGCCTTCAAGGTTGTGTTCAGACGCTTCGCGACAATTGCGACACAGTTGTTGTGGCTGGCATCGGAGGCTCTTATCTTGGTGCTCGTGCCGTCATCGAAGCTCTTAGCAACAGCTTCCAGTGGCTCACCAACAATGGCGAGAACCCCAATATTCTCTTCGCAGGCAACAACATCGGCGAGGATTACCTCTATGAACTTACGGAGTATCTGAAGAACCGTCGCTTTGGCGTCATCAATATCTCCAAGAGCGGCACAACGACCGAGACGGCACTTGCTTTCCGTCTTCTTAAGAAGCAATGTGAACAACAACGCGGCAAGGAGATGGCTCGCAAGGTTATCGTCGCTATTACCGATGCCAAGAAGGGTGCTGCCCGCACTTGTGCCGACAAGGAAGGCTATACTTCCTTCGTTATTCCCGATAACGTGGGCGGTCGCTTTAGTGTGCTCACTCCTGTAGGTTTGCTGCCCATCGCAGTTGCCGGCTTCGACATTGCCAAGCTCGTGAAGGGTGCTGCCGATATGGAGGCTGCCGTTGGTGTCGACGTTCCCTTTGAGAAGAACATCTGCCTGCAATACGCAGCCGTTCGTAATGCTCTCTATGCTCAGGGCAAGAAGATCGAGATTCTCGTCAACTTCCAGCCCAAACTCCATTACATGAACGAGTGGTGGAAGCAGCTTTACGGCGAGAGCGAGGGCAAGGACCTGAAGGGCATCTTTACCGCAGCTGTCGACTTCAGTACTGATCTGCACTCGATGGGACAATGGATTCAGGAAGGCGAGCGCACCATCTTCGAGACTGTTGTCAGCGTCGAAGAGACAGAGCACAAGCTGCTCTTCCCAAGTGACGAAGAGAACCTCGATGGCCTGAACTTTTTGGCAGGCAAGCGTGTGGATGAGGTGAACAAGATGGCTGAGCTTGGCACTCAGCTTGCTCACGTCGATGGTGGCGTGCCCAACATGCGCATCAGTGTTCCTCGCTTGGACGAATACAACATCGGTCAGCTGATTTACTTCTTCGAGAAGGCATGTGGCGTGAGTGGACTCATCCTTGGCGTTAATCCCTTCAACCAGCCTGGTGTTGAGGCTTACAAGAAGAATATGTTCGCCCTCCTCGGTAAACCCGGCTACGAAGCTGAAACAGAAGCAATTAAAGCCCGCCTTTAATGATGAATCTTGAACTAGCAGCACGGCCCAAAGCCGTGCTGTTTGATATGGATGGCGTATTGTTCGACAGTATGCCCAATCATGCTTATGCGTGGTCGCATGCCATGACGCAATTCGGGCTCGAGATGACTGCCTACGAAGCCTATCTGCACGAAGGAAGGACGGGTAGCGGCACAATTGACATCCTGACTCAACGTTATTGGGGACGCGATGCGACGGAGGAGGAGATAGAGCGCATTTATGCCGCCAAAGCCGACCTCTTCAACACGCTTCCCAAGCCAAAACCGATGGTCGGAGCCTTTGAAGCCCTTACTGCAGCCAAAGAACTCGATTGCAAGATTGTCCTCGTAACGGGTAGTGCGCAGGTTAAGTTGCTCGAAAGTCTGGAGCAGCATTACCCTGGTTTCTTCTGCGAGGAATTGATGGTAACGGGTTTCGATGTCAAGCGTGGAAAGCCTGATCCAGAGCCGTATCTGATGGGCTTAGAGAAGGCGGGTGTTAAAGCCGAGGAAGCAATTGTGGTTGAGAATGCTCCGCTTGGAGTGGAATCTGCCAAAGGAGCTGGCATCTTCACCATTGCAGCCAATACAGGTCCCCTCGAGGACGAGATACTTAAAAAGGCTGGAGCTGACATTGTCGTTCCAGGCTTGAAGGATGTCGCGGACCTATTTCGGGAACTTCGGAAATCATAACGTGGTTAAATCGCAAACTTAGCGTGTTAAGTTGCCCGACTTAGCGTGTTATGTTTGTCAATTTAACGTGTTATGTTGACAATCGTAACTTGTTATGCGTCCTAAAAATTTGCAGTTGAGAAATAATTCGTATATTTGCAGAGGAAATGAAGAGTGAAGGTTTTAAGGTAAAAGATATTGCTATGAAAAAGATTATTACTTGTTTTTTGGCTGCGATTGGAATGACGACTGCATGTAGCCAGGCGGCTTCTTACGAGGTGGATGCGTTCAAGACAAAGAGTGGGAAGACGGTGAAATTTCATGCTTTGGTTCATGCGAGCATCCGAATCGAGTACGACGGCCTGGAGATTGAGGTCGATCCGGTAACGAAACTTGGCAATAAAACGATTGACTATTCCGCTATGCCGAAGGCTGACTACATCTTCATCACCCATGAACATGGCGACCACTTCGACAAAGAGGCGATGAAACTCCTCTCGAAAGAGAAAACAAGAATCGTCCTGAACAAGCGTTGCGCAGAAATGTACGGATCAGGCTTGACTATGGAGAACGGACAAACTTATCTGTTCGATGATATTAAGGTTGAGGCCGTTCCAGCCTACAACTCGACCGAAGGGCGTCAGCAATTCCATCCAAAGGGTAGGGACAATGGCTACATCCTGACTCTCGATGGCTTGAGAATCTATATTGCAGGCGATACGGAAGACATTCCTGAATTGTCGTCAGTTAAGGACATCGACATAGCTTTCCTGCCTTGCAATCAGCCTTATACAATGACTACAGATCAGTTGGTAAAGGCAGCAAAGATTGTCAAGCCGAAAGTTCTGTTCCCGTATCATTATGGGCAGACGGATGTGAGCGTTCTCCCATCACAGCTCAAGGACGTAGGCATTGATGTGAGACTCAGACACTACGAATAAAGCCCTCAATACAGAATCTTCTTCCCGTTGATGATATTGATTCCCTGTCTGGGAGAAGGGAGTCGTTGTCCTGCAAGATTGTAGATGCCTTTGTCAAGGTCGGGAATGTAGTTGAGGTCCCTCATTCCATCTGGAAGCGGACGAATGCCTGTAAGTCCGAAGTCAATATACGCTCCGCCGCCTCTGTTCAAACATTCAATGGCGATGATGTTGTTGTTGTCGGGAGTCAGAGCATCCATAGCCTCCTGATTGATGACGATGTTTTTGTAGGCGGTCAGATAGTTGGTTTCTTCGAAGGCAAGAACCCCATTGAAATAGACCGTCACATCTTCGTCGTGATGAATCCTGGCCGTAAGAGCCGCCATTTGCTCTGGAGTGAATCCAGTCAGGTCGAGATGGTAGCGAAGACGAATGACTGAACTGGTCCAAGAGGTATTTACAACGCTTCCAGGAGGATTATTGGCTCCAAAGCCCGACAAGCCGTCTTTCCACGTGGCATCGTTATAGTCCTGTTTGGTCCAATTGGTGTTCGTCGCTAAGCTTGAGGCAGTCTGGTATTTCCAAGTTTGAGGCTCAACCTCAGCCGTCGGCAATACATCGCATTCCTCGTAGATGAAGTTTCTCAGGAGGTTTCGGAGTTCTTGCTCTGTGATGACCAGAATGGAACCTTCCTCTGCTCCATCGGGCAACGAAAGCTCGTTCTCGTCGCATGGATACCATTTGTTCTCGGCAGGATTTCCACTATGACTTATGGCCTGATAGCTCTTCTCGGTAGAGTTGTAGAGCAGGAACCAACCGGAATCGTCGAGGGCGGGGAAAGTCTGTGGAGCCCGTTGCTTGGGTATCTGCGAACTGAAGACGCGCTGGGCTTCGGAGAAGGTTGCTCCCGATTGCTTTATGGCATTTGTCTGTGTCTGGAGCAGATTCCTGTCGGAATTGTAGAAGATGCCGATATAGGAGTCGCCCGTTTTCTCGATATGCATGTCATAGACAGAATAGGAGGTGGAATATAGGGCGCGAGGAGTGCCGAACCTCTTCCAGTCGCTTGTAGTGGAGAAATAGATGTTGTTTCTGTCACCATTCTTTGCGCTCCAATAAATGAAGAACTTGCCCGAGGTTTCGTCGTAGATCCATTCTGGCGACTCGGCTTTGCTGAGGTCAGTAGTGGTAGGCTTGACGCGAATGTTTCCACTTTCTCCAACTTGCCAGTTGACGAGGTCTTCGCTCTGTAAGTGATAGAAGCCAGGCTGACTGGTGTCTGCCATTCCGGCAACTAGGTGGAAGACATCTTTCCCGTCGATGTTGACTCTGCGAATGAAAGGCGCTTTCAGCTCTGTGTCGGCAAATTCTCCACCAAGAACGGGCCTGTTGCCGTTGAGGGTAATCCACTTTGCTCCGTCGAAACTATAGGCATAATGCATCTTCTTGCTTGTAGAGCGGGTATAGGCCATCAGATAGGCTTTTCCGCTGACAGTTGTGAATTCGGGAGCGGGAGTCTTTTCGGGCATCGGCTCAACTTGCAGGTCGGAATTTGAAACATAGTTCTTCATCTTGAATCCGCAATCGATGAACTGGCCACCTGTGGTCTGCTTGCAATGAATGGCGATTACATTGTCCGAGCCATCCAATTTCAAAGCCTGAAGACCTTCTGGCAACATCGGCCAAAGCTCGTATTTGGTGTTGTAGCCTGTCATTTTGGCTGCAAGAACGCTGTTGATATAAATCTCTGCATCTTCGTCGTGGAAGAGCCAGAGACGAAGGTCTTGAAGGCGATTGGCGTCGAAGTTGTTGATCTTGAAACTCCGCCTTATCCAGATGTCGCTACTCGACCAAGCGGTTCGTCCGCTTCCACCAAAGCCGGCATAACCCGTCTTCCAACTCGAAGCATCGAAATCCGTCGTGAACCAATCTTCAGCAGGCTCGGAAGTAGTGTATCTCCATTGGATGCTAGAACTCTGGTCGCCAGCCGAAACTATGGTTGTAGCATCCTTGTAGCGAGAGTTTATGGTCCGCTGAATCTTTGCTTTCATAGTGGCTTGCTGAGCCGGAGAAACCTTCAGGACTTTACGGTCGTAGGTCAAGATGCCGTTACATTCCTGCTCGACATCGGTAATCTGTGTGTAAACCGACATCCAAAGCCCTTTATCAGCCTGAAGTTCTTGCAAGCGGTCTGTATAGCGGTCATAAAGGTTTGTATAAGTGCTGGCATCTTCGACGGTAGTATAATTGACGTCGGAACCTGCCCACATATGCCCTTCAATAAAGAGGTTGATGCCGCCAAACTCGCCACAAGAAGCCACTCGCTCGTTTACAGCATTTGTGGCTGCTCCTGGAGAGGGATAGGAGTGCACATCGAGGAAATCTCCCATCTCGACATCGGTCCAACCCGTTACTGCATGAACGAAACGACCTGGATCGTGATTGGCATTTATTACACTATTGACGGCTCTATGAGTATGTCCCATTCCTCGTTCTGTATGCTGTCCCCAACCTTCGTTGATGACCACCCAAGCACCAATGCAAGGATGTTGGCGAGTAGCATCGATAAGGGCTTCGTTCTCGCGATAGAAGTTCTCCATAGCATACTCGAGATTGCCTATCGCACCACTTCCGCAACCCGAAGGCATATCCTGCCAGACAACAAGTCCGTTTCTGTCGCACCACTCGAACCAAAGGTCGTTTTCGAGTTTGATGTGCTTGCGGACCATATTCATGCCGAAGTCCTTCATTACTTGCAAGTCATAGACCATAGCTTCATAGGAAGGAGGCGTCAAGAGTCCGTCGGGCCACCAGCCTTGATCGAGAGGACCATACATATAGAGAGGCTTGTTGTTGAGGAGGATTGCCGGGTGTCCGTCCACCATAGCGCGAGAGAACTTCCTCATGCCAAAGTATCCGCTCACCTTATCAATCTCGGTTCCTCCTTCTTTCAAGGATATTTCGAGGTCGTAGAGGTTAGGCTCATCCGGGCTCCAAAGCTTTGCAGAAGGAATGGAGAGCGTGAATGTGTCGTCCGAGCTTCCAGTCTGCTCAGCAATTACATTGCCTTCGTCTTTTACGGTCAGAATCAAAGAGGCTGGAGCCGAAGTCTTTACCTTTACAGAAACGGTGGAATTGTCGATATCGGGAATAGGCTCGTAGCTTTCTATGTGAGCGGGACTGACGGGTTCCAGCCAAACTGTTTGCCAGATGCCGCTATTGGGAGTGTACCAGATTCCGCTTGGCGAAACACTTTGCTTGCCATTAGGCTGTCCGCCATCGGTTGGGTCCCAAACGGCCACTTGAAGTTCTTGTTCGCCACTTTCTTGCAGGAAAGGCGTAATATTGAAGTAGAAAGGCACAGAACCGCCGTCGTGATTGCCTACCAGTTGTCCGTTTACGTAAACATAGCAACGCCAATCGACTGCTCCGAAATGCAGGAGAACATTCTTTCCGCTAAAGTTTTCGGGCAGAGTGAAAGTCCTTCTGTACATATGCGTCGCTCTCCTGTTCGAGGAGTAGCTCTTGTCCATAATGCCGGACAGGGCCGATTCGACGGGGAAGGGCACCAGAATGGCTTTCGAGAAGGATGAGGCGCGAGTCTCGTAGTCGTAGTTGATGGAAGAGCGTTTGAAGTACTGCCAGACACCATTCAGGTTCATCCAATTCTGTCTTTTCATAGACGGACGCGGATATTCCGGCCAAACGCTCTCTGCTGTCAGTTCCTCACCCCAAGGCGTCATTACCGGGGCAGTCTGCTTTGTCCATGTACTCTGCGCAAAAGCACTCTCGGAAAGGGTTAGCAAGATGGCTGCGACAGCTATCATGCTACGGCTGATTCTGTTATTCATTGTCTGTTTATTAGATGCTTGGGAACTCGTCGTCCTCTTCTTCGCCAAAAGTGGGGTCAGGAGCAAGAGTGAAGCTACCGTCAGGACCGATGGTAAGGATGAAGGGACAGGTCATATCGCTATCAGGGAAGCTGACGCAAGTATTGAAGTAGAGCTTGCCTTCTTCTGCATGGTTGAAACGCAAGCCATCCATGATGCCCAGTTTCTGAAAGTCTTCAGGGAGTTGCGATTTGAAGTCGGCCTTTGTGAAACTGCGTTCGAAGAGCGTCCGCCCGTCCTTTACAATGAGCAAGTTGAAGCGGTTGTCTTTGTACTTAACTCCGTCTTCGTCAACGACTTCGGGCAGTTCCTCGTCGGCATGACGATTGATGGTAAAGACGACTTTGTGGCTACCTTGCATCAAAGAATCTGTGTAGGCATAGTCGGACATTCTGTGAATTCCGTCGTCGTTCTGTTCTGTCTGGTCAGAGCCTTCCTGTTCAATTTTCTGAGGTCCGCAAGATGCGAGAAAAACTAATCCGAGTCCTATAATCAAAAAGCGTTTCATAATGTCGATATTGAGTTAGATTATTTTAGAATTTGAAAACGAGTTCGCCGCCTTTCTTGAGTTCTTTGACGGGAATTTGGAAGTTCGAGAGGGCTTTGCCGTTCCAAGTGACTTTCTTGACTTCCTGCTTTTCAGAGGTGCGGCCTTCAGTCCTGATGACGACAGTTGTCTGCCTGTCGGCTCCAAGATGAAGCGTCACTTTGTCGAAGAGTGGCGGGAAGAGTTCATAGACGGCTTCGCCAACTACCAACGGATACATGCCGATGCTGGCAAACACATACCAGGCACTCATGGCTCCATCGTCTTCGTCCATCTCAAAGCAATAGCCTCGAGGCTGGTTCACGAAGGCACAACCGATGAAGGGAGTGGGGTAGGCGTCATTGCCTCCATAGCGATGAGTAATGCTTTCTGTGGCAAGAGTACGAACGATTCCTGCGGTCTTCTGAGGCATTCCGAGTCGGCCAAAGAGGAAAGGCACATGAATGTCTGGTTCGTTGCCCTGATTGTAAAGCTCTTCCTTGAAGAATCTCTGCAACTGCTCTCCGAGTTCCTGCTTGCCGACCAACTCAATCATTCGCGGCAGATACATCGGAGCGCCCCAACGATATTGCCAACGAGTGCCCTGATAGAGGCCGTTGCCCTTCATTTTGGTGTAAGTCTCGTCGATGTCCTTGAACTCTTTTGGCCAGATGCTGTCGAAGATTTCCTGACCTCGCTTAGTCCACTTCGCCGCATCTCCCTTCATTCCCAGTTCCTCAGCCAATTGTCCGAGCGACCAGAAGTCGCCACTTGCCTCCAGACATTGGTCTGGGCTCTTCAGGCTGAGTCCTTTCACTTCCTTCACCATCCCAGGATATGCATCCCGAAGAGAGGGGATGTTGATGCCTTGCCTGTAAGCGTCGAGAAGGGTTGCGATGGCGTGCTCGGTTCGAACTGTCGGCACACATTCGTAGTTGGTGCTCCAGTCCTTCTTGCCCGTCAGATAAAGCTGTGAAAGTGATTGCATAATGGCGGAAGAGTGACCTTCATCGAGCAAGGTGATGAGCGGGAATTTTGTGCGATAGGTGTCCCAAAGCGACCAAGAACTGTAGTATTCATAGCTTTTTGCCGCGTGCACCTGGTTGTCGGTTCCCAGATAGTTCTTCATTATCTGGTCCGTGACTTGGAACGGGCTATGGAAAGTCCTATATAAAGAGGTATAGAAGATGGTCTGCTGGTCTTCCGTGCCGCCTTCAATCTCGACCGTCGAGAGCAAACGTTGCCATTGACGCTTAGCCCTTCCCATCATTGTTTGGAAGTCTGTTCGCCAAACTGCTTGTTCGTTCATCTTGTCCAACTCGTCGGCAAAACCCGTAGAAACTACGATTCGAACCTCCACATACTTTGCAGAAAGCTCTGGGAAGGTCAAGCGTTTGCGACCATCGGCTATTGTGTCGAGCACAAAAGGCGAGTTTGTATAGAGGCGATAGTACAGCAGATAATGTCCTCTGCCACAGGTGTTTGCGCACTCTGCAAAGCCTTGTCCCATAGTGGGAGACTTCTGGTCGAAGTAAGCACCAAAGACTTTGTCGAAGGCAGAGCGAGGATTGAGCAGGAGGACTGCCTTTGATGGATCTGGAAAGGAGAAGCGCTCTACAGCCATCCGATGGTCGGCAGTTGCCGTGAACCACACCCCATTGCTCAGTTGAACGCTGTAGTAGCCGGGCTTCGCCACTTCGGTGTGCTTCACGAGTCGAACGTCTTTCCCCGTTGCATCAGGCATCAGCGAAACGTTTCCTCCGCAACCACTTCCGCCGACTCCAGAAAGGCGATTGATGCTGAAGCCCGATATGGTGGGCACTTCATAGTCGTAACCCGGATGTTGACGAGGTTTGCTGTCGGGACAAACCTGAATCTGACTATAAGGAACCGTTGCTCCAGGCGTCATCTGCCCGTAGTCGTCGGCAGTTCCCATGTAGAGGTTCACTTTGTCGAGCAAAGAACTCTGTTGTCTGTTGTCTGCTGTCTGTTGTCCTTTTAGCGTCGTACAGAAAAGTGCGGCAAAAACGAGTGACAAGAAAAGTTTTATCTTCATAAAAGCTCAATTTTTTATGCAAAGATAAGCAAAATACGAAATAAATGATTACCTTTGCACATTAATTTATACTAAAAGCAGCAGAATTATGGCTACAGAGAACAAAAACAAGTACATTTCCGTTTCATATAAGCTCTATACGAGTGGTTCGGACGAGAAACCCGAACTGATTGAGGAAACAGTTGAGGGCGAGCCCTTCATTTTCGTGAGTGCTCTGGGAATGACGCTCGATGCCTTCGAGGCTCAGATTGTGCCTTTGCAGGTGGGCGACAAGTTCGATTTCACCCTCAATCCGAACGATGCTTATGGCGAATACGAGGCTTCTGGCAAGCAAAGTCTCCCTCGCAAAGTCTTCGAAATCAACGGAAAACTCGATTCTCGTTTCATCTACGAAGGTGCGGTGGTTCCTCTCGCAAGTCCTGATGGAGCGCGTTTCAACGGCACTATTGTCGAGATAGGCGAGGAAAATATTACCGTTGACCTCAATCATCCCCTTGCTGGCAAGAGCCTGAACTTTGTGGGAGAGGTGCTGGAGAGTCGCGAGGCCACTAACGACGAGGTTCGCGATGCCCTGAACCAGATAACAGGTTGCGGAGGCGGTTGCGGCGGTTGCAGCGGAGGCGACTGCAACAGTTGTAATAGCGATTGCGGCGGCTGCAAGTAACTGAAAAAGCAGAGACATACAAAAAAGGTCGGATTCCCAACGGAGCCCGACCTTTGTTTCTATAGAGGTTATTCTTACTAATTTCTCAAACTGCAAAAATTCCGTCTAACAAATCTAACAAATCTAACAAGCGATTTTGAGAGAAAACGGAAGTTCTCTATTTCTATATTTATTAGGTATTGTTGTTAATATATAATATATATAATGCAGGGCACATCTCATTTCTAACAATGTTAGTTTTGTTAGATTGTTAGATTTCCTTGCCACAATAAAATGTATCTAGGAGA
Organism: Bacteroidaceae bacterium; assembly: GCA_017548075.1. GTDB lineage: Bacteria > Bacteroidota > Bacteroidia > Bacteroidales > Bacteroidaceae > Physcousia. The sequence continues at coordinate 33,652 of JAFYNL010000051.1, read as the reverse complement.
TTGCACAAAATTGAGATTTTAAGTCTTTGACTTAACAGAAATTCTATTTCGCGTTTTAAGGCACCTCTGAGCGCGTTTCTCGGCTCAGGGGTATGATATATCCACCCGAGGGGAGAAAATCGATTCTGGGGCGTTTTAGGGGCATTTTAGAGGGTGTCTGCATAATGGGTTGAGACCGGAGAAGGCAAAAGTGACCAAAGATGCCAGTCGAGTTACCCAACTTAACACGTTAAAATTGTTATTTACCTGTGCTAAGTTTGGGCATTTTCAATTTTTTCCGTAACTTTGACTATCGTCGAAATTACTCTCGCTCGAAAAAGTTCAATTAAATTTGGCTTTTTGCTCGCTTATTCGTAACTTTGAGATAAATCTCGAACTTACTTTCGCTCAACAATAAAAATAAGTAAATTTATTTTGTATTGTCTTCGCTTATTCGTAACTTTGAGATAAATCTCGAACTTACTCTCGCTCAACAACAAAAATAAGTAAATTTATTTTGTATTGTCTTCGCTTATTCGTAACTTTGTTGCCAAATCTAAGTCAATATGGACAGAAGAGAATTCATGCAAGCCGGAATTGCTACGATAGCACTGACCGGAATGAGCGGCGTGGAGGCTTATGCAAAGCCCGTGGCCGCCAATACAGACGAAGAAAAGGGCTTTGCGCCTGTCACCTGCGAGAACGCCGAGGCCTCCGATGCCGACCTTCGGGTGCGATTCCTCGGCACGGGAGCCGCCGGATGGAAACCCGGCACAACAACCGAAAGACGCAACAGCAGCGTTCTGCTCGACGGGAAGGTGCTCATCGACCTTACTGTCAGCGTGCGCGATATGCTGCCCGAGGACTGCCACCCCGAACATATCTTCTATACGCATTCCCACGGCGACCACTATCAGCCCCTCGAAGCGCTGAAGCTGGGAGTGAAGAAGGTCTATGTCTCCGATACGTGGATTGACCGCGCGAAGTCCGACTTCCAACGGCTCGCATCGGAGAACAAACTGCCTGCCCCGCAGTTCGTCACCCTGAAGATTGGCGTCCCCGTCGCTGTGGAAGGCCTCACCTTCACACCCCTTCCGGCCAACCACACAACAAACTTCTACGAAGAACAAGCTCTGATATACCTTGTGGAGAAGGGTACGACGGCAGAGCGTCTTGGCGTGCGTATGCTCTATGCCACCGACACAAGCGGCATCATGGGCAAAGCGGCACGACTGGCTGGCATCGACTCGCACAAGAGCGACATCCCGGACCGCCCGATAACAGCCTTCGTCATGGAAGCTACGATGGGCCTCGGGCACGAGGAGGACTTCCGCCTCTTCAACCATTCCACCCCCGAAGTTGTCTGCAGAATCGCTCGCATGCTCGCCCGCACAAAGCGCTACACCCCGCCAGCAGGCCAGCCCGTCTACCTCACCCACATCTCCAATCCCCTTCACGGCAGCCTCCAGCAGGACGAACTCAACAAGTCCCTTCCCGTTCCCCTCCGTGCCGCCTCCGACGGCCTTGAAGTCGTCTTCCGTGCTGTGGTCGGCACCTAGAAGACAGATTTTCATGGTTTCCTTTGGTATTATGCTCACTTATTCGTACCTTTGCAAGCGAAATCGTTTCAAATAAGCTTCTGCGATATATGAATTCAATAGGAACACTTTTCCGTTTGACCTCTTTTGGCGAGAGTCATGGTGCTGCGATTGGTGGCGTTATCGACGGTATGCCTTCCGGTATAGAAGTTGATATGTCTTTCATCCAGAGCGAGTTAGCTCGTCGCAAGCCTGGTCAGAGTAACCTTACGACTGCTCGCAAAGAGGAGGATGAAGTGGAGCTGCTGAGCGGCATTTTCGAGGGAAAGACGACTGGAACGCCCATCGGTTTCCTCGTTCGCAACACAAATCAGCATAGCGAGGATTACGAGAACCTTCGCAATCTGTTCCGTCCTTCTCATGCCGACTTCACTTATGAGCAGAAGTATGGCATCCGCGATTATCGGGGAGGTGGTCGCAGTTCGGCTCGCGAAACAATCAGTAGGGTAGTGGCAGGAGCCTTTGCCAAGCTTGCGCTTCGTCAGCTTGGCATCTCCGTTCAGGCTTATACGCAGCAGGTTGGCGATGTGGTTCTGCCTGGTTCGTACAAAGATTACGACCTCTCGAAAACGGAAGAGAATGCGGTTCGTTGTCCTGATGCAGGGGTAGCAGAGAAGATGTCGAAACTCATCTTGGATGTGAAGGCTGAAGGTGATACTATTGGTGGCATAATTGCTTGTGTTGTAAAAGGTTGTCCTGTCGGGCTTGGAGAACCAGTTTATGATAAACTTCAGGCTAAACTTGGCTCTGCAATGCTCAGTATAAATGCCGTAAAAGGCTTCGAATATGGTCTTGGTTTCGCAGGAGCAAGTGGCAGGGGAAGTGAGCAAAACGATATCTTCGCGCCAGATGGCAAAGGCGGTGTTACGACTCGCACAAACAATAGTGGCGGCATTCAAGGCGGCATTTCAAACGGCCAGGATATTTATTTCCGAGTTGCCTTTAAGCCCGTTGCTACTTTGCTTAAGGAGCAGGAAACGGTTGACAATCAGGGGAATGCGACAAAGCTGACTGCAAGAGGTCGCCATGATGCTTGTGTTCTGCCAAGAGCCGTTCCTGTTGTGGAGGCAATGGCGGCCATTACGATTCTGGACGCTTACTTGCTCAACAAATCCACCCAGATGGGCAAGTGATCGCTAATTCCGCCCTTATATATTGGACCTTGATAGGTTCGTGAAGGCGCATCCTTCTCGTTTAGTAGGAACGGGAATCTTCCTACATTAACGCTTTTATCAATTGAAGATAAAAGACTCGCACTCACAAGGATATGGTCGAGGAATCCCCAGATATTTCTGAAGTAATAAGTACCTTGAGCCTGTCGCAATTCCTTTCGATTCTGCGGCATAAGTGAGATCAGGCGTTTCCCGATTTCCTGAAAGATTTTGTCTGTCGGTTCGGAGTTGAAGTCGCCCATAAGCAAGACGCTTTTGCCCTCCATTTCATCGAGCAGATTGCAAAGAGTTGAGACCGCAAGTTTCCTATGCCTTTCGCCTTCCTTTCCGCTTCCAGCCCGACTTGGAAGGTGCACAACAATGATATGTAATGTGTCGGGAAGAGTAGGGCAAACCCCCCAAACATGCAGAATGTCGCGAGTTGGGCGGAATCCTTGTTCTGCCGAAGGAATGCGGACGGCTTGGTGCCCCAAAGGCTTGAATTGAGTTGAATCGTATAATGCAGCAACATCCACACCTCTCAAATCCGGCCCTTCCTCGTGAATATAGGCATAATGGGCCATCCGAAGAGGGCTGCGGCGAGTTAGGTCGTAAAGGCAGGAATCGTTCTCCACTTCGCACAATCCGACAACCATCGGCCAAGCATCTTCGCCAGCAATCGCAGCAATGGTTCGCGAAAGGTCGTCGAGCTTCTTCCAATAACGCCCACGAGTCCAATGGTAGCTGCCTTCCGGCAAGAAATCATAGTCCTCTTTGAGCGAGTCGTGGGAGCAGTTGAACAAGTTTTCTACGTTCCAGAACATAATCCTCTGAGCCCTTGATTCAGAGCAAGATAAGAGCATCAAAAGGGCGAGAATGTATTTCATAGAAACGATGTATTGTAGCCTCGCATTTCCTTTCTCAAGGCTTTGGCTTTTCCGCCACAAACTTCATCCAGTCGCGCCCAGAAACGAGGGCTGTGGTTCATTTCGATTCGATGTGTCAATTCATGTTGCAAGACATAATCCTGCAAGTGTCTGGGAAGCAGAACAAGGTAGAGAGAAAGATTGATGCTGCCTTTCGAACTGCAGCTACCCCAACGACCTTTGGCGGAGGAAACGCGGACGCCATTCACGCTGATTCCTCGTTCCTCTGCCATATTGAGAAGCCGCGGCACAAGCCTTTCTTTCACTCGCTTCCGTGCAAAAGCCTCCAAGGTTTTCGTAATCCAGACTTGTATGTCTTTGTCCGCAAAAACTTCGGGCGATTGGTAGTAACAGACGACACCTTCTTCGTCCATCTCCGCTCTCACAAAAGACACATCTTTCTGCTCAAACCGTAGCCGAAAATCCTCCGCATCGATTTGAGTATCAGGCGTATAGCGCGGACGTCTTATCACAATTTCACCTTCTTCTTGGCGGCTTTCGACTCATTCTGCAAGCGGTCGAGAGCCGTAACGACATAGGTGTATTTCGTTGTGCCACCTTGATAGGGCAGAGCGAGGATTGTGTTCTTGGTGATGCAAAGTATCTTCGAGGCGTCGTTGATATTGACCTTCTCGCCAGGACCAAAGCGATAAACAACATATTGCTGAGCCTTATCCAGCTCATCATCGCCTTTAGGAGCTGTCCAGAAGAGCATCGGACCATCTTCTGTCCAAACGACTGCAGCCTTGCGAGGCTTTCCTGGAGCCTTTTTGTCAATCCATGGCATCTTGGGTTGAAGTGCAGGCGTATTATGATAAACCTGACGCAAGACTTCCTGATAGTTGCCAGGATTCTCACAAACGGCTGCGGCATACCATTGGCAACTGCCATAAATGCCTGGCAAAGCTCTCTGCAATTGGTATTTGCGGTTCATCTGATGCTGGTTGGCGTCGTAAGGGTCGGCGAACTTAACGGTTCTGTTCACATCCTGACCAACAAAGATAGGACGTTGACCGGCATTTGCGCTCCACCAGCGGATAAGCGTCTCATAATCAGCAGCCTTGTTGCCAATCTCCCAATAAATCTGCGGAATATTGTAGTCCACCCAACCTTGACGCACCCATTCCAGCACATCGGCATAGAGGTCGTCGTAGTTCTGGAGGCCTGTTGTAGCACTTCCCTTAGGGTCGGTTCTTTGATTGCGATAGATGCCGAAAGGAGAGACACCGAACTTCACCCAAGGCTTTGTCCTGCGAATCTGCACACACATCTGTTTCATGAACTTGTTGACGTTTTCTCTGCGCCAATCGTTGCGGTTCATTCCGTTCCCATACATATTATAGGAAGCATCGTCGGGAATGGGAACGCCAGCCACAGGATAGGGATAGAAATAGTCGTCCACATGGATGCCATCCACATCATATCGGCTCACAATATCGCAAGTCACTTGGCAGATATAGTCGCGATTCTCGGGGATTCCCGGGTCGAAGAGGAACAAGCCGTCGTAGTTGAAGAAACGTTCAGGATGGCGAGCATATTCATGATTCGAAGCCAAAGCCGTCGTTCCCTTTGTCTTGGCACGATAAGGGTTAATCCATGCATGCAACTCCATACCTCTTGCATGACATTGTTCAATCATCCATTGCAGAGGGTCCCAATAAGGGTTAGGAGGAAGGCCTTGCTGACCGGTCAGATAACGACTCCAAGGCTCCAGTTGACTGGGATAGAGCGCATCGCCTTCCACTCGAACTTGGAAGAAGATGGCATTGATGCCGTCCTTCTGAAGGTCGTCGAGCTGGCTCGTAAGCATAGCTTGCATACGGTCGCGACCAATGTTCTGAAACTGTCCGTTGACTGCCTGAATCCAAGCTCCACGGAATTCTCTCTTGGGATTCTCTCCCATTGCGGTTGCCGCTACCAAGAGCAGCAGAATAAGTAGTTTTTGCTTCATAATGCTGCAAATATACAAAAAATAATTCATACATACCCTGTTATAAGCAGACTTTTTTGTAATTTTGCACAAATATACCAAATTGCATGAGCTATAATAAGACACATCGCCCAAGTGTACTCCTCATTTATACAGGCGGAACCATAGGAATGAGGGAGAATCCGGAGACGGGAGCTCTCGAAAGTTTCAACTTCGACCTCATCCTCGAAGAAGTGCCTGAACTGAAGCGTTTCGATTACAAAATTCATTCGTGTACCTTCGACCCGCCTATCGATTCCAGTGATATGGGACTTGAGCATTGGGCTCGACTGGTAAGGATTATCGCCGACAACTACGACCATTATGATGGATTTGTTGTCCTTCATGGCACAGACACGATGGCCTATACGGCTTCTGCCCTCAGTTTTATGCTCGAGAATCTGGGCAAGCCCGTCATCCTTACGGGCTCGCAATTGCCTATAGGAAAGCTTAGGACTGATGGAAAGGAGAACCTCATTACCGCCATCGAGATTGCTGCAGCTAAGCACGAAGACGGCTCTCCAGTTGTGCCTGAGGTTTGCATTTACTTCAAGGAGAAACTGATGCGAGGAAACAGGACGACGAAGATTAACGCTGAGCAGTTCAATGCTTTCCGTTCGTTCAACTATCCCGACTTGGCAACCGTTGGAATGCACATCAAGTTCAACGAGGCAGCCATCCGAAAGCCCGATCCTAACAAGCCTTTCAAGCCGCATTATCTCGTTGCTCCAGATGTGGTTGTACTCACACTTTTCCCTGGCATTCAGCAGAGCCTCGTACATTCTGTACTCAATATCCCTGGCCTGAAAGCCGTTGTGATAAAGACTTTTGGAGCAGGAAACGCGCCTCAGTTGAAGTGGCTCAAAGAGGAACTCAAGGACGCGAACGAGCGAGGACTCTTGATGGTCAACATTACCCAATGTCAGTCAGGTTGCGTCCACATGGGACTTTACGAAACGAGTCTGCCTTTGATAGAGGCTGGGGTAGTGAGCGGTTACGATAGCACTCCCGAGTGTGCCATCACTAAACTCATGTTCCTGCTCGGCCACAAACTCCCCAAAGAGAAGATTCAGGAAATGATGAATAGCGACCTTTGCGGGGAAATTACGAAATAAATGTCTAACAACTTATAATCAGTAGAAAGATGAAAAAGAAAGCTTTGTTAACCTTGACAGTCATCATGCTTGGCTTGTTCTGCTTAACCTCTTGCCAATCGAAAGAAGAGCGAACCATCAGCAAGCTTCAGCAGTTGTCGGAACAAATCGAAGAGGATGGCGCAAATTATGATGTTGAGGATTGGAATGGAATTATGAAGAAAATGGAATCCATCAGCGAGGATATCGAAGATTGCGACCTAACAAGCCAGCAAATGAGGGAGGTTGGTCGTCTGCAAGCCAAATTCTATAAAGCTATCATGAAGAATGGCAAGAACGTCTTTTCCAGTGGACTCTCGAAGATTTTCTCCAATTTCGGCGCTTACGCAAAGGGCCTCAAAGAAGGCTTGCAAATTGACAGTCTGGACGAGAACAGCCTCGAGGAACAGTTTGGCGAGCTGGAAGACGCATTCAAGGATGCCATGGAGTCTTTCGAAGATGAGCTACAGGGCTTCGACGAGGGCATGAGCAAAGACTTGGACAATCTCAGCGATGAGCTGGACAAACTGGGTAATGAGTTGAACGACCTCTTTGATTAAGTCGGCGAATTCCGAAGGATGGACGATTGCATTCAGATAAAAGGGGCTCGAGTCAATAACCTCAAGAACGTCAGCCTTGAGATTCCGCGAGGCAAGTTGGTGGTTGTCACAGGCTTGAGCGGAAGCGGCAAGAGCAGTTTGGCTTTCGATACGCTTTATGCAGAAGGGCAGAGGCGTTATGTGGAGAGCCTGAGTGCTTATGCCCGGCAGTTCCTTGGCCGCATGAACAAGCCTGAATGCGATTACATCAAAGGCATTCCGCCTGCAATTGCCATCGAGCAAAAGGTTTCGAGCCGCAATCCTCGAAGTACCGTCGGCACTAGTACGGAGATTTACGAGTACCTTCGTCTTCTCTTTGCCCGAGTTGGTCGCACTTTCTCGCCTGTAAGCGGAAAAGAGGTGAAGCGCCACACGACCGAAGATGCCGTCCAATGCATGCTTGCTCAACCTGAAGGCACAAAGTTGATGGTAATGTGCCCCATCCTTTGTCCAGAAGACCGCACCCTCGAGCAACAACTTGAAATGTATAGAAAGAGCGGCTTCGCTCGTCTATATGCTGGCGACGAGGTGGTCCGAATTGAGGAATACAAAGGTCAGGAAGGTGACTTGTTCCTCGTTATAGACAGATTAGTGACGGGAAATGATCGCGATACGATTGCCCGACTTGTGGATTCCTGCGAGACGGCTTTCTATGAGGGCCACGGAACAGCTATTCTGCAGTTTGTCCCAAATAACGAGAAGCATGTCTTCAGTACTCGTTTCGAGGCTGATGGCATTACCTTCGAGGAGCCGACAGATAAGCTCTTTGCCTTCAACTCGCCAATTGGGGCTTGTCCTGAATGCGAGGGCTTTGGTCAAGTCATCGGCATCGACGAGCAAATGGTCATTCCCAATACGGCCATGAGCGTTTACGAAGGCGCGGTTGTCTGTTGGCGAGGCGAGAAGATGAGCGAATGGAAGGAGTGGTTCATCCGTATGAATTCGGAGCGCGGCTTCCCTATCTTCAAGCCTTATTTCGAGCTGACTCAAGAGGAGAAAGATTGGCTTTGGCACGGCGTTCCATCGAACCAGAAGATGAAGGTCGAGACCTTGTGCGGAAAGGAAATCCTTGTGCCTGAAAGCTGGCAGATAATGCCTGAAGAGCGCGAATGGGGATTGCTCTCCATCGACGCTTTCTTCGACTATCTGCGACAAGGACAATACAAGATACAGAACCGAGTCATGCTGGCTCGCTATCGTGGCAAGACGATTTGTCCGAAGTGCCATGGAACTCGGCTTCGTCCAGAAGCCAATTATGTGAAGGTAGGCGGAAAGAGCATCACAGACTTGGTCAACATTTCCGTCAGCGAGTTGTTGCCTTGGGTGGAGAGTCTCAAGTTGAACGAGCATGAAGAGAAGATTGCAAAGCGAGTCCTGACTGAGATTAAGAACCGCTTGCAATATCTGATGGATGTGGGTTTGGGTTATTTGACGCTCAACCGAACCTCGAACAGCCTTTCTGGTGGCGAGAGCCAGCGCATCAATCTTGCAACCTCTTTGGGAAGCAGTCTTGTGGGCAGTCTCTACATCCTCGACGAGCCAAGCATCGGCCTTCATAGTCGTGATACAGAGCGACTTATCAAGGTTCTGAAGCAACTTCGCGACTTGGGCAATACTGTGATTGTGGTCGAGCATGACGAAGACATCATTCGTTCTGCAGACTGGCTCATCGACATCGGTCCTGAAGCAGGAAGATTGGGTGGTGAAGTCGTCTATCAAGGGCAGACCCCCTCTAACTCCCCCATAAAGGGGGAGAAAATAAAGTCCTACACCTTTGATTTCCTTACAGGCAAAGAGGTGATTCCTTTGCCTGCGAGCCGTCGTCGCACGAGCAGTTATATTGAGGTGAAGGGAGCCAGAGCCAACAATCTGAAGGGCATTGATGTGCGCTTTCCTTTGGGCGTAATGACTTGTGTTACAGGCGTTAGCGGTAGCGGAAAGAGCAGTCTGGTTCGCGACATTTTCTATAATGCCATGAAGCGACAATTGGATGAGGTGGCTGACCGACCTGGCGAGTTCCTTTCTTTGGAAGGCGACACCAAGATGGTGAAGGCTATCGAGTTCGTCGACCAGAACCCCATCGGCAAGAGTACCCGCTCAAATCCAGTTACTTACGTCAAGGCTTGGGACGAGATAAGGAAACTCTTTGCAGCCCAACCTTTGGCTCAGCAAATGGGTTTCACACCAGCCTATTTCAGTTTCAATACCGATGGAGGCCGATGCGAGGAGTGTAAGGGCGAGGGAACTGTCACCATAGAAATGCAGTTCATGGCCGATTTGGTGCTGCCTTGCGAGAGTTGTCACGGACAAAGATTCAAGCCCGAAATACTTGATGTCCGCTTCTACGAAAAGAATGTCTGCGATGTGCTCGATATGACTATAAATCAGGCAATTGAATTCTTCACAGAGCACAAAGAGCAGCGTATCATTTCTTTGCTCAAACCCCTACAGGATGTAGGCTTGGGTTACATTAAACTTGGGCAGTCGTCGTCCACGCTTTCAGGAGGCGAGAACCAGCGAGTAAAGTTGGCTTATTACCTCGGAATGGAGAAGCATCAGCCCACCATTTTCATCTTCGACGAACCCACAACTGGCCTGCATTTCCACGACATCCGCAAGTTGCTCGAAGCCTTCGACGCCTTGATTTCGAGAGGTCACACCATCATCATCATCGAGCACAATATGGAGGTCATAAAGTGTGCCGACAACATCATCGATTTAGGTCCTGAAGGCGGCAATGCAGGCGGTTTCCTCCTTGCCTCAGGAACTCCCGAACAAGTCGCCAAATGCAAGGAAAGTTATACGGCTCGCTTCCTCAAAGAAAAGTTGAAGGCAGGGAAGTAGAAAAACGACTGCAGTTAACATTCCAAACGACTGCAGTTAACATTCCAAACGACTGCAGTTACGTAGCCCAACATAACACGTTAACTTTGCAATCATAACACGTTAACTTTGCCAACGTAACTGGGGTTGTTTCGTTAGAAAGCTATTTTTTTGCCATCTATGATGTAGATTCCTTTTCGTGGAGTGGTAACGCGGCGTCCACTGAGGTCGTAGATATTTTGTGGCGTTGACTGCGAACTGCTGACTCCTTCTATGCCTGTTTCGTCGTCGAAAGGTGTACTCTCGCCATCAATCATGAAGATGCTTTTGTAGGTAGTGGTCTTTGCCTTAACCGTTGTGGCGTTTACTTTGCCCTGGCGGGTTCTGAAGCCTTCGCCTTTCATCTCGATGTAGTACCGGCCAGGACGGAGGTCGTAGAATACGAAAATGCCGTTGTAGTTCTGGTCTGTCTCGTAGGTATCGACAATTTCTCCGTTGTTGTCCTTCAGTCTCACGGTAATGCCGTTTGCTGGCATATATTCATCGAGCGAACCTGAGATTGCCGCGAAGAGTTCAAGGTCGCTGCTTTTCTTCCTTGAATGCAGTTGTCCCATGATGCAGCCCAAGCTATCGGTGTTCACATTAAAATAGTCGAGGATGCCTCTGTAGTATCGGATGCCTTCCTGACGACACCAGTCCTTGTTCAAAGCTCGATGGCGAGAGGGCTGATAGGTGTGGAAGAATCCTTCGCTTAGGAAGCCAGGAGACAAGTGGTGCAATACACCCAGATAGCCTGTGATGCCCTTGTCGTTGGTCCAACTGCTATGGTAGAAGTCGATGTCGCCGCGAATGTTTGTGGAGGATTGGTAGTGAGTCATCGGCTCGAAATCTGCGTGCATGGCTTCGGTCAGTCGAGGCCATATCTTCTGGCACATAGCCTTACTGTTCGCTGCATAGTCTTCGGCATCAGTTCCTCGATACAGGAAAAGCGGATAGTTGACCAGAGCGCCTTCGCTGGTTGCATTGGAGTGTATGGAGAGGAACATATCGGCTCCCCAAGTATCAACTTCGGCCGAAATTTCGCTAAGCGAACGATTGTATCTGAATTCGTTGGATGCTCCTTCTCTATAGGGGTAAGGGCCGTTCTTGGTGCGCGAATACTTCACCTTGAAGTTCCCGTTCCTTTTCAGTCGAGTGCCACATTCCAGGGTCTTCCACAGATTAGTGTTGCTCTCGTAGAAGCCGCAGGTATCAGGCCGACCGGTTTCCGGAAGCATCGGGTATGGAATTGTCGGCATCGGACGGTCATTGGGGCCCCAACTACCGTGTCCTGCATTGAGGTATACTTTTATTTGCTGAGCCTGCATGGTCGTTGCCATGAGGAGAGCCAGCAGTATGATAGTCTTTTTCATAGTTCTCTAATCCCTAATCCTTCGTTCGCAGAACGAAAATCTCTCCATTTGCAGCCGAGCAGACGATGAGGCCCTTCTGGGAGCAGCATTGCGGATACATGAGCACCTTCGTTTTGTCGGTCAGTTCCTGTACTTTTCCGTCGAGAGTATAGGCCATGATGCTGCTCGAAAGTAGCATCTTGCCGTCGTCTTGGTCGTTCATTCCTATGATGGTTTCGTCGTCATACCATTGAGGGGCTCTGCAATCGTGTGCAATGAACTTCACCTCCTTGCCTTCCAGGTTGCAGACATAGGCTCCCACGCCACAAACATAATAGAGGATTCGTTTGCCATTGGGCGAGAGGCTTGGCCAAATGTAGCTGGTCTCGTCGTCGATTCCGTTGGGAGAGAGGTTCTTCGTCACTCCATTTATGGTGACCATCAACTGCATATCTTCAATGAACACTTCAGGTCGGCCTTTTCCGTCGCCTTCGCGAATCTCTCTTGCGGGAGCACGAAGTTGCTTTTGAGTCCCTTTTTCGAGGTCGAGCACATCCAGAGCCGTCTGCCTCATGAGTCTTTCGTCGAAGCTGACTTTCTTGCAAACGATGCTTCGCCCATCGGCTGAGATGTGTGGTTGGAATCCGGCTCCAGGATTGTCCGTCAGCAGTTTGGTCTGGCCGGTTTCCAGATTGACTTGCTTCAATCCCTTGTTTGTCAGGGTTGTGGTCAGGATGTAGCTTCCGTCGGGACTGATTCCTGCTAAGCGGCAGTCTCCTGGCATCGAGCCGGACATCTTCTCAAGGCTGACGCTTTGGAACACTTGAGCCTGAGCTGTCAGACAAAAGCTCATCAGTAACAATAGAATTTGTCTCATTCTGTATGTTTTTGCTTGTATTACAATTCTAAGGGTTGACTTTCGTTGCCGAAGCGGTCGAGGGCGGTTATGGCGAGGTGATAGTCGTGATAATAGGTGCCAAGAAGGCTGTAGACAAAGCTTGTGTCGTAGGTCATCTTGACGATATTTGCGGGATTGCTTGTATCGACTGGCGTCTTCGAACTGGCATAAATCACAAACCTGCAACCCTCGGTTTCCGTCTTCCACTCAAGTCTTTCGTTAATGCCGTCAACTCTCTCTCTCGAAACAAGTTGAGGTTTTTCTGGAGTGGAAGTGCTTTGCCAAATCATTGGAGGCAAGAGGGCAGGGTAGGGATAAAAAGTCTTCTGCAGATAGTCGTAGATGCCTTTCACATTGTCGGTCAGGAACTGGCTGCGGAAGTAAGCCTGTCCGCTCAGTCCCATTTGCCTCAGATAGCAGAGCTCTCGCTGAATGACGCCCCAATCCCAATCCTTCTCTCTGGGATGGAGGAAGTAGATTCCGAGGCCAGGAGCAACCGTCCGACCATAGCAATTCTCTTGCCAATCGACTGCGAAGGGGTAGAAGTGGTCGCCCTGAAAGTACATCATCGGCAAAAGCATGTCCATAATGCCCTCTTTGAGCCAGCCCTGAGCATCCTGATAGACTGCGCCATAAGCTGACCAACCCTTTGCAGAGTAGCGACTCAAATCCTTGTATTTGCCTACAGGAGAACAACTTACGCGCACCCAAGGCTTGATGTCTTTGACGGCCTCGTAGGCATCGCGAACCATCCTGGTGATGTTGTCCAACCGCCAAGTTCGCTTACTCTCTCCCTTTCCATATTTCTTATAAGTGGCCGCATCGCCAAAACTCTCGGCATTCTCGGGGTAGCGAATGTAGTCGAAGTGAATACCGTCGATGTCGTAATTGCTCACAAGCTCCTTGCAAAGGGCGGTCAGGTAGGTGGAAGAGCCTGGCAGACCTGGGTCGAGATAGTATTGGTCGCCATGCTTTTTCAGGAGTTCAGGATGCGTTTTGAGCAGGCTTCGCTTGCCCATCTTCTTGGCATTCTCAATCTTGAAGGCAGGAACGGTAACCATCCAGGCATGGAGTTCCATTCCGCGTTTGTGAGTCTCTTCTATGGCGAAAGCAAGCGGGTCGTAACCCGGATCGCGGTCGAAAGTGCCAGTCAGACACATGTCCCAAGGCTCTATCTTGCTCGGATAGATGACGGAGCCGCGGACTCTGGTCTGCAGGACAACGGTATTGATGCGGCAAGCCTGCAACCGGTCGAGAATCTCGCAGAGTTCCTGTTTCTGCTCTTCCCTGCTAATCGAGTTCGTAGCCTTCGTCTTGGGCCAGTCCAAACCCATTATGGTCGTCAGCCAAACTGCTCTGACTTCGTGTTTGGGGGAAGGAGGAGCAGAATGGAAAAAGTCCAGATTCCCCTCCTCTTTGGAGAGTATTTGAGTGTTTTTTGGTAGGTAATCGCTTTTCTTATGGAGGCTTTGAGCCCTTGTTTCTGCGCAGAAAAGAATGGCAGAAAGGCTTAATATTATATAAAATGTGCGTTTCATGCCACAAAGATATAAAAAGATTAGGGATTAGGGAGTAGAGATTAGAGAATTTTTTCGTATCTTTGCAAACGGAAAGACAAAAAGAACGGTTCATGTTAACATTTTGTATCGCTTTGGCTTGCTTGGTGCTGGGTTACTTTATCTACGGCACATTTGTGGAGAAGGTGTTCGGCGTTGATCCGAATCGCAAGACTCCTTGCTACACAAAGCAGGACGGAGCCGACTACATTCCAATGCCCACTTGGAAAGTCTATACGGTCCAGTTCCTCAACATCGCAGGTACAGGACCTATCTTCGGAGCCATGATGGGCGTTCTTTATGGCCCTGCAGCCTATCTTTGGATAGTGCTGGGCTGCATTCTTGGCGGAGCCATGCACGATTATATGGCGGGCATGATAAGCATTCGCCGAGATGGAATGGGACTTCCTGAGATTATTGGCGACGAATTGGGAAGCGTTTGTCGATTGGTGATGCGAGTGGTGACGCTTGTCCTGATGATTTGTGTGGGCGCTTCCTTTGTGCTGATTCCTGCAGGACTGATGGAGCAACTGACCTTGAGGTTGTTCGATGTCGGCGATACCAACCTGATTTGGACGGTCCTGATACTCGTCTTCTACCTTGCTGTCACCGTCTTTTCCATCAACAAAGTCATCGGAACCATCTATCCCGTCTTTGGAGCGGCCCTGCTCATCATGGCCATTCTCATGGCTTTCGGCATCTTCACTCACGAAGGCAACATTCCCAGCCTTGCAGAAGCCTTTACCGACCATTATCCTGTCAGCTACACACCTCTGTTCCCAGGCCTCTTCATCACGATTGCCTGCGGAGCTGTAAGCGGCTTCCATGCCACGCAAAGTCCCATGATGGCTCGATGCATCAAGAACGAGAAATATGGCCTCCGTTGCTTCTATGGAGCTATGGTGACCGAAGGAGTTGTGGCTCTCATTTGGGCTGCGGCAGCGATGAAGTTCGTCGATATGCTCGATATTGCTGGTGCGACGCCTTATGAGAAGCTTTATAACGCCATGACTAATTGCGGCACAGTTAAGATGAATCCTGGTCTTTTGGTAGAGCGAATGTGCAACGATTGGCTGGGTAATGCCGGACTGGTGCTGGCTGTGCTTGGCATCGTGGCAGCCCCGATGAGTACTGGTGGCAGCACTTTCCGAGCAGCCAGAATGATTGTGGCCGATTTCAGCCACTACGACCAGAAGCCTCTCCTGAAGCGTCTCATCCTCACAGCCCCCTTGTTTGCTGTCGCTATTGCCATGCTGAATGTCAGCAGTTTCAAGGTGCTTTGGCTCTATGTCTCTTGGTTCAATCAGGTTTTGGCGACCTTCACTTTCTTTACAATCGCACATTTCCTGAAGCATCGGACCGACGGAAAAGGCATCCTGCCGAATTGGTCTTGGCTGATAGCCTACTTCCCCGCAGTCTTTATGTGTGCTGTGAGTGCTTGTTTCATCCTGATAGACAAAGAGAACGGCTTCGGCCTCGATACAACTTTGGGCTATTGTATAGGGTGGAACTTTACCGCAATCGTGGCTATATCCTTCATGATAAAGAACATTAAACGATGATAACATTCTCAGTTTCCCTCGTATGCCTCTTGTTAGGCTATTTGCTTTACGGAGCCGTTGTTGAGCGAGTTCTTCGTCCGAGCGACACGACTCAGATGCCTTGCTACACAAAGCGAGACGGCGTGGACTTCATTCCCATGCCAGCTTGGCGAGTCTTCCTGATTCAGTTCCTCAACATCGCAGGCACAGGCCCCATCTTCGGAGCCATCATGGGCATTCTGTTCGGCCCTGCAGCCTATCTTTGGATAGTGCTTGGCTGCATCTTCGCTGGAGCCGTCCACGACTACCTTTGCGGCATGATTTGCATTCGTCAGGGAGGCGTTTCCTTGCCAGAGATTATCGGCAACGAGCTGGGCAACGGAATGAGAATTGTGATGCGAGTTGGAGCCCTTGTCCTTCTGGTTCTGGTGGGCGCAGTCTTTGTAACGACGCCAGCTTCCTTGCTCGACAATATGACTCCCGACAAAGGCTGGTTCTTCACAAACGGCTTCTGGCTGACAGTCATTTTCCTCTACTTCATTCTTGCCACGCTTCTGCCCATCGACAAACTCATCGGCAGAGTTTATCCAGTCTTCGGACTCGCCCTTCTGCTGATGGCCATCGGCATTTGCTGGGGCATTTACACGAAGGAAGGCTGGATGCCAGAGATTACCGATGCACCCTTCATTACCCATCATCCGAAAGGCCTGCCCATCTTCCCAATGCTTTGTATCACAATAGCTTGCGGAGCGATTAGCGGCTTCCACGGAACCCAGAGTCCTTTGATGGCAAGATGCCTCACCAACGAACGCCTTGGTCGCCCCATCTTCTACGGAGCCATGATAACCGAGGGCGTTGTGGCGCTCATCTGGGCGGCCGCAGCCGTCAAGTTCGCCAGCATGTTGCCAGGCGAAGAAGGAGCAACGGCCTATGAAAAACTTGCCGCCCTGGGCAATCCCGCCATTGTGGTCAAGGAGATTAGCGTAGGTTGGATGGGAGCCGTTGGAGCCATTCTTGCCATTCTCGGCGTAGTTGCAGCCCCCATTACAAGTGGCGATACAGCTTTCAGGAGTGCTCGACTCATAGCAGCCGATTTTCTGCATCTCAGCCAAAAGAAGATTGCAAAGCGACTCATGCTCTGCCTGCCTCTCTTCGCCATCACGACAGCCCTGTTCTTCATCGACTTCAACGCTCTTTGGCGCTACTTCGCTTGGACGAACCAAACCCTTGCTTGCATCATGCTTTGGGCAGCGGCAGTTTGGCTCCGAAAGCAGAAGAAGTTCTATTGGATAGCACTCCTGCCGGCCCTCTTCATGACCGTCGTTTGCACCAGTTACATCCTCATCGCCCCAGAAGGTTTCGGCCTCTCGCTCAACATAGGCCTCTCCGCCGGCCTCGCCATGATGGTAGTGCTGGGAGGGCTCTTCGCAATCAAGAAAAATAAAGCATAATTCAATAACCTATAACCAATAACCATTAACCAGTTTTATTATGAAAAAAATCATTCTTTCTCTGCTTTTCGCAGTCGTTTCAATGGGTGCATTCGCACAGTTCGAGCAAGACACAAAGTACGTTAGTGCTTCACTCACAGGTTTTGGAATGAGTTGGCAAGACAATGCAGGCTTCGAGCTTGGTCTCGACGCTACAGGCGGTTACTTTGTTGCCGACAGCTGGATGGTGCTTGGTCAGTTCGGCTGGGCTCATCGCAAGCATTTCAACGAGTTCAATCTTGGAGCTGGCGTTCGCTACTACATGCAGCAGAACGGTCTCTTCTTCGGCAGCCTTTTGAAGTACAATCATGTAGGCACACAGTACAAGAACGACAACTTCCTCGTATCTCCCGAAGTTGGTTACTGCTTCTATCTGAACAATCATGTCAGCATCGAGCCCGCAGTCTATATTGATATGTGCCTGAACCACTTCGCAGACTACACGAAGATTGGCTTGCGCATCGGCTTCGGCTACTACTTCTAATAGAGCCCAATCCTAAGCCTCAACCAAAAGCCGCACTCCAAAAGGGGTGCGGCTAATCCTTAATTTGAATAATACGTATGAAAAGGAAATTGCAACTCACACTTTGTGCACTATTGGCCGTTGTCGTCATGCGGGCACAGCCACACAGCGATATTGGCTACGACAAGAGTTCAAACTCGCTGACTACCCTTCGCTATGGCTATGGCAACTCTGTGGAAACCATCGTCTACACAGGAGAGGACCAGACAACCATCGAGGTCAACAGCTATGGCATGCCCACGGAAATTACCAACAGCATGGCTACGGTCAGCTTCAGCTATGCTGGCACCAGCAATGTCAATGTAACGCAAACGGTCAACGGCCAGACGAAGACCGACCGAGTGCCACTCAATTCCGATAAAGTGCTCAGCTATCGCGAAGAGTACAAAAAGTTCGTCAGCAACCCTTCTACGCTCGATAAGATAGACAACTTCCTGGCTGGAGGAGGAGCAAAACTGATTGGCGGCGTTGTCAGTGCCATTACCGACAAGTTGGAGAATCCCATCGCCGCTTGTTTCGAGGAAGCTCTCGAGGCAGCCAAGAAAACAGATAACCCCATCATTCCCATCAACACTTTGGAAGCCCTCAAGGAGGCTGCCGATTTCAATCTGAATGTTGTCGACCGCGCTAAAAATGCGTTAACAAATGCCATATTCGAGAATTACAACGAATGGACTCAAGCCTGGAGCGACGCTGTCTATAAATACCAGAAGCAGAAGTATCAGGAGCAAAAAGCCAGCAATCGCATGGAAGAGGAGTGGCGAGTATCGATGACCGCCACCTTGATGGCCAATGGCAAAACATTCCAGGAGGCTGCAGAAGCCGTAGCAAAGGCCAACGAGAGGCGTTCTGCGCAGTCGGGCACCTCAGCCAGCGGAGAATCAAAGACGGGCGAAGCGGATAAGGGCACCGTCAACAACAGTCAAAAAGAGGGCGAGGAGTACGAGCTGCCCCACTTCGACACAAAGGACGATATTATATCCTATATCAAGTTGCTCACCAACGAGAAGAAGAGCGGGTTGCCAACCGTCATCAATGTGGCATACAATCGATATGCCATCTGGGACCCCCGTTCCTACGATTTGATACTGAATCCTGACAAAAAGACGTATACCATAAAGGACTATTCTGTTGAAGATTCCAAAGCTCTTGGTGCGGTGCTCGAAAAGCCGTTTATCCACCTGATTATCTGGTGGCCAGGCACCCAACACGAAGAAAAGAAAATCCCCATCCCCAAGGTCGTAGATACCAGGGACTCTAAGTACTAGCAACCAAAAGCCGCACTCCAAAAGGTGTGGCTTTATTTCTTTTTTTTACGCTGTTGCGATGTTGCGATGTTGCGGTTGGGAAGCTGTGATTATTCTAAGTCTTCATCCAGTTGAGCCCAGTCTTCTTCCTTTTGCCTCCATTGAGTTCTGCTCCCTCCACTTCCGCTATTGAAGGAACTTCCACCAGCTTTAAAGAAGAACATTGCTACAACTAATATGATGAAGCCTATTATCCACATAATCAACAACTATTCTTCTGCTGCCATTTGGTATTCAGACTCTTCTAATTTGCAAGAAACAATCATTCTACTGTAAATCTACACTTAGGATAATTAGAGCAGCCGTAGAAAGAGCCATACTTTCCGCTTCGTTTTATGAGGTTCCCACCGCATTTGGGACAAATACCAGATTTTATTTTCTTTTTCTTTTCTTTCTCAGCGGCACGAAGGTTGCTTATGTGCTGCCAATCATTTACTTGGTCGCGAACATTGTTCTCTTGAATTATGTTGAGAACCGTTTGCACATTATCTTCTGTTAAGTATGTCGTCTTGTATATATTAATTACAGACAAAAGTTCATCTTCGCATACTACATGATGTTTGGTATTGACATTCAACTCTGCATCGCCCACAAAAACAACGATAGGCACAACCTTTAGGTAAGGGAAATCATGTAATAATTCTTGTATTCTCAAAGCATGACCAACGGATTGTTTTACAGGATTGTATAAATTGTTTTTGGTAACATATGTATACGTTTTCCACCATTTCTTCATATATGTTACTTTTGTCACAATTATCTGTGTCCACTCTTTGCGATTATCATCTCCATAGATTTCACCTCGGTAGTTTTTTGTTTCAATAGCAAATACTCCATACTTTGATACCACAATATGATCTATCTGCGTTGTTCCTTTCTCTTTGCGAAAAACCAGGTCACTTAGAACAATATACTCCTCAGGTAGTCTTGTTAATATAGAATGCACATATTTTTCTCCCCTCTTCCCCTTTTGGCTTGCTGAATTATACCAAGCGGAGAAGACAATTAATATGAGGATAGCCAGTAAAAAGATAAAAAGAACAGACTGCATTCTATGTCATATGGGCTTATTCTTTCGCTTGCAAATATACAAAAAAATCTCTCTTCTACAAAAAGAAGAGAGAAAAATCTGTGTTGAAAGGCTTCATTTCAGCACTCCTGAACTGGGGTATTCCCGGTAGAAGTTCTTCAGGCTAAAGCCTTTTTCGGAAGTGGGCAGGCCCATGCGTTCGAGTTCCTTGTAGGCGCTGTCAACGCTTTGCGGAAGCAGGATTCGCTTCTCGGCAGCCATCCGCCTCAGATAGGAAATGATGTCCTTCAGTTGATGGCGCGCCACCAGACTTTTTATCTCTTCGTGAGCCTTCCAACTGCCTTCCTCATCCAGAGTGGGATGGATGAAATGGCACAGTTCTTCGTCGGTCTTGCCGAGAGTCCTGCTCTCTGTCGAGGGCTTCTGCCTTACCGCCAACTCGATGCCCAAATCCTTCAGGATGTCGGCCTGATAGAGGTTTTCGACATGCTGGATGTTGATGCCGCCTGGCTGCACATCCACCTGAGTGAAGTGGGTGACGGCGGAAAAATCCTTGTCCGTCTTCATTTCTGCACCGAGTTAGCCTGTTGAACATTGATTCCGCCTGCCTGCACCACAGTCCCGTAGTTGTTGAGGGTGCGAGGCTCCATGCCGTCGGCCTGTTCCCACTCCTTCACCTTCTTCCTGACATCGCGACGGAGCATCCTTACCTGCTCCTTCTTCAGCAGAGGTTCGAACACTTTGCGAGTCTCGTCTCTCACGGCAGAGTCCTCGTTCTGCGCAATCAGTTCCACCACATTCTCGTAGGTCACTCGGCTCGACCAAGGGTCGTTCCTGAGTCGTTCAACTTCCTTTGTAAGTTCTTGAATTTGAGTATCTTGTGCCTTGATTTTGGCAGTCAAATCCTTGAAGCAATTCAAGGCAGTCTCTACGACTTTTAGAGGGTCTTCGCCCATAGTTTCGGTTAAATAGTTGTTATCCATTTGGTTAGATATTAGATGGTGAATATTCAGTGTTTTTCACTTCCAAGCAGCCATGTTTCATGGAAGCAAAAGCGACTGCAAAATTACATCGACTTTTGAAATTCTGCAAGCATTTTCACAACTTTTTTTGAAGTTTTTTTAGGGTAGAAAATGATGTGTCTGAAAGTCAAGCACATCCGCTGGTTTGGCTCTTGTAATCCTTTTCTCTCGGGCAGTTAATTGCCAGTGTATCAGTTGGTTAGCATAAATTCTCCTTGACCGGTGTAAAACGCAACAACGCAACAACGCAACAACTGTTCCCGAGAGATGGCGATGACTATTTATATATATTAAATAATAATCGTACGATAATTAGCGTATATAGCGAAAATCGACTTCCTCATTTTTTCAACTGTTGCGCTGTTGCGCTGTTGCGCTTGCGACATTTGTTCAGAAGTCGATGCCATATTCGCGACAAATCCACTCCACTGCTCTAGGGGGAAGCATTTTTGCGCTGGGCTTCACTCCGAAGCTTGCCAGAGTGTCGCGGTTGCTGGAAAGCCAGCGGTAGAAAGTAGTATAACTCACTCCCGCCGCGTCTGCTAACTCGTTTTTGTATGCACTTTTCATAGGTCTTAAATTTTTCTGCAAATTTACGAAAAATATTTGACATTTGCAAGAAAATCTTTGCTAATCTTTTCAAATCTTTTCAGAAGTTTTCAACGCTCTCTGGAAAGGTTGTACCTTTGTATCGTCAAAGAACAACTGCAGGGTTCTTGGCAATCTTAACGAGTTAAAGTGCGCAATTTAACGAGTTATCTTTGCCCACGACACACGAGAGAAAAACACTTAAACCGTAAACCTTAAACCGTAAACCAACATGATTAACTACAGTATTATGATTATGGGCACGAAGCCCGGAACGAAGAAGGCCGACATCACCGAGACCAAGGCCTACGGAACCGCTCAGGTTCATGAGGTTCTCGACCTCGACGCTTTCTGTAAGCACATCGCCGACCACAACAGCCCCTTCTCCAAGGGTACTGTGAAGGGCATTCTCACCGACGCCGTCGCTTGTCTTCGCGAGCAACTTCTCGCAGGCAACAAGGTAAGTCTTGGCGACCTCGGCAGCTTCCATTGCGAACTTGCCACCGAAGGTGCCGACACCACCGACGAGTTCAACGCTCAGAAGATCAAGGCCGTGAATGTTTGCTGGACGCCTGGTCAGGAGTTCAAGAACCTCCGCGACGACGCCGTCTTCAATCTCGTTCCTAGCCGAAAGGCTCAGGCCGACGCCATCGAAGTGATTAGGAATGAAGAAACTATCCAGGGACTTGAGTAAGTGAAGAGTGAAGGCTGCGAATAAGCGAGAGCAATACCATGCTTGCATGTATTGCCGAGCGGAAGCAGTCACGACGAAGTCAAGAATGAAGAGTGAAGAATTTTTTCGCTAACCTCTAACCGCTAACCACTATGAAGAAAAATAGCATCTGGGAACTCATCCTGAAGGTCATCGTCGCAGCCATAACGGCAGCCCTGACCGCAATCACAACTACAAGTTGCATCGGCTATGGGCCGTTCTAAGTGAAGAGTGAAGAATTTAGGAAGCCGCTCTGATTTTTCAGGGCGGTTTTTTTGTGCCTTTTCCGAGAAGAAAAGAGAAAGTTCGAGAAAGGTTGAGAATGTTCGAGAACGCCCTTCTGAAAGCCATTCCCTCCTCAAGAAGTTGCCGTAAATTTGCAGTGTTGAAAGTCGACAATCAACGAAAAAGCAAAATTAAGTTCAACATCAAAACAAACAAAACCTATGTTATTAGAAAATATCAAAATTCAATTAGTCGGGGAGTTGCATCAGGGCACTTCTTCTACAACTGGTAAGTCTTGGGCTAGACGCAACATTCTCCTTGCATTTGAGGACGAAGACGGCGAAGAATACATCAATGCAGTTGTCGATGAAGAATTGTGGAAGACACTCAATCTTCGGGAAGGTGACCTTGCATCCATTACACTCCGCTTTCGTACAAGAAAGTTCCAAAGCGGATTTGTTTCCAACGACATCAGAATCATTCAACCTTAACCTTAACGCTAACCTTAACACTAACCACTAAACTTTATACAACTATGAAATCAAGAATTGAAGGTGTAACACTCACCATTGACACTAAGAAGAACAGTCTGCCCATAGAGAAGAGAATCTTTGGCTGCCTCAAGTTGAACAAGGACCTCGACGCCGCAGACTTCAACGAAGAAGAACTCTACATTCTGGGACCTCGCAAACGCATTATGCTCTTCCACCGTCGCGGCTACAACGTGACTTTCAACACGGAAACGCAGAAGTACCGCATCAGCGTCAACATCGACGCAAACGCCGACGACTGGTCGCTCGACGCAGAAGAGAGCTTCTACGAGTGCATGAACTACTTGGCACGGAGGACGCACGCATGAGTTGTTATCAGATCATTATACAGGATGGCAGGAAGGTCTGCCGTCCTGTTCAAAACCGAGAGGAGTATCTGGCGCTCCGAGGCAGCAAGGCGAATGTGGCAAACCGCGTAATGGCGGGGCTTGGCAACGAATCGGCTAAGAAGAACCTCGTCCAGATGAACTACTCCTGTCTGCCCAACGACGACGGCTCGCTCCGAGGCTCCACTCGAATGAGCACGGCCGTGGGCATGGACATCGACCACATCCCTGCCTCTGTTATGGAGGGAGTGAAGCAGACCATCCTCCAGAAGAAGGACGAACTGGGACTCTTGATGCTCGAACTGAGTGCTCGCGGAGGAGGTTATCATCTGGCTTTCCGCCGTCGCCCCGAACTCAGTCAGGAAGAGAATCTGCGCTGGGCCTCCGACCTCCTCGGAGTGGAGTACGACAAAGGCGCCAAGGACATTACAAGAGTGTTCTTTACGACCACCGCCTCAGAGGAAGACCTGATCTATTTGGACGATGAGATCTTCCAAATAGAAGAAGTTGAGAGTGTAGAGTGTAGTGTTGAGAGTCAGTTTAAAAAGTTGAAAGTAGAAAGTACTGAGAACTCTAAACTCGCTACTGACTCTAAACTCTCAACGCTAAACTCTAAACTGGAATACAATAGTATTCCATATAGTATTATCGTCAATGCTCTGCTCGAAAGGTTCGGCTTCGAGGACGGCTATGTGCCCGAAGGAGTCCGCAATACCACCCTCTACAAACTGGCTCGCCAACTGCGCTACATCTGCGACTTCAACCCTCTGCAACTCCAAGCCGTCCTGCCCAGTTGGGGCCTGAGCGACGAGGAAGTGCGGAGCACCATCCAAAGCGCCATCGGCTCTACAAGGTCGCAAGACTTCCCCTACGACCTCAACGCAGTCATGAGGTCCATCACCAAGCCCGACCTCTCCACCACAGCCAAGCGTCAGGAATACCTCCAGCGCCTCAATCCCCTGCCCAAGAAGATGCCCTGGCTCTTCGACTACATCTACCGAAGGTATGGGCGCAACGGTCGCTCCGCCTTGATTGCAGCCCTGCCCATGCTCGGCACTCTGCTGGGAAGGTTCGAGTGCAAGTACCTCGATGGTCGCAAGCACAGGCCCGTCTTCATGGTCGTCATCTGCGGTCATGCCGGCAGCGGAAAAGGCTTCCTCGCAGATATGCAGGACTGGCTCCTGAAACCCGTCATAGAGGACGACGAGAAGGGTAGGGCCGAACTCCTTGCCTACAAGAAGGAGAGCGAGAAGAAGAAGGGAGCAAAGCAGTTGCCCGACAAGCCCGAGCCCTGCATCCGAGTGCTCAATGCCACCTCCTCGAACGGCTTCCTGATGGAAAGAGCGCAATCCAGCCTCGGTCAGCCGCTATGCGTCATTACAGAAGAAATCGACGAGAGTGCCCGCTCGAACAAGAACGGCGCTTGGGCGGATAAGAGCGACATCTATCGCAAAGCCTTCGACGGCGCAAACTGGGGACAGGACTACCTCATCTACTCTGGCAGCGTCCACATCTTCGTAAACCTCTTGTTTGCAGGCACTTATGTGAGCATCCGCAACTACTTCAACAATGTGGAGAACGGCTTGATGACGCGCTTCTTCTTCACCGAAATGGCTCGCGACTGCGGCAAGAATGTCGAGGTGCGCAAAGACATCGAAACCAACGACGATGTTCGTGCGGCAAAAGAAGTGCAGAGGCTCTACGAACAAGGCTCCACCACCGATCTGCAAGCCCCCGAGAACATCATCTCCTTCGCCCTTCCGAAGGCCAAGAAAGACGCCTACGACTTCAACGAAGAGAAGATTGCCGAGTGGGAAGCCAGCGGGCCCGACGAAGAGCACAGAGACGAAGCCATCGACCTCCTCCGTCGCCGTTCAGCAGTCATTCTCTTCCGTGCATCGCAAGTCTGCTATGCTCTGGAAAGGAACCGCGAAACGAAGGTGGGCAGGGAAATGGCAAGGTGGTTCGCCAACGAAATCTTTCTGAACCAGTACATCATGTTCGCCGACGCCATCAACGAAAGCAGCCGTCAGAACGACGCCATCCAGCGCAAGCAAGACCTCGCCGCCAGTCGCATTGCCAGGAACGACGCCCTCACAAAGTTGCTCGGCGAACTGCCCGAAGAGTTCAGTCGGACCGACCTCAAAGAAGTGTTAATCAAGAAAGGTCTAAACCCCGAATGTTCAAGGACTTACACAGGCAGAATGATAGAGCGCGAACTGATAATGACCTGTGGCAAACTTTTCAAAAAGATACCACCGAAAGTATAGCGCAACACCGCAACACCGCAACAACAGAAAATGAGTAAAGCCGCCTCGGTTTTGAAGCGGCTTTCTCTTTGTTTAAGTCTTCCCTCGACGGAGGAAAGGGCCTTAGTTGTTTTCTGGGCGGAGTTTGCGAACGGTCTCGGCTGTGCGCCACATTTCGCTTTCGCGGAGAGCTGCAAGTTCCTTCTCAAGGCCAACGCGATAGTCGGGCTTAGAGTTGGAGTCGATGCTGATCTGAGCTTCGTTGCCGCACTTCACGCTTGCATACAATTGCTCCATAACGGGCTTGATGGCGTCGTGGAAACGGGGGAACCAGTCGAGTGCGCCGCGCTGAGCTGTTGTCGAGCAGTTGGCATACATCCAGTCCATTCCCTTCTGAGCAAACAGAGGCATGAGGCTTTGTGTCAGCTCTTCTACGGTCTCGTTGAAGGCTTCGGAAGGAGTATGTCCGTTCTCGCGGAGCACTTCATACTGAGCCAGGAGCAAGCCTTGAATGGCACCCATCAGAGAGCCGCGCTCGCCAGTGAGGTCGGAGGTTGCTTCGCGCTGGAATGTGGTCTCGAAGAGGTAGCCTGAGCCAATGCCGATGCCGAGTGCGAGCGTGCGGTCGAGTGCCTTGCCTGTAGCATCCTGATAGACTGCGTAAGAGCTGTTCAGGCCGCGACCTTCGAGGAACATTGTGCGAAGGCTGGTGCCGCTGCCCTTAGGAGCCACCATGATGACGTCGATATCTTTTGCAGGAACGCAACCGGTACGGTCGCTCCAAGTGATGGCGAAGCCGTGAGAGAAATAGAGAGCCTTGCCGGGAGTGAGGTACTTCTGCAGAGTGGGCCAAACGCTCATCACAGCTGCATCGGAGAGCAGACACATTACGATGGTGCCCTTCTCGGCTGCCTCCTCGATGGAGAACAAAGTCTGACCGGGAACCCAACCGTCGCCGATAGCTTTCTCGAAAGTCTTGCCCTGGCGCTGACCAACGATGACATTGAAGCCATTGTCGCGCAGATTGCAAGCCTGACCAGGACCTTGCACGCCATAACCGATGACGGCGATGGTCTCGTCTTTCAGTATTTCACGCGCTTTCTCAAGAGGGAACTCTTCGCGGGTCATAACTTCCTCGATGACGCCGCCAAAATTCATTTTTGCCATTTGGATTTGAGTTTATGAGTTTATAAGTTATTGAGTTTTTTTAATTTTTCACTCTTAATTCTTTACTCTTCACTAAAAGAATTGTGTTCTTCTTCTCGCTTTGCTATGTAGGCATCGAGGCGCTCTATGCAGGACTTCGTGACTGCTATTCGGCCTGTGCGGACGAACTGCAGGACGCAGCCAAGGGCATCGAGCTGGGTGAAAAGTTCAATCACATCCTTTGTGATGCCAGTGTTCTCGACGATGGTGTAGGTGGGGTTCACTTCCACTATGCGAGCATCGTAGCGACGAACGATGCAGGATATGTCCTGATTGGCAAGTACCATCGGTGTGGAGAGTTTCAGCAGGGAAGTCTCGAGGATGAATATCTCGTTGTCGATGAAGCAGTTAGCCTGCAGTACATCAACCTTTTTTTCAATCTGTTTGGTCAGCATTTCCGCCATCTCTTGCTTGCAGTAGCAAGTGATTGTGTACTTGTGGACGCCAGGGGTGGAAGAGGCGCAAACATTCAGGCTCTCGATGTTGACCTGGCGACGAGTGAAGACGGCGGTAATCTGGTTCAGGATACCTGCGAAGTTCTCGGAATAGACGATGAGGGTGTAGAGCGTCAGGCCATCGTGACTGAGGAGCGCTCCTTCGTGACCAGGTACAGCCGGACGAGCCACTGCATTGCGGCTGAAGGTCTCCACTTGGCTGCCTTTGGCAGTATCGCGGGCGAGGGTAGCTTTGCGCTGGCGAGCGAGGTTCTTCTCGAAACTATCGCGCTCAATGGCAGCAGCGGCTCGAACGGCATCGTTGAAGCCCTGCATCTCCTGAGCCTGCTCCAGCTCATCGCACTTGCCGCAAGTATTGCAATCGCCACACTGGCCGCCCTTACGACCGCCAGCTACGGCCCCCTTTTTCTTTTTCTTGTCTTCCATGTCTTATTTTACTTCTAATAGCATTTCATCCACATTGGCACCTGGGGGCGTCATGGGGAGTACGTTATCTTCTTCTTTCACAGCACATTGCAGGAGGTACGGGCCTTCCGTCTTGAGCATCTCCTTGATGGCTGCATCGAGGTCCTTGCGGTCTATGACGGTCTTGCAAGGAATGTTGTAGCCCGCTGCAATCTTCTCGTAATCGGGGTTGAGCATCGGCGTGAAAGAGTAGCGCTTGTTGAAGAACATATACTGCCATTGGCGAACATTGCCGAGGAAGTTGTTGTTCAGCAGAATCATCTTCACTGGAATGCGGTTCTCCATGATGGTTCCCAGCTCCTGAATGGTCATCTGGAAGCCTCCGTCGCCACAAAACAGGCAAACGGTCCTGTCGGGAGCACCATAGCAGGCTCCCATGGCCGCAGGAATGCCGAAGCCCATAGTTCCGCAACCGCCACTAGTAACGACCGAGCGAGGCTTTGTGAACTTGAAGTAGCGACAACCCATCATCTGGTTCTGGCCGACATCGGTCACGAGAATGGCTTTGTTCTTGGCTGCCTCGCTGACCTTGCGAACCACTTCGCCCATCAAGAGCGGACCTTCTTTTGGATGAAGAGCTGCGTCGATGACCTTCGTGTATTCCTTTTCCTGATAGGGCTTGAAACCTTCCACCCAAGCCTTGTGAGTGGTTTTCTCCACAAGCTTTGTCACTGCAGGCAAAGTTAGTTTACAGTTGCCGAGAACGGAGAGCGTGGGCTTCACATTCTTGCCTAATTCGGATGGGTCAATCTCGAAATGTATGATTTTAGCCTGCTTGGCATAAGTCTTCAGGTTGCCTGTCACTCTATCGTCGAAGCGCATACCAACGGCAATGAGAAGGTCGCACTGATTGGTCATCACATTTGGAGCTAGGTTGCCATGCATACCAAGCATGCCCATATTCAGCGGATGGTCGGAAGGAACGGCTGAGAGGCCGAGAATGGTCGAGCCGAAAGGAATCTGAGCCTTTTCGCAAAGCGCAAGCAGCTCCTTGTTTGCATTCGCCAGTTCAACACCCTGACCAACCAGCATGAAAGGCTTCACACTCTCATTTATCATTTGAGCCGCTTTCTCGATGGCGCCTTCTTCGGGCTGAGGATTGGGGTTATAGCTGCGGATGAAATCGACCTTCTGCGGAGCATACTCAATCATGGCCGTCTGCGCATTCTTTGCGAAGTCGAGCACAACAGGACCAGGCCTGCCACTCTTGGCAATGAAGAAAGCTCGGGCAACTGCCCAAGGAATGTCCTCAGCTCGACGAATCTGGAAGTTCCACTTCGTGATAGGCTGAGTCACACCAACCACATCGACCTCTTGGAAAGCGTCTGTACCAAGCATTGCAGCTCCTACCTGACCGCAAATGACGACCATCGGAGTAGAGTCAATCATGGCATCGGCAACGCCAGTAATGGTGTTCATCGCACCAGGTCCGCTCGTCACCATAGCACAGCCGACTTTTCCACTCACTCGAGCATAGCCCTGAGCTGCATGAACAGCCGCTTGCTCATGACGAACAAGAATGTGATGCAAGGTCTTCTTGTGGTCGTAGAGAGCATCGTAGGTAGGCATGATGGCGCCTCCTGGATAACCGAAGAGCACATCTACGCCTTCGTGCTCAAGGCATCTCATCAATGCCTCAGCACCGCTTATCTTTGTATTCATAATCTAACTCCTCCCTTATCTGCACTACTTACGCTTTTGGCATAGTGCTGGAGCGCTTTACTTACTATTCTGTTGCGGCGAAGAGGTTGCTGCGGACGAGCCTCCAGTTCTTCGTCGCTGAGTTTTACGTTGATGCTTCGGCTGGGAATGTCGATGACGATGATGTCGCCGTCCTTTATCTTGCCGATATTGCCGCCGCTGGCTGCCTCAGGACTGATATGTCCGATTGAGAGACCGCTTGTGCCTCCGGAGAAGCGTCCGTCGGTAATAAGGGCGCATTCCTTGCCCATGTGCATCGATTTGATGTAGGAAGTGGGGTAGAGCATCTCCTGCATTCCAGGACCGCCCTTGGGACCTTCGTGCGTGATGACCACACAGTCGCCCTTCTTCACTTTGCCGCCGAGGATGCCTTCGCAAGCATCTTCCTGAGAGTCGAAGACCACTGCAGGACCTTCGAAGTGCCAAAGCTCAGGAGCGACTCCGGCAGTCTTGACTACGCAGCCATCCTGGGCGATGTTTCCGAAGAGGACAGCCATTCCGCCATCCTTCATATAAGCGTGTTCTATGTCACGAATGCAGCCGTTCTCTCTATCAGTATCGAGGCTCTCGTAATAGGTCTCCTGCGAGCCCATCACATTGCTGAACTTTCCGCCAGGAGCGCTACTATAGATGCGCTTTGCCTCTGGGTCGATAGTCTCGCCGGTGATGCTGTATTTCTTGATGTCTTCGCCAAGAGTCGAGCCATTCACGCGCTTGCAAGAGAGGTCGAGCAAGTCACCTTTAGCGAGTTCGCCAAGGATGCCGAGGATGCCACCAGCGCGGTTCTCTTCCTGAATGCTGTACTTCTGCCAGTTCGGGGCAAGCTTGCAGAGGAAGGGCACTTTGCGGCTGAGAGCATCAATGTCCTGCATCTTGAAGTCGACTTCGCCTTCTTGAGCAACTGCAAGGAGGTGGAGCACAGTGTTTGTGGAGGCTCCCATGGCGATATCAAGCGTCATTGCATTGAGGAAAGCCTGCCTTGTAGCGATGCTTCTGGGGAGAACGCTTTCGTCGCCGTTCTCGTAGTATGCGAGGGCATTCTTGACGATGAGCTTGGCTGCGTCCTTGAAGAGCTGAATGCGGTTCTTGTGGGTAGCGAGGATGCTTCCGTTGCCAGGCAAAGAAAGCCCGATAGCCTCGGTGAGTGAGTTCATTGAGTTCGCCGTGAACATACCTGAGCAAGCGCCACAACCAGGGCAAGCCATCTGCTCTACCTTCGCCAGTTCTTCGTCGCTGACAGTCGGGTCGCCGCCTTTCACCATAGCTGTGATGAGGTCGGCATTCTCACCATTCAACTTGTGAGATTCCATCGGACCGCCGCTCACGAAGACTGCAGGAATGTTCAGTCGCATTGCAGCCATCAGCATTCCAGGCGTCACTTTGTCGCAATTGGAGATGCAAATCATGGCATCTGCCTTGTGCGCATTCACCATATACTCGACGCTGTCGGCAATGATGTCGCGAGAAGGCAGGGAATAGAGCATTCCGTCGTGCCCCATAGCGATGCCGTCGTCGATGGCGATGGTGTTAAACTCTGCGGCATAGCAGCCGAGCTTCTCTATCTCTTGCTTTACGATTTGTCCTATTTCGTGGAGGTGAGTGTGACCAGGCACAAACTGAGTGAACGAGTTGACGACAGCGATGATAGGTTTGCCGAATTGCTCTCGCTTCATGCCGTTAGCAACCCAAAGTGCCCTTGCTCCAGCCATTCTACGGCCTTCTGTGCAGACCGAACTCCTTAGTTGATGAACCATATCCTTATCTATAATCCCTAATCTCTAATCCTTAATCCGTTACGCATACGCGAATTGGCGGCAAAGTTAGCATAAAACTTTCATTTAGCCAACAAAATGCCACATTATTATATATTATATGCGCAAAAAGTCGCTTTTAGGCATAAATATGCTATCAAAGCTGTAAAAGCAGCCTCAAAGTCGCATCTGTCAACGCCTCCAGTTACGATGCCAAACATAACGTGTTATGTCGTTCATCATAACATGTTATGATTGCAATCGTAACACGTTATGTTTGCCATCATTCCCTGTTATGTTTGAAAACGCAGGCTGTGTCGCTGTCTATTGATTCTTGAAACTCGGCAGTTCGTCGCGAGTGATGACATAGTCCTGACCGAGTGCATCGAGCCAGTAATCGATGTTTGCGTTGCTGTGTTCGGTGCTCTCGTAGGCTTCGTCGCTGGGCTTGTTGGTGCGATCATAGTCGTACCAAGGAATGAGGAAGCTCCAGTACTGCCCGTCTGCCCATAACTCCGAGACCTTGGGGATGTTGCCGAACTCGCTGATGGCATAAAGTTTGCCTGGGAAGTTCTCGTGGAAGAAGTCATACCACCACCGCATTTCGCTGAGGCTTTTGTTGTAGAAGTCGAAGGCCACGATATCGACATATTCGTCGCCAGGGTACCATCGTTTCGAGTCGCCTGAGTTGTAAATCCAAATAAGATTTGTGAGTCCGTGGTAGTTCACCATGCGGTCGTACATCACTCTCCACAGCTCGACGAAGGCTTCAGGTCCGTCTATACCCCACCAGAACCAAGCTTTGTGCCAACTGGTGCCAGGATTGGCCTCTGTCCAGTTGCCCTGTGCTTCGTGCAAAGGCCGCCAGAGGACAGGAATCTTGGCATTCTTCAAGGGCTTCAACCAGTTGGCTATCTTGTCGATACGGCTTATCATCGTCTTGTAGTCGTCACTATTGGGAGAGAAGATGGCTAAGGGATGGAAGCCGGTTTGAGTGGAGTCGGAGCCAGGTGTGCAAGTCCAATCCTTTCCGTTATTTGTGGGCATTCCCCAATGCCACATGGCCGACATGATGCCTCCTTTGTTCGTCCAGTTCCGCCAAGTAGTAGTGCTGGCATAGTTTATCCAGCCTCCAGAGGTGGAATAGATGTCGTGGATGTAGTCGATTGTGTTGATGGCGGGGTACTTGCCCGTGTGCTTATAGACCCAATCGGCTTCGTTGGTGTTGTAGTTCACGCAGGCATGAGTGCCTGTCAGAATCTTTTGCCCGACGTTTTCCTCAAGATAAGTGAGTAGGTTCTGCGCTTCCTGCGAGCGTTTGCTCCATTTTGGAATCTGCTCAAAGGCAACGCTATCTACCGTTTCTATATCGATACGAACTGCAGAGCCGTCGGCTTTGTAAACAATCATATTCTGCACCTGTGCCTTTGCAGAAAGCAAGGTTAGAGCTAAGACTAGGGTGGTAAGGGTTCTCATGGGATTTGCCTGTGTGTCGTTTGAAATAGAAAAAGGAGCACCCAAACGGATGCTCCTTTTGATATAGATAGGGATTTAGTTCTCCCAGTTCTCTTGAGTCTTGCGGACATAGCTCTTGTAGCGAATCTGAGCCATGCGCTGAGCTTCTGCGAAGAGTTCTTCTGCTTCGTCGGGATAAGCCTTCTTGACAGAGAGATAACGAACCTCGCCAATGAGGAAGTCATGGAAGTTCTCCCAGTTCGGCTCCTTCGAGTCGAGGCTGAACGGATTCTTGCCTTCCTCGATGAGAGCGGGATTGAAGCGCCAGAGGTGCCAGTAACCGCACTCTACAGCCTTCTTCTCCTCAATTTGGCTCTTGCCCATACCAGCCTTGAGGCCGTGGTTGATACAAGGAGCATAAGCGATGATGATTGAAGGTCCGTGCCAAGCTTCAGCCTCGCGGATAGCCTTGAGGGTCTGCGAATGGTCTGCGCCCATAGCAATCTGAGCGACATAAACGTAGCCATAAGTGGTTGCAATCATGCCGAGGTCCTTCTTGCGGATGCGCTTGCCTTGAGCTGCAAACTGAGCAATAGCACCAAGAGGCGTAGCCTTTGAAGCCTGACCGCCAGTATTGGAGTAAACCTCAGTATCGAGCACGAGGATGTTCACGTCTTCGCCGCTGGCAATCACATGGTCGAGGCCGCCGTAACCGATGTCATAGCTTGCGCCGTCGCCACCGATAATCCACTGGCTGCGCTTTACCAGATAGTGGTCGAGCGTCTGCAGCTCCTTGTTGATTTCGCAACCAGCCTCTGCAGCTGCCTTGATATACTCGCGAAGCTTCGGAGCAATCTCCTTGGTCTTGTCTGCATCGTCCTTATTGGAAATCCATTCCTCTGCAAGTGCCTTGTACTCAGCAGGACACTTTTCGTTTGCAGCAGATTCAGCCAAAAGTTTAGCCACTCTTTCCTTCATCTTCTTGTTGCCGAGAGCCATACCGAGACCGAACTCGCAGAAGTCCTCGAACAG
>JAFYNL010000050.1 GCA_017548075.1 Bacteroidaceae bacterium | reverse complement strand
TGGATCAAGCCTTCTACACCCGGAGCAATCTCAACGAATGCACCATAGTCGGCCATCACCACTACCTTACCCTTCACGTGGTCGCCCACCTGCAAGTTCTGATCCAGAGCATCCCATGGATGTGGGGTGAGCTGCTTCAGACCCAGAGCGATGCGCTTCTTCTCGTTGTCGAAATCGAGAATAACGACATTGATCTTAGAGTCGAGCTCTACAACCTCGTGAGGATCGCTTACGCGGCCCCAGCTCAGGTCGGTGATGTGGATGAGACCATCTACGCCACCAAGGTCGATGAACACACCGTAGTTGGTGATGTTCTTGACGATACCCTCGAGTACCTGACCCTTCTCGAGCTTGCCAATGATTTCCTTCTTCTGAGCCTCCAGCTCTGCTTCGATGAGAGCCTTGTGGCTGACAACGACGTTGCGGTAGTCCTGGTTGATCTTCACAACCTTGAACTCCATAGTCTTGCCAACGAAGATGTCGTAATCGCGGATAGGCTTAACGTCGATCTGGCTGCCGGGCAAGAATGCCTCGATGCCGAAGACGTCAACGATCATACCGCCCTTAGTGCGGCACTTCACGTAGCCCTTAATGATTTCCTCGTTGTTGAGGGCCTCATTCACACGGTCCCAAGAGCGGGAAGCACGTGCCTTCTTGTGAGAAAGAATGAGCTGACCCTTCTTGTCTTCCTGATTCTCGATGTAAACCTCTACAGTGTCGCCAACTTTCAGGTCGGGATTGTAGCGGAATTCACTCATAGGTATGATACCATCGCTCTTATAACCGATGTTAACCACTACCTCACGCTTGTTCATAGAGATAACGGTACCGTCGACTACGTCGTGGTCACCTACCTTGTTAAGAGAGCCTTCATAGGCCTCAGTTTGAGCCTCGCGGCTCTCGTTTGCATTGTTATCACCCTGTTCGTAGGCTTCCCAATCGAAGTCTTCCAGAGGAGCAATGTTCTTTAAATCTGCCATACAGATTAATTAAAAAGTTAGTAAAAAGTTAATTATCACGTGCTCTCGCATACGCAAAAGCGGCGCAAAGGTACGACTTTTTGTCGAAACCACCAAACATTTTCACTGAATTTTTATTCAGACCGCTTTTGAGCCATTTCCAACTTAGCACCTGAAACGCCGATGAATAGGGCGATTGACTGAAAATGTACAATTGGAGCAGGAATCAATATGGTCAAAGTGGTCAAATGTCAAAATGGTCAAAATGAATTTTGAAGTCGTATAGAAATATCTAATATATATAATATATTAGAGGTAGAGTTGACATACGAAAATGATTTTGACCAAAATGACAAATGACCATAATGACCACCTGCCAAAAAAAATCAAAAAAATATGAAAATAATTACACTTTTATTCGTAGACCGCAATGAAGATGTCGTACCTTTGCAGTGTGATTCGAAAACACAATGCCGGACGCGGCATACAACATATGAAATAAGGACACGCAGCGGCGCATCCTTATCCCAAATGAAACTTTGACTTATTGAAAACTAAGCACGTTAAGTTCGCCCACGCAGCACGCAGGACCAAGAGCTCACTTCTGATGCTGCGGACGAAGCAAATCGTTGACGGTCTTGACGGGATTGAAGGTCGTGAGAGGCACTTCCACCATGATGGTGCTCCAGTCGCTCATCGCCCCGTTCCAAAGGCCAGGCAGCTCTAAAGCCTTCAACTCCTTGCCATCCTTGCTCTTATAGGAGATGAAGCCAGTAGCAGGATCAACGAAGTCGGGCAGGTTGAACTTCTCACCCTTATAGTCTCGAACTGCGCAGACGAGATCAACAGGATTGAAATGAGTGCCCTTCGTGAACATCTCCACATACTCGGGATTGTTCTGGTCAATCTGGCTGCTTTCAAGAATTTGCAGAGAGATGCTGCCATCGGAATTGTAGGCAAGGAACGGACCGCCACCAGGCTCGCCAACGTTCTTC
This sequence comes from Bacteroidaceae bacterium, assembly GCA_017548075.1. Taxonomy (GTDB): domain Bacteria; phylum Bacteroidota; class Bacteroidia; order Bacteroidales; family Bacteroidaceae; genus Physcousia. Next base: position 16,120 of record JAFYNL010000050.1, on the reverse strand, counting down.
ACGACGCCGCAAACGCGAATAGGACGGTTCAGCTTGTCGCGGAGGAAGAGATGCAGATCGGTGTCCTCCAAATCTTTCAAGCCGGGCATATCGCATCCAAGCGTATGGCGGACAAAGCGAATCATCTCGGCACGTTCTTCCTTACCATATTTCGCGTCGTCGAGAAGGCGCAAGTAGTCGAACACTTGCTTCTGCACCTTCACCAGAACGCCAGCGATAACTTGCTTCCAGAAGACGGTATCGGCCTTCAGCCTATCGGGCACAACATTATCAATGTTCTTGATGAAGACAATGTCGCTCTGCAGGTCGTTGAGGTTCTCGATGAGAGCACCGTGACCGCCTGGACGGAAGAGCAACTTGCCATCGGAGGTTCGGAAAGGCGTATTGTCCATATTGACGGCAATCGTGTCCGTGCTCGGCTTCTGCTCGCTCAGGCTCACCTTATAGGTTATCTTGTGCTCGGCTTGAGCCTCAGGGAGAACGCGCTCCAGGAGTTCCTCAAAGAGTTTCCTGTGCTCGCTGCTAACGGTGAAGTGAACCTCTGCCTCTCCCCTACTGCTTGCATAAAGAGCGGCTTCCGTGAGATGTTCCTCGACTGGTGTCTTCGCACAATCGTCGTAGCTGTGGAACTGCAGCAAGCCTTTCGGGAGCTGACCGTAGTTCAGACCTTCCTCGCCAAGCATATTCTCCACGACGGCCTTGTAGTTTCCGTCTTCGAGGAGCGCATCAACGCCTTTGCCTTCGTTCAGGAAGCAGGCATCGTTCAGGGCATCGAAGAAAGCGAAGTAGTGAATGTGGGCAAAGAACACCTTCTCGAAGTCCGTAGTGGGCACATCGTAGTCGGCATTGAGGAACTCGAACATATTCTTGAACATGCGGCTTGCAGCGCCGCTTGCAGGCACGAACTTGGTAATGGCGTGCCCCTCCTTCTTGTAGTCGTTCCAAGCCTCGATGTAAGCCTCAGCCTCGTCCTTTGTGGGGGCGATGATGCCTTTGCCTACAGCAGCTGCGCCTTGCAACTTGAGGAAGTCGAACCCTTTGCGAAAACTCTCTAACTGCGCCTCTATCTGCGCTTCTGTCATGCCTTTCTGCTTGATCTGCAGAATGTCTTCATTGGTGAACATGGTATTGTGTTATTTGATTAGTATCTTCTTGCCGTTCACGATGTTGATACCGCTCCGAACTTTCGGGAGTTGCTGACCGGAAAGGTTGAAGACAGGTGAATCGCCATCGAGAATCATCTGATAATCATCCGCAAAGACAGAGTTGATGCCGTCTTCGTCGTTGTAATCGGTCAGACTGATATCGTCGAGATAAAGCTTGTTTCCTGCGTTGCTCGTAATGAAGATGTACTTCGTTCCTTCGGGCAATTTATCAATCGTAACTTTGCCCCAATTTGCAGAATCAATTCTGTATGTAGAGAAGAGGCTCGCGTTAACGCCGTCATAAGAATAGAAGAATTTCAATGATACGGGTTGAGATGCATCTGCTGCTTTCGCATATAACGTCAGATGAATTGTCTTGCCATCTTCCAATTCAGGCGAACGAAGGTATTGAGAACCGCTGCTCGTATCGAAGGCGAAGCTGTAGCTGCCCTCGTGTCTCTCGTTGGAAGTTATGCCCGTTTCGCTGCCAGCATTGTAAATTTTCCAGCCTTTCAGACCTTCTTCGAAGTCTTGAATATGAGGCAGATATGCAATCGGGTCAGGAGTAGTGAATGCGAGGCCTGGGAGGTTGCTCGTCATATTGTTGGCATATTGAGCCATAACATAGACGGCGTACCTTGTGCTTGGTTCCAATTCAGTAAGAGAGATGGAAGTGTCGGTTGTAGTTCCTTCGCCCAGCCAAGAATCCGTACCATACTTCCTATACTTCCATGCATAGTTCAGCACTTCGGGGTCGGGAGTTTCCCAACTGAATGTGGCACTGGTTGCTTTCAGGTCTTTGATTTCGAGATTGATGGGGTTAGGATATGGGTCTTCCACGCAGATATCGTCGATAAGCATGTAAGACGAATCATTTACATACATATTCTTGATTGCCACATACTTCACGCCTGAAGAGATGAGAACATACACGAAAGTCCAATCGGCAAACTTATAAGTGTTCGCAGAAGCCCAAGTGAAAGCGTCAATAGAGTTTGTGGTTGTAGAATAGCCTATCTGGAAACTTACCTTTTGATTAACGTCTCCCTTCACAAAGAAACTCAACTTGACTCGCCCAGTAGAATTCAATTCAGGAGAAATCAGGTATTGGTCTTGGTTGTAGGGGAAGAATATGAAGAGATTCGAACCGGAATTGCTATCCGACGTCGTTATTCGACCTGTGGCAGGCCCAGGACTGTAAGGATCATTAAGTGTATATCCGTTAACTATGGTCCAGCCGTCTAAACCGTCTTCGAAACTGCTGGCGTAATACAACTTCTGGCTGAAATAGTTGGGAGCGTAGTAGGTCTGACCATCAGCAAGAACCACTTCATACTCGCTACCCTCCACCTTCGAGGTGCTTGCAAGAGCGCCTGCAGCTCCAGGCACGAAGTTGTCGCCCATGTCAGTTGGAGCGCCACAATTCACATAGAAAGTTCTGCTGACAGAAGTCTTAACCGTACTGTTGCCATTCTTGCAGGCGATAGGATGGAACTTTGCTCCTACATGAGTAGTAGCGACATAGCCTTTGAAGAGGCAATTCCTCATGGTCAAAGTCATATCCTCGCACCAACCTACCAAACCTCCTGCATAGTCGGAGAAGCCGTTGATTGTGCCGCCAAAATATGAGTTCTGCATGGTCAGGTTTGCTTTACCTCCATGCCCCACAATACCGCCTGCATACTGCGTTCCTTTGATGTTGGCCAACACTCCGCAGTTTAAGATGTAAACCGGATTGGTACCCGAACATAAACCTACAAGGCCAGAAGCATAGAGGCCCGAAGAGGTCACATTTCCCTTAACAGTCAGATTATTTATCGTCGCACCGTTAATGTTTACGAAAGGAGCCGTTCCCATTCCCGAGCCGTTGATGTTGACGGTAATGGTCTTACCGTTGCCGAAAAACCAACCGTAGAAGGGGTGGTCCTGCGTACCTGCCGGCATCGTGACCTCGATGTCATTCTTCAGTTCGTAATGCTCGTCCGATTCTATGTCTAAAGCAACTTTTCTGGCAAAGATGTTCCAGTCGTTAGTGTTGTTGATCTCCCAAGGATCGTCGAATGTTCCACTACCCGAAAGCGGCAGAATCTCAGCACTTTCGGTGTGCATATAAATGTATTCGCCACCAGCTCCTTTGTTCAAGTCGTAACCCACGGAAATGTCGCCATTCTCACCTACTCCTCCATCCTTTGAGTTATTAAAGTAGATATTATTGACGGCAGAAAAAGTATTGATGTACAGCTTAGTATAATACAAATGTATGGAAGCCGAACTCGAACCTGTATTGCTGTTCAGGTCACCCTTCTGCTCTTTGAAATGACTGCCGCCATTGTAAGGGGTAAGATTGTATGTAACGCCGTATTCGTCCTTAAGGGTTTCGGGAGCGCCTGAGCCCGACTTGATGTAGAAATCCGTGATAAAAGCATCCGCATTGAAAACACTTGCCTTCTTGTAGAGCAGATAGATGTAGTCGCCACTAGCACCAGCATTCAGGTCTTTGTCAATAACCGTCCAGCCTTGCGCTTTATAGCTTTCCTTCAGGCTTGCCGTCTCAGATTTGGTGCCGCCAATAACCATTACATCCGTAATGAATTCCTGAGCCTGAGTTGCCTGCGAACCAAGGATAACGACGAACAACAGAAGGATTGTACGAATAATAGAAGTTCTCATCAATGATTGTAAAATTTTAGCCATACCGATTGTTTTTAAGTTAAACATTTCGCCTGCAAATTTACGAAGAAATGAGCAAAAAGCCAAATTTATTTCCTTATTTATTTTCATTTCCACACAACCCTAGTGTCATCGGCAAAGTTAACGTGTTACGATTGCACTTTTAACCTGTTAAGTTTGCCAACTTAACGTGTTACGTTTCGATTTTAACTGAGGGTTGTTTTAAGACTCAACTGGCAAAGAGATTACTTTTTTCATTTTTCATTTTTTGTTGTACCTTTGCACTATTAAATAAATAATGTCGCACGAAATGAAGATTGCAAAGTTCTTTACCGACGCAGAAAGAGAGCGCTTGGAGACGATTCACAAGCAGCTCTTTACGCTTGCTGCCGAAGCCATCGAGGAGGGGGATGAAGCCAAGATTCAATCCTACCTGGTTCGGGCTGCGGAGAAGGGCTTACTGCAACGAGACGCTTTCGGCATCAACCCGATTCTGAGCGATTGCGAGACGGCTCTCGTGGTAGGACAGGAAATCGGACTTTCGCGAGGCAGCATATTGGGAGTGCTCCTGAACTCTGCAGTCATGAGCGGAGCAGCTTCTCTCGACGACATTCGCAAGGACTTCGGCGACGAAGTGGCAAACATCCTGCATGGATTGATGCGAATCCGCGAACTCTACACCAAGAGTGCGACTGTGAAGGGCGACAATTTCCGAAGCCTTCTCGTTACCTTCGCAGAAGATATGCGCGTCATCCTCATCATGATTGCGAATCGTGTCTGCATCATGCGACAGATAAAGGGAACGAAGAACGTCGAGGCGCAAAAGCAGGTTGCTATGGAGGCGGCTTATCTCTATGCTCCCCTCGCCCACAAACTCGGCCTTTACAAACTGAAGAGTGAACTGGAAGACCTGAGTCTCAAATACTTAGAGCACGATGCTTACTACCACATAAAGGATAAACTGAACGAGACGAAACGCAGTCGTGATGCTTACATAGAGCGTTTCCTGAAGCCAATCGATGAGAAACTGAAGGCTGCGGGTCTGCATTATCACATGAAGGGCAGAACCAAGAGCATCCACTCCATTTGGCAGAAGATGCAGAAGCAACAAGTGGATGTGAACGGCGTTTACGACCTCTTCGCAATCCGTATCATCCTCGATTCGGCTCCCGAAAAGGAAAAGATGGAGTGTTGGCAAGTGTTCAGCATCATTACGGATATGTATCAGAGCAATCCGAAACGAATGCGCGACTGGCTTTCCGTCCCCAAAAGCAACGGCTACGAGAGTCTTCACATCACGGTTCTCGGACCTGAGCAGAAGTGGGTTGAAGTGCAGATTCGAACAGAGCGAATGGACGATATTGCTGAGCACGGACTTGCTGCACATTGGCGATACAAAGGCGTGAAGAGCGGTCAGAGCGGCGTTGAGGAATGGCTTGCAGGTGTCCGTAGCGCACTTGAAACGAACGACGATGCGCAGTTGATGGATCAGTTCCGACTCGACCTCAAGGAAGACGAAGTGTTTGTCTTCACGCCAAAAGGCGATATCTTCAAGCTTCCGATGGGTGCGACTGTGCTCGACTTCGCTTATCACATCCACTCGAAGGTGGGCAATCAATGCGTCGGAGCCCGTATTGGTGGCAAGAACGTCACGATTCGACAGAAGCTCCAAAGTGGCGACCAAGTGGAAATCCTGACCAGCAGCAACCAATCACCCAAGCGCGACTGGCTGAACATCCTCACTACGACTCGAGCAAGGGCAAAGGTTCGTCAAAGCCTCAAGGAAATGGAGAGCCGACAGGCTTTGCTCGCAAAAGAGGAGCTGGAGCGCAAGATGAAGAACAAGAAACTCGATTACGAGGAGCCCGTCCTGATGCATACAATGTCGAAACTGGGCTACAAAATCGTTACGGAGTTTTATGCTGCTCTTGCAGACGGGAAGCTCGACATAAACAATGTGCTCGAGGCTTATGCTCAGCAACAGCGTTTCGATCATGGAGAAGCGGAAAAGACTGCTCCCACGCTAAGTGCCGACCAGTTCGTAATGCCTGAAGATGAGAAGGTTAAGCGGCAAACAGAGCAGGGAGATGTGCTCGTCATCGATCAGAACCTGAAAGGGCTCGACTTCCAAATGGCGAAATGTTGTCAGCCTGTTTATGGCGATGCAGTCTTCGGCTTTGTGACAAGTGGTGGAGGCATCAAGATTCATCGTGAAGATTGTCCGAATGCTCCGCAGCTTCGCCAGCGTTTCGGCTACAGAATCGTCAGGGCAAAATGGGCAGGAAAGCGAGGCAGTCAGTATCCCATCACACTTCGCGTCATCGGAAACGACGACATCGGCATCGTCAACAACATTACTAATATAATAAGTAAGGAAGAGAAAATCCTGCTCCGAAGCATCAATATTGACAGCAACGACGGACTCTTCAACGGCTCTTTAACCGTCATGCTCGACGACACAAGCCGCCTACAACAACTCATCAAGAAACTCAAAACCGTAAAAGGAGTAAAGAATGTATCAAGAAGCTAAAAACCTTTGCTTGGGCCTCGCCCTAATCGCTTTGCCTGCAATAATGGCAGCTGAGACAATCGACGTGAAGAACATCAGAATGGCTGGCCCATATTCTACTATAAAGCCACTCATGACGGATAGTCTCGATTCGGAAGGAAACCGCATAGACATCGAGTCAACTCAGTTGGATGCCTTTATGAAGACGGACATTTGGAAGGATAAGGAGTCGAAAGAGGAAATCGTTCTTCCTGCTGCAAACGACGAGCCGCAACTCTATATGGCGGGCTTCACCTTTCAGAACACAAGCTATGCAAAGGGCAAGATTAATGTGAAATGCGAAAGCAAACACAAGCTCTTCATCGATGGAAACGAGCAAGGAGGCGACTTCGAACTCGTTCCTGGAAGACACGAAGTCAGCATCAAATTGCTTCGCAAAGGCGACAAACCCGATACGCTTCGAGTTTCCGTTGAGAGCAAGCAGAACATCGAGGTCAATCCCGAAGGCAAACGCTATTGGACAAATGCCGATATGATGCATGGCGAACGCATCAATAGTGTGAGTCTTTCCAGCTCGGGAAAGTACGTCCGCATCCATAAGAACATCACTTATAAAGGTGGCGAAACGTCAGGAAAGGACATCTTCCTCGACCTCCAAACAGGCAAAGAGTTCAACCTCGACGGCTTCCAACATTGGCTTCCCGAAGGGGACCGCTATCTTCGTTCTTATCGCGAAACGGAGGGAACTTGGTGTTACGAGATTGTCGACCTGAAGACGGGCAACAAAACTCCTGTCGGCAAATACAGCGGAAAGGGGCATGCGCAGTTGACTCGCGACATGAAGCACTTCGTGATATCAATCGACGAAAAGGTTCCTGAGGAGAAGAACAAAGATGTGCATCAGATTCTCGAACCTGACGACCGTCAGCCTGGCTATCGAAACCGTCGCAACTTCTCGCTTTATGATATCGAGACAGGCGTCACAACGCCCATCACCAAAGGCTCTCGCAACATTTATTTAACGCCGAATCGTGATGCAAGTCGCTTCCTGATTTCTGTTTGCGAAGAGAAATTGACGGAACGTCCCTTCGAATTCTCCGACCTGCTTCTACTCGATGCAGCTTCAGGAAAGGTCGATACGCTTGTTCGTCATGATGGTTTCGTCGGCTCTTATCAGCTTTCGCCAGACGAGAAATATGTGGCTATCATTGGAAGTGCCGAAGCTTTCAAAGGCTTAGGAAACACGCTTCCAGAAGGCGTTACGCCCAGCAGTTACGACTACGAACTTTTCCTCATCGACCTCGAAACGAAGGAGGTGCGTTGTTTGACTCGCGACTTCAATCCTTCCGTTGCTTCCTTCCAATGGTCGGAACAGGACGGACAGATTTATGCGCTTTGCGAGAATCGCGACCTGAAGAGCCTCTATCGCATCAATCCGAAGAACGGAAAAGCAGAGCAATTGCCGCTTTCGGAACCTTACATCTATAGTAGTTTCAGCCTTGCTGACGAGAAGCCGCTCCTCGCTTATATTGGCGAAAGCAGTATGAGTACGGATCGTTGCTGGCTTCGCGACCTCAAGACGGGAAAAGAGAAGGTGCTTTGCGACCTCAACCCCACTCGTCTCAAAGATATCCAGCTTGGCGAGTGTCGCGATTGGAACTTCCAAGCAGAACGAGGCGACACAATCTATGGTTGCTACTATTTGCCGCCTTTCTTCGACGAAACGAAGCAATACCCGATGCTCGTCTATTATTATGGTGGTTGCTCGCCTGTAGGACGCTATCTCGACAGCTATTACAACTATCAGGAATGGGCTGCGATGGGCTATGTGGTTTACGTCATCCAACCTTCTGGTTGTAGCGGTTTCGGACAGGAGTTCGCTTCTCGTCACGTCAATGCTTACGGCGATTATACAGCTGACGATATCGTTCAGGGAACCAAGCAGTTCTGCAAAGAACATCCTTTCGTGAAGGCCGACAAGATAGGTTGTATGGGAGCAAGCTACGGAGGTTTCATGACGATGTACCTGCAAACCGTAACCGACATCTTTGCAGCTGCGATGAGTCACGCTGGCATCAGCAATCCGGCAAGTTATTGGGGCTACGGCTATTGGGGTTATTCCTATAGTACGACTTCTGCAGCGAACTCCTACCCTTGGAACAATACGGAACTTTATAGCGGACACGCGCCTCTCTTCAATGCCGACAAGGTGCACACGCCCATCCTTTTCATGCATGGCGGAGCAGACACGAATGTGCCCATCAACGAAAGCATCCAGATGTTCACAGCTCTCAAATTGCTTGGTCGCGAATGTGCTTTCATTACGGTTGAGGGCGAGAATCACCACATCCTCAACTACAACAAGCGCATCCGTTGGCACGATAGCATCATGGCTTGGTTCGCGAAGTGGTTGCAAGACGACCCGACTTGGTGGAACTCGATGTATCCTGAAAAGAATTTGAAGTAAAATCTTTTGGATTAGGGATTAGAGATTGGGGATTAAACTTCATAAACATGAAAATAAGGCTCTTGATATATTGTCTGGTTGCTGTTACTGGTGTATTCTCAGCTAATGCAAGCGACAATTTTGTACGGGTTTCCGGTACTAAATTGTTGGCACGCGACGGGCAAAAGCTGACGATGCGCGGCACTAACTGCGGCAATTGGATGGTGCGCGAGCCTTACATGATGAATACCTCCGGCAATTTGGACCGTCAGTTCAAGTTCGACAAGATGATTGCCGATGTTTGCGGGGAAGAAAAGGTAGAAGAGTTCGACCGCCTTTGGATGGACAATAACTTTTGCGAGGAAGACATAAAGTTCCTTTCGGAGCAAGGGTTCAACACATTGCGAGTGCCGATGCACTACAAATACTTCACCTTGCCAATCGAGAAAGAACCTGTTGCCGGCGAACAAACTTGGCTGGAAGAGGGTTTCAATCGCATTGATTCCATGTGCGTGTGGGCAGAACGATGGGGCATCCTGCTTATCCTCGATATGCACGCCTGTCCTGGCGGTCAGTCTTCAGGCGACATCTGTGACTACGACTCGAGCAAGCCTTCGTTATGGGAAAGCGAAGCAAATCGCACTAAACTCGCTGCATTGTGGCGGGAGATTGCCGACCACTACAAAGACCAGAAGTGCGTGGCAGCATACGATTTAATCAACGAAACGAATTGGACGCTCGCTAACAGCAACAAACTTTTGTGGGACACCTTCAAGGCCATCATCAAAGCCATTCGCGAGGTGGATAAGAACCACATCGTCATTCTTGAGGGCAACTCCTACAGCAACGACTACACAGGTTTCCCCTCTACAAAGATGGACTCGAAGATGGTTTTACAGTTCCACCGCTATGGCGTATATAACACAAAGTCGCAGGTGCAATACATGGCGGATATGGCAAGCAAATACAGCTGTCCTGTCTATATAGGAGAGTTCGGGGAAAACAGCAATTCATGGGTGGCCGATTGTGTACGCCTCTATGAAGAAGCGATGCAGTTTGCGGGATGGAGTTGCTGGCCGATGAAGAAGAGCAACATAAACGCAATCTTGCAAGTGAAGCGGGTATCCAGCTACGACAATGTCATCAGTCAATGGCAGAACGGCACAAGGCCTTCTTCCACCACATTGTGGAATGCCTGCAAAGCGTGGGCTGAAGCACAGCATATCAGCCGTTGTACGGTGAGAACCGACTATATTGATGCGCTTCTGCGCCGTCCCTTCGACGATGAATGCCTCCCGTTTGCCCACTACCAGACTGGCGACTATGTATTTGCTGCACATTATGATATGGGGCCTTTCGGCAAGGCATATTGGGACAAGGACGACGCATCCTACCAATATAGCGGCGAGGACTATACTTCGTGGCAGAGAGGATGGACTTATCGCAACGACGGAGTAGATGTCTATAGCGGGCCTAACGACGCCCAGAACTGCGGTTATTATGTTGGAGAGACAAAGGATGGCGAATGGCTTCAATATACGATAGAGAATCCAAACGAGCCTGCCAATTGGCGATTGCAGTTGCGCTATGCCATAAACTCCGGCACTTCTACTGTGCGCATCACCGTTAATGACCGACCTGTTACTGCCTCCACGAAATTGAATGCCACTGGAGGCTATACAACATGGAGCACAAAAACTTTCTCGAATATCATCCTGCCGAAGGGAACCCTGCGTGTTCGCATCTACATAGAAAAAGGTGGACTTAACATCAATTGGTTGCGTTTCATGAGCAAGAAGGAAGCTACGGAAGAGGAACTTGAGGTGCTCAAACCTGATGAAGACGAGGGACGCAACCACCTGACAAACGGCGAATGCGAGTTTCAAGGTGCGTGGCAGACCGCATCGCTTGGGTCTATAAACAACACTCAGTATGTGTGGAACTCAAACGACAACACTCCTTCTGGCGGCGACGGCGGGGCTTTAAGCATTTCCTCGGCACGCAGCCATTCCCTCAATACCGTGGTGTTTCAGCCGGTAGAGGTGGAGGCGGGGCACGTCTATGCTGCCGATGTTGCGGTGCGGGGTATTGAAGGCAACGGCGACTTCTGGATTCAGGCTTTCATGGTTACAGACAAGCCGAAAGACTATGCCGATGTTGGTTTGGCAGAAGAGAATACGATGGGGCAGTTGAACTCGTGGAAGGACAACACGCTCGCCAACTACGACGGTCTGATGTCGGCCAAGGCAAAGGCTGGGAGCAACCACAAGACAGGCGTGATGAAGTGGAAGGCTTCTGCTACAGGCACCGCCTACTTTGCCTTGAAGGTCGGCACTCAGAAAACATCCTTCAGCTACTCCTTCGACAACTTCACCCTCAAGGATCTCACAGCTATCGAGACCTCAATCGGGCAGGTACGCGCTGACGATAATATGCGCAAGAACGAAGTCCTCACATACAACATGAATGGGCAAGTTGTGACGGATAGGCAGAAACAGCCTGGCATTTATATCGTTAACAACGGCAAGCACACGAAAAAAGTATTGAAAAACAGATAACGACAAGGTTTTAGAATGTTTGACATATGAGTTTGGAGGAGAAGTTAGGTTTCAACGAAATTCGTGCGATGTTGCACGGCTACTGCCTCAGTCCGTTAGGACATGAGCGGGTGGATGCCATGCAGTTTCTCGCTGATCACGAAGTCGTTACAACACTTCATCTTCAACTTGCAGAACTTGCATCTATCCTACAGACTTCTACGGAGTTACCGGAGCAAGATTTCTTCGATTTAAGAGAAGAGATTCATCGCGTTCGCATAGAAGGAGCCTATCTGGAAGAGCAATCTGTTTGGGAACTTTTGCGAGTGCTCCGAACCCTTCACGCTTGGGTAGGAATCGTTAGAGAGCACGACGAAGAACGCAACTCTATCGTCCTCTACCCTGCCCTCGAAAAACTTGCCGAAGGCGTCTTTACTTTCAGCACGATTACGCGGCGTTTGGAGCAAATGCTCGACAAATTCGGTCGCATCAAGGACGAAGCAAGCCGCGAACTTTTGTCGATTCGGCACGAACTGAAACGAGCCGAGGGAAGCGTGAGCAGAACGCTTTCGAACATTCTGAAGGCGGCTCAAGCAGAGGGTTTGGTGGAGAAAGATGTGACGCCTGCCATGCGCGACGGCCGACTCGTGATTCCTGTCGCTCCCGCCCTGAAACGCCGCATCAAAGGCATCATTCACGACGAGAGTGCGACGGGCAAGACGGTCTTTATAGAGCCTGCGGAAGTGGTGGAAGCCAACAACCGCATTCGCGAATTGGAGGCCGAGGAGAAGCGGGAAGTGATTCGCATTCTTCGCGAGTTTACGGAGCAACTGCGTCCCAACATCAAGGAGTTGCTGCGAGGCTTCGAGTTCCTTGCCGACATCGAGTTCCTCATCGCAAAACACCACCTCACGAAAGCAATCGGAGCCATTTCGCCTGAGATTTATTCCACGCCGCTCATCGACTGGATCGAGGCTCGCCATCCCCTTCTGGAAGCCAAGTTGCGCAGGCAGGACGAAAAGATTGTGCCGCTCAGCATCATGCTCAACCGCAAGAAGCACATCCTCATCATCAGCGGTCCGAATGCGGGCGGAAAGAGTGTCTGCCTGAAGACCGTCGGATTGCTGCAATACATGCTTCAATGCGGCCTTCCCGTTCCGATGGCGGACGGCTCGAGAGCAGGCATTTTCGAGAAAATCTTCATCGATATCGGCGACGAACAAAGCATCGACGACGACTTGAGCACATATAGCAGCCACCTCCTCAACATGAAGCGAATGATGGCAGGTTGCACGCCCAACACCTTATTATTAATAGACGAGTTTGGAGGCGGCACAGAGCCTACGATTGGCGGAGCGATTGCGGAAGCCGTCCTGAAGCGTTTCGTCGAGAAAAAGACCTTTGCCGTCATCACAACACACTACCAGAACCTGAAGCACTTTGCCGAGGACACGCCTGGAGTTGTGAACGGCGCCATGCTCTACGACAGGCAGAAGATGGCAGCGCTTTTTCAACTGCAGATAGGCAATCCTGGAAGCAGTTTCGCAGTCGAGATTGCTCGCAAGATTGGCATTCCCGAAGAGGTGATTGCCGATGCTACGGAGCTCGTGGGCCGTGAATACGTCAATGCCGACAAGTATCTGCTCGACATCACTCGCGACAAACGTTATTGGGAAGGCAAGCGGCAGACCATCCATTCGCAGGAGAAACAGATGGTGCAGACCATCGAACAATACGAAAAGGAGATTGAGGAGCTGCGAGGCAAGCGAAAGGAAATCATTCGCGAAGCAAAGGCCGAGGCGGAGAAGATTATCGCGGCGGCTAACGCTCAGATTGAGAACACGATACGCGAAATCAAAGAGGCTCAAGCCGATAAGGAACGCACCCGTTCTGCCCGTCAGCAACTGCAGACTTTCCGCGACGAAGTCGGCCAGATGAGTCAGGAAGAACTCGACGCCTACGTAGAAAAGAAACGCCGTCAGATAGAAGAACGCAGAAAGCGCCACAAAGAGAGACAGGAAGAGAAGAAATTAAAAAATGAAAAAATGAAAGAATTAGGGAAAGAGGCTCTAATCTCTAATCCCCTAATCCCTAATCCTCTCTCCGTCGGAGACTCCGTTCGCATCAAGGGTCAGACTTCCGTGGGCACCATTACCGCCATCGAGGGCAAGCAGGCAACCGTCACCTTCGGTGTGATGAGGACTTTGGTAGATTTAAAGAGACTCGAAGCAGCCCAAAAGCCCTCCTCCGAGGGGGAGAAACCGGCTGTCTCTTTCCTGACTCGCCAGACTCAGGACAGCATTCGGCAGAAGCACCTCGACTTCAAGCAGGAGATTGACGTGCGGGGAATGCGAGCCGACGAGGCTTTGCAAGCCGTTACCTACTTCATCGACGACGCTCTGCTTGTCAACACAGCTCGCGTCCGAATCCTTCACGGCACAGGCACGGGAGCCCTTCGGCAAGTCATCCGTCAGTACCTCGCCACCGTTCCAGGCATCGTCTCCTTCCACGACGAGCACGTCCAGTTCGGCGGAGCAGGCATCACGGTAGTGGAATTTAGAGAATAGACAACGGACAACAGACAAAGACAACAGACAACAGACAAGGCTGCGAGTAAGCGAGCGCAGTATCATGCTTGCATGTATTGCCGAGCGGGAGCAGTCTCGACCGAAGGTCAACAGACTATGGACAACGGACTTCTTAATCGAACTGAATTATTGCTTGGTTCAGATGTAATGGAACGCATTCAGAGCAAGCGCGTCATCATTTTTGGCGTTGGAGGCGTTGGAAGCTGGTGTGCCGAGTGTCTCGTGCGCGAAGGCATCGAGCACCTCACCCTCGTCGATAGCGATGTCGTCTGCCCCACCAACGTCAACCGCCAACTGATGGCCACCACCAAGACCATCGGTCAGCCCAAAGTAGAGGCTCTCAAGAGCCGTCTGCTCGACATCAATCCCGAAGCCGAAATCCTCGCCCTGCAAAAGAACTACAGCAAGGAGACTGCAGCCGATTTCCACCTTGAAACCTACGACTACATCATCGACGCCATCGACTCCTTGAAGGATAAGATAGAACTCATCCTGCAAGCAACCAGCACAAACAAATCCCTAATCTCTAATCCCCTAATCCCTAATCCCACACTCTTCTCCTCCATGGGTGCCGCCCTTCGCATCGACCCCACGAAAGTCCGCGTCTCCGAGTTCTGGAAGGTTAAAGGCGACCCGTTAGCCGCCGCCATGCGTTCTGCCATGCGGAAGAAGAAACTCTTCCCTGCCCGCAAATTCCTCTGTGTTCATAGCGAAGAGCAACCCCTGCCCAACCTCGGCACAGCCTTGCAGGACGGCAGTCAGACCTTCAACAAGACGCAGACCAACGGCTCCCTCGCCCACATCACTGGCATCTTCGGCATGACCCTCGCCGGCCTCGTCATCCAAGACATCAAAGCAGAAACAGAATAAAAACCTCCCCATTGCTGAGGAGGCATTCTTCACTCTTCATTCTTCACTCTTCACTTAGAATGGGCCTCTGCCCATGCAACTTGTAGTTGTTATTGCGGTCAATGCTGCCGTTATGGCTGCGACGATGACCTTCAGGATAAGTTCCCAGATGTTATTTTTCTTCATGGCTGGTTAGTTTACGGTTTACGGTTTACTGTTTAGCGGCTCCCATCTCCTCCCCTATGGGGGGAGGCTGGGAGGGGGCTTTACTCAAGACCCTGAATTGTTTCCTCGTTACGGATTACCTCGATGGCATCGGCCTGAGCCTTGCGGGAAGGTACGAGCTGGAACTCGGCTTCGGCACGGAGATTCTTGAACTCCAGACCGGGCGTCCAGCGGACGTTGACTTCCTTGATCTTCTGCGCGTTGAACTCGTCGGTGGTGTCGGCCCCCTCGGTGGCAAGCTCTACGTGGAAGCTGCCGAGGTCGCCAAGCACGACCTTGTTTCCGGCGAGCATCATCTCGCGAAGACAAGCGACGGCGTCGGTCAGAATACCCTTCACAGTACCCTTGGAGAAGGGGCTGTTGTGGTCGGCGATGTGCTTACAGAAGTCGTCCATGTCGAGAACCTCGTGAACTTGCGCGGCACCATAGGCTTTCGTCTCAGTGATGTCGGCTTTTTTAGTACCAGGTTTGGTACCCATGATGAAAATCGAATAATTAATCATTGTACTAGATTTTTAAGGTTAAACATTCTGTTAAGGTCTCAGTCGAAATACCTTAAGGTATCTGCGCATATACCTTTAGGTAAAACTCAAAGAACCTCTTTCTAAATCACTACAAGTCTGCGTTTTAGCGAGAGGAAAGCCAAATCCGGATTTGAGCTATCCCGAGCGGGAGCAGGCTCGCAGTGCAATCTCTGAACGAAGTTCATAGCAGAGAAATGGCCTGTTTCTATGCCAGAGACTTCATGTCTCAATTGCAATGCAAATTTACAACATTTTCTCGAATTATGCAAGCATTTTGTCAATTATTTTTACTCAAAAATGAAAGTTTTTTCTTAATTTCTTATTCTCTTATTTTCTCATTTTCAGATAGTATTCTGAATAGTCTTTGCATCCCAAGGGCAGTTGATGATGCTCCAGATTGGGCAGGATTTCCTTCAGTTGGAGGAAGAGGCGTTCGCCGGGGGCGTCGCGGTCGGGGTACATGTGAAATTTCAACCTTAATGTTAACGATAACGATAACAATTGTTCAATGTCTTTAGGTTTGAGGAGGGTTGCGGAGGGGATGGCGAGGGCTTTGTGACCGGCTGAGAGCATGGCCCAGCAGTCGGAGCAGCCTTCGGTGATATAGAGGTCTTCGCCAGTGCTGAG
>JAFYNL010000049.1 GCA_017548075.1 Bacteroidaceae bacterium | reverse complement strand
ATGCTTTGGCTTGGCTGGGTGAACCGGTGGTGAAGCAAAAGAAGCACAACAATACGCTGGTGTTCAAGGTGCAGCCAACGGATATGGATGCGGGCGAGATTCACTTGAAGGTGGAGATTAACTGCAAGGAGCATTTCTCGGTATATCCAATGGTTAGGGTACCTTTTGCGGTGGATAGTTCGTGGTTCAAAGGAGCTTGCGAGGTGCAGACCTATGAGTTGGAAGAACTGACAGGGACGAAGCTGAGGGCTGTTTATCAGCGGAGAAAAGGACGTGATTTGTTTGACCTGTGGAAGATTCTGTCAATGCACCCCGAATTGGATAAAGGGAAAGTGATGGAGAGCTATGAGCGTTATTTGGGCTTCACGGCATCGCACCTGCCTACGTACAAGGAATTTTTGCTGAATATGGACGGGAAACTACAGGATGAAGAATTCTTGACGGACACGGAAATGATTCTTGGGCCACAGGTGGAGTATGACCCTCAGGTGGCGTGGGAAAAGGTGAAAGCGGAGTTGGTCGAGAGACTTAATCCTGAAGTTTGAATCTAGATACTAGAAACATGGAACTTGAAACAAATAATATCATAGTTGGAGCAGGCCTGATAAGTCTGGATGTGTTGATTTGGGACGGGCAAAGAGTCCCCATATCCTATTACGTGGGTGGCACATGCGGTAATGTGATGATGATTCTCTCCCACATGGGTTGGAATGCCTATCCCATAGCCCGTTTGGATGGCACGAAAGACGGGGTGAGAGTGTTGGATGACATGAAAAAGCACCGTGTACACACTGATTTTGTCTCTACCCAAGACGGTAAGACACCAGTGATCGTGCAGCGTAACTTCATTAACAAGGACGGTGTTCCCACGCACAAGTTTGAATCGCGTAACAATATCGGGCGGTTCTATCTGGACTTCAAGTCGTTGACGCTGAAACAGGCGAATGAGGTGATTGAAAGGATAGACTTTGTGCCAAAGGTATTCTTCTTTGACAGGGTTTCACCCGCCATCTTGAAGCTAGCCACCACATTCAAGGAAAAGGGTTCGGTGATATTCTTTGAGCCTTCCAGCCGAGGAGGTAATGTCTGTCTGTTCTACAATTGTGTTGAAGTGTCTGATATAGTCAAGTTCTCGGAACAGAGGATAAAAGACCTTAACCAGTTTAAAGATTTTAAGGATAAGCTGTTTATCCAAACGCAGGGGGCAAAGGGTTTGAGCTATCGCTTGAGGGGCGATTGGAAGCATTTGGAATCTTTTGCAAATGAAAAAGTGGTGGACACTGCTGGTGCGGGTGACTGGACAGCTGCTGCTTTGATTAATTATTTGTTCAAAGACAAAGTAGTGTTTGGAATATTCAATCTCTTAGAATCAGATTTGGAAACAGCTCTGAAAGAAGCACAGAGAGTAGGTGCTGAGAGTTGCTCTTATGAAGGGGCGCGTGGCATGATGCAGTAATGAAACCATAGAGGACGGAGATATAGAAGAAACAACAGCAAAAATGTAAAAAATTATATTCCAATATAATATTATTTGTATAATGCTATGATAATAATTTGTTTTAAATCCCGTTTATGATTTCTGAGCGAAAATAGAATTATATAATAATTATGGATGATATTACAAAAAGAATAGATTATAAAGATTTAAAATCATTTATAGACTCTATAAGTTATGGTGGAAAACTATATTCTGTTTTTTCTCATGGTAATTTTATATTTAGAGGACACTCTTCTGATAAATTTGAATTAGTACCTTCTGCTTTAAGAACAAATAGTTCTAACCTTATTAATCAACTTGCTTTAAGCGGTTCAAACACTGTTACAGAATTTGATCAAATTGTTAAAGAATATATTATTCTTCGTAAATTCTATCAAATTTGTGATTCTACGGGATTGCCTTTGCCAAATGTTCAACGTATTCGTGCGACGTATACGGATTTCTTAGACATTAAAACTTTGGTTATGGAAAGGAAATGGCTTCCTGAAGATTTATGGGAATTAGCTGCTTTGGCACAACATTATGGGATACCAACAAGATTACTTGATTGGACTCATGATTTACATACTGCGTTATATTTTGCAGTAGAAAGTTATATGAAAAACAAATATATACCGGAAGAAACAAAATCAATAGTTTTATGGGCTTTAAATATTAAACCTTATGCCAATTTAGATATGCTTTCCTGTCCTTTGAAAATTGTTCATCCAATATATTACATGAACCCAAATATGAAAGCCCAACAAGGGCTATTTACGCTATGGGAAATTACAAAAACTTTTGAAAAAGAAGATGGAGATATAATAATAAACAACTCGGAATTAGAAAGAAAGCCTTTAGATAAACTATTGCAAGAATATAAATTCAGCGATAAAATTGGTACGCTTTTATATCAAATCGTTATACCTGTAGACTATGTAAAGGATTTGTGTCATTATTTAAATTTTTTAGGATATAATGCTTCGAAAATTTATCCAGGCTTTTATGGAGTAGTCAAAACTCTACAAGAGAGAGCCTATATTTACGAAGATTTATTGACAGACTATAATAATGTTATTGCTGTTCGTTAAAAACAGGTGTTATATGCGGACATACTTGAGTCTATTGTAAACAATGAATTACAAATATTTAGTTTGGATGAGTTTCTGTACTAAATCTTTAATGATACTAATCGTTTTTTTAGTGGACACTTGTAAGGTCACTCCAATGAATCTTTTTCTAATGCGACTTCTCTACTTAAGACATAGAAAAAACTTGTAGAAGAAAGTTAATTGTGTTAAATTTCTCCATTTTCACCATTATTCAGAATTCTCGTGGTTGCTTTTCTACCTTTTAGTGTATAAGCCGTTGACACAAAGCAATTTGCAAATACTATGGTTGTACATCACAGAAAACTATCAACAATCCCGCTAAGAAGGCTGCGGTTTATTTTAAATAATTCCAAATTACACTGAAATGGAAAGATAAGTACTTATAAACGAAAAATTCGTTAATAAGCAAAAAAGAAGATTGGACATGGTATTCAATTGTGATATTCCCCACAGAATTCTTACCCAATCTAAATTTCTTCATTTGTTATAATAGCTCAAGCAGGGTAGAATTCTACTAGAATCTCCTTGTGAATATAGTTTTTTGTAAGACACCCTAGCTTTGCAGATGGCAGTTTAATGATTGTCAACGATGCCAGGAAAATGTCAACTCTTTCAGTGTGATGTTTGATAACCTTTTCAGGAAAAGTATAAATATTGTCACCCAAAATTCAGGAAATGCCCCCAATTTAATAATAGTCCTCTCGTGCATATGTCTTTTCTAGACAACAACTACAACAAGGTACAACAAAAGGATAATTTGCTGATAATAAGACGCATAAGAAAAGATTTCTTGTTGTCAGGGAGCAGAAATCAGCATCCATTTGTTGTCAAAATCAGTGAAATGCTGGTCTTGTTGTCAGATGTTGTCAGAAGTTTCCAAGAATATAAAACGTAAATTATTGAATAATAATATGTTGTATGTGTTGTACTTGTTGTAATAGAAATTGTCTTCAAAAAATACAAATTTCAGCTAAAAATTTACCCCGACTTCGTGCCTCACGGCAAATAGTCGGGGTTTGCAGAGTATTCTGCAATAATAGAAAAGAAAGAATACCTATAAATCTAATGTCTGTTGTTTGGGATGAGCAGCATCGTAATCCTCTTTATGTGCCGTATCACCATCCTCCTCGGTCGCAATCTCCAGATTGATGCCATAGTCTTCTTCTAGTATACGGTAATCGAAGCAATAAGAGAATAATACCTTAGTTTCAGGATTGTTCCCATCCTTGCCGTTCTTGAATTGTAGTACTCCATTATGATACACTTTGAAGCGTACTCCTTTCTTAAATCCTAGATAAGCCCTGGAGTGTTCGAGATAGTAAAGCAGAGAGCCTTCAGGCAGGACAGTATCCCCCACAGCCTTTCCATTCTTTTTATAGAGCATGAACAAGCGAGATTTCTGAATATAGAGAACCGGCCTTAATTCATTCCATTCCACATTAACAATATCAGTTTTGAGCCGTCGTACATATTCGACACGAAAATCCCCGCCATCAATCAAATACCCTTCCCCGACGAGGAACATTACCACTTTCCAGAAATTCGCCAGTTCATTGTTCTGTTTACACTGGGCATTTTGAAAGCGTATGCCATCCACACAGATATTCAGCATATCTTTATATGAAAGAGAAGTATCAAGGACATTCTCCAGACATCGTATTACAGCCAATGGAGATAGCCAATTCAGCAAGATTCTGTCCTCAATGGCAATGTCCTTCAATCTTTCGTTGACCTCCGATAGCGTTAGCTGATAGAGTTCGGTGAAAGATGTTTCCACGTTCTTTCTGTGAGTCAGTATTTCAAGGGTAAGGTGAGACATACCCTGTGCCCTCATTTGTTTCAGCTTCAGGTAGTTTGTTTTCTCCTCATCATCGAATTCAGACTTCGAGAAAGAAAGGAAGATAAGACGTGAAAAAAGAGCGATGTCAGCAGTAGGCATTTCCTGTCCAGAGAGGATGACACCAGCATTCACAGACGTTGTTTCCTTTTTCTTGTCCAAGTCCATGTTCATGCGTGTTCTTCCGGTGCCGTCCCACATACCTTTCAGGAACTCATTCTTATTGATGTCAAGACTGTTCTTGAACTCATCGATATGTACCAAGGCATTCGCCACAGCAGCCACCGTGTCATTAAGCGCGGGAATAGTTGAGTTTTGTATGTTAGGCGGCACATTCTCGATGATGAAGAACGACATCAGCGTATGTCCCAGTTCCGACTTGCCCGAGCCTTTAGGTCCGAAGAGATTCAGGATAGGGAAAGAGCGTGTCACCCTTGTTACGATGTCTCGGAACAGCGTAGCCAGCAGGAACATAAAGCCGATGCGCCCATTGTTCCCGAATACAGTGAAAATCTGCTCGGAGAAATCACGAAGTGAAATCGTAGACAATCCCTGATGAACAAATCGGCGTTCAAACTGGAACAACTTAGCGTCATTGCGGTAGATATTAGAGTTAGCAGGCAAATAGAAATTCCCTTGTGGCAGCCGAACGATGCCATACTTGTCAACTTTGAGGAACTTCCCTTCATGGAAGATACCATTACCGAAGGCAAAGAAGCCATATTTCTGCCATCCCAACTGTCGAATTTCTTCAGCTGTTTCCGTTTGTTCATAAAGGAATTCCTTCAGTTTGAGCAATTCACGATTAGAAGCTTTCCAGATGAAATTTCCCAATCCCTCGATACGTAGCATGAACCTTTGCAGAGAAACCAAGTCTTCCTGTTTCAATTCCACCAGCTCCTCCAATCCATGTTCGTTCTTCAGCAAGTATATACGCTTGGCATTCACGCTGTCTTTGATATGGAAAAGCGGTTGCATGGTGAAATTGCTCCAGACATACACACCGCCTTTCTCGGATATAGAGTAGTAGTAACTGTCTTTCTCGACATTGAATCCGTATCTTTTGAAGAGGTTAGAGTCCTTTTCCTCTTTCGCTTTAGCCTCTGCTTCCGCCTGTTCATTTCGCTGTTTATCCACAGACTTCTGCCATACACGTTTGGATGGAACGTATTTTGTCAGCTTAGAGATATACCTGTCTATAATGGTATCATCAGCAAGGTAGGCCATGAGTGCAGCCAGTCTGTTAATGACCTTACCTTCCTGCTCAGTAGTCATATTCTTTTCAAATAGCAGGTCAGCCAGCCAAAGCACAAAATCTGTTTCCTTCAGTTTGTCAAATTTGTCTTTAGTCTTGCAGTAATCATCAGGATCCTTTTTCTTCTTGCCGACGGGTATCTGCTTCACCGAGACAGTGAAGCCGAACTTCATGGCGACTTCACCGGATTCCATCACAGCCTTGATGCCAGGTCCGAACTTCTCTCCGGACTTAGGCGGGTCGGCATCAGGTATGAAGCAGATATGTGAAGCCTTCTTCTTCAGAATATCGCAATGTTCCTCCGTCCATGCAGTGCCCAAGGGAGCCAAAGTGTTAGGGACACCGATGATATGCAGTCGCATACAATCAGGAGCACCTTCAACCACATTGCAGACACCAGTCCTGGCAATACTCCCCCAAGCCGTATCAGCACCGAAAAAGGAGCTTTTCTTGTTGTAAATGATGCTATCTTTGCTATTCATATACTTTGCAGGCTCCTTATCACTGCCTTTATACTTGTCTTGGGGAATAGGAACACTGCGAGCTGTGAAGCCAATGATATGCTGGTTTCTGTCACGAATAGGAATGACAACACGTTCATTGAAGAAGTCATACCCACCTTTATTCTTCAACCCCAGTTGTTCGATGATTTCCTGTGATATGCCCAGCTTATCAATCAGTCGTGCGCCTAGAGGACAATAGCCAATGAGATGTTTCTTGCAGTATTCCTCTCCCCATCTTTTGTAGGCATATTTGCAAGCTTCAGCATTTTTAAGAAGCAGCTCATGATAGAATTTCGCCAGAATCTCATTGGCTATGTACATCGCTTCCTTCTGCTTCCTTTCCATTTCCTCCTGAGCAGTAGGCTCACGTTCCTCAATATCGATGTGGTATTTCTGAGCCAGTTTCTTTACAGCTTCAGGGAATGAGCAGCCATCGGATTTCATTACGAAGCTGATGCTGTTCCCATGTTCGTGACATCCGAAACAATGGTACGTATCAGTCTCATATGAAACACAAAAAGAGCCAGTCTTCTCTTTATGGAAAGGGCAGCACGCAAAGAGGTACCTGCCTTTCTGCTTCAACTGAATGCCGTAGTCCTTGACAACATCCACGATGTTGCAAGCATCCAGAACCCTATCGATGTCAGATTGTTTAATCATTGCCATTGTATATGTTTATGTTTGACATATACCATATCTAATATGTCAAGATTTTCAAAATGGTGCCATCCCTGACGGTCCTCGCGGATGGTCAGGGTTGGACTTTGATATTCAAGAGCGCCAACTTGCCTTTTGTCATATTCGACTCAGCAGTTGGTTATTTTTATCAATTATTGAAATGCCCTGAAGAGTGAAGCATGCACACGAAGCAGGCTAATCTCAGGAATGAACTGAGATGTAAGGAATATACTTCTGTCGAATCCTTCTTCCTTGTTGAATCTGTTTATGGAAACTCTAAAGCTCTTCAATTGTCCATTACCTTCAATGACGCAGAAACGTGTGTCCTTTTCATCAAAGGTTCGTAGCCATTCCATGATATGTTCTACTTTCTCGGCTTTCTTCATCCATCTCTTGATGTTTGTGGCTTTTGCTTTAACTTGGTTACACATAATCAGATGTTCTCTAGACTTGCGAGGACAATGCAACTCACGCGCGTACCTTTTTATTAATGATTCAGAGACAGCTTTGAATTTGTTTATGGCTTTAATCTTATTATCGATGATTTTCTTGGCTGATTCGCCAAAATCTTCTTCAAGCAATTTGTTCAACCTAGTCAGTTTGATTTGGTTCTCCTTACGAATCATTTCAGTCAGTTCTTCTGCGAGTTCCTTATTGGTTTTGTTTGGGAAGTGGAGAAACAGCCAATTAGCTTGTTCAGAGGTTAATTTTCTACTAGCCATATTCTAAAATTTTAAGTTAAACAATAATTTTTGCATTAGCTTGTGCTACATCCAATTTTTTTTTGTACTTTTGCGATGTATTCAAGTGAACCTTTGCGATGTACACGAGAATTTGACCTGTGACAAAGGTAAGTCATTTCTCTCATACATCAAAATGGCGATGCTCGAAAAAACGAGATTTGTCGAAATGTTTTGGACATGCTTCGACAAGCTTGAAAAATTTAACTTTTTTTAACTGAGCCTCATTTGAATACTGGTAGTTTTTAGCGAAAAATTGCCAAGGTGACAATTTCCCAACATAGAGAAATTTGTTTCCTGAAAACTCAAAAAAATGGAGTAGCAAGTGTCTCAAGATTGAACTTTACTGAAAATTGTAATAGAAAAATATACAATGAAAAAGTGTCAATATGAGACTCACCAAATGTTACTCATCAAAGAAAAAGGCTTGACCTAAAAAGATAATACTTGTAAGGTGTTAAATATCAGACAAGTGCACACTAAGGTTCGGAGGATGTTCAAAAATCGTCCGCACCGCGAAGCAAAAGTGTTTTTCATGGTATTAGATTTTTAAGGTTGAAGATTCTTGGTCGTGAGATCAGGAATCTTTTTTTGTGCCTACATTAGGTTCCTTAATCAAGATGTCTGGGGTTGATTTGAAAGTACGCGTGGATAGTTGCCAAACATAACACGTTAAGTTCGCCAACTTAACACGTTAACTTTGCCAACATAACACGTTACGTTTGCAATTTAACTGAGCTTAGTTGAAACAGGCAACCTTTTTACCTTGTGAGAGAGAACTTCATGGTCATTCCGAAGTCCTGAGTAATGGTAGGATAGCTGCTGCTTGAAAGGAGTGGGGCAGAGCGTTGACGGTCGTAGAAAAGGCTGAGTGTCACCATTCTGCTCATTGTATAATCGACTTGCGCACTAGTCTTGAAGGCCTTGTTGCCGCTGGTAGCTTCGCAGAGATTGCTCTGCAAGTCGCGCTTAATGGCGCTTTGATTGCGGATACTGAAGTCGAAACGCAAGTTCAAATCGTGAGCAATCTTTGACTTTCCAGAGTTGCCTCGACCACTTGTAGTGCCGCCTCTGCTTGTCTCTCCTAGGTCGTCATTGTTCATTGAGTTAGGCGATTTGCCTTTCGTCTTAGTATTCTTAGCCACTTGTTCGCTTGCTTTCTTTCCGCGGAAGATGCTGCTCAGGTTGAAATCATTTATCTTATAACCCCAACCAAGAACGAAGTCTTTCGAGCCTGTTTCCGTGAGTTGAGCGCTGGTCATACTCAGGTTGAGGACTCGTGTGGTCTTATATTCCAACTTGAGCGTCATGTTATTGTTGAAGGTAGTATTGATGCCGATGAGTGGCGAGAAACTCTCGTTGATGCTGACTGTGCTTACGTCGAGAAGACTATTGGGAACATAACCTCCAGTTGTAGTGTTCTGAATGAAGCCAAGTCCGCCTGTGCCCATGCACTCAACCCAAGAACTGTAGGAGTGGTAAGAGCCGACTGCATAAACACTCTTGTAGGCGTGAGTGAGGTTGATGCTCTTGAAGTGGTCGCGCAGCCAAGGCAGGTTGCTCAAACCTTTGTAGTTGATGCTCCAGTTTGGCAACATCTTAAGAAGTGATGGGAAGATGTCGAGCGAACTGGTTCCTGTATAAGCATTGAGGAAAGCAGGCACCATAACATCAGCACTATACTTGTTGACTGTTCCATTCTCAGGATTGAAAGTGCCGTTCATGCCTGTTGCTGCAGGATAGCGAATGCCGCGATATTGGTCTTCTACACGCTTCTGATAAATATCGATATTGTCTTGGAACTTTTGGAACGTCTTGCTGTAATAGCCGTTTCCTGCAGAACCGATGCTGGCGAAAGCAGAGCCAATGCTGATAGTTGTCATGTTGAACGAACCGCTATGTGTTGGAGGAGTTCCATACATATATTGGATGCTCTTGTTGCGGTTGTCCGTACGACTCATGTTGAGGTCAATCTTGAGGTCTGTGAAGGGCTCCAAACTCATCTTCACTTGCACATCTTCTGTCTTTGCAATGGTAGCTGGAGTAGCCACACTATCATTTCCTAGCAGCCACCCACGCCCTTTTGCTTTGTTGAGATAAGAGTCATCTACAAGACCAAAACCAAAGTCAAGTCCAGGTGTGAACATGCCGCCAAGTTTCCTTTGTCCTAGCATATCGCCAACATCGGGCAGGAAGCCAGGTACAGCAAGGTTGTAGGTATTGCGATAAGTGATGCTGACATTGCGTATCATCATCAGGAAACGGGCTGCAGTTTGTGCCAAACCATACCACTTCTGCTCTGATGCTTTGGGCAATGCAATGACATTCAAGCGCACACTAGTTGTATCAACTGGAGTCCGTACAATGCGGATGCTATTTTCGTCAACCTTCTTATATTTAATGTTGTAGGCAAAGCCGCTACTGTCGCGAGCAGTAACACGAACGCGCTTAGACTTTTGTCCGTGAGCAATAACAAGGTCGGAGTCAGGATAGAGAGTTATCTCTTGCACGAAGCCTTTGTTCTCTGGCTTTTTCTTGTTCGTTACACCAGCTGCATTACCTTGCTTACCACCCGCATTCTGCTGTCTTGCAAGGATGCTATCTACAGACTCTCCAGTATTCATCGACTCTTGCTCTGCTCTCTGGCGAGCGTCTCTCTCCTTTTCTTTAGCAGCTTTCTTTGCTTTCTCTTCCTTCTCTTTTTCAGCACGTTTCTGATTTGCACCAGCCTTAGCATTGGCAGCAGAGAAGCGCTTGTTAGCTTCCTGAAGGAATTTGCTGTGATTGTAGAGTTTCTCCAAGTCGAGTCTGCCGTTGATGTTAACTGTGCGCTGAGAATTAATAGTATTGCCAAGAGACGGACGACCAACTCTTTCTGCGCCGCGTTTCCAAGTATAGTTGGCGGTATAAGCACCATCGACGGAAGCCCAATCAAAGACAGGAATCTTTTCCAAAGGCAACTTATAACTGAGTTGTGTGTTCTGATGATAATCGAGAGGACGGCCGAAGTTCCGAAGACTCCACTTCACAGAATCTTTCCAGGCCTCGTAACGGTCAGGATAAAGGTCTTTGTTGATTTGTGTATAAGGCTCTTCAATCTCAGCCTTTGTGCCACTTTGGAAGGAGAAGTGCAAGGCTTTGAAGATGTCCCACTTTAGTGAGAAGTTGCGATTCCAAGTCCAGTTTTGACTGAATGTGGCTGGCAAAGCAGAGAGGTCACTAGGATTCTCGAGGTCACGTTCCTGAAGTTCGTAGTAGTTACGGTTCATGTCGGTTGAGAACGTGATGCTTTGCGGAGCATAGGCAAGGTTCTGTGCTTTGATGATGTCCAACCACTTGCTCTTTCCTTTGAGG
Source organism: Bacteroidaceae bacterium (assembly GCA_017548075.1). Taxonomy (GTDB): domain Bacteria; phylum Bacteroidota; class Bacteroidia; order Bacteroidales; family Bacteroidaceae; genus Physcousia. The sequence continues at coordinate 35,738 of JAFYNL010000049.1, read as the reverse complement.
TTCTTGAAAGGCTCCCAAGTCTTCCAGTTCGGGCTCCAGGAGTAGTTCATATTGGCTTTCCAGTTGAGCTCACGCTCATAGACAGTTGTCTGTCCCTCTGTGAATTGAGAGGAGCGGCTGTAACCGAAAGTAAAGTTAGCAGGGTCGTATGGCATGGGATGCTTACGAGTGCTGATGTTAAGCCTAATGCCTGTAAAGGAGAGATTCTTATTGGTTTCTGTATGATTAGTCAGGCTTCGCAGAGAATCGCGCTGTTGCTCATTGGCAAGGGCATCGAGAGCATCGTCGAGAAGCATATCCGTATCGAAGGGATTATACTTAGGCGATATCTTTTCCTTACTATAACTATAGTACATCGGAACCGTAAGTTTAGCCTTCTCAGGAAGGAGACGACCAAGGTCGAAGTGTGTAGAGATGGAGTAGTTGAGATTGTCCTCGTTCTTTCTCTGTGCCACACTTTGTTCGATGCCACCAAAGCCGGAAGTTATCATCTTGGCAGTCGCATTTACTGAACCTAAGTCACTGACCTGTACTTGAAGGCTTCCTTGCGCTGCCCAACCACCTGAGTTACTGAACTCTTGAAGTCGCAATTCGTTAGCCCATACCTCAATGCTCTTCGTCCTACCACTATTGTTACGAATGCCAATCATAATTGTCTTGACCTCACCAAGTGTAGGATTACCCATGATGGATATGCGATTGTTGGGATGGTCCTCATCGTAAGTCGAGAAGAGACGGTTCATGGATGCCACGCCAATGCTTGCTTGAGCATTTCTTTGCTTCTTTAGCGATGTAAAGAGGTCGAAGTTGATGTCGACCATATTTTCTGCAGGCCAAACTGCCAAGCAACCTTGAGCACTATAAGTATCATAATAACCTTCTGGAGTAAGTTTCAAAGGCACTTCGTATTCGTAGTAGTTACTCTTGTAATCAGATCCAAGACGTATGAAGACGCTGCATTCTCCGTCGGTAGTAGAGGTGATATTCTCTGCGAGGGCATTGGCGTGAACATACATTTGCAAATGCTTGTACTGACGCATATCGTAGTTGCAGTTCTTATAAACAGCCTTTGCTTCACTTCCACCAAGATTGCGAGCCACCATACACATAGCCTGTTCGTTGGCTTCTACAAGTTGAGATTGCGAAGGGTCAGTGATTCGAGTGATTCCTGGAGGTAGGACATAGTTAACAGGTTGCTTGTCGTTGTTCTCTTCGATACAAACTGTACTAATCTCCAATGTGCCACCTCCACTAGAAGGAACATCTCCATTGTAAAGAGGTTGCTGATACATACGCCAGTCGCCTTGAACGAGGTCGAGTGTGGCAAGACGCAAGATGGTTTCTTCCTCAAAGCCCGTCATAAAGAGACGCATGAAACGGATACTTGTGAAGTCGTTGATGTTACCTTCCTTACTTTCGTATTCTGTCAAGGGAACTCGGAAAAGATACCAGGTACATTCTTCAGTGTTACCGTTACGAAGTTTGACACTTGCCACTCGCTTGTCGGCTATGTGGTTGCGTCCCACAACCATATCTTCTGGACGAATGCTTACATGATACTGATAATACTTCTCGTATTCGTTGAGGGTGTAGTCTTGGTTAATGTCTTCTACATCTGGAGTTACCTTCCATGCAGTTTCGTAGCTCTCTGGTCTTGTGTCAGAGTCGGCACTGTTGCCTTGAGGCATGTTGATGCGCTTGTAGCGATTCAGAATGGACATTTTAAGTTGGTCGAAATCCGAGCCGCGATAGTAGTGGTAGTTGTCGTTGGCAGGGTCGTTATAGATGCTGTCGAAGACAATTGGCGAAACTTTGCTTTGTATCTGCTGAAGGTAGTTGGCATATAATCCGAACTCACGTTCTTCATCATCATTCAGACCATTAAGACCAACGTCTTGTTTAGCTCTTGCTCCAGCTTCGTTGTTGAAGGCATAGGTCACGCTACTACTATTAGGGATGCGTCCCCAATAGCCTTCAGTAAAGTATTGTGGATTACCGTCTACAGGCATTCCGCTCTCGAAGTACTTCTTGCCGTCCTTCAGGATATCTTCAGAAACCTCACCTAAGTTGAAATAGAGGTCGCCACCATGATTGCCAGGGAGGTTACGCTTGTAGATGAACGGGTCCATCATCCAGAATTCGATGTACTCGATGTTTTGAGCCTCGAAGTCTGTGTTGTCGAGTTTACGCATCATACCGCCCCATCTTTCTTCCGGATGAGTAAGATGACCGTTCTGATCAACATCGGTTGTGAGGTTGTAAGCTCCTCGTTCTTTAGGATAGTAAGCGAGGTTCAGGACATTGAGTCCAGTTGAACTTGTATAGGTGTTCTGTGATTTCTGTGGATAAAGTTCGCGTTCATAGACTTCACGAACATAATGGTTAGAGAGTTGGTCAAGGTCACTCTTGATGTGACTAGGTGTCAGGGTACTGCTTCTGCGAGTGAAGATGGGATCTACATAGTACCATGCAAGCAAAGCTCTGTTGTAGCCGTATGCGGCATTAGCGGTCATCTTGCTTTCGGCGAACATACTTGGCGTACTCGACATAGTCCAATATGTGGGTTGCGTCAAACTGCTCTTAATGCTACTGCTCTCGAAGTCGTCGAGATAAGAGGCATCTCCCTGAACACTATGGTTCTGTCCTGCAATGAGTTGAGCAAACTCACCATTGAAAGAGATAAGGCTGGGTTGAGTACATTGAATGAGAGGCAGTTTGTCGATGATGTTAGTGAGCCACTGACTTTCTTTCTTCCAGCTTACATGCAATCCCCAAAGTGTGTTCTTTAAAGGTTCGTTACCCATGCTGACCTTTGTAGTAAGCGGTTGCTCACTCAAGTACATCAGCGTGCCGCCCACAGTGAAGTTCTTGTTGATTGCATAGTCCATGTTCAAGCCGAGCATCGTCTTTCGCTGCATACCATATGTGTCGTTGCTCTCTACGGAAGCGCTGATATTGGTGCCTGCATCGATGAGGCTCTGGTTGATGATGGTCACACGGCCCATGTTGTAATCGACCGTATAGTCGGAGTTCTCTGTTAGTGTGACACCTCCAGCAGTTACGACGACTGAGCCTCTTGCAATGTTCGTTACGCCCAAGTCAATTTCTCCTGCATTAGTGCCTTTGTAGCGACCTGTTAACAAGAATTTGTCATGCTCGGATATCTGCTTGGCAACGGTCTTGGTACTGTCATAGAGTTCTCGGAAACAGTATTTATCTGCCAAAGCAGGATTGCCTATCCATTTCGCCAGATGTTCACCAAAAGGCTCTGCAACAGGGAAGATGATACGGCCTTTGCTGATAGTGTAGCCTTCTACATAGTCGAACTGACCATTGGGATGCGGGTTGTTCTTGGCATCCAAGCGGTCGAGATTAAGTGCCCTCAAGAGGATGGTATTCTTGAACTGCTCTTCAGGAAGATAACTGAGATAGACGCCAGTTGAGTCGCTTTGGTACTTGATGTCCAGACGGAACTTGTCTGCCAATACCTTTTGAGTGCCAAGGTAATAGACGTTTTTCATCATCAAGCGCCAAGTCGGCAACTTGGGACTTCCGGAGGTGCCTTTCAGCAGCTTAACAAAGAGTGCTTTCGAGTTGTCTGTAAGGTCGCTTGCGAACTCACCAACCTGATAGGTTGTACCCATATAGGTGTATTCATAGGCAACGGCAAGAACGTCATCCACTTGCAGAGTGCTTGAAAGGCTAACATAACCCAAAGCATTGTTGACTGTATACTCGCTGCTGGAAAGCTTTCTGGCGGCTTGCAACTTTTCGTAATCAATACTGCCTTGGAAGTTATATATCCCGTCGAGAATGGTGGTTGCTTGTGAAATGTCGCGAGCATCAGGATAATCATTTATGAGACGATCGTACTCACTATTAGAGCGGTTGCTGGGAACGTTGATGCCTGTGTTTGTCCAAAGGTCAGTATTATAAATGTATGATGGCTCACCCAAGTCAGCCAAGGCAATAATGTTACGATTGTTCTCCGTCCTACCACTCTTGTTAGTCACCCAGATTTCTACGCGTTTGATATTGATTCCGCTTGAGATTGTGGGCAAACTCTCCATGTTCTTGTCGTATCTTTCACGGAAGAAGTGGGAGAGGAAAAAGTGTCGATTTTCTTCATAATTTGTAGCGCTGAACTCGAAGTTGGTTGTCTGCGAGCCGCCTTTACTGCTGACACTACTGCTAGAACTCTTCTTTTGGCTGACGACTGACTGAATCTTCAACTTGCCGAACTGCACATCTGTACGAAGGCCGAAAAGACTGCTGACACCAGGAACAAGACTGATATTGCTGGGGAAAGAAACGTTACCTGCTTCGATGAGCTTAACAATTTCGTCCTCCTTACCATCATATTTCAGTTTGAGGTTCTGGGCATCATAGTCGAAGGTGGCTTGTGTGTTGTAATTCAGGTTCATGTTAATCTTGTCGCCCACCTTACCATTGAGGCTCAGATTAATCTTTTCGTCGAAGTCGAAACCTATGGTTTTACGGCGAGAAGCTGCAAGAGCTGGGTTATTTACCTTCTTCGAGTTGACGCCCACCTTAAGTTCTGCACTTCCTTGAGTCTTGATTTGAACGCCGCCAGGACCAAATATCTTTTCTGCAGGTCCGAGGCTAAAGTGCATATCTGTGAAGTCGAACTTGTTTTTGCCTTCTGCCTCGAAAGCCTCTGCATTCTTTTGACGCCAGTATTGTTGCATGCTATTCTGCAACGACCATTCCTGATATTCTTCAGGCGACATCAAGACAGGAGCGTTCAAGAAACTTGTGGCTGTACCAAGCGTAAAGCCTGCTCTGCCAGGAATAATGCTGCCTGATGAGGCTCCAGCAGCACCAGTCGAAGATGCACTCGAAGTGTTCTGACTTCTACCTCCACTTCTTCCACCACTAGAACTGGAACCTCTAGTTCCTGTACTACTGCCGCCTCTTGTGCCTTGTCCTGCGCCAGAGCCTTCAGAGCCAGAGAAAGAAGTACCTATAGTATATGTGTTGTCTTTCTCATCGTAGATAACCTCGGTCTTCAAGTTGTCTGGTTCTTTCAGGTCGGCAGTCTTTTTCTTGAGGTCTTTTGTATCCTGAGTACCAGTCTTGCGAACGGAATAGCGCGGCTTCCCATCGGAAACTGTATCGGCTGGAGCGGCCTGTTCCGAAGCCTCTAACATATAGGAATGACTCATTGCCAGCAACACATTTATGCTTGCCAACACACAAAGAGCCAATATGATTTTTCGCGCGCTCATGCTATTTTATAACGTACGCATAGCTCCTTTTATTATATTTATGGCTGCATTTCTGTGCATTTTTCTTGTTTTTACCTGTTTTGTGACGCATTTTTCCGCCTTTTTTTATATCTTTGCAAAACAATAATAACAAAACAAACATGATTGAATATCTGAAAGGAACGCTTGCCGACCTCACTCCCGCCCTTGCCGTAGTCGAGTGCCACGGAGTTGGTTATGGCGTGAATATTTCTTTGAATACATTTTCTGCAATACAGGGAAAGCAGGAAGTAAAGTTGTGGATTAGTGAATCGATTCGAGAGGATGCTTATCAGTTGTGGGGTTTCAGCACGAAAGCTGAGCGCGAACTCTTCCTCTTGTTGACTAGTGTGAGCGGCATTGGAGCGGCCACCAGTCGCGTGATTCTCTCGTCTATGACGGTTTCCGAACTGGCTGGCATCATTAGCGAGGGCAACGATAAGATGCTCAAATCTGTGAAGGGTATTGGGCCGAAGGCAGCTCAGCGAATTATTGTGGACCTTCGCGATAAGATTGGTTCCCTTGGAATTGAAGCTGCATCGCCCTCTGCATCGGCAGTTCCGATGGTTAACAAGGAGATTCTGGACGAGGCAGTTGCGGCTCTTTCTATGCTTGGATTCAGTCCTGCTCCTGCTCATAAAGTCGTGCAGAAAATCCTTACCGACGAGCCAGATGCTCCTGTAGAGCGCGTTATTAAGTTGGCTCTAAAGATGCTTTAAAAGGATGGAAAACCTTCTTCAACTTGCAATCGAGGCCGCTCTTGAGTCAGGGAAGGAGATTATGGGCATTTATCTCGACCCGAAACAAGATTTTGGAATTGAGAAAAAAGCTGACAATAGTCCTCTCACACTTGCCGATAAAGCTGCACACAATTGCATAGTTCGCTACCTTAAACAAACGAACATTCCTATCCTGAGTGAGGAGGGTGCTCATCTTCCTTTTGAAGAGCGTAAGACTTGGGACAGACTTTGGGTTGTTGACCCACTTGATGGCACTAAGGAATTCATCAAGAAGAATGGCGAGTTTACAGTCAACATTGCCCTTGTAGAAGGCGGCTCGCCTATTCTTGGCGTGATATATGTGCCAGCTCAAGGTGTGCTCTATTCAGGTATTGTTGGCAAAGGAGCTTGGAAAGGAGTGGGAGAGGAGCGAGAGTCGTTGCCTCTGTCGAAAGAAAAGGATGGATTTGTGGTTGTTGCAAGCCGTTCTCATTTGAGTCCTGAGACTGAAGAATATATCAATCAACTGCGCCAAAAACACGACAAAGTTCAGCTTATTAGTAGCGGAAGTAGCTTGAAGATTTGTCTGGTTGCTGAGGGAAGTGCAGATGTTTATCCTCGTTTTGCCCCCACAATGGAGTGGGATACGGCTGCTGGAGACGCGATTGCCAGAGCTGCGGGTCGAATGGTGGTGGATGCTTCGAGCCATCAACCTCTCACTTACAACAAGCCCGATTTGCACAATCCTTGGTTCATAGTTCTTTGAACCTCTAAGGTCGTCTCCAAACATAACACGTTACGTTTGCAATCGTAACACGTTAACTTTGCCAACTTAACACGTTAACTTTGGCAACTTCACTGCAGTTGTTTTCTTTCACTCCTGCAAGAGTTGAAAAAAATGTCTCGCTAAGTTTTGCTATATGCAAAGTTTTTTGTACTTTTGCACGCAAAATAAAAATATAATAAGGAAAGAAGCATGAACATATCATACAAATGGCTTAAGGAATATGTCGATACGACGCTGACTGCTCAGGAAGTGGCCGATGCCCTGACAAGCGCAGGTCTGGAGGTGGATAGCGTGGAAGAAGTGCAGACCATCAAAGGCGGTTTGGAAGGTCTTTATGTGTCTGAGGTGCTGACTTGCGAACCTCATCCAAACAGCGACCACATGCACGTTTGCACAGTTAACGTGGGAGAAAGTGAACCCATTCAGGTTGTATGTGGCGCTCCGAATGTAGCTGCAGGTCAAAAGGTCATTGCAGCCGTCGTTGGAACCAAGCTTTATGATGGCGACGAATGCTTTACCATCAAACGCAGCAAGCTTCGTGGCATAGAGAGTTGCGGAATGCTTTGTGCTGAAGACGAGATTGGCATCGGCAACGACCATAGCGGAATCATCGTTCTTCCCCAAGATGCAAAGGTCGGCACTCCTGCAGCCGAATACTATCATGTTGAGAGCGACTACCTCATCGAGGTCGATATAACTCCCAATAGGGCAGATGCTTGCAGCCATTATGGCGTGGCTCGCGACCTTTATGCTTGGCTTGTCCAGAACGGCTACAAGACTAGTCTGCATCGTCCTGACTGCGAGAAGTTCAAGGTGGACGATGAGTCGCTGCCCATCAGCATTACCATCGACGATCCAGACCTCTGTCCTCGTTATGTTGGCGTTACTTTGACGGGCTGCGATGTGAAAGAGAGTCCTGAGTGGCTTCAGAATAAGCTTCGCACGATTGGACTGCGTCCTATCAACAATATCGTGGACATCACGAATTATATTATGATGGCTTATGGTCAGCCTCTGCATTGCTTCGATGCCGATATGATTGAGGGCAAGCAGGTTATCGTCAAGACGCTTCCTGAGGGAACGCCTTTCGTAACGCTCGATGGCGTTGAGCATAAGCTCTCGAATCAAGACCTTGCCATCTGTAATGCAAAGGAGCCGATGTGTATCGCTGGCGTCTTCGGAGGCAAGGGAAGCGGCACTTACGACACGACGGTCAATGTTCTGTTGGAGAGCGCTTACTTCAATCCGACCAGCATTCGCAAGAGTGCCCGCCGTCATGGACTCAGCACGGATGCAAGCTTCCGCTTCGAGCGTGGCATCGATCCCAATGGTCAAATCTATGCCATCAAGCAGGCAGCCATCCTCGCAAAAGAACTCGCTGGCGCAAAGGTCAGCATGCAGATTGTGGATGTGCATCCCAAACAACTGCCCGACTTCAAGGTCTCGCTCAAGTACGACTATGTGGATAACCTCATTGGCAAGCACATTCCTCAGGAAACCATCAAGAGCATCGTGACGAGCCTCGAGATGAAGATAGACAAGGAAAGTGGCGAAGGTCTCGAGTTGACGGTTCCCGCTTACAGAGTAGATGTGCAGCGTCCTTGCGATGTGGTGGAAGATATCCTTCGCATCTATGGATATAATAATGTGGAAATTCCGTCAACGCTCAACAATAGCCTGACCGTCAAGACGATTAACGACTTGAGTTACAAATTGCAGAACATTATTGGCGAGCAATTGGTGGGTGGCGGCTTCCGCGAAATCCTTAATAACAGTCTCCAGCGTGGCGCTTATTACGACGGCTTGGAGTCTTACAAGAGCGAGGAGTCGGTTAAGCTTCTCAATCCGCTTAGCCAAGACCTCAATGCTCTGCGACAGACTCTTCTCTTCGGAGGACTTGAGAGTATCGCACGAAACATCAGCTATCGCAATACTGACCTGCGTTTCTTCGAGTATGGCAACTGCTACCGTTTCCAGGCAGAGAAGAAGTGTCCCGACATCATTCCAGGCGTGAGCAGCAGTCGCGATCCTGAAGTCATCAAGCACGTTCTCGACGCTTATAGCGAGGACTATCATCTTGGTCTTTGGCTGACAGGCAAGCGTGTTCGTGGCAGTTGGGCGCATCCCGACGAGGATACATCGTTTGCCGAACTCAAGGCTTACGTGATAAACATCTTCACAAGACTGGGCGTTCCATTCGGAATGCTTGTGTTCAGCGAGGGCAAGAGCGACATTTATAGCAAGAGTCTCTGCATCGAGAATCGTGGAGGCAAAGTGCTCGCAGAGATGGGTATCGTTTCGAATAAGCTCACGAAGGCTTTCGACATCGACGCTCCTGTGTATTTCGCCGACATTCGTTGGAACCAGATCATGCGCATCATACAGAAGCAGAACGTCACTTACACTGAGATAAGTAAGTTCCCAGCAGTAAGTCGCGACCTCGCTCTTTTGCTCGACAGCAACGTTCCATTTGGTGAAGTGGAGCGTATCGCCTACCAAACCGAGAAGAAATTGCTCAAGGCAGTCAAGCTCTTCGACGTTTACGAAGGCAAGAATCTGCCAGAAGGCAAGAAGTCGTATGCTGTGAACTTCATCCTGCAGGACAGCGAGAAGACTCTGAACGACAAGCAAATTGATGCTATCATGCAGAAACTTATCAATAACTTGAAGCAGCAACTTGGCGCAGAACTCAGATAATAACAATCATAAAACATAATATAATGGGAAGAGCATTTGAATACCGCAAAGCTACTAAGCTGAAGAGATGGGGCCATATGGCTAAGACTTTCACTCGTCTGGGCAAGCAGATTGCCATTGCTGTGAAGGCTGGAGGTCCTGAACCAGAGAACAATCCTGCATTGCGTAGCGTTATTGCTGTCTGCAAGCGTGAGAACATGCCGAAGGACAACATTGAGCGTGCCATCAAGAACGCAATGGGTAAGGACCAAAGTGACTACAAGAGCGTGACCTACGAAGGCTATGGCCCTCATGGTGTAGCTGTCTTTGTTGACACACTTACAGACAACACAACTCGAACCGTTGCTGACGTTCGTAGCGTCTTCAACAAGTTCTCAGGCAACATGGGAACAACAGGTTCACTCTCCTTCCTGTTCGACCACAAGTGTGTTTTCTCGTTCAAGAAGAAAGACGGAATGGATATGGATGACTTCATCCTTGACATGATTGACTGTGGCGTAGAGGAAGAATACGACGAAGAGTACGACGAGGAGAAGGATGTAACTACCATCACCATCTATGGTGAGCCGACAAGTTTCAACGCTATCCAGAAGAAACTTGAGGCAGACGGCTATGAAGATGTCGGTGGTGAGTTCACATACATCCCCAATGACGTAAAGGATGTGACTCCCGAACAACGCGAAACCATCAACAAGATGGTGGAGAAACTCGAGGAGTTCGATGATGTTCAGACCGTCTATACTAACATGAAGCCAGAAGAATAACTCCTGCATGCAAAATCAAAGCGTGCTCTTCTAACCAGAAGGGCACGCTTTGTTTGTATTATATGTGTTGTTTCTTAAAACTCGTCTTCTTGTTGTGCGCTTCGCAGACCTTCGAATGAATCGTTTGTTCCGATGGCGTTAGCTATACGGTCGTTTTCTGCCATTTCCTCAGCAGTCATCTTTGGTGAGACGAAACGTCCGCCCATATCGCTTTCTTGTGAGCCTGGCAGAGGAACTGAAGTCTCGAGGTCGGAGAAACGCGCAAACTCGCTGCGGAAAGCTAACTTGATGTCGTCAACAGAACCATTACGGTGCTTAGCTATGATGAACATTGCTTTCCCATGCCAGTCGAAGCCTTTGTCGTCAACATAAAGCTTGTAGTATTCAGGTCGGTGAATGAAGCATACAATGTCGGCATCTTGCTCGATGGCACCCGACTCACGAAGGTCGCTCAACTGAGGTCTTTTGCCCTCAATGCCTTCGCGACTCTCCACACCACGGTTCAACTGGCTCAAAGCAATGATAGGAATGTTAAGTTCTTTTGCAAGACCTTTTAATGCGCGGCTCACATTACTTACCTCTTCTTGACGGCTCTTGATGTTAAAGCCGCTGGCTTCCATCAATTGAAGGTAGTCAATCATAATGACTTTTACGCCATAATCTTGCACCAAACGACGAGCCTTTGTTTGCAACTCGAAGATGTTAAGCGATGGAGTATCGTCAATGTATATCGGAGCGTTGTAGAGCTGTCGAACACGTTGGTCAAGCTGTCCCCATTCGTAGGGAGCCAGTTGTCCGCTGCGGAGTTTCTCGCCACTCAGTTCGCTGACATTAATCATAAGACGTTGGACAAGTTGCTGATTGCTCATCTCAAGGCTGAACATTGCACAGGGAATCTTATTGTCCACAGCCATACGCTTTATCATAGAGAGTGCAAAGGCTGTCTTACCCATAGAAGGACGAGCAGCGATGATGATTAGGTCGCTGTTCTGCCAACCATTTGTAATCTTGTCTAAGTCGCGGAAGCCGGAAGTCAGACCGCTCAAACCACCTTCCTTTGCTTGTGCTTTTTGGATTTGTTCATATACCTGGCCAATGATTGGGTCAATCTGCGTGAAGTCCTTCTTCATGTTCTTCTGCGAGATTGAATAGAGCATGGTCTCGGCTTCCTGCATCAAGTCAGCAACATCGACAGTGGTATCGAAAGCTTTCGTCTGTACAAGACTGGCAAAGGTGATGAGTTGACGCTGCAAAGATTTCTGGGCAATAATCTTGGCATGATATTCTATATGGGCAGAACTTGCAACCTGAGCGTTGATTTGCATCAGATAGACTTCGCCACCGGAAGCCTCCAGGTTGTCTGTGTGCTCAAGTTGTTCGATGACAGTCATAATGTCAACAGGCTTCTGCTCGGCATTAAGTGTCTGAATAGCTTGATAGATGAGTTGGTGACGATGGTCGTAGAAGCTTTCTGGCTTGAGCAGTTCTGCTACTAAGCCATAAGAATCTTGTTCAACCATAAGTGCACCCAGCACTGCCACTTCCATATCGAGGCTTTGTGGTTGCTTGTGTCCATATTGGTCAACCTGAGGCACTTCCACAATCTTTGTTGTGCTTGAGCGCTTTTTACCTGTCGATGCTGCCATATCTTTGTTTTGTCTTATTTCGGTCAATTACCTTGCAAAGGTAAGAAAATAAATTGAAAGACGGAAAGGGTAATTGAAAATTCTTCACTCTTTATATTAAAAACAAATACCCCTGACCTTAGCTAAGCCGGTCAGGGGTAAATGTCTATAACTTTTGTAGACTATTTAGCAGGAAATTATTCTCCCCAAATGTCCCAAGAGTTGTCTTCTTTTGTGAGAGCCTGACTGCCGTCGACAGTCTTGTCGCTACTGATGATAAGACTTTCTGCAAGCATTTGTGCAGTTTGAGCCTCGTTAACCTGCATTGCAGGAGCAAAATATTTTTTCATTATTTCAGAATCTTCTTACCGTTAATAATGTTAATGCCCTTCTGCATCTTGCTGATGCGCTGACCAGAGAGGTTGTAGATAGCTCCGTCGAAGTTGTGGTTAGCGTCGAGGGCAGAGTTCACGTTCTCGATGCCAGTTGCGCTGTCACCATTGAAGTAGAATGCCTTCACGCCACTAGCACTTTCCAGATAAGCCTTACCTGCCTTAATGGTGCCAGTTTCTGCCAAGTAGAAACCAACAGGTTCGCCTTCAGGCTGAGCAAGAACATACTTGCCGGCAGCATCGATGTCCTCGAGTGTGCCCTTTAGGTCGTTCTCCTCAATAGCAGCAACATTCTCGGCCATTTCGAAGACATAGGTGTTTGGAGCAGCCTTGAGTACCACAGGAGTGAATGCGGGAATAGTTCCCGGAACTTCATTCAGAGTCAAGTATTCACCGTTAACCACACCAGTGAATGCCTTCAGTTCTGAACCAATAGCGCCAAGGGCTGCAACCTGAGCGGGAGTCAGAGCCTTATCCCAAAGACGAATCTCAGTTGCTGTGGCAATGCCTTCGTCGTTCTCATTATCCTCATCCTCGAAGAGGAAGAAGGCACCTCCATTAATGCCCCACTTATCAAGCTGCGAAGAACCCTTGCCAATAAACAAACCATCAACGTATTCCGACATAACCAAGTTGTCAACAACTAATACAATACGATACCATGTGTCGTTTACAAGTGAACCGTGATAGTATAAGCCACCTGAATTGATACCGATTTGTCCGTTGTGAACGAACAGGGCTGCGTCGTTAACGTTACTGAGGTCGGTCTGGATGATAGAAGTGTAGCGGGCAACATCGGGGAACTTGACATCCATCATCAAAGTATAGCTGTTAAGGCTTGCCTCTGGGAGATTGGTGGTTATCTTCAGGTTGTCACCTACACCAACCGTGACGCTACCGTCTTCGTTAACAGCAACGCCAGAAGTGGCTTCCATCGTGGCAACGCCTGTGCCTGCTGTCAGATTTTCAGCATCGTCGAAGGTCCAAGTACCAACAGTTTCGGGCACTTTAACCACTTCAACCTCAGGCGTTGCATCAACAGTTCCGAGTGCGGCAACCTGGCTAAGGGTAAAGGGAACATCCCAGAAGCTGAGACCGGTAACCTTGATGTCTTTCTCCTCACCATCTTCGTCAGCAAAGAAGACTGCACCAGGATCTGACAGCAACCAGTGCTTGTTGTAAGAGTCTGTGTGCTCACAAGAACTTATCAGCTCTCCGTCAACATAAAGGGCTGCTTTGTTGGGAGTGTCGATTACCAATACGACACGATACCACTGACCAGCTTTGAAGTCGCCATTGTAGCCGAGAGAGCCGCCCAGACCTATCTGTCCGTTCTTGATGAAGAGGCTGCCGTCCTTGCTGTCGGTAATACTATTCTGCCAAAGAGGATTGTAGCCAGTCATATCGTCTGCACAGATGTCGAACATAACAGTATATTTGTCGAAACCTGTTGCACCATTATTGGTATCCATATTCAGGCTTGAGCCTTTGGGAAGATACAGACCACCGTCAATTACTTGGATGCCAGCAGCTTCAAGGCTTTCCTTTCTCTCGAGCCAAGTGGGCTTAGATGTGCTATGTGTAGATGGTGTGAGAGTTGCTGTGCCTGTGCCTGCCAATGGGTTCTCGGGATCGTCGAATGTCCAAGAGCCAACAGGTGTGGGCAGATCTGATGAAGGCAGTACACCACCCAATTCAACTGCATAAGGCAGATACATTGTGGCATAGCCGCTCTCGCCAACAGTTACCTCAACAGGCTTGCGCACCTGGCTGACAAGCTGATTGTCGGCAGCGAACTCGTAAGTTGAACCATATTTCGTCAGATTACCATAAACAACCACAACATCGCCCACCATAACATCATAGTTGGAGGTGAACCATTCTCCATCCTTACCTTTACCACGGAAAGCTTGGAGTTGTTCGCCATCGGTAGAGCCGTCGGCAGAAATATTATAGGAGATATTGCCGAATTGAGAATTGTAAGCCGTCACAATCTTGGAGACGATACCTGTTGCATAGACACCAGTAACGCCAGTATTTGTATCAATGGCAATGCGAGCATCAGCCACAGAGTATGGGTCTTCTGCAGTTCCTGCATGTTCGAAAGCAACAATCTTATAGGTTGCGCTGGCAACAGCACTATTGCTATATTCTTCCTTCGCGGCAATGGCCTTGATTGTAGTTGTCTCGTTTACAGAAATGGCTTCTGTGTATACTGGGCTCTTTTCGGTAGGTTCTGAGCCGTCAACTGTATAGTAGATAGTTGCGCCTTCTGTTTCCGAACTGATTTCCACGCTTTGAGCTGTAAGGAAAGTTCCAGCTTCGGGAGAGAAGGTGGGAGTTTCACAAGCAGGAGGGCCGTCTGTAACATAGGTGACTTTGATGGCCTGAAGGCGCCATTGTCCACTGCTTGAGGGATAAGTCATCACAACTTTAGTAGCAGAGCCTTCCCAAGATGCAGATGCTCCGGAAGTTCCTGTTCCTTCACCATCGCTTGTCCAAACATCAGCAGATGCAGGAGCATAAGCTGCTTCTGAGAAAGTTGTTTGGATTGCAGTAATGGTATTGTCATTAGCCGTGATTGTAATGGTTCCATTGCTATAAATGCGGATGCCATTGCCTGTGTTGTAGTACTTACCATTGTTGCCACCGCCACCAAAAGTAACGCTGATGTTAGTGCCAAAAGGATCAGAGTATTGCACTCCGTTCTCCAGCGCCGGAGTTAACGAACCAAATGTGATGGTTTCGCTGTCTGCCCATGCACCAATGAAAGGCGCACACATCAAGGCTACGAGCATCATGGCTCGCGACCTCAAAAGACTTAGTAATGTTTGTTTCATAATAGATTTAGTTTTAGGAATAAGTTGGTTTATAGGTTTGTTGTTAGATTTAACGACATATTACGCCACAAAGTTACACATTATTTATAATATGGCAAACAAAAAACCAAGAAAAATGTAATTCAAAAACTACCCACGTTAACTTGTCCAACTACACGTGTTAAGTTGGGCAACTACCCACGTTAACTTTGCAAACGACCTTAGCGTCTCCAACAAAAAGAGGCAGCCCTCTTTGCGAGAACTGCCTCCTGAATAGAGTGCTTAATGATTATTCGTCAGCCCAGATGTCCCAGCCAGTGTCTTCTTTTGTAAGAGCCTGGCTGCCGTCGACAGTCTTGTCGCTACTGATGATAAGACTTTCTGCAAGCATCTGTGCAGCTTGAGCTTCATTTACCTGCATTGCAGGAGCAAAATACTTTTTCATTATTTAAGAACTTTTTTACCGTTAATAATGTTGACGCCCTTCTGCATCTTGCTGATGCGTTGACCTGCAAGATTGTAGATAGCTCCGTTCTCGATAGTCTTCTCAACGTTAGCAATGCCAGTTGCATCGTCTTCGCTGAAGAGGAATGCCTTAACTTCTCCTTCAACTTCCAGATAAGCCTTGCCAGCAGCAATCTTACCACCGTTTGCGAGGTAGAAGCCTACGGGTTCGCCTTCGGGTTGAGCGAGGATGTACTTGCCTGCAGCGTCAATCTCTTCAGCAGTTCCCTTCAGAACATTGCCTTCGATATTTGCAGTTCCTTCACCGGCAACGCTATAATAAACAACCATGCTCTTGATGCGGACTTGGGCAGAGGCTCCAACTGTTACAGTTGTTTCCTCACCTTCCCATGTGTAGGAACCTGCATCGTAGCTACCCGATTCGAATGTGGGCACACCGTTGTTGCTTAGAGTAAACACAATCTTTGTGATAGTTGCGCCACCTGCAGAGATACTCATAGTATTGCCTGCATAGATACGAGCACTGCCACCACTAGCGGTGTAGTACTTAGGAGCAAGATTTTGAGTATTAGTACCTTGAGCAAAGTTGAGGGTCAGATTCCCAACCTCAACTGTTTCTGGAATGACTGCTTCGTTTGCATAGCCTAACGAAGAGAAGACCACATCCACGCTCTCAGTAGCAGCGGCAGCAGGCATGAAGCCGTAGTAACCCTTAGCACCCTTCAGTACTACAGGCTCTAAAGCAGGAACTGTACCTTCTACAGGATTCAGCTTCAGCCAAGTCTCTTCGAACTCGCCAGTGAATACAGATACGCCATTGGGAATTGTCACTTCAGCGGGAATGTACATAGTAGCATAACCAGCTTCAGTGATTTCCTTCACGACAGCATGAGTCTGATTGAATACGGGATGTGTGTCCTCACCAACATTCTGACGGAAGTCAACGGTATTCAGTTTAGCGCAAAGAGCACCGTTTGCGATTTCCTCTGCTGTAATGAGATTGGTCTTGTCCTTAGTGTGGTCGTCGCCATATTGCTGACCATCGATACCTTCAATATCTACCTCGTAGCAATTGACAACAGAAGTCTGACCGCGAGTGAAGGAGCCAGTACCGTAAATGCCTTCCAGTGTTGCAGAACTCCAGCAGTCCTTAATAACTGAAGCTGAATTTGACCAAGAGCAGATAGTAGCAGATTCACGAGCGCCCTTGACAGCTCCCGTTACGTAGCAGTTGGTGATGTGGAGGGTTGCAGCACCACTCATGTCAACACCAAGGATGCCAGATGCGTTCTGTGCAGAACCTGTTACAGTACCTTCGTTACCCAGGTTGGAAATGTAAACGTCGCCACCACCATTGGTACCG
Organism: Bacteroidaceae bacterium; assembly: GCA_017548075.1. GTDB lineage: Bacteria > Bacteroidota > Bacteroidia > Bacteroidales > Bacteroidaceae > Physcousia. The sequence goes on along the minus strand of JAFYNL010000049.1, from coordinate 18,840 downwards.
CCAATAGCACCGCAGAATGCACCACCCGTGATAGAGCAAGTGCTATCGAGAACAAAGTTCTTGATAACGGCACCACCGCCGATAACGCCAAACAGACCTTGATAGTCGCTGGAACTTGTGAGAACAAAGTTCTTGATTACGTGACCTTGACCGTCGAACTCGCCAACGAATAAGCTAGCCTGTGAACCAATGGGTCTGAATTTAGCCATCTTGCCAGACATATTGATGTCGGCTGTCAGACGTCCCTTAACGGTAGGATACTTTGTTGCGTAGTTGCTCCACCATGCGAGTTGTGTGCCGTTGCTGATTTCATACCAGCCATCGACGGGAGTAATGTAATCTTCCTGGAGAGCGCCGCAGACGGTACACCAGCCATCTACATTCGTATGGTCAGGAATGTTTGCACTAGCTTCTGAATTAGAGTATGTTACGTCATCACCCAGAGGTGTGCCGTCGCAACGATATTCTGCAGCAACGCAGTAAACGAGTGCACCTTCCTTTGCAACAGGCAGAGGATTGGGGTCTGTGCCAATCAGTTGATAGAAACGGTCGAGACCGCTCTCCTTGCCGTTCAGCAAGAATGTAAGTTCGCCATTGGCAACGCCTTCGGTATTGGGTACATAAATCTTAGTGGTCACCTCTTCGCCTTCCTCATTTGTTTCAGTAGTCTCAACTACCTCACCATAGAAAGTGTATTTGTCAGCGTCTCCAACGGAGTTACCTACAATAGGATTGAGGACATACACATTCTCAGAAACTACATTGCCATAGTTACGAGAGATGTTACCGGAGTTCTCTGTGTCGTTGTCCAGAGTCTGGTTACCGGCACCAATGAATTTGCCAAGAACTGCACAATTGGTGAAGTATGTCTTGGTTGCTGCCCAACCGCTGAAGCCGCCAACGCGTGCACATCTTGCGCCACCGTCAGCACCTGGCAAAGTGAAGGTACCTGCATAGATACAGTTCTCGACTCTCTTTTCCTTGTCACCCATCCAGCCGCAGAAACCACCAGAGGTGTTGTCGCCGACCAAAGAGGAAGTGATGTTAATGTCGGAGTAGACGTTACGAATCAAAGCCATACGACCATTTGCAGAGATAGAGCCTGCGCGTGAACCGCTGGTTGTAATCGAACCGTGCATGATGACGTTCTCGAAGTTACCGGTCATCTCAGGAATGAAGGCAACATGCTCACCTTCGGTCATATTGATGGTCAGAGTGTGACCTTGGCCGTCGAAGTTACCGTCCACCCAGTTGCTGGTGTTGAAAATATAGCCGCCTGCTGGAACTTCAATGTCGTCAACCATCTTCATGTTCAGCTTGAAGCCGTCGCCGATACGGTTCCAACCTTCTGCCAGATAGATATCGTCTGCAGTCTTAAAGAGAACGGCATTGTCTGCAACGTCAAATTCTAAGCCATTGAAGTTGTAGCAACCGCAAACGGAGCAGATGCCATACTTGTCGAATGTGTGAGCTGTTGCCTGAACAGTTCCCTCGTTAGAGTAGGTGAGACCTTCGCCCTGACCGTTACAGCCTGTAGCACCAGATGCATAAACCTGTCCTTCGCCAAATGCTGCGGGAACGGGGAATGGGTCTGTACCAATCTTCTGAACCCAGTTGATCTTGCTCTGGTCGTTGTTCAGCTGATAGCAGATACGGCCGTCAGCGAGGTCGGCAAGAGGCACAACGGTTGTTGCATTGTTGTTGCCCCACTGCTGAGTAACATAGTTGTTGTAGTTGGCACCAGCAGGACGGTTTCCGTAAGGGTTAGTGTTGTAGGTCTCAAGGTTAACAACATTAATATTGCCGCCGTTGCGTGCGATGTTTGCACTTGCACCGTTAGATACGTCGAGGGTGCTGCCATCGCTGACGATCAAGCAGTTCATGATGTTGATCTTGTCGTTTGCCCAACCTACGACACCGCCGCAGTTCTGGGTGCTTTCGCCTAAGATTTTAACCTTTGCCAGACAGTTCTCAATGACTGTGCCGCGATAAGCGATACCAACCAAGCCGCCATCGGTAGCGTCGCCTGACTTGCTGCTGTTAATGGTGACATCAGCATAGCAGCCACGGATGCGACCACTGTTCCATCCGGCGATACTGCCAGCGAAGGAACTGTTGGTGTTAATGGTACCTTGCACTTTCAGGTTCTGGATTAAGGCATGTACGCCGACGTTGCGGAAGAGGCCTGCACCATTCTCCTCAAAGGTCATGTTGTAGGTAATGGTGTGACCTGCGCCGTCGAAGACTCCCTGGAAGTCCTGGCCGTCACGACCGATTCTGTAGTTCTCGGTGCCTTTGTCGATGTCGGCTGTCAAGACAGCATTGGCATAAGGCTCAGTACCGTTTACGAGTTCTGCGAAAGCCTTCAGGTCTTCCGCCGTACCAATCTGGTAAACGCCATCTACTTTGTCAAGCGCCCACGCAGCTGTGCTAATAACGCTCAACAGCGCTACCATGCACAGATTCAGTAGTTTTTTACTCATAGAAAATGTGTTTGTTTAATTAAAAGGTTAATAAAAAGGTTTATTGTTATACAGTTGTTTTTTTAGCTTAAAACAAGGCAAAGATACATAATTAATTTTAATAAATGCGAATAATTCCTCAAAAAAATCAAAAAAATATGTTTAAGAAAACAAATATGGCGTTGAGAGTTTCCCAACGCCATACGTTAACTTGGTGAACAACCCCAGTTACGTTTGCAATCATAACACGTTACGTTTGCAATCATAACACGTTACGTTGCCAAACATCACACGTGAACTTTGCAATCTTCACACGTGAAGTTTGTCATCTTCACACGTGAACTTTGCCAACTTCACTGGGCATCTTTTCCGATGTAACACAGAAGCCTGATAATCAACGACTTCTATTCCATGATGTCCTTCGTGCCTCCAGTCGTTTGGAAGAAGGTAACTTGGGTGTTTGTCTTCTTATCGAAGAGGGTATTGGACAGGATTTCCACAATGCCGAACTGAGCCATCGGAGTCTCCAAATTGGCATATTCTTGCCCGTTGTACGAGACATTTATCTTGGCTCGAGCAGGGATGTTGTAGTAAACGCCGTGGTCCATCTTTGCACGCTTCTTGGCGACTTCTTCCGAAGGAACAGTCGTGGGAATCGTCTCGAGCACTTTTATGGAAATGACAACCGGTTCGCCTGCAAGGTTTTCGGCATCCAAAACGCCAAGCTTCTGCGAGAAACGGAAGAGGACATCGCGGTTGGTTTCCTGCTGAGGGTCGTAGAAGAAGGAGAAGACCTCTGTATCTGTTTGCGAAGTTCCACTGAAAAGCGACTCGAGTACGGAAGCCTGCTTGTCGAGTTGGTCGAGCATCAGTTTGAGTTGAGCCCCGTCTTTGGGCGTATTTTCTGCTTCTCCGCGAACAAGCGCATTCTTGCTATCTCGGATGTCATAAATCTCCTGAGCACAGAGTTCTGCCATCTTGGCTGTACTTCCGGCTGCGAGAATCTCCTGAGTCATATAGGAACGAGGGTTCTCGGGAGCAGCTCCTTTCTCGGGCTTAGGCAGGTCGGGAAGGAAAGTCTCGTTGGCATCGCAATTGATACTCAGCAAGATACCATCGCGACTAAGGCCAACAAGCGGAGCCACAGTCTTGCTCTTGAGCTTGATGCTATAAGCCTTCTTCTTGTCGGGCTTGCCGTAAGGCTCCAGCGTGATGCTCTTGAGGTTCCACTGAACGGTTTGCTCTGTAGGAACGTTCTGAAGGCGAAGATAGCGGTCGGCATATTTGTAGAAATCGCCAGGCTTGATGGTCGTCTTCTCTGCAATCACGGTAACTCGGAAAGCGGTTCGTGGCAGATAATAGGCAACGCCCTCGAGTGTGCTTCCAGGCACGAAGGGTTCTACTTCGGTTTGTGCCGTCATAGACAACGGACAACAGACCACAGACAACAGAAAAAAGATAATAGAAAATATAAAATGTCTCTGTTTCATATCATTAAATCCTTTAAGTGAATTCTTCACTCTGCACTCTTAATTCTTCACTCTTTATTTATGTCTGTTTGCTCTTTGACGGCGGATGTCAGCCTTCTTCTTGGCTGCTCCGCTGCCGTGAGCACCTGTGATGTATTGTTTCTTCTTTGCCTTAGTCTTGACCTTCGGCTCATCTTTCTTCGGGCCACTCTTAGCGCCGCCCTTGAAAGTTATGCCTCCCAGGATTACAGCATCGATATCATCGCCTCCGAACTTAGCCATTTGCGGGTTCTTTTTAGTGGTGGAAAAGTCTTACACCTGTGAAGGTCATTGCGATACCGTATTTGTCGCAAGTCATGATAACGTGGTCGTCGCGAACGCTTCCACCTGCCTGAGCAATGTATTCCACGCCACTCTTGTGAGCACGCTCTACATTGTCGCCAAACGGGAAGAAAGCATCGCTGCCAAGACTCACGCCAGTATTCTTCGCAATCCAAGCCTTCTTCTCTTCACGAGAGAGAGGTTCGGGCTTTTCAGTAAAGAACTTCTGCCATTCGCCTTCAGCCAAAACGTCCATATAATCGTCGCTGATATAGACATCAATTGTGTTATCTCTGTCTGCACGACGAATGCCAGGAATGAAGGGCAAAGCCATTACCTTCGGGTTCTGACGGAGCCACCAGATATCGGCCTTGTTGCCTGCAAGTCGCGTGCAATGGATGCGACTCTGCTGACCTGCACCAATACCGATTGCCTGACCATCCTTCACATAGCAGACACTATTGCTCTGCGTGTATTTAAGGGTGATGAGAGCGATGATGAGGTCGCGCTTTGCGGCTTCAGGGAAGTTCTTGTTGGCAGTGGGAATGTTCTCGAAGAGAGCAGGATCGTCGAGCTTCACTTCGTTTCTTCCTTGCTCGAAAGTGACGCCAAACACTTGCTTGCGTTCGATTGGAGCAGGCACATAGTTCGGGTCAATCTGGATGATGTTGTAAGTTCCTTTGCGCTTTTCGCGGAGAATCTGAAGCGCTTCTTCCGTATAGCCAGGAGCAATGACGCCATCACTCACTTCGCGTTTGATGAGAAGGGCAGTTGCTTCGTCGCAAGTATCACTCAAAGCGATGAAATCTCCATAGCTGCTCATACGGTCGGCTCCTCTTGCACGAGCATAGGCACAGGCAATCGGACTTAAAGGCACCTTGATGTCGTCCACGAAATAGATGCGAGCCAGAGTGTCGCTCAAAGGCAGACCTACTGCGGCTCCAGCGGGGGAAACGTGCTTGAAACTGGCTGCTGCGGGAAGACCAGTAGCGGCTTTGAGTTCCTTAACAAGTTGCCAACTATTCAGAGCATCGAGGAAGTTAATGTAGCCGGGACGTCCTCCGAGTACTTCGAGAGGCAGTTCTCCTTCTTCCATGAAGATGCGCGAGGGTTTCTGATTGGGGTTGCAGCCGTACTTGAGCTGCAGTTCTTTCTGTGCCATAATGTGTGGTAAGTTATTTTGTGATGTTCATGCGAACAATCTTTTGTTCCTGATTAATGAGGGCGCTAACGCGATAAATGTTGGACGAGGGCTGATTTGTGTCGCTTCGACTGATGGTCTCCTGCAGGTTGACTTCAACTGCGAAGCCTGTATTACCATTTGGAAGCGTCTCCTTGTGAACGTCCATTCTCTGCCCAATGATGTAGTGAAGCCCGATAACATCCTTTGCTACCTTTTCTTGAGCATATTGAATGATGGTCTCGGCATTGGCATTCGAATTGCCGCAAAAGCTTATTGTATCGGGGATTGCAGCCTTAACGGCTTCGATGTCCTGTTGAGCAATTGCCTTTGAGAAGAAAGCCTCGAGGGTGCCACGAAGCAGAGCCTTCTCTTCGGGAGTTACCTTTGCGAGCAAGAGCGCATTCTTTTGCTCTGCGGCATCATCAACGAAACGTCCTTTGGGATGGCGAGTCAGGTAGTCGGTCACGGCTTCCTCTGTGCCAATAGCCAAAGCTTCGTTCCAATCAATGGAGTCGAGCATATCCTCGCAAGTCCTTTGTCGAAGGGAGTTTGGGTGCTTTTGCATGAAAAGCGAAACGCTGGAACGATTGATATTCTTGAGGACTTGATTCCATTCCTCTGCTTCCGTTTGGAGAACATGCATGCGTTCCTCTATTTCGGTATAATGCTTGCTATCGGGATAGTCGATGAGGAACTGCTGATAGAACTCAGGGTTCGTGATGCCTTCCAGTCGCTCGTAATCGGCCTGCTCTTTCTTTTGCATGCGTTGCAGATTAAAATAATAGTATCCTGCGCACGCGAGAATGAGGAGGATTACAGAGAAGATGATGATTGGACCTTTCGACTTGTGAGGTTTCTTCTTCTCTTCCATCTTTTCCTGTTCAGGAGTGGGAGAGGGGTTGACGGGCTGTTCCTCGACTTCTTTCTCCAGTTCAGCTCCGCATTCAGGACATTTGTCTTGAGTCAAGAGGAAATAACCGCCGCAACTGGGACAAGTGCGAAGGTTGCCTGAAATGTTTGTGCCACAATGAGGACAAGTTCCTGCCATAGTGGAGACTTGGCCACGACATTCGGGACATTTGATGATGCTCATCGACTTAGGAAATTGAATGTTATTTTAGACACAAAGGGGCACTGGCTTTTTGCGGCCGTGCCCCTTTGCTCCTATGAAAGTAAAACTTACTTATTCTTCTTCTTTCTGTTCTTCTGCGGGAGCCTCGGCCTCTTCTGCAGGAACCTCCTCGGCGGGAGCTTCCTCAACTACAGGAGCTTCCTCCTCTGCAGGAGTTTCTTCCTTCTTAGCCTTTCTGGGCTTCTTCTCTACGGGAGCTTCTTCCTGAACCTCAGGCTTGTCCATCTCAACAGTTACGGTGAAAGGAACCTGAGCGGCAACTTCCTTGTGGAGCTTAACGACAGCGACATATTCGCCAGCAGTCTTCACGTCCTTGATGGCGATGAGCTTGCGGTCGATGTCGAAGCCGAGCTTCTGGAGTTCTTCTGCAATCTGCAGGCTGCCGATGCTACCATAGATAACGCCAGTGCTGCTTGCCTTAGCATTGAAGCTCAGGCTAACTGCATTCAGCTTCTCTGCGAGAGCCTCTGCCTCTGCCTTGATCTTAGCGAGCTTAACGGCCTTCTGCTTGAGTTCCTCAGCGAGAACCTTCTTAGCGCTTTCGCTAGCGATGACGCCCTTGCCAGTAGGAATCAGATAGTTACGACCATAGCCGGCCTTAACATTCACGATATCGTTCTTGTAACCGAGTCCGATTACGTCTTCTTTCAGTATAATTTCCATAATCTTCCTCCTTACTTTACTTCATCAAATCAGTTACGAAAGGCAGCAGGGCGAGGTGACGGGCACGCTTAACGGCCTGAGCAACGCGACGCTGATACTTGAGAGATGTACCTGTGATGCGGCGGGGCAGAATCTTACCCTGCTCGTTGAGGAACTTCTTCAAGAATTCGGGATCTTTGTAGTCGATATACTTAATACCGCTCTTCTTGAAACGGCAGTACTTCTTCTTCTTGACGTCAATAGCGGGAGCGGTCAAGTAGCGGATTTCTGATTGCTGTGCCATGTTTATGCCTCCTCCACTTTAGCTTGTTTGTTACCTCTTCTCTTAGCTGCATACTCGGCTGCGTACTTCTCCATCTTAACGGTGAGGTAGCGGAGCACTTTCTCGTCACGACGATAAGCAATCTCAAGAGTCTTAATAGTCTCGGGAGCTGCATTGAACTCAATGAGCTCGTAGAATCCAGTTGTCTTCTTGTCGATGGGATAGGCAAGTTTCTTCAGGCCCCAGTTCTCTTCGCTGATGATTTCTGCACCAGCATTAGTGAGAACGCCTTTGAACTTTTCTACCGTTTCCTTCATCTGATCATCAGACAAAACGGGAGTCAAAATGAAAACGGTTTCGTATTGATTCATAATACGTTAAATAAGTTAATAAATAATGTTTATGCTTTAAAAGCGCGGCAAAGGTACGGCTTTTTCCCGTAACTGCCAAACTTTTATACAATTATTTTTATCAGGAGGGGAATTTAAGGCCTCTGCTATCAGCATTTCAATGCCTTGACTGGACAGACCTTGGTGCAACTTTGGCACAAGATACACTCCGTAGCGTTCTTCCGACGGCGGGAATCTCTGCACACCTCGACCTCCATCGGACACACTTTCAGGCACTTGCCGCATTTGATGCATTTGCTTTCGTCGCAACGGATGCGAAGTCGTGAGAAGTAGCTCATTGGCTTGAGGAATACCGTAATCGGACAGATGTATTTGCAGAATGCTCGATTGTCCTTGAAGAGTAGAGCCAATGCGATACCCACCACATAGTAGAATACGTTGCCAGCCACGAAGAGCGTAAACATGGTGGCGTGATTGGCTTTGCCCGTCAGAAGCAGAGTCACTACGACGGCAAGCGAGAGTGCAAACATAATGTATCTAAAGAATCCAAGTCTGCGTCTGCTGCTCTTGGGTATCTTATAGGGCAGCAGGTCGAGAATCATCGCCGTCCAACAAGCATATCCGCACCATCCCCTGCCGAAGAACAATGGACCAAAGATTTTAGCGATGACGTAATGGAGCATGGCTCCGCCGAATATGCCTGATGCCAAGTAGAACCAGAACCCCTCAATCTGCATGTTCTCCCTGCAGATCAGACCGAGGAACACCAGCATATACGAACCTACCAAGAATTGAGTCAGTTCGCGACCATATCTCCATCCTGCCGCCATCAATGCGCATCCAATGCCGACGGAGATTCCCAAGTAGGAGAAATTGAGCAGGAAGAATATGTTTCCCCTCGATAGCCAAAGCCATACGGCAATGACTTCGAACACAAGAAACATGATGATGGCGGTACGGTACTTCCTCATTTTTACTTCACGAGCAGTTTCTTCGAGGTGACCTTGCCGTCAGGACCGATGGTACGGACTATGTTGATGCCGCGCTGTGGATGTGAAATCTTTATGCCGTCGATGGTGTAGATGGCCGTGTTGCCACCCGAAAGAGAACTTTCATCCCAAGCAATATCCGTAATGGAATCGAGGAAAGTCTCTTCGTCGAAGTTCTCGTCAACTCCGTAAAGCAGTTCGCTGTAGTAGGTGAGCGTGTTTGTGGCGTCGATGGTGGGTCTGGTCATGCGATAGACTCGTTTTCCTCCATCTGGATAGCGACCTACACTCTCATCTCCATTCATGATTTTGTAGGTGAGGCAATCGCTCCAAGAATGGTCGGCTGCGGTAAGTGTGACGCTCAGATCGTCGTCGTTCGCGAGTTTGAAGCCTGCATGCAACTGGCGCAAGGGATCGACCTTATCAGCCCAAACAATGTAATAGCCGTGAGCGGGAATAATACCGCCAGGGATTTGATACTTCTCGGGTTCTGAGGGGTCGTTGGTGAGGTACATCCCTTCGAGGTCAACGTCCTGATCGGTGGTGTTATAGAGTTCTATCCAGTCGTTTCGCTTGCCGTATTCGTTGGCTGCCACAGAGTTGCTGGCACTTACCTCGTTGACAACGACTGGCGTGGAGCCGGCTGCTATGAGGCATTCGGGTTGCAGGGGTTGGAAGATGGCTCGCAAATCAGTATCTTCATCTGTGTCGAGTTGAAGTGTGTGCTCGCGGCTGACAATCGCTGTGCCGGAAGTAATGTTGTAACTTATCTCGGCATCCCAATATATATCGGTAGAGCCAGGCACATTGTTATGTACCTCGACTGCAATGATGTTGTCGCCTCTCTGGAAGAGGTCTACGGGCAGTTCGAATGTGCCGGAATCTGGATTATCAGGAGCATAAGTGGTGGCGTAGGTCTCGTAGGTAATCTCGCCTTCTGGCAAGAGATAGCGACAGGCCTCAGTTCCGTTGACATAGACTACAAAGCCATCGTCGGCAGTGAAGTTGAGCGTTACCGAAGCAATAGTGGAAGGCTCGCAATCGAGCGTCAGATTCTTGCGGAAGTAGTAGGTCGGATACTTCTGACTGCTGTTACCACCATAGCTGATGGTCGTCACGATAGAACTCTTCCCGTAGCCGAGAGGTGTGGGACCCGCAGGCCAACTGATGGCTCCGGTCTTCCAGTTTGTTCCGTCGAGCGAACCTTGATCCCAATAGCTCCAACTGTCGCCCTTGTGAATGTCGGTCACTGTGGAAGCGCCAGTCTTGCTCCAACCTACGAAGTTGTAACCTGCGGGAGCTGAGGCTTCAATGGTGACGGGAGCAAAGAGCATTCCGTCGAATTTGGCAGTGGGAACGGGCTGGCCGTTAAGCAGGAAAGCTGCTCCAGGAACGTTGGCTTTGAATGTTACATTCATTCCAGTGCCAAGACTATAAGCTGTTTTCAGCGCATTCATGCGAGAGCGGCGCGAAGTAGGTCCGCCCATGGCACCTTTCTGCTCGCCATAGGATGTGTAAGGTTCCTTGTTTTCCCAAGCAAGAGCAGGCGCTACAAGGTTGCAAATGCTGTCACAAATCTCGTCGCGACGTTCTCTCGTAAATACGCTGCCTGAGAGGATGCAATAAGCATCGATGAAGCGACGGCGGAAGTCGGCACTGCCATTCTTCATGTTGTTGTAGATGGCAAGCAGTTCGTTGCCGTAATTGCCGTTGATGCGCTGAACGCCATCTGTATTGCTCCAGCCCCAATCCTGGTCGTGAAGTGTCAGTTTGAACTTTCCGTCGGGCAATGCGCGATAGCCTTTCACGTTGTTATTGTTGCAAATCCAGTCGCTACATCCAATGTAGCTGATGGCTGCGAAGAAGTTTGTCACCTCGTCTATGTCAACGAGTTGCTTGAGTTGCTCGTAGGTGTTCGGCGAAGAGCATCCCTGAGCAAGACTCTTCCAGCGGTTGAAGGAGTCCTTCGTTCCCGCCATCTGGAAATAACCATTCGAATACTCGAAGGCATCCATCTCGTCGTCGTCATAGCCGTAATTGGCGTAGCCGTGATAGCGATTGTTTGGTTCGCGAAGGTTGAGTTGAGCCAGATAGCGTCCATTGAAGAAAACGTGAACGGGCTGATAATCTTGACAATCGCAATAGAAGCCGCTCGACATAAGAACTTGCTGGGTGAGGGCGTCACGAACTCGGCCATGAGCCTGCGAGTTGTTGTCGTTTCCGCCATTGCGAATCATGATTTGGCGGTACTTGTTGTGAGGCTTGTAACGGAAGAAGGGATAGTAGTCGATGGCCTTCTTGCCCTCGTAGCGATTGGTTCCCTTAATCTTGAAGGACGAGGGAGCGTAGTGGCGACTCCAGCCTCCTGAGATGACGAACTCAGCTTCTTGATTGACTGCCATTTCGCCTTCGGGAGTGATGTACTCGAAGTTAACGGGCCGCTCCCAATCCATATTGATATTAGAGGCTCCGTGGTTGCGTCCGCTCACACCATTCACGCCGTCGGTATAGACGCCAATCTTGCCGTCGTAGAGGTTGTCGCGATTGGTGGCAATGGAGATGACGGGCAGATAGTAGTCGTTGTTGCGATAGATGTAACTCCTTGTAACTACGGGACTTGGGAGCATTCCTTGCTGGAAGAGCCCGAAGCGCAGGATGGTTGTTTCGCTGATATCGAAGGTACCGTCTTCGCTCGTCGAACCATTTGTGAGGCTCGGAGCAGAGCCGTCGGTGGTGTAGCGAAGTGTGGTGCCTTCAGGAATGTCGACCTGAATGGAGAAAGGTTCGAGGAAGAGCTTGGAGTCGGTATCGACAGAAGGAGCCTCAAGGCGCGACTCGCCAAAGTCGCTGTCATTGTTCGAGGCTGCAAGGGTAGGTTCTCCCGTCCAATTCCATTCTGCGCCTCCGTCTTGCGTGCGAGCCCAAGAGCAACGGGTAATGCATCCGGGATATTCCACGGAAGTCAGTTTCCGTCCGTTCTCGTCGTAGAGATAAAGCGTGCCTCCGCCGTTGTCCAGCTTGAAACGAACCTGCTTGAAAGCCGTATCGCCAAAGGTGCCGTCTGCAGAGTTGTGGTCGAAGTAGATGACCTTGAAGTCTTTGGCCTTTACTACGCCAGTTCCATCGGGAAGTTTGAACTTATAGGGTTCTGCTTCGTCGTCCGTGACATAAAGTCCGTCGAGCAGGATGTTCTGATTCGTCGGGTTGTAAATCTCCGCCCAAGCTCCGTAGTTCCAGGAATAGTCGATGAACTGGTCGATGTTGCCTATCATGATTTCGTTGAAGATGAGCTTCGAAGGGTCGGCATCATCATCAAAATCTTCGTAGAAATCCAGTTCTTCGGTCATGCCGCAGTCGTAAAGCTTTCCGCCCCAGTTCTGTTGAACATAGGCCGCAATGACGTTTGTGCCCTCTTGCACGAGGGAAGTGACCTCGAGCTTCACGGCATTTGTTCCACTAGTCCAGTCGCTTGCCTCGTCGAGCAGTTCGCCATTGAACCAGATGCGGTAACTGTCGTCGTGAAGGACATTGAGCATGTAGCGCGACTTCTCGTGAATCTCGTCGAGGGTAAAGGTGCGGCGGAACCAGAAGTTCGTGTTGTCGCCTCCGGGCCATTCTGTCTGCACGCCGCTGATGGCTCCCCAATTGCCGATAGGCATTACTGCTTCAGCCCATTGTGAGTCGTCGAAGTCGCTTCTGGTCCAGCTAAGTGTCTCTGTCCGGCCTTCAATCTCCATATCCGGGATGCGGGTTCCATCTTCATCTGCATAGTAGCACCAATTGTAGAAGGAGGTGCCTGTCCAGAGTTCCTTTCCCTCCGTGGAGTCGTAAATGCTTATAGCCGAGAGAGTTATGGTGACATCGTCTTCTGTAGTCGGAAAGGCCAGAGCTATCTTTGCATCTTCTATGTCTATGCCGGTAAGGTTCGTGCGGGAGAAAGTCTTTTTTCCACCTGCCGAAAGACTGGTGGTAGCGTTTAAGAGATAAATCTCATCGTTTTCGTTTTCGCACAAAGCAATCTCCACATCCGAAATCCTTTTGTTCGACTGAAAGGACAAATTGAACCGATAAGAGTGGTCGGCATGTATCGTGATAGGTGTTTTGAACTGGACTTTTCCGTAATCTGCTTCGTAGCAAGCGGTAGGCATTGTGATGGTATAGACATCGCCGCTCTGAGCCTCGTAGAGTTGCTCCCAATCGTGGTTGCCGCCAGTGTTGTAGCCGCCTTCGCTGTTGAAGAGCAGTTTGCCAGTCCAAGGCTCGTTGTAGCCCATCGGCAAGATAAAGTCCTGAGCCGAAATGGTCAGGGAGAGAAAGAATATGGAATAGAGTAGTTTCTTCATTTCTTATTTTACGAAAACTTTTTTCCCGTTGATGATGTTGATGCCTTTCTGCTCCTTTTGGAGGCGTTGGCCGGCAAGGTTGTAAATTCCGTTGTCCTTTGTCCTTTGTCCTTTGTCTATAGTCTTTATGGCTGTTGGATTCGGTTCTATGATGATGGAGCAGACTGCGTCGTTGTAGGTTCCAAGCGTTTTTGAGGATTTACGTTTGATTGTCCTCCCTCCTGTGCAGTTGTTGGAGGTGTAGAGCCGGACTTGATAATATTCGTCGACTATTTCCAGAGATGAGAGGTCTTTTGCCTTGAGGCCATAGACTGCGAGGTCACTCTGGGTGAATTCTCCTTCTGGCAGAGCCACGCAATAGCCTTTGTAGTTGGTTTCGCTGTAGCATTTCACTGCCACTTGGTCTTCGGGCACCGTGATAGCTTCGTAGATGCGGTTCATTCCGGAAGCCCACGCGTTGAGGTCCCATTCCTCGCTGTTATAAACCCAGACGAAACCGCCCGTAGCCACGCCGTCGTCCTTCCATTTCTGGAACTGTTGCAGATTCTTTTCCACGCTCCAGTCGTTTGAGTAGTACATCAGGCCTGCATGGCGCTCTGTTACGCCTGTGAAGTTCCAAGTTCCCACCTGGTTCACATTGCCTGCGCCGCCGTCGTAGCACTGAATCATGACGCGGTCCACAGCTTTCGGCTTCGAGGCGCGAATCTTGTCGTTGAGCGAAGTCCAGTAGCTTTTATAGGTGTAGGGAGCAAGCGTCGTCTTGTAGCCCAGATTGTACATCATGATGTGGAACTTTGCGCCTGTATCTACGTCGTAGTCCTGCTCAATGTCGTTGTTCACGGCATCTATCTCGGGCACAGCTTGCTTGAGCGCCTTGAAGTTCTTGTAGAGCACGGTGTTTGAACCGGTTCCCTTCGAGTTGATGAGGTTCTTTATGTTGGTGTAGGCGTCATTTCCCCAACCTCCGATGCAGATTTCCACGCGACTTATGCTGGTCGGCTCGGTTTTGAGGTTCGCAATATCCTCCTGATAATGCGGGTGTTTTTTATAGAAAACATACTCGCCATTGTAGCAGATTGTATCGCCATCGGTAGTGAGCGTGCCGTCGGAAGTGACGTGAACATTGAAGAGAATGACGTAGGTGAAGCCCGAGTTGCGGAGCGTCGTGATGGTTCCGGGGCGCTGACGACGGATGTGGCCGCCTACATAGACGCCAGAGACCTCTTTCTGTGCAAAAGTGTCGGCAAAAGTGAGCAACAGCCCGAGGACTAACAGAGTGATTTTGTTCATTTTTCCTTATTATTGTGTATATATGTGCGCATATTGCCTTGCAAAGGTAGTACTATTTTCGCAAGGTTCAAAGGAAACGGTAAGATTTTTTTGCAAGCCTAACATATTTTGTTGCTCTGTCCGTCCTGCAAACCAGACCTCGGAAGCCCAAAATCCTCGATGAAATGGGCGATTTTTGAAGATACAGAATGATATATATTTCGGATGGTAACATGGTAACATGGTAACATATCCGAAAATATGTTACCACCCAAGTGAGAAGATATTCTATTATTATTTATAATAATAGACTTTAATAATGGAGGTAGGTATCACTTTTTTAATATGTTACTATGTTACCATGTTACCTACCTTCATGCAGCCTCGGGGTAGTCGATGCCATACTCGTTAAGTTGTCCAACGTAACACGCTAAGTTGCCCAACGTAACACGTTAAGTTGCCCAACGTAACACGTTAAGTTTGTCATTTACCCTGCCTGTGTGAAAAATTTATTCTGCAAAGCAAAATAATTGCCTAAAAATTTGGAAATTGCGAAAAATTGTTGTATCTTTGCACCATGAAACAAATAATTAAAACTATGTCACTCAAAAACATCTCTATCTGTTGTCTATTAGCAGTTGTCTGCTGTCTGTTCTCCTGCAAGAATCGCAACTATGAACGGGTGGAGGGCGACCCCATGCAGACGCGTATCTATACTCTTGATAATGGTCTGAAGGTCTATCTCTCCGTCAACAAGGAAGAACCGCGCATACAGACTTATATTGCCGTGCGCACGGGCTCGAAGAACGATCCTGCCGAGACAACCGGTCTTGCGCATTATCTGGAGCACCTGATGTTCAAGGGCACCACTCAGTTCGGCACTACCGACCCCGAGGCCGAGGCTCCTTTGCTCGACGAGATTGAGCAGCGCTACGAGGAGTATCGCACCATCACCGACGAGGCTCTGAGAAAGCAGAAATACCACGAAATTGACAGCGTTTCGCAACTGGCAGCCAAGTACTTCATCCCCAACGAGTACGACAAACTGATGGCGGCCATCGGTAGCGAGGGCTCGAACGCTTTCACTTCGAACGATGTGACCTGCTACATCGAGGACATCCCAGCGAACGAGGTGGAGAACTGGGCCAAGGTGCAGGCCGACCGCTTCCAGAATATGGTCATCCGCGGCTTCCACACTGAGCTGGAGGCTGTTTACGAGGAGTTCAATATCGGGCTCTCGGACGATGGTAACAAGCAATACGAGGCTCTGCTGGCGAAGCTCTTCCCCACGCACCCCTACGGCACGCAGACCACCATCGGCACCCAGCAACACCTGAAGAATCCGTCCATCACGAACATCAAGAACTACTTCGCCAAGTGGTATGTGCCCAATAATGTGGCCATCTGTATGGCAGGCGATTTCAACCCCGACAAGGTGCTGGCCATCATCAAGAAATACTTCGGCGAATGGAAGCCCGGCGAGGACGTCAGTCAGCCCACCTTCCCCGAACTGGAGCCGCTTACAAACCCTGTTGATACCACCGTCATCGGTCAGGAAGCCGAGAACGTATGGCTGGGTTGGCGCAGCGAAAAGGCATCTTCTCTCCAGAACGACACATTGAGACTCGTCGATGCCATCCTCTCGAACGGCAGGGCAGGCTTGCTCGACCTCGACCTGAATCAGGAAATGAAAGTGATGCAGGCAGAGTCGTTCGTGGAACCGATGCTCGACCACGGCTTCTTCCTGCTTGCCGGTATGCCCAAGGAAGGACAGTCGCTCGACGAGGTGAAGGAACTCATGCTTGCAGAAGTGGAGAAACTGAAGGCTGGCGACTTCGACGACGATTTGCTGATGTCTGCGCTTAACAATAAGAAACTGGACGAGTTGCGAAGCCTTGACCACAATCAGGCGCGCACAACCAAGATGTTGGACGCCTTCATCAATGGCATCGAATGGCAGCAACAAGTCGGCAAGATGGACCGCCTCGCTAGGATAACGAAGCAGGAGGTTGTGGACTTCGCCAACCGCTTCTTCACCGAGGGCTACGTGACCGTCTATAAGCGTCAGGGCGTGGACAATACGCAAAAGAAGATTGACAAGCCCGCCATCACACCCATCCCAACGAATCGCGACCTCGTCAGCCAGTTCGTCACCGACATTCAGGAGGCAAAGGTCGATCCCATAGAACCTCTCTTCCTCGACTTCGAGAAGGACCTCTCGTTCTTCAAGACAGAGAAGGGCTTGCCCGTCATCTACAAGCAGAATACCGAAAACGACCTCTTCGATCTGCAGTTCCGCTACGAGTTCGGTCAGGAGGACGACAATCGGTACGACGTGGCAGCTAGCTATATCGACTACCTCGGCACGGACAGTCTCTCTGCGGCTCAGGTGAAACAACAGTTCTACAAGATGGCCTGCAACTACGCCATCAGTGTGAACGCAGACGCCATCACCATTGGTCTGAGTGGTCTCGCCGAATATATGCCCGATGCACTTGCTCTGCTCGAAGACTTGCTCCATAATGCGAAGGTCGACGAGAACGCTTATGAGCAGATGGTTGGGCTCATCCTCAAGAATCGTCAGGACCAGAAGTCGGAACAGCGCAGTTGCTTCACTATGCTTGGTCAGTACGGAATGTACGGCGAACACAATGCTCTTCGCGACAACATGACGGCTCAGCAGCTGCAGGAAACCAATCCTCAGGAACTGCTCGACCTCCTGAAGAACATCTCCCAATACGAGCACCAAGTCCTCTACTACGGCCCGCTCTCGAAGAATGAACTGGACAAGTGCGTCTGCGATTTGCATCCCACAGAAAAGGACCTGAAGCCTGTGCCAGAAGGCGAGCCCTACAAGTTGCAACTGGCTACGGAGCCCGAAATCCTCATTGCTCCCTACGACGCCAAGAATATCTACATGCGCATGTATTATAACGAAGGTAAGGAGACCAACCTCGACGAGCACGCCACAATCGATGTCTTCAACGAATACTTCGGCGGAGGCATGAACGGAATCGTCTTCCAAGAGATGCGCGAGGCTCGTGGACTGGCTTATAGCGCGGCGGCTTACTATCTCACGCCCTCGAAGAAAGGTGAGCCCGAGAACTTCTTCACCTACATCATCACGCAGAACGACAAGATGATGGATGCGGTCAACCAGTTCCGCGAAATCCTCGACAAGATGCCCGAGAGCGAGGCAGCCTTCCAGATTGCAAAAGATGCCCTGACGAAGCAGATTGCAAGCCAGCGTACCACCAAGTTCGGCGTCATCATGGCCTATCTCGCAGCCAAGCGACAAGGCTACGACTTCGATGTGAACAAGAAGATTTTCGAGGATCTGAAAGGACTCAACCTGAAGGACATTGCCGACTTCGAGAAGAAGTTCATGGCAGGTAAGGCTGGTCGCTACCTCATCCTCGGTAACGAAAAAGAGCTCGACATGCAGAAGCTCCAGCAACTTGGGCCCATCCGTCGAGTCTCTTTAGAGGAAATCTTTGGCTACTAAACTATGAATGTGCGGGGCGAGTGGCTATCTTCTTGCCGCTCTTGTCCCAGATGTAAATCCAGTTGCCATTTCGGCTTGTGAAGGTGTCTCCAGAGACGCCTATCACCTCACCTACGTTGTTGATACTGAGCGCCTTGATGACTCTGCCCTTTACGTCGTAGATGCGGTACCAGCCCGTGTTCTTCCCAATGAAGAATGTGCTTCCCCAGCCAACCACATCGCCCACACTACTGCGGGAATAACCGGCAATCTTCTTCCCTTGGGCGTCATAGAGATAATGCCAGTTCTTGTTCGACTCGATATAGGCAATCTGCTTCTCCTGCGCTACAAGGGGTAGGGCGAATAGGGAGCAGAGGATGAAGATTAGGAAATAGGTTTTGCTTTTCATAGTCTTATTTCAATGTGAACTTAACTTTACAGGTGAGGCGGTCACTTGAGTCGCCTGCCCAAGCAAGGAAGTCGCCTGGCTCAGACTTCCAATCATCTGAACTCTCGTCCCAGAAGGAGAGGGCTCGCTTGTCGGTCTTGAGGGTGACGGTCTTTGTTTCGCCTGGTTTCAGGCTAACCTTCTGGAAGGCCTTCAACTCCTTGACGGGACGGTCAACACTACACTTTGTATCGGTTATGTAGAGCTGCACCACATCGCTTCCTTCCACGCTTCCCGTATTCGTAACATCCACGGTAAAGGTCATGTTTCCGTCAGTCGTGACTGGGCTCAAAGCCTTGAGATTGCTGACTTTGAAGGTAGTATAACTGAGTCCGTGACCAAAGGCGAAGGCGGGCTTCAGTTTCTGCTTGTCAGTCCAACGATACCCGACATAAATGCCTTCCTTATATTCCTCGTCGATAACGTCATGCCTCTCTCTCCAAATGCCTGGGAAAGCCGCTTTGT
>JAFYNL010000048.1 GCA_017548075.1 Bacteroidaceae bacterium | reverse complement strand
GTACTGCGCATCCTCTTTCAGGGATTCAAGCCATGATTTGAGGTAAGGCGCACTGTCCTCCTTGATGTATTTGTCCATACCGCAGTACTGGCAAATCATCGCACTTGTCAATTCCGCCACCAATTCCTCTTTGGCGTAATCCGCACTTCCGAAAGCGGCAGGCTTCAGCCGATTCAGATGCTCCTCCGCTCCCGTGCTGTGAGCCATTTCGTGGAAAGCCGTGCCGTAGAACGACTCACCATCCTTGAACTGTGAGAACTCTGGGAGCACGATTAACTTCTTTGACTGGCTGTAGAAAGCACTATCCCCATGCAGCTGCTTGATAGGACAAATCCAGAGATTTTCTTCCATCATCCTGTCCATAGCTTCGAAATGGAACATTTCACCCTTTTGCTCCGGCTGCTTCCCGCCATTCTCACTGACGATTTTCTCATAAATCTCAGGCCTTGCCTCCTGAAGATTTGTCTGATCGATGTTGAAGACATTGTAAACCACCATACTCGGATAGACATTGTAGTGCTCCTTCTCGCTGTCAGACATCTGTTTGTACTCCTCGTACTTAATCTTGTTGTTTGTGTCCTTCTCGACGACCGTAAAACAGGTAAGGAAGACAGGGAAACTCTTCTCGCCCTTACGAACCGATACCATCGGGCGCTTATTCCCCTCTGCATCTACTGCAGGAACATTGCCCACCGATGTCTTGTTGTAATTAAGGCCCATCACTCTGTCGAAGGTACAGAACACAGGGTACTTGTAGCCTTCCTTCTCGCAGTGCATGAGGAGCATGAGGCTGTTCATGCCATTGTAATGTCTGCCGGAAAGATTCTTCGGCCAAGAAGCGATGCCTTCCGTGAACCAAGGCTTCCTCCAATCTGTCATGATAGACTCAATCTTCTCGATCATCATGTCCGCGAAGAGATTCAATGCTTTCTCTTGTGCGCTTTCGCTGTTAGCACCTGCGCCAGCCTTCTTTGCTTGCGCCTTTTTTGTCTTGTAAGTACTCATAATTTGTTTATTTAATTGTTAATACTGAAGGCTACGGAGCCTCTAATTTTTACGTGCAATACGAAAGCCTAAAGTGGAAGTGCGCAGATGCAAGGAATTGACGGACTTATTTCACCGAGAGGGCACAGCAAATGTTTTGAGGCCTGTCCCAAAAGATTTTGAAAAAAGTGTGTGAATAATGTCGGATGACTGGTACTTGCAGAGCACGGGCTTGGCTACCTTTGCAAAGTAAAAATGAGGCGAGTGCAAAGTATGGCAATATAAACAATGTCTTACGGGACAAAGCAAGCATGGCGGCACAGGTAAGCAAAAGCCCATGAGCATGAATCAGCGGACATGGAGAGATTGAACATGACGGGTTGGAGTAAGCCTACGGAGGCAAGCGTCCAAAGAATCGGCAGACAGGTATGAACCTCATGCAGCACGGAGAGAAGAAAGAAGTGTACTGTATAGAGACTATAAGGAGTGATGGAGGTAGGCAATGTGTTGGTGTCTGGAAAGGAATGAGCGAGAAGGGCGAGGAATGTTTCCCTCCTTACCTACGGGCGTGGACACATAACGGCAAAATGCTGTACGAGGAAGAGAAGGAGCGATGTCAATCCGAGCAGGTAGGCTTTACATTAGACAAACAAAGGAGAGAAGCGAGGAATAAGAATGAGCGGTAAGAACCAAGCGCATAAGGGGAAAAGCTATGGACGGATGCAATGGAAATCCTATCAAGCAGTGGCATGGGGATATGCACAGCCTATCAGAAATCGCCTGTGTTCCACAGAAGAAGATAGTGAGTCAGGCACGGCAGGAAATGGCAGAACAGGAGCGGAACAGAGCATCATCCAATGAAGGAAGTACGAGCAGAAGAGGGTTGGAGGCGGAATCAAAGGCTCAGCCTGAGATGCTGACAAAAAAGAGGATGTGCTTTAATTCTTTTTTAATAAGACCTTTTTGCCATCCTTGATATAGATTCCGAGGTGCATTATCTTATCAAGTTTGCGGCCTTGAAGGTCGTAGAGGGATGATTCTTCTGTCTTCGAAATGGGAGAAACATTTCCAGTAGCCTGACCTCGAACCTGAGAGAAGATCCAGTCGAGACGCTCGTTAGAGTAGCTTTGTTCGCAAGTTGTCGGGTGTGACCAACCTTCCTCTATTTCTAATTGCACAAAGCCGCCTGCAGCAATGACATCCGCCATAAATGTCTCTACATTCTCGATTGACATCATGGTATCGGCAGTACCCATAACCGTCAGGACAGGCGTAGTAGCGACATTTTCAGCGTTCATGCCCGTAGGATTACCTGCCACAGGCATTGCGGCAGCATAGAAGTCGGGGAAGTAGGAAAGCTGGCACCAGGTGCCTGTGCCTCCCATTGAACCTCCCATCACATAGACGCGGTCATCATCCACCTTCCCAGCATTGACATAGCTCTTCAAGAGTTCGTTTACCACTTTGCGGTTCTGACTCGTCCAGCCGCCTCCGGATGGACATTGTGGCACGACAAATATGGCAGACATTTCGTGGACGAGCAGATACTCGTAGATTATGCTGACGGCAGCCTCGCTAAGTTGTTTCTCGTTATCATTTCCTCTTGCACTGCCACCATGAAGGTAGAGGACGAGAGCTGAGTTTTCGACTCCATTCTGACAAATCTCAGCCTTTCTATAGGGTAAAGTATTCTGTCCCAGCGAGAACGACTCGCGAGAGAAACGACCTTCGATAGCGTCCTGCGCCAAGCATTGAACTGCCGACACTACCAGTAGAACAATGAACAAAATATAAATATCCTTCCTATACATATCCAATATCTACACCTGTTTATTTGACCATAAAAATGTCGAAAGGTTAAAATTCGAAATGGAAAATATTCTCATATTTATTAAATTTTATCAAAACCCTTTCCCGTCAAGAGCAGACGACAGGAAAAGGCTTTGCTTTAGGTGACTTAAGCAATCACCAACTTATTATGCTCTTTATCATAAACGACAGTACGAGTGAAATTCGTTGTATTGCCCTCGTGGATAGCCGATATGTCTATTCCACGACGCATAAACTCTTGGATGAGCACCTGATCGTACACAGCACGCATAGATGTCCATCCGCGATTATTCACGGACTGATTGAAAAACTCAACTAATTCTTGGATTGAAGCAGTCAGGAACCTGGCTGGGAAATCTTTGTCAATACGATTTGTTTCCATACTTAGGATAATTTTGAAGTTATACATTATTCTTCCGCATCGTACCCTGCCAATTTCATTGGCGAGTCTGCTTTCGCTCAACAATGTAAGTGAACTTCCATTGTATTCGCTTACTCGCAGCCTTGACCACCGTGGCATCCTAATGCTCGGTTGGTGAGTGAGCCAAAGGCTCCTGCTCTTGATGCTGCTGCAAAGGTACGACATTATTCTGAAACCACAAAATCAAGCACAAAAAAACTCACGGACTTGCCGTGAGTTAGTGTAGAAAGGAACTGTTCACGCTTCGGTGAACAATTCCTGTTGAACTGGAGCCACTATTTCAGTGGGCTTTAGATTCTTCGGAGCTTCGAGCTGATCACAGATAGCTATTCTGTGTCCAGCACGAATCAAGCGAGGAAGATATGTATCGAGGCAGTGGTATGGGAATCTTGCGACACTGATGTTATCGCCTGAACCGATGATGTCAGTGAGCGCGAGGACTGCAGCGGCAGTAATGGCATCCTCTTCGTAACAAGTGTAGAACTCACCAGTACGGAACAGGAGAAGCGCATCAGGATGTTTTGACTTTAAATCGCAAAATTGCTTAAAGAGAGGCGAATCACCAAGGGCGGCAGGCTGCTCCTCTTCGGGAGCGGCCTCTGCTTGTTCTTCAGCTTCACCAGCTGCTTCCTGAGCTACCTGTGTAGCATCCTCGGCGACCTTTGCCTGCTCGGCAGCAGACTTGCTCTGCTGATATTCGAGCGAGAGGGCTGCAAGCTGGATGTCATTGATTTGGAGATTCAACCTCTTTGAGAGAAGGAAGCTGTAACGAATTGCTTTGAGGGCATTGGTGAAATTCATTTCGCAACGGAGCCTACCCTGCATGCCATCTACGAATACCTGCCAACCCTGCTGACCATTCTTGAACTCTTTTTTCACTGCGGAAATCTGAACATTTGCATTCATTGTTTTGAAATTTTGAAGATGAAACATAAATCTTATTTATTTTTTACGAACAACGAAGAGCGACAGGGAGATAGGCCCTGTTGTCAAGGGAGGCATCTGGGTATTTTTCTTAGAAAGTGGCAGCTCCGACGCCGAAGGGGACCATCTTTATTTGCAAAATACTTGGGAACCCTTTACTGGAGCCGCCCAGCTACCTTTGTGAGGAAAAAGTAAATAGAAGATTGTCGTGGAATCGGAGAGATTGAATAGATGGGAGCAATGTGATTCCTGCGAGTG
>JAFYNL010000047.1 GCA_017548075.1 Bacteroidaceae bacterium | reverse complement strand
GCACAGTTCCCTCGGGCACATCGGCACCGCTCTGGAACCACCGCTTCTCGTAGAATTCCTTGTAGTTTGGCAGGAAGGTCTTGGGTACCAGACCGAGTATCTTGCCTCGCTGCAGGACGGCAGCACAGTTGAGCAGGGCTCCGCGATAGGGTACTGGCAGCCCGACGATGCTGATGATGTTCAGGCTTCGCGTTGTGTTCATCAGGTTGATGAGTGCCATTTCGGCTTCGTCGAGCAGGAGCTGCTGTCCGAACAGGTCGCCGCAGGAATAGGCTGTCAGCGAGAGTTCCGGCAGGCAGATGATTTCTATGCCTTTGCCCTCGGCTTGAATTACAAGCGACTCTATTTGCTCGACATTGTACCTGCAGTCGGCCACCTTCACCGAAGGAATGGCTGTTGCCACTTTGACAAATCCGTGATTCATAACGCTACAATTTCTGCGCAAATATAGCACTTTATTTTGGATTTTATGGCAGCCAGAGAAAAAAATCCCCTCTGTGTTGAATTTTATCTTCCTCTTTTCTCCTTTTGCATTTTGGTGTGTTTAATTTTTGAGTTTTCTGGGAGCAGTAGGGATTTCCTGTGTCATTCTGAGTTTAATTTCGTCTAAAAGTTGTATCTTTGCACCCGATTATGGGTGAGAAAGAAAATGCATATGTACGCTTAGTACAATATATCCTGCCTCCCAATCTTGGGAAACGATTTGAGTTGGTGGACGTGTCTGATGACAAGATTGGAGACGAACAGGTTCTGCATCTACATCTTGAAGAGAGGGACTTTCCGCCCGAGAATCGTACAGACCTGAATCCAAATGGTTTCTATGAGGAGTCTCGCATTGACGACTTTCCTATCCGTGAGTTTCGTACGGTGCTTCACATCCGTCGTCGCAGATGGTTGGATAGTGACGGGCATACAGTTTCAAACAACTGGAACCTGACAGCAAAGGGTACACGCATCTCTGATGAGTTTGCTCTTTTTTTAAAAGAAGGCCTTAGATAGCCGTCCGATAGCGGCGATGTCGCTTCAGAAACCCTACCACATCAAGGGCAAAGACTTTGAACGTGCCTACAAGGACTACCTGAGCGAGTTCAGGACTTGGAAGCACCTGAAGCATGCAAGCAAGTACCTTATCTTCCCTCGCAACCTTGGGCCTAATGTAACCATTGACGAGACTGCGCTCTCTGACGGGGAGCTTTATACTATTATCTCCAACAAGGACGCTCATGGCGGCAAGGGAGCCTTGATTGCCATTGTCAGGGGAACGAAGGTGGAAGATGTCGTAGAGGCCTTGAACAGGATATTCTGGTATGAGCGTAGCAAAGTGCTGGAGATTACGATGGACCTCTCTGCAAGCATGCACTCCATTGCCACCCAATGCTTTCCATATGCAATGATTACACTCGACCGGTTCCACGTGCAGAAAGACTGCTACGATGCCATGCAGCAACTGCGCATATCGCACCTCAAGGAAGCCAAGAAGGCTGAGATTGAAGCCAGGGAACAGTTCAGACTACGCAACAAGCGTAACAAGGAACGTCGCAAGAAAGGAAAGAAAGACCCTCGCGGCAGGAAGCCCAACAGGGCCAACGAAAAGTATGAGCCGCCAAGACTCTCTAATGGCGACACACTGCCAGAAATGCTTGCAAGGAGCCGATACCTGCTCATGGTGTCTGCTGAGAAATGGACTGACAGCCAGAAGGAGCGTGCCAAAATTCTCTTTGAACTCTTTCCTGATATAAAAACAGCATATTCGCTTTGCCACTCCCTGAGAATGATCTTCTCCAACCCAAAGGCTACCAAGGTATCTGCTAAAGAAAGCATGAAGAAGTGGTATAATAAGGTTACCGATTTTGACAATGACGCATTCAACACGGTTGCCGCTACCATCTATCAGAGAGAGGACGAAATACTCAACTATTTCATCAACAGAGCTACCAACGCTGCTGCTGAATCACTCAACTCAAAGATAAAGAACTTTAGAGCACAACTGCATGGTGTCGTAGATGTAAACTTCTTCCTCTACAGGCTATCTATGATATTCGGCTAAACACAGGAATTTACCCCTGCGCCACGAATTGCCTGCCATTTCAACGTGCTTCGCACCACACCATTTCCGCAACTTAATCTTGTCACACTTGACGAGTTCATGAAGATAAGAATCGTCAATAATATATAATATAAGGTATAAACAACAATAACATTGAGCGGATAGCTGACGAAACTTTCGGGGTTATCCGCTCATTCTTTTCAGAGGCAAGACATAGCAATGGTTCCGCGATTATCATCGCGCCGTGGTGCTAAAGCATCCACGAACAGAAATTTAGCAATAATGGCATAGATATACAAACGCTGCGGGAGTTCTTGCGCTACTGACGGTGCTCAGGCGGCAAAACCGGAACTGCAAGCGGGAGGGCGAGAAACCATAAAAATATTAGTCATAGCGAAGGGGAGCGGCCTGCTCCCCTTCCGTTGTTATAGATAGATTGGTTTGCTACTCTCCAATCG
>JAFYNL010000046.1 GCA_017548075.1 Bacteroidaceae bacterium | reverse complement strand
GTCTTGTTTATCTTCAGCAATTGAGCGTATCGAGTGGTTATTTCATCAGTTCCCTCGGCAGTTTCCTTGTAGAGAGCAAGCGTTCTGTTGTAGCCTGAATAATAGGGTTGGCCACAATTCATAACAGTATCCGCCATTGCATAATAGCTGTTGAGAACCGAAGCGAGGGCAGTAGGATCGCTATCTGCCTGCCTTCCTCTATTGATGATATTCACGTTTCCGACTGCGAATCGCTCAGTTGAAGAGAGTTCTTGCTTTGTTCGCATTCCGAAAGTCAACTTGCCGCCTGTAACAAGACCATACACACTTTGAGAGAACTTACCATTGAGGAAGTTATTGGAAATCGTGGTAAAGGAACTCGGAGCAGTAGTTCCGTTGTCTGCAGGACAAAGGACTGGAGTTGCCACACTCCCTACATAATACTCCACACTATGCTCTGAATCGAAGCCGTTCACCTTCATCTCGTACAATCCATCCGTAATGCTTGCCGTAACGGTTTGTGAGACATCGAATGTTCCGCCGTTTCTCGCATAGAAAATAGGCATGAAGGCCGTACCTTTTCCGCTTGCCGCATCAATTCCCTCGCTCATAGTAACGTCCCAACCTTTCCAGTTGCTCTTACTGAAATCGGCATTTACGACCTTATATGTAATGTTTGCTCCGTTTCCTGTATAGAAGATAGGAGCGTCCATCTGCTCGCTGCTTGGGTGTCCGCTATTGATGACGGGCCAGTCGTTCTTGTCCCAAGTTATCTTGTCCAGCAGCATAAGTCGGCCATTACAACCATTGTTCATATCGTAGCTATGGTAGAGGAGCCAGGTTTGACCTTCGTCGTCGGTAATGATTTCACTATTGTGGCCAGGTCCCTTCCAACGGCTATCGCCAGAAATAATCGTAGTATAGTTGTTGTCCACCATACTTCCGCCTTGCTTGTTGGTATAAGGACCTTTCAGGCTTGTTGCTCGACCTACTACTGTTCGATAGGTGCTGTTTTCTCCTTCGCAACAGGAACCCACGCTGCAGAACAGGTAATAGTACTTGCCTCGCTTAAAGATCATAGCTCCCTCGAAAGCTCCTCCACCCAGTTTTGTTACGCCAGAATGACGCTTCCAAGAGCCGTTTGGCTGAGGGTTGTTGATAGGAGTGAAGTTCTTTACCGAGAGAGCATCGTCCTCTAGCTCAACCAAACAGATGTCGTTGAAACTTCCCCAAACGAGATACTTCTTGTCGAACTCTTCAACATAACAAGGGTCGATACTGTTCTTCACACCAATTTCTGTGCTTCGGAACAGCTTTCCCTTATCTGTAAACTTAGTCGGAGTATCGCCCACAGCCACACCTATACCAGTTCGAGTGCCGTTGCCCCAAAGCGCGGAGGCATAGTAGCAGATGTACTTTCCATCGACATAGTTCACATCTGCCGCCCATAGACTGTAACTATCCTTTGTTCCGTCGGCATGAATACTGTCGTTCCAAGTTGGACGCGAAATGACGCCTGAAACATTTGTCCAAGTCACGAGATCCTTACTCGACTTGCATTTGCACCCAGTTGCGTAGGCATAGAAAGTGCCGTCGAGTGCTCTTTGAACTGTCGGATCTGGGAAGTCGGAGCCGTAAACGGGGTTAGAGTACTTCTTTTGAGCCGTTACCTGAAAAGCCACAAAAGCCATAAGCAAAGTGGCAAATAGTGTTTTCTTCTTCATACCTTAAACGTAGTAAAAACATTTCTTCTGCTGCAAAGATAGCAAATAAATAATAATGTACGCGCGATATGCTCAAAAAAAAACACATTTATGCCGCAAAAAGTTTTGATTCTTCATAGTTTTTATGTAATTTTGCACACAGAAAAAAGACACAGAGAAACGGAATGAAACTAATTCTGCTTACCTGCCCCGAGTTCTTCGTCGAGGAAGACAAGATTCTAACCACACTTTTCGAGGAGGGATTGGACATCCTGCATCTTCGGAAACCCAATTCAGAACCGGTCTTTTGCGAGCGTTTGCTGAGCCTCATGCCTGAGCAATATCGCAGCAAGATTGTGGTTCACGACCACTTTTACCTGAAGGATGAGTTCGGCCTCTTAGGCATTCATCTCAGCAAAAGGCATCCGCAGGCACCAGCCTCCTACAACGGGCCTGTGACGAGAACTTGCTACGACCTTCAGAGTCTTGTGGAGCATAAGCCCGAGTGCGAGTATGTCTTGCTCCGAAACATCTTCGACAGTATCTCGGAAAGCGAGAATAAAGCGTCGTTCACCCCAGAGGAATTGCACAATGCGGCTCGCCAAGGAATCATCGACAGAAACGTCATTGCCGAAGGCGGCGTGGCTCTCGATAACATAGAGCAGGTCAGGGAGTTAGGCTTCGGAGGCGTTGCCATCAGAGGCGACCTTTGGAACCACTTCGATGTCCACTCTCAGCAGGATTACAAGGAACTCATTGCGCACTTCCGCAAACTGAGAAAAGCAGTAGGATAAAAAGGTAAAATACTATATAAAGCAATGGAAGAAAAGAAGTCATTCAAGGTGTTCTCGGGCACCAAATCACATTATCTGGCAGAGAAAATCTGCCAACAACTGGGTTGCGAGCTGGGTAATCTCTCAATCACACACTTCTCCGACGGCGAGTTCGAAGTTTGCTTCGAGGAATCCATCAGAGGTGTGGACGTCTTTTTGGTGCAAAGCACTTTCCCAAATGCTGACAATCTGATGGAACTTCTCCTGATGATCGATGCCGCAAAGAGAGCTTCGGCCCGAACCATCAACGCCGTTGTTCCCTACTTCGGCTGGGCTCGTCAGGACAGAAAGAGCAAGCCCAGAGTAAGCATAGCAGCCAAACTCGTGGCAGATATGCTGGGCGTGGCCGGAATAACCCGACTCATCACAATGGATCTTCATGCCGATCAAGAGCAAGGCTTCTTCAATGTTCCCGTCGATCACCTCTATGCTTCCAGTGTTTTACTACCCTATAT
>JAFYNL010000045.1 GCA_017548075.1 Bacteroidaceae bacterium | reverse complement strand
TTACTTCTTCTCTGCAAGTTGGAGAGGTCTTAATGACTTAATGACTAATGACTTAATGACTTGACAGAAATGTAAAGTGCTCATTATCAAGCCATTGGTCATTTTGTACCGAAAACCATCCTTCCGTGCTACCGGCCATCACTTTCCAACCCTCGCTCGGTAAATTTCCATTCATCCTTCCATGCCTTTGTCAGTTTTTTTTCTTCATCAGTGGAAAAGGGGGTCGCAAAACGCGACACCCTTGGAGGAAGAAGATAAAACCACATACTCGATTCAGGTATCCGGTTCTAACTACAAGACTTAGGTCATCATCATAGGATGATCGTATGAAACGTACGGTCATCGATAATCTGGGACGAAACCAACGGATGGTCATCATCAACGAGGGCACCGTCGCGATTCACGACACTGCCTGAGGGAAAATGATAAGTCGACTCGGCAAATCGCCGACTCATGTCGGAGACAAAGAAGACAAGCTGGGTGAACGAATCGTTCACTCAGGTCAGAGATGAAGAAGACAAAAGCTGAGGCCCTGATTCAGGGCACCGGTTCAAAGGGGTGGGGTAACGATTCGTTACGCCATCGCAAAACATGTAGATAGGGATGACTCCGCAAAACGCGGACTCATCGACTCGAAAGGTCGATAACAACAGGCAATCTTCACCGATGGACTGGAGTGCAGTCATTAAGTCATCAAGTCATTAGTCATTAAGGAGGGTAACAAGTCCTTCAACACAGATTTTTCTCTCTTACCTTTTGTAGTTTCAATAATTACTCGTATCTTTGCAGCAGAAACTCAAAAACTCGAGAACTATGAAGCTGAGAAACATTTTTGCATTCCTCTTTCTCTTGGTAGTGGGGGTGCAGCACGTAAAGGCGCAGACTAGCTACGACCTTTGGATTGCCGGCATACAGGTGACATCCAGCAATATGAACGACCTTGCTGAGCTTGTTGCAGAATTGGACGATGAGGCAATGGAGCGTTTCTTAGAGGGAGAAATGGAAATAACCTTCGACGAGGGAAGTAATACGCTTACACTCCATAACGCTATCATCCGGCCAGCAAAGGGAGTAGTTGGCATAATATCGCAGATGCCCGACCTGAACATAAGCCTGACAGGAAGGAATACCATCGATGTCGATGAATCATATGGTGTGGAATTGAGGGAGACGGATTACGAGGATTACAATACGACTTTCCTTGGTGGCGGCATACTGAATATTACATCAAATTATTACCCATTCTGCTCTTATAGCAATATTGTACTGAAAGGCGGAGTGGAGGTTACGTCAGAAAGCACAAGTAGTACTGCTTCTGGTTTACTAGGGCGACAAGTGCATAGGAAATATCCTACTCTCACTCTTCAAGGCAGAAGAACCATGCTTAAGGTAAAAGGCGGTTCTGATGGCTCGTTGACTTGCTTTAGTTCTCTGAACCTGAGCGACGGTTTAGCAATCGTAGAGCCAACGGGAGCAACCTTTGCCGAGATTAAAGGTGTTGTCGTAGGTAATAGTTGTGTCGCGAACGAATGGGTAATAATTGCCCAACCAGAAACCGAGGCCTATGCTTGTTATACCCCAGAGAACACTACGCTGACATTTTACTACGACAATCAGCGCCAAAGCAGAGAAGGCACGACATACGACCTGAACACACTCTCTAACAATCCAGGTTGGAATACCGATGGCACTAATGCCAATGTAACCAAGGTGGTCTTCGACCCCTCGTTTGCCGATGCTCGCCCAACAACAACCTTTTCATGGTTTAATAAGATGAAAAAACTCCAAACCATCACTGGAATGGAATACCTGAATACCAGCGAAGTGACTAATATGTCTTGGATGTTTGGTTATTGCTCCTCTTTGACAAGTCTTGACTTGAGCAAGTTCAACACGGCCAACGTAGGGCAAATGACTGACATGTTCATCAGTTGCCATGGATTGACGAGCCTTGACTTGTCGAACTTTAATACCAGTAACGTGACCGACATGTACGAAATGTTCTATGGATGCATAGCGCTTACGACTATCTATGTGGGCGAAGGCTGGAGCACGGCTGCTGTGACAGACTCATGGGATATGTTCTATGGTTGCAAGAAGCTTGTTGGCGGAGCAGGCACGACGTACGATGAGAATTACGTTGATGCAAGCTATGCTCATGTTGATGGCGACCCAAGCAATCCGGGATACTTTAGCGAAAAGGGTCCTGAGGCCTATGCATGTTATACCCCAGAGAACACTACGCTGACATTCTACTACGACACTCAGCGCCAAAGCAGAGAAGGCACGACATACGACCTGAAAGAGGAAGGTTTCCCTCCTCGCTGGTCCGTCTATGAAGATGCTACATGCTTTGAGGTGACAGCTGTCGTGTTCGATTCCTCGTTTGCCGATGCTCGCCCGACGGCTACCGATCACTGGCTGGCAGGGATGAATAACCTGCAATCAATCACTGGGATTGCCAACCTGAATACCAGCGAAGTGACCTCGATGAGGGGCATGTTCCAAGGTATTCCATTGACAGACATTGACCTGACAGGTTTTAATACGTCCAAAGTAACAAGAATGAGTTCCATGTTCGGTTCCTGCACCCAGTTTGAGAGTCTTGACTTGTCGAGCTTCAATACCAGTAACGTGACCGACATGTACGAAATGTTCTATGGATGCAAAGAGCTTACGACTATCTATGTGGGCGAAGGTTGGAGCTCGGCTGCTGTGACAGACTCAGAGGATATGTTCTATGGTTGCAAGAAGCTTGTTGGCGGAACAGGCACAACCTATGACGCCAATCACGTTGATGCAAGCTATGCCCATATTGATGGCGGAGCAGACAATCCTGGCTACTTCACGGCTAATTCAAACATCAAAGGCGATTTGAATGGCGACGGACAGGTAACCATTGCCGATGGTGTGGCAGTCCTGAATGCAATGGCAGGCGAGTCCGTTTCAGGTAATGCAGATTTGAATGGCGACGGACAAGTAACCATTGCCGACGTCGTAGCCGTCCTCAACCTCATGGCAGAGCAATAAAGTCTTGCTGAAGTAAACTTTCCTATAACCACTATAAAAGCTATGAAAAAGCTCCTGCTCTTACTCCTTTTGTTGATTGGTTCTAAAGTCAGTGCGCAGAATCCCGACAGCCTGACGTTTGCTGTGCTGGGCAACTCCATTTCGACTTACTATGACTACTTGCCTTCGGGCTATGCCATTTACTACTCGGCAGACCGCGAGAAGAATTATGGTATTCAGGTGGGCGATACTTGGTGGATGCAGCTCAGTCGCATGTCGGGCCTCACGTTCCTTGCCAATGCTTCGTGGAGCGGCTCGCGTGTGTCGTGCGACTTGCTGAACAGCAATGCGCCTTTCCTCAGCAACCACCGCATGAAAGCGCTCAGCAGAGCTGGTGTGCCCGACTTCGTCTTCATCGCTGGCGGTACTAACGACTGGAACCAATCGAAAGTGCCTCTGGGTTCGTACAGGACGGAGAACTTCACCGACTCTGTTTCGTTCCGAGGTGCTTATCAACGCCTCCTCTGGAAGCTCACGACGTGGTATCCGCAGACGAAGGTGGTCTGCCTGAGCATCTTCCCGAGAGGTAACGGCATCAACGACAAGAACACGCAGGGCTGGAGCCAAGCCGATGCCAATGCCAGCATCAAGTACATTGCCGAGCAGTTCGGACAGTACTATATTGATTGCACTGGTGTGGCTTGGAGTAGCAACTGGGGTGCTTACACGCTCGACAAACTGCATCCATCAGCAGCTGGTGCCACATTGCTGGCTCAAAACATCTATAATAAGATGATTTCGCAAGGCATCATCACAAGAGATTTGAAGCGTTCTGCTGAGGTGGAAGAGGCTGAGCGTCTGCTCGACATCAACTTTACCGAGAGTGGCATCGTCAATAACGGCACTTTTAATGCAAAAGTGGGAAAGCACGGAACTGTCTCTACGGTTTACGATGCCCAGAACGACACTTACTATGGCTGCACGAGGTCGGGTGCTTCGGATTATTTCTACGCGAGCTACGATGCAGATACGCCTCTGACCAATGCTTTCAATAACAACGTGACTTGGGAGATGCTGGTGCGCCTCGACGCTCTGGCCGACCAGGACGGCAACATCAGCAGGACTTGCATCCTGGGCAACGAGGAAGGCAATGGAGGCTGGGCTTTCTACAACTCGGCTCTGGCAAGCACTTTCTCATACTGCCACAAAAGTGGTGTGAAGAGCAGCGTGAAGAGCATCACGGGCGATTCCATCCTCGTGGCAGGCAAATTCTACCATCTCGTCGTGACGATGGACAGGCTGAGCCACATCATGCGATACTTCATCAACGGCAAGCTCGTCTGCACGGGCACTCGCGCAGGAACGGACATGCCGATGCCGCAGAGTGGAACAACAAGGGGTAAAAAGGGCATGTGGATTTGTCTGGGCGGCGATGCCACGGCAGGTTCCATTTCGAACAAGGCGGAGAACTCGTCGGCATGTAGTTTCGTCTTCGTGCGCGTCTACGATGGCGCACTCTCGCAAAGTGCTGCAACGAAACTCTATAACGACGAAGTGAAGAAGTTTACGGAGCCTAAGCCTTCATACGACAAGGAACTTATCCTCGACCTTGAGTTTACGCCCGATACTGCCCTCAATCGTGCTCCCGACTTTAGGGACAAACCTGTAGTGAGGATGGGCGATGTGCCGCTGAGTTACAATGCCGACATCAACCTCTTTGAGTCGCAGTTCAACAAAAGCAGGTCGCAGTTCTTCAAGTACTTCCTTGCCGACAATCCTGCCATAATGAATCAACTCTCGGATGCCTACAGCGTTGAAGTGTTCTGCCGCAACAGCTCTGCGCTGCCTACTGCCAATACGCGTGCTCTTGGCATGGTGAACGGCTATGGGTTCGGACTACAGATGAATTCAAAAGGCAACATCGCCTACACCACAACCACTCAGGGCAACAAGGCCGACGGCACTTTCGCCAAGACGCAATGGAGTTGGGTAGGAGCAGGACTTCTGACTGACACCTACACCCATTATGTCATCGTCTACGACCGCAAGAAATACACCTCGAAGTTCTACATCAATGGGGAGTTGGTCGATACGCGTTGGCTGACGTTCAAGGAATGTCCTGTATACGAGTGGACGCCCTCAACCTGGCTGGCTATTGGTGGCGATGCTCATGGAGTGTATGGTACTTCGACAACGGCTGGCAGCTATCCCTTTATGGGCGATGTGGCAATGGTTCGCATCTATGGCAGAGCGCTCAACGCAAGTGAAATACAGAACTTGACAGGCATCCTGAATCAGCAAGAGAAGACCTACACAATCGGTTCTAATGGGTATGTGCCCGTCTGTCTGCCCTACATTTATCAGGTGCCAGAGGGGTGTACGGCTTTCATCGTCAGCGAGATAGAAAGTCCTTCTGTCAAACTGAGACCAATTGCTCAGGAAGGAGAGTGTGTGCCTTACGGAACGCCTGTCATCATTAAGGGCGAAGCGAAAGCTTCAATAACGCTTACTGCACTCAACAAGAACGAGGTGGATGAAGAACTACTGACGACTTCTTTCCCCGAAAACCTCTTGGCAGGTGTGTATCCGGGCAAGACGCTGAATGCAAACGATGGCTACTATTATGTCTTGAGAACTACCGGTACAAACATGTATCGAGCCACAAACAACATCACTCTTCCTGCTTTCAGTTGCTATCTTCCTTCCACAGAGAAGAGGACATACTTCAAAATTGAAGAAGAAGAAGCGACAGGAATAAAGACAACGGACGACAGACAACGGACAACAGATAATAAGGGCGTTTACGACCTCTCCGGACGCCGCGTCAGTACGGAAGATTCTTCACTCTTCACTCATCACTCTTCACTTAAAAGGGGCGTTTACATTCAAGGCAACAAAAAAATCTTTGTGAAATAAAGAGAAAGCTGAGGCAATGACCTCAGCTTCTTCTTATGTACTTTTTTCCTTTCTTTACCACCACGCATCCTTTCTGTTCATGGGCGATGCGCTTCCCGCTTAATGTGTACGAGGCTGAATCTTCGTTCGAGGGAGGCGTTCTCTTTATTCCCGTTCCGTCTTCGTAGGTGATAGTAACGACATCGCCTTTCTTTACATTGGGAATCGTATAGACATCTCCATCTGCAATAGGTGCGACGCCTTCGCCATTCAAGCGCATTACGTAGCACTCATTCTTCAGGCCTGCATAGCGGATGCGCAAGGGTTGACCTGCATTACTTGTGATAGTCGCGTTCGTAATCTTGCCTTCTTGCCAAGTCTCATCAACAATGAAATTGCCTTGTGCTTTCAGGCCTGTGACGCTTCCGTTTGTCCAAGCCGAAGGAAGGGCAGGAATCAGGGTGATGATGTCGTCATAGGACTGCAAGAGCATCTCGCAAATGCCACTTGTACAGCCATAGTTGCCGTCAATCTGGAAAGGCGAATGCGCATCGAAGAGGTTGTAGTAGCAGCCTCCGTAATTGCCCATCTCGATGACATAGCTGCCTGAATGACGCAAAGCCAACGAGAGGTTCTTGCGAGCGCGGTCACCATCGAGGCAACGACTATAAGTGTTTGTCTGCCAACCCATCGACCAGCCCGTCACATCGCCATTGCGCGCAATCATTCCGTTATAAGCCGCTTTGAACAATCGGATGCCTCTTCTTGTCTGGTTGAAAGCGCTCACTTGCGAGAACGGATACAGGCACATCAAGTGAGAGAGGTGGCGATGCCCAGGGTCGGAGAGTGGGTTGTTCTTCCACTCGGAGATGCATTCTTTGTCGTTATACGTTTCAACCCACAGCCCTTTGTCGAAGTTGTCGTAAAGGGTTTGAATGGCTGCGATATCCGATTCCGTGAGAGGAGATTCCTCGCCAAGTTCCGCATGACCTTTCATCACTTCGTCCAAGAGTTCATAACTCGTCTGTTGAGCAAAGGCGGTCACATCGTAAGGACCATGCTCAGGACTAAATTCGTTCTGGATTTCATAGAGTCCGTCGCTGTCCTTGGTAGCGATAGACCTGATGAAGAGCGCACATTGATACATGACGGGCAAGGCTCTCTTGAGGAATTCTTTGTTCATCGTGTACTTGTAGTAACGCCAGAGATGCGTGCAATACCAGGCTCCAAGCGTCTTCATACCGCTGTTGGCCCAGGTAGAAGTGCCGCCAAAGATGTTGTTCTCCACAGCTACCGTCCAGCCTTTGGCTCCGCTCTTGATTGTGTTCGCGAACTTGTACCAAGGGGAGTTGCTGCCGGGAGCACCCAAATCGATAATATGATTGAGGAAAGGCAAATGCATCTCCGAGAGGTTTGCCGGGTCGGCAGGCCAATAATTCATCTGCACATTGATGTCCGCATGAATGTCGCAATGCCAGAAAGAAGTGTTGCTGCGGTCGTTCCAAATGCCTTGCAGATTCGAAGGAGCATGAATCGATGTGTCGAGGTTCGCGCCGATGGTAAAGTAGCGGCCATACTGGAAGTAGAGCGCTTCGAGGAAGAGCCCGTCGCTGCTTTGCTTGTTCTGCTCGGAAGCATTGTAGAACTTAACGAGGTCTTCTGTCGTCATTGTGGAAGAGCCGCCAAGATTCAAGTCAACTCGATTCATCAAAGCACTATGCGCGGCCTTGTGATTGGAGAGGAGAGTGGTGTAATCTTTGCTAATAGCCTCATTGATGCGATTGCTCACAACTGCCGAAAGTTCCGAAGCCGTTTGCCCGCTCACGCACGAAGACTTGCTTGCGTCGTAGTCCGTAGCTGCCGCCATGATGATGTCCATCCAAGTGGCACTGCTCACATTGATGCCATCGCTCGTGACGTACAGCGTGCCGTCGGTCTTCACTTTGAAGCGCGTGTTGTAGCTCACAATCTGCATCTTGCCCGAGAATGTCGCGGAAGCTGTTCCGTCGTCTTCAGTCGTGTAAGTCACGCTGCCGGCATTAATCTGTCCGTCTGGAGCATAGCTAATGTTGAGCTTGAGCGGCTCCGTGCCGTCTGCTTCGTAATGTGCCACGAAGACTTTGTCGGTGGCAGACGCGAAGTAGCGACGATGGAAGCTCGTCTGATGGTCGGGCGATTGGAAGTTAACTCCTGCCACTCCGTCGATGATGTCGAGGAAGCGATTGTACGCTTCGATAGGCTTGCCGTCGCTCTCGGCAGCCGAGAAGACGTCGCTTTTGTCCTTGACGAGAATCGAGCCGAAGTTCTGGAAGTAACCCTGGTTGCCGGAGTTCGTGGCAGTGCCGCTCCAAAGAGTCTTCTCGTTGAACTGAATGTCGTCGCACAGCACGCCGCCGCGAATGGTTGCTCCTATCTGGCCGTTGCCCATGGGAAGAGCATACTCCATCCAAGTGTCGCTGACGCCTGTCGCAGTGGCTGGCGTGTCGTACCAAAGGGAGAAGTCGTGGATGTCACTTGGCCTTGTGCCTTTCTCTCCTACGCAAAACTCGGAAGGCTGAACATCGGCTTCGGAGATGAGATAGAGGATGTTATTGACATCGGCAGCCTGCCAAAGTCCTATCTCCTTGCCTGGTCCTGTGCCGCCCCATTGATTGAGGTAACGGTTGGCTGAGGAAGATGCTCCTAACCACGAGATTTCGTACTTGCCTTTATAGTTCGAGTTGGTCGTAGCTTCGAGCGTAAAGCCGCTATTATCCGAGGCTTGTCGAGTCTTTATGCGGCTCCCATCACAATAGGCTTTGCGGCCGGAACCTTTGTTGACGAGCTGGAAGTTGTCTTTGTCGCCGACAAGTTTCCAAAGTTGACTTTGCTCGCCATACTTTCGGCCTTGAGTTGTGACATTCTTCGAGGCACCCATATCTTGAAGAACAAGGTCGGAATTGGCGAAAGTGATGTAGTAGAAGTTCTCTTGCTCGTCGTTGCTGAAGTAATCGTCGGGAATGCCTTGAATGGTGAAGATGAAGCGAGAGCCCGTATCCGAACTGCCGGCTTCATTATCCCAAAATGCGAGATAGTTGCCTCGCTTGTTCCAATACTGGTGTTCTGAGCCGTGAACCTTTATCCAAAAGCCTTCTCCGTTCTTCCCAATATCGAACTTCGTAGTAGTTGCAGTATTGCTTTCAGCCACCATTTTTGCTCGGGCACTTGCTTCAGAACCCGTCATTCCGAGCACATAGTTCTCGCCTCGATACTTGTTGTAGAATGAGTAGCCGTCGGTTTCGTTACCGATGAAAGTCCAAAGTCCGTTGTCGCTCGTATCTTCAGTCGTATTGCTGAGCAACAGATTAACACCGTCTCTATAGCTGGATTTGAAGCTGAGATAGCCACCGTTGCCCACCTTGATTGTGTACCACTTTGCGTTACTCAGGTCCGCAGCACTAATAAAGCAGACGAGCAGGGAAAGCAGAAATGTAAAAGCAAATCGTTTCATGTATGTATCAGGTTAGAGTCTTCTTTTATCCTTCCCTCAGAAAGTCGAGCATTTCGAAGATGTCTTCCTTCGAGGCTTGCTGGTTGATGCGGATGTCTCCGATGCCGCCAAGCAGGGTGAAGTTAATGTTGTCGCCTTCGTTCTTCTTGTCGTGTTTCATGAACTCGAAGAGTCGTTCGTACTCTTTGCAGTCGAGAGCGAAGTCCCCATAGTGTTCCTTGATGAATTGTACCGTTTGACGGAACTTGTCTTTGGGGAAGTCTAGGAGTACTGCACTCAGGTAGAGTTCGCAGATGAGGCCCCAAGCAACGGCATATCCGTGCAAGATAGTCCGCCCTTCCTCCATTGCGAGGCTTTCGAGAGCGTGACCTGCAGTATGCCCCAGATTGAGTGCTTTTCGCAGACCTTTCTCGGTTGGGTCTTGCTCTACGATGCGTTCTTTTATTGCCACACTCTTTGCCACAAGTTCTCCCAACCTGTTGTAATCGAGGTTGTTAAAGTCGAACTGGAGCAACTCGGACCAACTTTCTTCATCACTAATAAGGCCGTGTTTGAGCATTTCGGCATAGCCAGAAAGGAGGTTCTTGAGGTCGAGCGAACGAAGGAACTCGCTTGAGAGAATGACTGAATTTGCCTGGTTGAAGACACCAATCTCGTTCTTCAGCCCTCCAAAGTTGATGCCCGTCTTTCCGCCCACACTCGCATCGACTTGGCTGAGCAATGTGGTGGGGATGTTTATGTAGGCAATCCCTCGCTTGAAGGTGCTTGCAGCAAAGCCTCCCAAGTCCGTCACCATTCCTCCGCCCAAGTTCAAGAGGAGCGAATGACGAGTTGCTCCGCCTTTCTGCAAAGCCGTCCAGACCTGAGATAGCGAGTCGAGCGTCTTGTTTTCGTCACTCTCTCCAATCGTTATCATTTGTGCCGATTCAAGGCATGGCAAGTTGCAGACGAGCGGCCAACAAAGTTTGAGAGTCGTTGTATCTGTAAGTACAAAAAGTCGGTCGAAGGTTTGTCTGCTGATTGCGGCTTCGACATCTTTTTGCAAGTTTTGGCTAATTATGACTTCCTGTTTGTTCATATTGTGCGCGTACAATTCCTCGACAAAGATACACATTATATATTATTTTAAGAAGGGAATGGAAGAATGAAAGAATGAAAGAGTGAAAAAATAGAAAAAAAACGGGCAAATGTTTGGCTGTTCCGTGAAAAAGCTGTACCTTTGCGCTCGCATTTCGGAAATGGATGGCGGGATAGCTCAGCTGGTTAGAGCGTCGGATTCATAATCCGGAGGTCGTGGGATCGTGACCCACTCCCGCTACAGAACAAAGGACTTGCAGCCAAAAGCGCAGGTCCTTTTCTTTGTCTCTCCAAACAACCCTCAGTTAAAATCCAAACGTAACACGTTACGATTGCAATCATAACACGTTAACTTTGCCAACGTAACACGTTAACTTTTCATTTTAACTGTGTTAAGTTTGCCCGCGACCTTGCAGTCGTTTTCAGACTCAAAGTGTTATTTCTGTTTTTTTCGTTTGGCGCATCCACTTTTTATCCGTATATTTGCAACAGAAAACTAACATCAAGACCTATGAAAAGATTGTTTTTGTGCATTATCGCGGCTTTGAGCGTGTGCTCTTTGGCTGCGCAAAGTGAGTTCGAGAACGAAGTCATCAACAATATTATGGCGCGTCGCTCAGTCCGCAAGTACCTCGATAAACCAGTCGAACACAGCAAGTTAGAGGCTATCGTAAAAGCCGGCATCAATGCTCCAAGCGCGATGAACAGGCAGAATTGGGCAGTCCGAGTGATTGAAGACTACAAGCTGATTGCCGATGTGAGCGAGGCTTATAAGCAGGAGAACCCTGGAATGGTGGAACGCGACCCTAACTTCAAGAATATGTTCCGCAACGCTCCCAACCTGATTTGCGTTTGTGCTCCGAGTGACGGAAACTTCAATCTCGACGCAGGTCTGCTGGGAGAGAACATGATGCTGGCTGCTCAGTCGCTTGGCTTGGGCACTTGCATCCAGACTGGTCCCGTTCGTTTCCTCCTCACAAACGAGAAAGCGAAGCCCTTCCTCGAAGCCCTCGACA
The DNA here is from genome assembly GCA_017548075.1 of Bacteroidaceae bacterium. Classification (GTDB taxonomy): domain Bacteria; phylum Bacteroidota; class Bacteroidia; order Bacteroidales; family Bacteroidaceae; genus Physcousia. The sequence goes on along the minus strand of JAFYNL010000045.1, from coordinate 14,231 downwards.
TCCCCGAAGGCTATAAGTTGCTCTATGTGATTGCAGTCGGCTATCCCGATGAAAAGCCCGATGCCAAGCCTCGCGACGCTTCAAAGGTGAAGTTCATCGGAGCCGCGAGTGCCGATACAAGCGAGGATGACGGACTTTATATCGATTATCATGAGAATGCGCAGTTCCCTGGAGGCGAGCAAGCATGCTTCAAGTGGCTTGCCGACAACATTAAGTATCCGAAGGACTGTTTGAAGAAGAAGATAGAAGGCCGCGTGATGGTTAGTTTTGTTGTCGAGAAGGACGGCTCGATTACAGATGTCAAGACGATAAAATCACCTCATTCCTCCCTTTCGAAAGAAGCGGAGCGCGTGGTCAAGACTATGCCCAAATGGAAGCCTGGTCAATTTAATAATGAGCCGGTTCGCACAAGGTACACTCTCCCCATCGTTTTTAGGATGGCTAAATCTTAAACGCTTACGACGCCTTTTATGGCAGGGTAGGGGTCGTAGTCTTCGAGGGTAAAGTCCTCGTATTGGAACTTGAAGATGTCCTTGACCTCAGGATTGATGCGCATCTTTGGCAGTTTGCGGGGTTCGCGAGAAAGCTGAAGATGCACTTGGTCGAGGTGGTTCAGGTAGATATGAGTGTCGCCAGTTGTGTGGATGAAATCGCCTGGCTCGAGTCCGCAAACCTGTGCCATCATCATGCAAAGCAAGGCGTATGAGGCGATGTTGAAGGGCACGCCGAGGAAGCAATCTGCGCTCCTTTGGTAGAGTTGCAGGGAAAGTTTGCCGTTAGCCACATAGAACTGGAAGAACGCATGGCAGGGCGGCAGGTTCATGTTCTTGATGTCTGCCACATTCCAGGCTGAGACGATGATTCTTCTGCAGTCAGGGTCTTTCTTGATTGTATCGACTGCTTGCTGAATCTGGTCAATAAAACCTCCTTCATAATCAGGCCACGAGCGCCATTGATAGCCGTAGATGTGCCCCAAGTCGCCAGTCTTAGGGTCTGCCCACTCGTTCCAAATGCGCACGCCTCGCTCTTGAAGCCACTTGGCGTTGGTGTTGCCTTGAAGGAACCAAAGCAGTTCGTAGATGATGCTCTTCAGGTGAACCTTCTTTGTGGTGAGCAGAGGAAAGCCTTCGCTCAAGTCGAAACGCATCTGATGACCAAAGATGCTGATGGTTCCAGTGCCTGTACGGTCTTCTTTCTTGACGCCTTCGTCAAGTATTCTTTGTAGGAGGTCAAGATATTGTTTCATTTCTTACATAATCTATAAAGGTAAAGCTTTGGGCATGTTTCTCGTCGGGTTCGTGCTCTTCTCGGAAGGCAATTTCCCACTCATTCTTGTCGAAAGGAGGAAAGTAGGCATCGGCTTCCTTCGGAGTATCGTGGACTTCTGTCAGGCAGAGCCGATTCGCGAGTGGAAGAGCCTCTGCATATACGCTTGCTCCACCAATGATATAAACGTCTTCGTCGGGAGAACAACTTGCGAGAGCATCTGGTAGAGAGGCAAATTTCTCTGCTCCAGGGAAGTCCTTTTTACTGCGGGAAAGGACTACGTTTCTGCGGTTGGGTAGGGCACCTTTGGGCAGACTGTCGAAGGTCTTGCGGCCCATAATGATGGTGTGACCTGTGGTAAGTTCCTTGAAGCGACGCAGGTCGGCAGGCAACCAATACAGGAGTTTCCCGTTCAGCCCTATGGCGTTGTTCTCGGCAATTGCTGCGATGATGTTGATTCGTGCCATTTTACTTCAGTATTCCTTGTCCTTTCAGGAAGTCACTAATGCGTTCCAGATAGGTATAACTGCCTGTTCCTGGAGACGCCGTCTTTTGGAAACAATGGTTGCGTTTTGCAAGGATGTGAAGCTCGCTCTGAATGCCCATTGCACGCATCTTTTCCCAAGTCTTGACGGAGTTCATCGAGGCCCATCCGTCCTGGTCGCCATGAACGAAGAGCATAGGACAAGTCTTCAGGTCGAAGTTAAACTCTGGAACGAGTATTGCGCTATCGTCCACTCCGCTTGTTGTATTGTTCTCCTCGGCTCCATCAGTAAGAGCGTAGGCAGGATAGATGCCAATTCCCCATTGCACATTGCAAGGCTGCTTGTCGAGATTGTCGATGGGAAGATAAGCCTGCTGAACCGAAGAAGTCACTCCCATCAAGGTGAGATGGCCGCCAGCGCTGCTACCCATAATGCCTATCTTGTTGGGGTCGAGGCCATAATCTGCGGCTTTGCTCTTGACGATGCGAATGGCTCGCTGAAGGTCTTGCCAAGCCGAGATATGCTTCTTCAAGCCTGTTTCTGCGGCGGGACGAGGTGTGCGATAGCGCATCGTAACCACTGCCATTCCGAGACTATTGAGGTATCTGCGAGCAGGAGCAACCTCGAAGCCATCAGGTCCGTTGCCCATATAGCTGCCACCCGAATAGATAATCTGAATGGCGTTCGTCTTGAGTTCGGCGGGGATGTGCCATTCGATATAAGGCGTGCCCTGATTCTCTTGCACATAAGGCATCTTGCCGTCTGGCCAAATGTTCTCCTTCGCATACTTTGCGCGGTCGTTGTCGTTGGGGAAACGCTTCATAATGTCCACTTCGGGCTGGATGGGACCAAGCAAACCCATTTGTGTGAGGAACTCAATGCCGCGCTCCAGACCGAATGCTCCGTGTCCTTTGCCTGGATAGAGATGCAGTTCGGCAGGTATCTTGCGCTTCCTCAATTGACGGAAGACCTGCGTGGAAGCATTGGGAGAGTAGGGGTCGTTGCCGCCATGATGCAGACTCATGGGACAAGTCTTCTCGTCGAAGTGGAAAATGGTATCAAGCTTGACGTCAGGACCATAACCCAAGCGCACATTCGGAGTGCCGCCTTCACTATCCGTGAGGGCATAGGCAGGGGCATTCACGATGGCGAAGTTCACGTGGCAAGGCACGTCGTCTATAGCATCCACGCGAGCATAAGCAGGTGTCTGAGAACTTGTTGCGAGGAGCAGAGCAAGGTGAGAGCCTGCACTCATACTGATTGTGCCAATCTTCTCGGGGTCGAAGCCGCGCTTCTTAGCCTCGCTTCGTACCATCCTGACCGCTCTCTGTCCGTCTTCCCAAGCCGTCTTGTAGATGGGCAGACCTTCAGGTCGAGGCGTGCGATAGACGAAGTTCACGCATTGGAAACCCAGTTCCGTGAAGCGCTCGTTCCAAAGTTTGATGAGGTTATTGTCGCAAGTGTTGTTGTAACCGCCTCCCGAAATGAGAATCATGCACCCGCCATTGGGTGTTTGGGGCGCAGCCATCCACTCCAGATAAGGCATTCTGGCTTTGTCGGGATTGAAGTCTTTCTGACTCGATTCGGCAGTCATCGCCGCAATTTGCTGAGGCTGCGTGTCGGGCATCTTGCCTTTAGGCCAGAGCGAAATGTGCTTGCCAGCCTGCATTCCGGCTGCCATCAGGACAGCCAAAAGTATAAGAAGATAACGTTTCATATTTATAATAGTGATTGCATTCTTGCTAAGTATTTGCCGATGATGTCGAATTCGATGTTTACCACGCTGCCTTCCTTGATGGCGTGGAAGTTGGTGTTCTCGAAGGTGTAGGGAATGATGCAGACTTGGAAAGTATCTTCCGTTGGGCGACAAACCGTCAGGCTCACGCCGTTCACGGTCACACTTCCCTTATCCACAGTGAAATATCCGTGCTTGACCATCTCCTTCGAACTCTCGTAGCGGAAGGTGTACTGATGGCTTCCCTGCTGGTCCTCGACGGCGATACAAGTGGCAGTCTGGTCCACATGCCCTTGCACGATATGCCCGTCCAGACGCCCATTCATCAGCATTGAGCGCTCCACATTCACTTCGTCGCCAACCTTCAGGAGTCCCAGGTTGCTTCGCTCCAAAGTCTCTCGCATGGCAGTCACCGTATAGGTGTCATCCTTGAGACGCACTACAGTCAGGCAAACCCCGTTGTGAGCAATGCTTTGGTCTATGCTCAGCTCGCTTACGAAGGGACAAGTAAGCGTCAGATGCACATTGTCTTGCTCGTGTTCAATAGCCACCACGCGGGCCATTCCTTCTATGATACCGGAAAACATAAGTCTTTCTTGCTTGATTTTTTTTCGACTACAAAGATACAACTTTTTTCGCGGATATCCAAATTTCCCAGCATCTTTTTTTGATATTGAAATGATTTGATGACGGAAGGAGGAATGTTGCATTGTAACATTGTAACATGTTACTTTAAAATACAGACACCCTACAAGAGAAAATAATTCTATTATTATTTATAATAATAGACTATATCAGTGAGGGTATGTGTCTCTTTTTTATTGTAACATGTTACAACGTTACAATGCTTCTGGTGTGGTGGCAGTGTCAAAATTCTCGATGGAATGGGCGAAAATTGCAAACGACTGCAGGGCCGTCGGCCATCATCACACGTGATCTTTGGCATTTTAACGTGTGTCGTTTGCCAACTTCACGAGGGAAAACTGCCCCAAAACTTAGTCTACGTCGTAATAAATCTGCGCCGAACGGTATTGTGACATTGTCAAAACTTGATTTTGAAGGGCAATAAGGCGCTCTCTGACGGCAGAAATGGGGGCAGAAAGCTCTATTTTCAGTATCAGTTTGCGAATGTGCATGAGTTGAACGCGGCTGATAGGCGGTGCATCTGGCCCTAAAACGCGTTCTCCGAAGACTTTTCGCATCAAAATCGCAAAATCAGTCGCGAGTTTTTCCACAACATTTTCGTCGCGATGCTTCAAATAGATGAAAATAACACGGCAGAATGGCGGATAACGGAACATTTCGCGCTCCTGCGACTGCTGAGCATACATGCCTTCGTAGTCGTGCCGCACAACCTGACGTACAATATCATTATCCTTATCGCGCGTCTGCAATACAACTTGTCCTACGGAACCCTTTCTGCCCGCTCTGCCTGCAACTTGCTCCATAAGTTGGAAAGCTCTTTCATAGCTGCGGAAGTCGGGTTGCGCAAGCATTTGGTCGGCCGAAAGGATGCCCACGAGACTCACTCTGTCGAAGTCTAGGCCTTTTGTCACCATCTGTGTGCCGATGAGGATGTCGGTCTTTCCCTCCTCGAAATCGTGCAGAATCTGTTCGTAGTTCTGCCTGGAACGCGTTGTGTCGAGGTCCATACGGGCAATGCGGGCCTCGGGCATAAGAGCCTGGAGCTGCTCTTCGATACGTTCGGTTCCGTAGCCGCGACTGGAAAGTTCCTTGCCCTCGCAATTCGGGCAGGTAGAGGGGATGTTGTATGTCTTGCCGCAATAATGGCAGACCATTTGCCTGAAACCGCGATGAACAGTGAGGCTGACGTCGCATTTCTCGCATCGAGGCGTCCATCCGCACTCCTTGCACTCAAGGACGGGTGCATAGCCTCTGCGGTTCTGGAAGAGGATGACCTGCTTGTGCCCTTCCAAAGCCTGACGGATTCGCAGAAGCAACTGTGGCGAGAAGACACCTGTCATCATCCGTTTCCTGTACATTTCCTTTGTGTCGATGACCTCGATGTTGGGCAAACTGAGGCCAGCGTAGCGCGTTTTCAGGGTGACAAGCCCATATTTGCCGCTGAGCGCATTGTGGTACGACTCCAAACTTGGTGTGGCAGAACCCAGCAAAGCCTTTGCTCCAGCCTGTTTCGCAAGCACAAGCGCGGCATTTCGGGCATGATAGCGGGGGGCTGGATCTTGCTGCTTGAACGAGGTCTCGTGCTCCTCGTCGATAATGAGCAATCCGAGTCGCTTGAAAGGTAGAAACAGACTGCTACGTACGCCCACCACAATGTCGTAGGGAGCGTCGGAGAGCATCTTCTGGTAGAGTTCCACGCGTTCGCGGTCAGGATAGCGGGAATGATAGACTCCCAAACGATTTCCGAAGACACGACGAAGCCTTTCCGTGAGTTGGGTGGTCAGCACAATTTCCGGCAACATGAAGAGCACCTGTTTTCCTCCCTCGATGGCCTTCTGCATAAGATGGATATAGATTTCCGTCTTGCCGCTGCTTGTTACGCCATGAAGTAGGCAGACGTCTTTCTGTTGCCACTGCGAAAGGATGCTCTGCATGGCTTGTTGCTGAACCTCAGTCAAGGCAGATTTTCCGACCTCTTTTTGGGGGAGTTCTGTTTCGGTTTCTGTTTGCGTTTTTGTCCTGCGTTTTCGTGTGCGACGGATTTCCTCCTTCATCAGCGCAGCCCCTTTCTCCAAAAGACTTTTCACGACAGGAAGGATGCTCTTCACGCCTGTTTCTTTCTGCAGGCTCGCCAATGTCTTCCCCTTCTTCGCGCTGAGCACCTCCAAAACCTTCTTTTCGCTTGGAGTGTAGGAAAGTTCTTCTTCCCAGTCTTCGTTCAGCAGGACGGAACTCTCGCTCTCCAGTTTCAGGCCCGAAGGCAAAGCTGCCTTGAAAACATCGCCAAGCGTGCAAAGGTAATAGTCGGCAATCCATTTCCACAGACGCAACTGCTCCGGCAATATGATCGGCGAAGCGTCGAGCACCTCCGAGATGGCTTTTGTAGGGTAGGAAGGCGTTTCGTCGTGCAGGCGAACCACAATAGCCGTATAGAATTTCCTGCTTCCAAAAGGTACAATCACTCGGCTCCCAACCTGCGGTTCAGTCTCACAATCTTTAGACAAAGCGTAGGTAAAAACACTCTGCAAAGGCAGGGGTAATATGACGTCGGCATATTGTGACATAGGTGGTGCAAAGTTACAAAAAACATTGCACATAACATAGCCTTTGTGCACAATAAAGGTTAAAATGTGCACAATTTACCATATTTTTGTGCCAAAGTATTGCATAATTGGCCAAAATGTCTTTACTTTGCACCGCGAATTGAAAAAGTAATACATTATTTAATATAACCAAAACATAAAGTTATGTCAGAAATTGAAGCAAAAGTAAAAGAGATTATCGTTGACAAGTTGGGCGTAGATGAAGCAGACGTTACTCCCGAAGCATCATTCACAAACGATCTTGGTGCAGACTCTCTGGACACCGTTGAACTGATCATGGAGTTCGAGAAGGCTTTCGAGATTACTATTCCCGACGACAAGGCTGAGAAGATCTCTACCGTTGCTGATGCTATTGCCTTCATCGAGGCTAATAAGTAAGCACAGCATCCATAAGGAAAGATAAACTTTCATGGAACTGAAAAGAGTTGTAGTGACAGGCATCGGTGCCGTCACTCCGTTAGGCAACACTGCTGCCGAGACGTGGCAGAACATGCTTAAAGGTGTGAGCGGTGCTGCTCCTATCACGCATTTCGACGCCTCTAAGTTCAAGGCACAGTTCGCTTGCGAGGTGAAGAACTTCAATCCTGAAGATTTCATCGACAAGAAAGAGGCTCGCAAGATGGACCCCTATTGCCAATATGCCCTCTCTGCAGCCATTATGGCCGTAGAAGATAGCGCAATGGATGTCGAGACAATCGACAAGAATCGTGTGGGTGTCATCTTTGGCGTAGGCATCGGAGGTATGAAGACATACGAGGAGGAAGTGGCCAATTACGCCAAGACTGGCGATACAATAGGTCCCAAGTTCAATCCTTTCTTCGTGCCTAAGATGATTGCCGACATCTGTGCAGGTCATATCAGTATCAAGTACGGCTTCCACGGCCCGAACTACATTACCTCGAGCGCTTGTGCTTCCTCTACCAACGCACTTGCCGACGCTTTCAACCTCATCCGTTTGGGTAAGGCTGACGTTATCGTGAGTGGCGGTGCAGAGGCAGCTATCACGGCAGCTGGAGTAGGTGGTTTCACCGCAATGCATGCTTTGAGCACTCGCAACGACGAGCCTCAGAAGGCCAGCAGACCTTTCAGCGCAAGTCGCGATGGTTTTGTGATGGCAGAAGGCAGCGCTGTCCTTGTTCTTGAGGAACTGGAGCACGCTAAGGCTCGTGGCGCAAAGATTTATGCAGAAATGGCCGGAGCAGGCATGAGTGCCGATGCTCATCACATCACGGCTTCTCATCCCGAAGGTCTCGGTGCAAAACTTGTCATGGAGAATGCTCTCGAAGATGCTGCTATGAAGCCCGAGGATATTGACTACATCAATGTTCACGGCACTTCTACTCCCGTTGGAGACATCAGCGAGTGTAAAGCCATCCTTGCAGTCTTCGGTCAGCACGCTTACGAGCTTAACATCAGCAGTACAAAGTCTATGACCGGTCACTTGCTGGGTGCAGCTGGAGCAATCGAGGCAATGGCTAGCGTAATGTCTGTCAATCAGGACATTGTTCCGCCCACCATCAATCACGAGGCTGGCGACGAAGATCCGGAGATTGACTATAAGTTGAACTTCACCTTCGGTCAGGCACAGAAGCGCACTGTTAGAGCCGCTCTGAGCAATACATTTGGCTTCGGAGGTCATAACGCCTGCGTTATCTTCAAGAAATACGCAGGATAAGGCTGTGTCTGCCGTTAACCTGATAGACGCGATAAGGTTACCTTTCCGCAAGGAGAGGGAGCTTTACCGCGTTTTTCATAATATGTTGGGCTTCTATCCCCACGACATCAGTGTCTATAAAGAGGCTCTGATGCATAAGTCTATGCTCGCTCAGGGAAAAGAAGGGAATCGTCTCAACAACGAGCGTCTGGAGTTTCTGGGCGATGCTATCCTTGGCGCAGTTGTGGGCGAGATTGTCTATCATCACTTTCCTCGCAAGCGCGAAGGCTTCCTGACGAACACTCGAAGTAAGATTGTGCAAAGGGAAACGCTCGGCAAACTGGCTGCAGAGATAGGTCTTGACAAGCTTATCCGCAGCAATGATCACAACCAGACGCACAATAGTTACCTTGCAGGGAATGCCTTCGAAGCGCTTATTGGCGCCATCTATCTCGACAGAGGGTATGGCCATTGCAAGAGTTTCGTAAAGAAAAAGATATTGAGTCGCCTCATTGATATCGATAAGGTGGCTTATAAAGAGGTAAACTTCAAGAGCAAACTCCTGGAATGGTGCCAGAAGCATAAGGTAGAACTTGAGTATGTCTTGCTTGCTGAAACCAAATCCGAAGACGGTTCGCCACTCTTTAATACAAAGGTTCTTATCGATGGAAAAGAGTGTGGAAGAGGCAAAGGCTATTCCAAGAAAGAGAGTCATCAGAAGGCAAGCCGGAACGCTTTGCATCGTCTGAAGAATGACCATCGGTTGCATGACGAACTGACTAAAAAGGCAAACAGTACAACAGAATAAGCTATGTCCCTAACAAGCATCATACGTCCAATTTTCACACCTCGCTTGCATAAGCTCGACCTTTATGCAACTGAGGCAGAGGCTCTGCAAAGAGGTGTTCTCAAACGCCTGCTCGGAAAGGCTTCTCAAACGGAATGGGGTAGGGCGCATGGCTTTAGCAAAGACCTTAGTTACGAAGATTTTGCCCGACAGACTCCTCTCAACACCTACGAGGAACTGAAGGGATATATCGACAGGATGAGGCATGGTGAAAAGGATGTTCTTTGGCCTGGAAGAGTGAAATGGTATGCCAAGTCCAGCGGCACAACAAACGATAAGAGCAAGTTTATCCCAGTAAGCAAGGACGGACTGCACGATACGCATTATGCTGGCGGAACCGATGCCGTAGTTTGGTACTTGCGCAATAATCCGAAGAGTCGTATCTTCGACGGAAAGGCTCTGATTCTTGGCGGCAGTCATGCAACTAATTACAACCTTCCGGGCAGTCTTGTGGGCGACCTTAGTGCAATCCTCATCGAGAATATCAATCCGCTAGTCAACCTGATTCGAGTGCCGAAGAAAGCCACTGCTTTATTGAGCGATTTTGAGATAAAGCGTGACCGTATTGCAAGAGAGGCAATGAAGCAGAATGTCACAAACCTGAGTGGCGTTCCTTCTTGGATGCTTTCCGTCTTGAATCGAGTAATGGAACTTAGCGGCAAACAATACCTTAATGAGGTATGGCCGAACTTGGAAATGTTCTTCCATGGTGGCGTGGCTTTTACTCCTTATCGTGGGCAATACGAACGACTAATCTCTTCGCCTAATATGCATTACATGGAAACCTACAATGCTTCTGAAGGTTTCTTTGGCTTACAGGACGATCCAAGTGATTCGGCGATGAGTCTGATGATAGATTATGGTATCTTCTTCGAGTTTATTCCTATGGATGAGTTCGACAAGGAAGAACCGACAGTTGTGCCTTTATGGGAGGTGGAAACGGATTGCAACTATGCGATGGTCATCTCTACTTCCAGCGGACTTTGGCGTTACATTATTGGTGATATGATTCGCTTCACCGAGCGCAATCCTTATAAGTTCGTCATTACAGGTCGCACGAAGTCCTTCATCAATGCTTTTGGTGAGGAATTGATTGTCGATAATGCTGAGAAAGGATTGGCTGAAGCCTGCAAGCAGACAGGAGCAGAAGTATTGGAATATACTGCGGCACCCGTTTTCATGGATGCTGAGGGAAAGTGTCGTCATCAGTGGATTGTGGAGTTCAGTCGCGAGCCAAATGACGTCGAAGAGTTTGCTCGTATTCTCGATGAGAGCCTTCAGCAGATAAACTCAGATTATGAAGCAAAGCGCTATAAGAACATAACGCTTCAAAGGCTCGAATTAGTCAAGGCTCGTCCAGGTGTTTTCAACGATTGGCTCAAAAAGAAGGGCAAGTTAGGTGGGCAACATAAGGTGCCTCGACTTTGCAATAACCGTGATATCATAGAACAAGTGCTTGCATTGCAGTAAAAGTCAAAGAAAAGAAATGAAGACAAAACACATTTTTGCTGGCTTGATGCTGCTTATCTTAGCCGCTTGTGCAAGCATCGACTCTCCCGATGGCGGTATTTATGATGAGATTCCGCCTAAGGTCATAGCAACTTCTCCCGCAGACCGTTCTGTAGGTAATACTGCCAGAAAGATAGTGATTCGCTTCAATGAGTATATCAAACTGGAGAATGCCAATGAAAAGGTTATCGTTTCGCCTCCTCAAATAGAGCCAGCCAACATTCGAGCCGACGGCAAGAGTGTGAGGATTACTCTCTACGATACATTGCAAGAGAATACCACCTATACGGTCGACTTCAGCGATGCTATTGTTGATAACAACGAGGGAAATCCGATGGGTAACTACACCTATAGCTTCAGTACAGGCACGGAAATTGATACGATGGAAGTATCTGGAGTTGTGCTCAATGCTGCAGACTTGGAGCCGGTAAAAGGCATGCTGGTAGGTCTTTACCCGATAGATTCTCTTTTCTGCGACTCTATCATGAAGCAAAAGCCTTTCAGTCGGGTTTCTCGAACCAATGGCTCAGGAAGGTTTTGCATTAAGGGAGTTAAGCCGGGGAAGTATCGTGCTTTTGCTCTCGAAGATAAAGATGGTAACTTCATCTTTTCTCAGAAGAGCGAACGCATAGCTTTCCTGCAAGACACATTTGTGACTTCCAGTAAGTGGGATGTGCGAATGGATACCATTTGGCGTGATTCAACGCATTACGACTCCATTCGAGTCATTCCTTACATGCATTATTTCCCTGACGATTTGGTGCTCAATGCGTTCCTCGAAGCAGGTCAGGACCAGCATCTTCTCAAGTTAGAGCGTCCCAATCCTGATGTTCTCAAACTTTTCTTCACAGCTCCAGCCGATTCGCTTCCCATTATTAAAGGTTTGAACTTCGACGAGAAGTGTCTTGTTGCGGATGCTTCTTTGCACAATGATACCATTACTTATTGGATTACGGACACAGCCTTTACGCATCGAGAGGACACCATGAAGTTTGAGCTAACCTTCATGGAAACAGACACTTTGGGCGTTTTGCGACCTCATACAGAGGAGAGAGAGGAGGCGCCAAAAGTAACTTGGCAGAAGATTCTCAAGGAGAAGGAAAAGAATATACAAGAGTGGCAGAAGCAACGCGAAAAGAAGTTGAAGAAATCCAAGACTCCTTTGCCTCCAGAAGACAATCCGTATGATATTACATTTCTGGACATTTCGGCAAAGCCTACAGGAAGCATCGATCCCAATCAGAATATACGCTTTGTGTCGAAGCAACCTATTGCAAGTGCCGATACGACAAAAATGCATTTGTACAGAAAGCAAGATACGCTTTGGTTGCCGGAGCCTTTCCTCTTCCTTCCTGACCGCGATATAAAGTCCTATACGCTTTATGCAGAATGGGAGCAAAAGTGCCAATATCGCTTCACAGTTGATAGTGCTGCCATTGTTGGCATTATGGGAGATCATAGCAAAGCAATCAAAATTGAATTCTCAATCAAGAGTGAGGATGATTATGGTTCGCTCTTCGTGCATGTTTTGTTGCCGCAAAAGGATCACATCATTGTTCAGTTGTTGAACAAGAGCGATAAATGTGTGGCTGAACTTCCTGCAGGACCTGATGGAAGAGGCGACTTTTTCTTCCTGAAGCCCACAGATTATTATATGCGATGCTTTGTCGATACTAACGGGAATGGCGTGTGGGATACTGGCGAATACAATAGTAATACGCAACCAGAGCAAGTTTACTACTTCCCCAAGCCCATCATCGTTAAGGCTAAATGGGACATAGAACAAGATTGGGCTCCTCTTGAGATTCCTCGTCTCAACCAGAAACCTTTAGCTATTACCAAGCAGAAGCCTGACAAGCAGAAGAGTGTGAAGGAGCGTAACAAAGAACGCGAAAAGAAGAAGCAAGAAGAGAGACGGAAATGATGTTCAGGCGATTCATAATAATTCTCTTTGCTGTCCTTGCTCTTTCGGCAAATGCTTTTGCTCAATGTTCTTCAGAGAATACGGCTTTCAATGCTGGCGAGGAGTTGACTTACGACCTTTTCTTCAATTGGAAATTCGTTTGGGTCAGTGCCGGTTCGGCAACGATGAATATCAACAAGACAAAATGGGAAGGCAAGTCTGCTTATAAGTCTCATCTTATAACTCGCACTAGTTCCCGTCTGGACCGCTTTTTCATGATGCGCGATACGATGCAGAGCATCATGACAGAGGACATGACTCCGCTTTATTACAAGAAGGGCGCCAACGAAGGTGGCCGCTATTATGTGGACGAAGTCTGGTATTCGTATGCTGGCGGAAAGACGCATCTTCGTCAACGATACAAGAATAGGAACGGGGAAGTGACAGACAAAACGTACGATAGTCCCAAGTGTCTCTACGATATGATGAGTATGATGTTGAGGGCACGTTCTTTTAAGGCTGAGGACTTCACGAAGGGCGATAAGATTCGCTTGCCGATGGCTGACGGACATAAGGTGGAGGACATTACGCTCATCTATCGTGGCCGTGAGAATTTTCAGATGAAGAGTAACGGGATTACCTATCGTTGCCTGGTTTTTTCTTTTGTGGAATACCCCAATGGAAAGGAGAAGGAGATTATCACTTTCTACATTTCCGACGATGAAAACCACATTCCTGTCCGGCTCGATCTCTTCCTCCGTTTTGGTGTTGCGAAGGCTTATCTCAACAAGAGCAAAGGGTTGAGGCACGAGATAACCTCAATTGTGCAGAACTAAACGGGAACCACATCTTCCGCTTTTACCTCGATTGTGGCGGAACAAGCTCCAGGAATACTTACGATGAGGCGACGGTTGCGATGTCCTTCTATGCGCTGAAAGTAGCCGCGAACCCCTTGTAGAGGGCCGCCAACCACCAGAACTTCCTGTCCAAACTTGAAGTGAATCTGCTCCGAAGGCACGATTTCTACAAAGTCGGGACTTGTGGTGCAGACCTTCATGAAGTCGTCCATCTGTCGTTTCGGCACGATGATTTTCTCCGTCTTTCCATTCATCTGACGCATCATATACTGTAGTTCAGGGCGCGTTTTCTTGAGAGCTTGCACCTTTTCCTCAGTCGCATGAATGAAAATGAGATTGTGAATGGCGGGTTCGAAAGCAGTCTTCAGTCGGCGGCCTTTCTGCAAGATGCGACGCATAGGTACAAAAGCCTGTACACCAAGCGCATCCATTTCCGCCTTAACCTTCATTTCGCGCCGATAAGTGACGCGCATTGCGAACCAACACATTTTGTCGGAAAGAGGAGACTCGAACTCCCGACCCCCACGTCCCGAACGTGGTACGCTACCAACTGCGCTACTTTCCGAGTGGCCTAAAACCGGTGCAAAGGTACGAAAAATACTCCATAGTTCATCGCTCAGAATTCATAATTTTGCTTTTTCTCCTATTTTTTTTGACGAAATGCTTGCAGGGTTCGGATTTTTGGCTTACCTTTGCACTCGCATTTGAAAAATGGTGTCATAGCTCA
>JAFYNL010000044.1 GCA_017548075.1 Bacteroidaceae bacterium | reverse complement strand
GCTTCGCAAAGCCGTTTCCTGACGAATCAAGTCATTGAGGTCGTGATGAAGGACGACTCGCGTCTCAGCCTTTATGAAGTAGAAGAGACGCATCTTCTCTGCACTCGATACAATAGTGTCTTCGTGCAGCAAGGCAGAAACAGCCTTTTTCATCATACAAACCTGACGCTCTTCAATGGCCACACTCGCAATCGTCTCGAGATTAAGTTGCAAGGCGAAGGTAGCGAAGTAACTGCTAATGGTTGTGTGATTGCCGACAAGATGCAGAGGGTGGACAACAATACGCTCATCGACCATCAAGTGCCTAACTGTCAAAGCAACGAGCTTTATAAGTACGTACTCGACGATAGCGCAGTTGGAGCCTTTGCTGGAAAGGTGTTGGTTCGCGAGGGTGCACAGAAGACCATCAGCAAAGAAACGAACGCCAACCTTTGTGCCACGAAGTCGGCTCGAATGTATACTCAGCCGATGCTCGAGATTTATGCCGACGACGTAAAATGCAGTCACGGCAGTACAGTCGGGCAGATGGATGAAGCGGCACTCTTCTACATGCGTCAAAGAGGCATCGACGAGAAGGAAGCTCGCTTGTTGCTCAAGGCCGCATTCATCACCGAAGTCATCGAAACCATTCCCCTTGAATCGCTCCGTGACCGCTTGCATGTGGTTATGGACAAGCGTTTGAGGGGCGAACTAAGCAAATGCGAAGGATGCAAACTATGCCAATAATAAGAAAAGACGACTTTCCCATCCTCCAAAAGGTCATTTATGGCAAGTACCCTTTGGTGTATTTGGACAATGCCGCAACGACTCAAAAGCCGCGACAAGTTGTGGAGGCCATGACGGAGGAGTACTATAATGTGAATGCCAACGTGCATCGTGGCGTACATTTTCTCTCGCAACAAGCTACGGAACTTCACGAGGCTTCTAGAGAAACGGTTCGTCGTTTCCTCAATGCTCGCAGCACATCGGAGATTGTCTTCACTCGTGGAACAACCGAAAGCATTAACCTCGTAGCATCATGCTTCGGGCAAGCTTTCATGAAAGAAGGCGATGAAGTCATTCTTTCGGAGATGGAACATCACAGCAACATCGTTTCGTGGCAACTCTTGCAGGCAAGGAAAGGCATTCGTTTGCGCATTGTTCCTATCACGGATGACGGGCAACTCAAGATGGAAGAGTACGAGAAATTCTTCAACGAACGCACTCGAATCGTCAGCATCACCCATGTAAGTAATGTGTTGGGGACTGTCAATCCTGTCAAAGACATTATTCGCATTGCCCATGAACACAGCGTTCCCGTGCTCATAGACGGTGCTCAAAGCACGCCTCATATGACCGTTGACGTACAAGGCCTCGATTGTGATTTCTTCGCTTTCAGTGGTCACAAGATTTACGGACCTACCGGCATTGGCGTACTTTACGGCAAGGAAGAGTGGCTGGAACGCATTCCTCCTTATATGGGAGGTGGCGAGATGATAAAGAGCGTCAGCTTCGAGAAGACAACATTCAACGAATTGCCCTATAAGTTCGAAGCCGGCACACCCGATTATATCGCTTCTACCGGTCTTGCAAAGGCACT
Organism: Bacteroidaceae bacterium; assembly: GCA_017548075.1. Lineage (GTDB taxonomy): Bacteria > Bacteroidota > Bacteroidia > Bacteroidales > Bacteroidaceae > Physcousia. The sequence goes on along the minus strand of JAFYNL010000044.1, from coordinate 54,970 downwards.
CGACTATGTCACTTCGATTGGTTTCGACGCTATCGAAGCCCACGAAAAAGACCTGACTTCTTATGCCTTGCAGCGCCTCATGGAAGTGGAAGGCATGAAGATTTACGGGCCTCACGACCAAAAGACAGCTGCCGTCATTTCCTTCCAGGTTGGCAACATCCACCATCTCGACATGGGAACCCTGCTCGACAGGCTCGGCATAGCAGTTCGCACAGGTCATCATTGTGCCGAACCGCTCATGCGTCGTTTGGGCATCGAAGGCACTTGCAGAGCCAGTTTCGCCCTTTATAATACACGAGAAGATATTGATGCGCTGGTCGAAGGAATACAGCGTATCAAGAAAATGTTTTAGATGCGTTGGAAAACGTAGCACGTTACGAAGGCAAACGTAACACGTTATGATTGCCAACGTAACACGTTAAGTTTGCGATTTAACCACGTTACGTTTGGAAACTACTCTAGCGTCGTTCACAAACAAAGCGTGCCCTCCTCGAAAGGAAGGCACGTTTTCATTATTCAGAGACCGTTGCTTTATTCTGCAGTTGGGTCCTCGTTTTGCTCAGGACGAGGACGATGTTCTCTGTGTTCGCCACGTTCGGGACGAGGACGGCGCTCGCCGCGTTCAGGACGGGGACGGCGTTCGCGCTCACGTTCAACATAGCCTTCGGGCTTCTCAAGAAGGGCACGACGGCTCAGTTTGAACTTGCCGGTCTTCGGATCGATTTCGAGAAGTTTCACCTGCAACTTGTCGCCTTCCTTGATACCAGCTTCTTCAACAGTCTCAAGACGCTTCCAATCGATCTCGCTAATATGCAGAAGTCCGTCCTTACCGGGCATGAACTCTACGAAGCAACCGTAAGGCATGATGCTGCGAACTGTGCCTTCATAGACTTCGCCAATCTCTGGAACAGCCACGATAGTCTTGATCTTAGCCATAGCTGCGTCGATGATTTCCTTGTTGGGACCGCTTACCTGAATCTTGCCAACACCATCTTCTTCGTCGATAGTAATGGTAGCTCCGGTCTCTTCCTGCATTCCCTGAATGATCTTTCCGCCAGGACCGATAACAGCACCAATGAATTCCTTCGGGATAATCATCTGTTCGATGCGAGGAACATGAGGCTTCAACTCTGGACGAGGAGCGTCGAGTGTCTTCATCATCTCAGCGAGGATGTGCTCGCGACCAGCCTTTGCTTGCATGAGAGCCTTTTCGAGAATCTCGTATGAAAGTCCATCGCACTTGATATCCATCTGTGTTGCGGTCAGACCATTCGGGGTACCTGTGGTCTTGAAGTCCATATCTCCGAGGTGATCCTCGTCGCCAAGAATGTCACTCAGCACGGCATATTTGTCCTCGCCGGGATTCTTGATGAGTCCCATAGCGATACCACTTACGGGAGCCTTAATGGGAACACCTGCATCCATCAATGCCAAGCAACCTGCGCAGGTACTTGCCATTGAGCTGGAACCGTTGCTCTCCAGAATGTCGCTCACTACTCTGATGGTGTAAGGGAAGTCAGCAGGAATCTGTCCCTTCAGGCCGCGCCAAGCAAGATGGCCATGACCGATCTCGCGACGACCTACGCCTCTTTGTGCCTTTGCCTCGCCAGTAGAGAAGGGAGGGAAGTTATAGTGGAGCAAGAAACGCTGGTATTCGCGAACGAGCACATCGTCGACAAGCTTTTCGTCGAGCTTTGTGCCGAGCGTACAAGTTGCCAAAGATTGCGTTTCACCACGGGTAAAGATGGCACTTCCATGAGGTCCGGGAAGAGGACTAGCCTCGCACCAGATAGGACGAATATCGGTTGTCTTACGACCATCGAGGCGAATGCCTTCGTCAAGAATACAGCGACGCATAGCATCCTTCTCGACATCATGATAATAACGGTCAATCAAAGTATTCTTCTCTTCGAGTTCCTCGGCAGGCATATCTGTGTGAGCCTCGGCATAAGCGGCTTTGAAGTCCTCGCGGATAGCCTCGAAAGCCTCTGCACGAGCATGCTTCTCAAGGCCCTGCTTGGTAACGTCGTAAGCCTTCTGATAACAAGCCTCCTTAACGGCTGCCTGCAGTTCTTCGTCATTTACTTCATGACAATATTCGCGCTTAACATCCTTGCCAAGCTCTTTACTCAGTTCTTTCTGAAGGCGGCACATAGGCTTGATAGCCTCGTGAGCACACTTGAGGGCTGCGAGCAGGTCGCTTTCCTGAACTTCCTTCATCTCGCCCTCCACCATCATAATGTTCTCTTCGGTAGCGCCAACCATGAGATCCATATCGGCGTCCTTGAGTTGTTGGAAGGTAGGATTGATGACAAACTCGCCGTTGATGCGAGCCACGCGAACCTCTGAGATGGGTCCCTCAAAAGGAATATCACTGCAAGCCAGAGCTGCAGAAGCGGCAAAGCCAGCCAGAGCATCAGGCATATCCTCACCATCGGCAGAGAAAAGAATAACATTTACATACACCTCAGCATGATAGTTGCTGGGGAAAAGGGGGCGCAGAGCGCGGTCAACAAGGCGACAAGTAAGTATCTCGTCGTCATTTGCCTTACCCTCACGCTTCGTGAAACCACCGGGAAAACGACCGGCGGCAAAATACTTTTCTCTGTACTCAACCTGTAAGGGCATGAAATCTGTACCGGGAACGGCATCTTTGGCTGCGCAAACAGTGGCCAGGAGCATTGTGTTGTTCATACGAAGCATCACGGAACCATCGGCTTGTTTGGCAAGTTTCCCGGTCTCGATGCTGATGGTTCTTCCATCAGGCAACTCGACTGTCTTTGTAATTACGTTCATCTTAATTAAGTTAACTTATTGTTTCCTTTACGTCACATATATGATATAAAATCGTGCAAAGGTAAGAAAAATAGTTCATAGTTCATAATTCATAGTTCATAATTATGCACTAAATGTCGATTTTGTGCCTTTGTTGAGATTATGGCACACCTTGAAAGTCTATTTCGTTGACGTTTATCGAGATAAAACGCAACTAACGACATCTGAAAACTTAACACAGTTAAAATCCAAACTTAACGTGTTACGTTGGCAAAGTTAACGTGTTATGATTGCAATCGTAACGTGTTATGTTGACAGACTTAACGAGAGAGACATTTCGCATCAATCATGTTATTGGCGATTGCATAAATGGTGAGGCCTGCAAGAGAATGTATTTGGAGCTTTCGCGAAATGTTTCGTCTGTGTGTAATAACCGTATTGACGGAGATGAACAACTTGGCCGCAATCTCTTTGTTCGACATTCCCTGAACCAGACACATAATAATCTCTTTCTCGCGTTCCGATACCGTTTCCGTCGATTCGGCCTTGTTAATCATGCTGGAAATCTTGGCCGAGACATCCTCTTCCTTTAACTTCTGTTCCAAAAGACGAATGGCTGGGACGAACAAGACCTCTTCCACATTACTATGGTTGAGAAGCCACTCTTCATTATTATAAATGTCGTAAAGTGTCGCAGTCAACTGATTGTTAGCCAATCCATTATGTGGCAAATACTTGATGATAATGTTCTTCAGCTCCTGGAACTTGCCTGTAGTATCGCTATGATGCTTCGAAAAGATATCGACATTATAGCCAGAAGGTTGCTCGCCACGAAGAAGAGCCTCAACATAAGGGAAGAGCGTCTTCTCCTCATACTTCATGTGAAGGTGGATATCGTGAGCATACTCGTCATAAAGACGCAGAATAAGAGAGGCCAGATCGTCGCCTTTGTGGAGCGATTCCTCGAGTTTCGTTCGGATGGAAGGCAGCTGATAATCAAGGAAATAGCGATGCGAAGCCTGCAGATAAGCGAGGAGCGTCTTCACAGAAATCTTGTCGTCAGTCTCCTTTGGAGCATAGCCGTTGATGAGGAAATTGACGACAGTCAGGAAAGTATAGCAGTCAACTCCTTGCTCGAAGCAGACTTCGTTGACCGTTTTGTCGCCAAATCCAAGCCGAATACCAAAGGCGCTCAAGCCCTGAAGCATGCTGTAATTGTCGCTTATAAGGTCGATCATCTTGTCCTCAGCCTCGTATAGTTTCATCCTTTTCATAGCGTTTTCTTCCTTTTTTCGACTGCAAAGGTACGCTTTTCCCTCGAAAATCACAATCCCCAATTGTAGGTAATTGCCACTTTTCCCTACATTATTTATAATTATAATGCGGTATTGGAGTCATAACAAACGAGTATGGATGGCTTCACTTTCAAGAAAGAACACTCACTTTTGGGTATTGCGAGCCCCGTAGAAAGGAAGTAATTTTGCACTCGAAATATAGAAAAAACACTAGCAAGAAATGAGAAATACATTATTTATAGTCATTCTTTTGCTGTCCTCTATTAACATATTTGGGCAGGAAACAGAAGTGGATGCTACGACTGGCGCTTCGCAGCAAGTCGAGAAGAAAAAGAATCTGACGAACTTCCTTTCGCGCTTACATATTGGAGGTTATGGTGAGGCAGTAATGACGCGCAACTTCTACAGTCAAAGTTTCAACCGTTACAAGAAACCAGAAAACTTCAAAGATGACAAAAGTCATGGTCGTTTCGACTTGCCTCATGTTTGTCTAAACATAGGTTACGACTTCGGCAAAGGTTGGACGATGGGTACTGAGATTGAGTTCGAGCACGGAGGAACTGGTTCGGCAGTTGAGATAGAGGCCGAAGAGGCTGGCGAATACGAGGCAGAAGTCGAGAAAGGCGGTGAAGTGAATCTTGAACAATTCTGGATCAACAAAGCCTTTTGGAACGGGAAGTTCAACATAAAAGCAGGCGAAATTATCGTTCCTGTAGGCTATTCGAATGCCTATCACGAGCCTAATCAGTTCTTTACTTGCTATCGTCCTGAAGGCGAATCAACCATTTTTCCCAATACTTGGCACCAAGTTGGCCTTTCTCTTTGGGGAAAAGTAAAGGATTGGCGTTATGAAGCTCTGTTTCTTTCAGGCTTGAACTCCGAGAGTTTTACGGCTGAAAACTTCGTTCATTATGGCGCCACAAGTCCTTATGAATTCAAGGTTGCCAACAACTTTGCAGGAGCTTTACGCATCGACAATTATTCCATCAAAGGCTTGCGCATCGGTTTGAGCGGCTATTATGGCTATACTTTCCGTAATACGCTTCGCACTCCAGGCAGTAAATACGAGGATGTGACTGGGGCTTTGGGTATTGCGGCTCTCGATTTCACCCTCAACAGATGGAATTGGATTGTAAGAGGAAACGTGGATTATGCACATTTTAGCGATGCCGACGAGATTTCTGCCTACAATCAAGCGAACTGGACTCACCACAAATATCAGGACGGAAATCCGCATCACTATACTAATATAGGCAGTAATGCTTTGGCTTATGGCATAGAGGCTGGCTATAATGTCTTCTCTCAAATACCTAAGTTGAAGCAAAAAGATGGGAAACTTTTCTTGTTTGGACGCTTCGAGCACTACAATACGATGGCTTCTGGCACCTATCAGTCGATGTACAAATACACGAAGAAATATCGTTGTGCCTTTGGTGTGAACTATTCTCCAATAAAGCAAATCACCATCAAAGGCGAGTATTCCTATCGTTTCTTCGAGAAGCCGAACAACAACGGACTTACTTCCGACAGTCCACTTTACAAGCAACCTTACAACAACGAACCAAGCATCAGTCTGGGTGTGACCTATTGTGGATGGTTCCTTTAATTGCTAAGAACTTAAATTAATATAGAATGAAAACAAAAAATCTCTTGAAAGTGGCAGTTCTGACTGCCGTATTTTCTGCTTTTGTATCGTGTTCAAACGATGATGATTTCGATAATTCTGTTGTAACAGGAACTCAAGCTGCACTCGATCAAGCTTGTCGCGATTGGAAGACAGCTAGAGCAAATTGGGAGAATTCAGAGGCTTTCCTCTTTGGAGCGGCAGATGTCTATTCCATTGATCCCCATACAGATACTTGGCCAGTTGCAGCCAACGACCTCGCTCAAGTGTTGCGCGACGAGAATGCTATGTCGAATCTCGACAACTTTATCAAGACTGCTAATTCAGGCATCTTGGGTTATCATGGTTTGGAATATGTGCTCTTCCGTCAAGGACAACCTCGCAAGATTGACCAGATAACGAACCTCGAGTACAAATACATTTGCGCAGTTGCGAAAGATCTCTATTATGCAACTGCAACTTTGGAAGCTGCTTGGGACTCTCGCGAAAGTAATGCTGAACGATTGGCAATTGCAAAGGATTATGTCGCAACTCATTTGGCTATCGACGATGAAGGCAATCAAGAGGGCACGCTAGCAGGCTTCCAGAACTTCGGCAAAGCCTTCAAGACTCCAGGCTCTGGCGATTGGGCAACGGCACTCGAAGCTACGCTTGAAATCATTTCAGGTTGTCAGGACATTATAGGCGAGGTTGGCGACTCGAAGATTGGTCTTCCCTATACTGGCGAGGATGCAACTTATATTGAGTCTCCTTATGCTTACAACTCGATTACGGACTTCTACGACAACATCATTTCGTGTAAGAATGCTCTTTACGGACAGATGGAAGCAACCTCTCCAAACGAGAAGTCAATCATCTACTTCTGCCGCAATGCAGGCAATGCCACGTTGGCAAATCAAGCAAATGTCGTCGTTTCTAAACTTGAGATTGCTTTGGCTAAGATCAAGGCAATGAAGGCTCCCTTTGCTCTTCACTATTCGGATGCTTCCTGCAAGGAAGCCATCGACGCTTTGGGCGAGTTGGATGATGCTCTTGGTGCTCTTTCAGAGACACTCAACAGCTATGCTGGTAACGCAGTTGTTGAGGCTCAATGCCAAGTCATCAACGAAAACTATGTTGATAAAGTTGTGCTCGCCACCTATCGTCTTCTTGCTGATAATGCGCAGAAACTTTATAAATCGATTGTAAACATAAAGAAATCATGAAAAAACAAGCCTTTATCCTTTCATTCTTTCATTTCCTCATCCTTTCATTCCTTGTCAGTTGTGCAGACGAAGGACCTGCTACGCCCATCAGTTGGGACATAGGCGACCCTTCGAATTCCGACTATTCTGAGGACTACTATGCTGGTGGCTTGCTTGGCACAACTACCGATAACACGGCTACTGCTTACGAACAACCCACAAAAGCAGTAAAGAATGCTAATATGATGACGGCTTTCAATGAGGGAGCATACCTTTTCGAGAAAGACTACAACACCAATACAGAAGGGGCTTTCAGCGGTCTCGGTCCTGTTTATGTCCGCAGAGGTTGTCTCTATTGCCATCCTGGATATGGTCATGGAGCACGACAGACTGAGTATAAGGCCGACAATCATCGAAACGGCTATTTGCTTGTCATCTATGATAAGACAACAAACGCCTATATTCGTTCCGTTGCTGGAATGCCGCAGACGGGTGCCGTAAAGCCCTTCAAAGCTCCTATCGACGAGAATCAAATCAAGATTGCTTGGAACTATTACACAGACGAATGGGACAATCAGTTCCCCGATGGCGAGACTTATTCCCTTATCTATCCCGAGGTTTCGATTCCTTATACAGCCTATTATGCTCCCGTCGTTGTTCAACGAAGCGGCACAGATACAGAACTTTCCGAAGATGAGTATAACAACGAAATTGGCGTCTTGCTGGAATCTACCATCGGCATTTATGGAACGGGACTCACCGATGCCATTCCCGACGAAGACATCACGGATCAATGGAAAGCAGAAAGCGAGTACTTCAAGAGCATTGGACGGACTGATGCGCTAAATCCTGCTATGTGGAATAGCGCTACAGACACTTGGAACAGCTTCTATAGTAACTCTCTTCAAGGTGATGGTACGAAGTATGTTCGACGCTATACTTATGCTCTTTCACGAGGTCCTCTGCTTGATGCAGCTGGTGCCAATGCCATCTGGAACATAACGAATGTGACGCGTTCAGACCGTCGATACCATTACCTCGACCTTGCCGGCAAGTATTATGCCACGAAAGCTTCTGCGGATGCCGATGTTCAAGCAGGCTTCGAGGAGTACATAAACCGCATAGACCCCGAACAGAAACATCCTGAATGGCACACAGGCAACCTTGAGCAGGACATTTATACCTACCTGACAAGCAAGTCGCTCGAGGCCGAGATGAGTGATGCACAGTACAGAAACCTGATGGTTTGGCATCGAGGTCTTGCGGTTCCGGCGGCTCGCAATACTGCCACAGAAGACTTCAAGGAAGGTAAGCGACTCTTCTCACAGATAGGTTGTGCAGCCTGTCATCGTCCTTCTTGGCAGACAGGAGAAGACCACATCCAAGACCCAGCCAAGTTCTTCCTTGCTGACAACGACATGCCTCGCTATCCCAATCAGAAGATTTGGCCATATTCCGACTTCGTTCAGCACCGACTTTGGATGAAGAACGACATTCGAACAGGCTGGTGTCGCACCACTCCTCTGTGGGGACGAGGGTTGGCGGCTAAGTGTGGAGGAGGTGTTGAAAGACTTCACGATTGCCGTGCTCGCAATGTCATCGAGGCCATTATGTGGCACGGATGCAAATGGGAAGGCGGTACAAGCGATGCCTACAACTCGGTTCTTAAGTTCCGCAACCTCAGCAAGAAAGAGCGCGACCAAGTCGTCTTCTTCATAGAATCCATTTGACGTCTGCACCCTTAAGTGCAAATTATTGATTAGTTTGCTTTGTATTGTATTTGCTTCTTCGTACCTTTGCACTGCATTTACGACTTGAAAGGAATGAAGAAGACACTTACAATACTCTTTGCACTCGTTTTGCTGAGTGCTTGCCGACAAGAGAACAAGTTCTGCATCGAGGGCCAAATCAGCGGTGCAGACTCTTGTATGCTCTACTTGGAACACCTTACTTTGGGCGAGGGAACAGTCGCTATCGATAGTGTTCGGCTGAAAGAAGACGGAAGTTTCTGTTTCAAAAAGGAAGGCGTAACGAGTCCTGAGTTCTATCGTCTCCGCATTGGTGGTCAAGGCATCAACCTCGCTATCGATAGTACGGAAACGGTTCGAATAGAGGCTGACCTCGAGAATCTGTCGTTTGGCTACAAAGTTGAGGGTAGCGGAACTTGCGACACAATTCGACTTCTCTGCTTGAAACTTGCTGATTTAGAGCGAGAAGCACGCCGCATCTCTGCAGATCGCAACTTCACAATCGAGGAGCGAGACAGTCTGATTGCAGGTCTTTTGAACAAATACAAAGCAGAAGTCAAGAAGGATTTCCTGTTCGACCATTACGACAAAAGCTATAGTTATTACGCTTGTTTCCAGACTCTTGGCTCAAGTCTCGTCTTCAACCCAATGCAGGAAAAGAGCGATCTGACTTGGATGCGAGCAGTTGCTAACGCTTGGAACAACAAATATCCGTCGAGTCCACGCACCCAAAACCTCTGCAACATCATTCAGGAATGCCGTCGAAATCACGCCAAACCCCAACAAATTGTGCTCGATGTTGATGGGGAAAAAGTGCGAGAGTTGGGTATCATAGATATGACTTTCCCAGACATTCATGGTCAGGAAAGGACACTTAGCGACCTTCGCGGAAATGTAATTTTGCTCGATTTCACCGCATTTTCTTTGGACGGAAGCACAGAAAGAACGCTCTTGTTGCGAGAACTTTACGACAAATATCACGACAGAGGTTTCGATATTTACCAAGTAGGCTTGGATGCGAACGAACATCTATGGAAACAAAGAAGCGAAGCTCTGCCTTGGGTTAGCGTTTATTGCGAGGAAGGATTGGAAAACGATATGCTTCTTCTATATAATGTGCAACATTTGCCTTGCTATTTCCTCATTGATAGAAACTGCGATCTGCAGGCTCGTCAGGAAGATATTCCTGACCTCGAAAAGGCAATAGAAATGTTGCTCTGAAAAACTACTCTAGGTTAAAATCAAAACATAACACGTTACGATTGCAATCATAACACGTTAAGTTGGCCAACGTAACACGTTACGTTTACGATTTAACCATGTTACGTTTTTCGATACGAAATGTTCTGTCGGAAAATGGGAAAGGCTGCTACGGCTTTATTCGCTCGTTCCGTTTCTCGCCAGTCTTGAGGTCTGTGCCCATAATCTCCACATACTCGCACTTCACACCAATTGGTTGCTTCATCTGGGCAAACATCTTCTGAACGATTATTTCCTTTCCATTCAGCTTGACAATGCCGACCCATTTGCCTTTGTGCTTGCAGATACGAATCTTCAAGTCCTTATAGGCAGACAGATGGACGATGGCTTCTTCCTGCGTAGAACTAACGACTTTTACTCCAAAAGCCATCTTCTTATCCAGAAAAGTCAAGCTTTCTATCCTGGTTTCTTTGCCCAGCACCCAATAGGCATTGAGCGGCTCCTTCTGCTGAAGCACACCATTCTTGAGGTTGATGTCGTAACAAACATAGTTCGTATTCGTGTTGCGTTCGAACACAAAGACATGATCCTTGGGTATCGTGATTGCCTGCGAAGCGAGACAAAACAAAGTGCCTAGTATGGTGCAAAGAATCGAATTCTTCATGGGAAGTGCTTGTAAGGATTAGAAGGAGAAGGTCAGATTGAAACGGATGCCGTTCTTCTTGGTTCCAGGATGGTCGAGATAGTTGAGACGACGCACATAATCGACGCCGAAGAGCTTGAAAATGTTACGAATGCCGACTGCAACTTCCATATAAGGAGTGCTTCCCAAAAGAGGATAAGAACCTTCTGGGAACGCATAAAGCATATCATCCGTTGGATTCATCTCTGGGTTATTCTTGTCTGTAAGCGTACCCCAAACACCTCGGAAAGCGAGGTACTCGCGCAACTTCAACTTCTTGAACAAAGGAATACGGTTGAATATCTTACCGTTCATGTTCCATGCTACAGACCAGAAGACGCGGCGATCCATAAAGAACTCCATATTGTGGAGCATGTTAAGCGTACCTTCCTGCTCGACATAAGAGATACATGTTGGCGGCGTAATAAGTAGTGGGAATGGAACCTTATTCCATTGCATAGAGCCAGAAGCGTAAAGATCTATACGTCCCCAACTGCCTAACCATTGACGCTTAAAGATGCCAACCTCTGTCTGATTGGAAGCATATTGACCTCCCAGAATGCCTTTGAAGCAAATGGCATGACGGATAGTAAACTCAGGTCTGTCCTTGTTAATCGGCCAACGATCTTGTTTAGTATTGATGTAGGTTTGTCCTGGACAGAACTGTACTGCAGCATTCCACTCTGTAGTACGCATCCTAAAGTCCTCCGTTCCATCGGAAACGTGAACAAGATGAAGGTCACCTACTGGACGATTACTCTCGGCCACAATGAATGTGTTGAAGTTCAAGCCATAGTCCGTCTCCCAAACAAAGCCAAGTTTCTGCTTGTTGTTCTTGTAGAGCATGTTGACCGTTTCAGTCTTAAAGTTGACGAAAAGGTTATCCTTACTGTTCTTAAGGAACTTATCGGAGACTGATCTGACGTCGAGAGAACTTTCGAAGACAATCATTCGTTGTGGAAACTCGAAGGAAGAGTTCTTCTTCTTGTTGAAGCAATAGTTGGCGGTAATACCATAATAATTGCCTCCCGACTTGAAGCCGTGAGTATAATAACCTTCCATGAACAGGTGCTTGTTGAAAGCACCCGTAGTCTTACCACTTATACGAGTACGGAAACCGTCGTAGAAGTTTGTCGAGAAAGTACTGATGACGGGACCTATATCGAACTTGCTCGGCTTGCCTGCTCTTGATGTTTCGATGTAATTCTCGAAAAGAGTCTTGACCACAAGCAAAGGAATACGCATGTTCTTTGACTTCGACATTGCCGTCATGAAGTCACCAAGGCCGCCTTCCTTTTGCGATAATTCTACTGCGCGATACTGATTCCAGAAGTCTTCATCCTGATTACGAGAGTCGGCCATGTGTTTCACCTTTGCCTGTCCCTTGAAAAGGTTCTTGTGTAAAGGCTCGAAACTGTAGTCAGATAGACGCGTATTACGAACCACCAACAGACTCTTACCCAAAAGCGTCATCTCAGCCCACATATCGTCAGTAGTCAATGCCCATTCTTCGTTAGGCAATTGACTGTAAACTTGGTTGATATGCAACGAACTGACGAAGTTAACGTCGCTCTTCTTTGGAATACTTAAATGACATTTTTTGACGTGCAAGGTCGAGTCTTTCAAGATATAGATATCACCATCGAAACCTATGTCCTGTGGATTGTTGGGCGTAAACGTCAAGTGGTAGCACGAATCGCGGTCAACAAGTACTGTATCTGCAATGTAGTATCTGTAGAATGACGTCGCTCCGGAAGCGATAGGACTCAAGAAGGGGAACTTCAATAGCTTGATATACTGATCGTAGATATCAACATCCTGAAAGACCTCTTTCAATGTCGTGTTTATCATCTCGCCAGTTGCAAAGAGCTGGTTCAAGCCAGTACTCTGCTCGCCAGTTATGATGTCTTTCTCTTGCTTCGGGTCTTTGCGATAGATATGCTGCGTGACCGTTTCATCAAGGGAAATAGGCACAACCATCTTTTTGTTGTACGGGCTAAGCTCTGCTTGTTGCGTCCACTTAACCTTGCCTACATCCGTACTATCCAGTTCCTTGACCTTATAGTCGTTCAAAGCCATCGACAACTTCTGGTACTTGTTGTACATATAGTAGTCGTGGTTCTCGAGTTTCGTGCTTTTCTTTGCCTCTATTACACGCTTCATGAGGTCAATGGCAGGATTGTCCTTACGGACATAGCGTTTCCTCTCTGCTTTGACAACAACTTCTTGAAGATTCTTCGTGTCAGGCTTGAGTTTGATAGTGAGACGGCTGGGAGTAGCTTTGGTGATATTCACCTTTTCCTCTTTATAACCCATGCAGGTAAAAGAGAGTGTAGCGCCGTTGATGCGTGCAATAGAAAAGATGCCGTCCAAGTCGGCTATAGTAGAAACCTTGCGCTCCTTGTATGTTACGCCAGCAAGGGAAAGACTATCACCTGTAGAGGCATCAAGGATGACACCTGTGATCTTCTGTCCTAGAACATTCGTTGCGAATGTTAAAAGCAATACAAGAGCTGCAAAAAGTTTTCTTGTCATATATTGTTTATTATCTCGCGTTATCTTGAATAATCTTGTTACATGTTTCAAAGGCAGTCATCGTAACACCCTCTATTCCGGGCAGGATGACGCTTTGTCCTGTGAGTAGCAGGTTGGGCAATGGCGTGTTTACCGAGTGGAAACTGAGCATCGATGCTCTACAGTCTTTACGCATACCGAACGCACCACCTTCAGGACTTCCCAGATAATCGCGGTAAGTGAGTGGTGTGCTGGTATAACACGTTTCAATCATACTGCGAAGATCAGGTATATATTGCTCGGCAAGAGTGATGCATTGCTCTGCTTTCCTCCGACAGAAGTCTTTATAGTCTTCACCTCGATGCCCGACCTTTGTCTCTGTCCAAGGTTGGCATTCGTGCCAAGGCATGGGTGTGAGGAGGTCTATTTGTCGAAGTGCTTCTGATCCGTCTTCTGGAACTCTTGCACTTATCATGACACCTTTCACAGGGTCATTTTCTTCAGTCATTGTCCAGACATTTGGCTTGTCGTAGACGAAGACATTGTGTCCGAAATAGCGTAGCGCATCTGGCTTGATGCAGAGTTGCGCAGTGAACATACCACAAGTGTTCTCTCCTGAAGTCATCCTTCTGCGGAAGGCCTTGCGAACTGAAGGACACTCTTCGAGCAACTGGCAGAGTACTGCTGGATGTATGTCGGAAATGAAATAACCGGCTTCGTAGGTCGTTCCATCGGCACAGATTGCCTTTGTGATGCGCCCATCATCCTCAGTCAATCGTACGACTCTGCTATTCGTTTGTACTTCGCCACCTGCCTGCTTGATAGTATCTATCAGTTTGTTTACCAAAAGGTTGCCATCTCCTCTAAGTCGCCAACTGCTTTCGATGTAGCTGGAACAAGTGTGGGCGAAGTTAAAGAGTGGGAGCGATTCCCGACGGAGTTCTGTCTTCATCGCAGCCGCACTAACTACATTTAACAGCAATTCGTCAGAGAACGTCTGGCACAAGTAGTCGTATGCGCAGACATCCATATCTTCTGCCGTGATGTTCTGCAGTCTTTGGACAAAGCTTTGGAGTGCTTCCCGCTGATGGGGAAAGTCCTTTGCCAGTCCTTCGACGAATGCTTCATAACCTTGATGGAAAGCGAAGTGTCGACCACCAATTATGACGTGATCGAAGTCTTCATCCATCCGTTGCCAAGGCAGGTCCATGAGTCCGAGTTGAGCAAAAGCTTTGTGCATTGCTTGCCCAGGAGCTAACCCGCCTACATAGTGCAGTCCTGTATCATAATGCAGTCCGCCTCTGCGGAAACTCTGCATGCAGCCACCAGGCTGATTTGAGCCTTCTAGCACGAGCACCCTAAGTCCTCGTTGAGCGAGCAAAGCGCCACACTCAAGTCCACCCAGGCCGCTGCCGATAATCAGGACATCGTGCATTTACTTTTGATGCTGCTCGATGTAATCGTAGAGCTGAGCAAAAGTCTTGATGTTGGGGAGCTCTGTCTTAGAGATGAGCACACCATACTTGGTCTGAACAATGCCAATAAGGTCAACAAGACTCAGGCTGTCGAGTTCGAGTGTCTGGTAAATAGGAGCATCGGGAGTGATAGCAGCCTCGTCGATTTCAAACTCTTCTGCCAATTCAGCATTGATCTCAGCGATAATTTCTTCTCTTGTCATTTTGTTTTCTCTGAGTTAATTATTGATAAATATTTGTTTTAAACGTTCTTTACGATAATGGTGGAGTTGGTTCCGCCAAAGCCAAAACTGTTGGAGAGGAACATATCGAAGTATTGTTCCTTTGTTTCGGGCAAGACATTGAGACAGGCTGTGACTTCGTCGGGACTCTCGAAGTTGATGTTACCGGCAATGAAGCCGTTCTTCATCATCAAGGTCGAGTAGATGATTTCGCTGGCTCCAGCCATCCACATCTCATGTCCTGTCTGGCTCTTTGTTGAGGTAACGGGAACTGTACGCTCGCCAAAAAGTTGTGCGATAGCAGTTGCTTCGCGCTGGTCACCTATGATAGTACTGGTGGCGTGAGCATTTATGTAGCCAATCTGCTTGGGGTCGATGCCTCCATTACGAAGGCAAAGTTCGAGTGAACGAGCAGGTCCAGCCACATTGGGAGTAGAGATATGATCGCCATTACCCGAGAAGCCCCAACTTACTACCTCTGCGATAATGTTAGCTCCACGCTTGACTGCATGCTCGTAGCTTTCAAGGATGACGGTTGCGCCACCACCACTTGGCACGAGTCCATCGCGGCTTGCATCGAAGGGACGACTGGCTTTCTCGGGCTCGTCCTCACGAATAGAGAAGGCCTGAATGCCGTCGAAGGATGCGATGCCGTACATATTGTTCTCTTCTGCACCACCACAAACCACACAATCCTGCAGGCCTTGAGATATGAGCAATGCTGCCAGACCGATACTCTGCGAACCAGATGCACAAGCCGCAGAAGCAGTTAGGTTGATGCCGCGAAGCTTGAAAAGACAAGCCAGATTCATGGTGATATTGGAGTTCATGCTCTGGAAGATGGCTCCACTACCACAAGCAACTGTGCTATTTGCCTGACGGAATTTGTCGAGACTGTTCATTGTAGCCTCAGCCACAGAGTCGTTACCATAGATGATACCTACTTCGTGAGTGTTGATATAATCTTCATCGAGGCCTGCATTCTCGAGAGCCTGCTTTGTTGCAATGTAGCCGTACTGGGCCTCTTCGGGCATGAAGTTGCGAAGGCTGCGAGGAACATAAGCCTTGATATCAACTTTGGGAACGTTGCCCACAAGTGCCGAACGGAAACCTGCGTCCTTTCGTTCTTGGCTGAAGATAATACCACTCTTGCCCTGATAGAGTGCGTCGCGCACTTCGTCGAGGCTTGTTCCGATGCAAGACCAAATGCCCATGCCTGTTATAACTACTCTGTTTGCCATTATGTCTTTTACAATTATATTTCGATTCAAGTTTTTATATTTCCTTACTGAAGCAACGACGACGCTTATAGGTTGTCGGATTCAGAGC
Source organism: Bacteroidaceae bacterium (assembly GCA_017548075.1). Lineage (GTDB taxonomy): Bacteria > Bacteroidota > Bacteroidia > Bacteroidales > Bacteroidaceae > Physcousia. The sequence goes on along the minus strand of JAFYNL010000044.1, from coordinate 38,923 downwards.
CTTCCATTGTGTGAGCACCTTCAGATTATCTTCGAGCATCGGCCCTGTTTCTGCAAAATGGAAGCCCTTTTTGTTGAAGACAGGAATGAGGTCTGCAAAGATGAGAGCGTTGATGCCAAGTGCTTGCCATTCAGGATGAACGGCTATGAGGAGCAGTTCTACCTCGTCTTCGTGCTTGAACTTAAGTGCGCTCAGAAGATGATACCAACCAAGTGGGAACATTTTTCCCTTGCATTTCTGCAAAGCTCGGGCAAGGTTGGGCATCGTTATGCTGCATGCTATGAGGTTGCCCTTATCGTCTTCCACCATCGGAAGCATCTGCAAGTCGAGATACTTAATGTATTGCGAGACGAAAGCATCTGCCTCCTCTTCGGAATGAGGGGTGTAGCCGAAAAGCTGACCATAAGCCTCGTTGAGCAGACGGAAAATCTTGCGTCCATAATGTTCCTTGAAGACTTCGTGAGACGTAAGTTTCTTCACCTTCAATCCGTACATCTCCTCGACGAGTTTTTGCACTCTTGCAAAGCGTTCCGGCACTTCTTTTGGAATCTCTATCTTCACCTGAACCCAGTCCACTTCTTTGCCGTAGCCGTGCAATTTCATGTGTTCCGGGTAGTAAGGAGGATTGTAGATAGTGATGGCGGAACCCATTTGGTCGAAGTCCTCAACGAGCATTCCTTCCTTATCAAAGTCGGAGATGCCGAGAGGTCCCTGTATGGAATCCATTCCCTTCGAGCGGCCCCATTCCTCTACGGCTTTCAGGAGAACTGCAGAGACATCTGTGTCGTCCACAAACTCAATCCAGCCGAAACGCACACAACTGCCTTTCCAAGTCTCGTTTGCCTTACGGTTGATGATGCCGACTATGCGGCCAACTGGCTCTCCGTCCTCGCTATAAGCCACAAACGGAACTACCTCGCAATGCTGAAGACCTGGGTTGTGCTTGGGATCGAACCATCCTTTCACATCCGACTCCATATCGGGTACATAGCAGGAATTGCCCCGATAGATCTTTCGGGGAAGTGCCAAAAAGTCTTTCATCTGACGTTTTGTCTGGACGGCTTTTACGGTACAATTCATACTACTATTGTCCTCATACGTGCGCGCATAGTGCGCACTAATCGGCTGCAAAGGTACGAATAATTACTCGAAAAAGCACTATTTTGGTCACCAAATTTGCGCCTTTGTTCCCTTTTTCGAGATATTAGAAGAGTTTTTGCAGAACATCTGAGGAAATAAAGGACATAAAAAAGAGCAAACACTTGACCCAAGAAGTGCATTTCCGGAGCAAGCGTTTGCTATTTTAAAGTGTTGCGAAAAAGAACTCGGCGAGGAGCGTTTCCAAACGTAACGCAGTTAAGATTCAAACGTAGCACAGTTAAGATTCAAACGTAACACAGTTAAAATTCAAACGTAACGTGTTACGTTGGCAAACTTAACGAGTTAAGTTGGCGAAGTTAACGTGTTATGTTTGGCAACAACCCTAGCCTCGTTTTCTACTCTTCCGAAGTCATCTGTTCATCGACGGCTCTGATCTTCTGTGCCAAGAGGTTGAGTTCGTCGCGAAGTTTCTCCACCTTCTTGTTCATAGCCTCAACCAAGGAGTTGCCTTTCTTGCTGCCTGCATTCAGGAAACCTATGTTGTTCTCGTAGGTCTTTATCTCTGCAAGCATGCGTTCGTAAGCCTTTTGCATACGTTGACGCTCGTTGTCGAGAGAGTTGCCGGCATTCTCCATCTTCGATGCAAGGTTCTTGCGGAAGTTATTGAGACGGCGTTGAGCCTGACTGACGCCATAAGCATCGTAGATTTTATCGCAGAGTGCACGATACTCTTTGTAGAGAGTTTCTTTGTCGCGGAAAGGTACATGACCTACTTCGCTCCATTTCTGCTGAAGTTCTTTCACTTGTGAAATGACGTTTTCGCCCTGTGTTTCAGCAAGTTGCTTCAGTTGTTCTATGATGCCGAGCTTCTGTTCCTTGTTGGCTTTCTCTTCGTTGCGAACGTCTGCAGTTGCCACTTGTCGAGCCTCGAAGAAGTGGTCGCAAGCCGCGGTAAAGCGTTTCCAAAGGTCTTCGCTGTATTTTCTGGGCACATTTCCTATCTCCTTCCATTGCTTTTGGAGGTTGATGAGAATGTCTCCAGTTGAGCGCCAGTCCGTACTTTCCATCAAAGATTCGGCCTTTTCAACAAGCTCTTTCTTCTTTGCGAGGTTGGTGTTGAGTTCTTCCTTAACGTTCTTGAAGAAAGCATTCTTCTTTTCGAAGAAAGCGTCGCAACCTTGACGGAAACGCTCGAAGATGGCTGTATTCATCTTTTGAGGAGCGAAACCAATCGTCTTCCACTCTGCCTGCAGATCCTTTATCTTTTGTGTGATGCCGTCCCAATCAGCGAAAGACTTAAGTCCTTCTGTATCAAAGGCTTCGAGCTGCTCGCAAAGAGCGGTTTTCTTGGTCAGATTCTCTTCTTCGCGAGCCTTTATGGCGTCGAAATAAGCCTGATGTTTCTTGTTGATGACGGTAGAGGCTTCCTTGAACTTTGCCCAGACATCTTCGCGAATCTCCTTAGCAACCGGGCCCGTTTCCTTCCATTCCTGATGGAGTGTCTGCAGTTGATTGAAGGCCTGCAAAACGTCAGGATTCTCGGCGAGGGCTTCTGCTTGCTGGATGAGACGCATCTTTGTCTCGAGATTCTTCTTGAAATCGTAGTCGCGAAGTTCGTGTCCGAGTTTGAGAAGATCGTAGTACTGCTCCACATAAAGCTGGTAGTTCTTCCAAAGTTCTGTAGCTCTTTCGGCAGGAACGGCTTTGATTTCCTTCCACTCATTCTGCAGAGCCTTGAACTCGTCGAAGTTCTTGTTGGCTTCTTCTGGAGTTGATGCGAGTTGCTGAATGCGTTCGAGGATTTCGAGTTTGCGTTTCAGGTTGTCCTGCTTCTGCTTTTCCAGGGTTTCCTGAATAGCGGCACGACGGTCGCGAATGGTCTGCATAGCCTCGCGGAAAGCGGGTTCTGCAGCATCGATCTCTGGCGTGAACTTACCTTCTTCGCCACCTGCCTCGAGGTAAGCATTGTAGGCCTCTTGAACTTCCGCATTGTGGAATTTGTAGAAGAGCTGTTTCAAGAGGTTGAGTTCAGTCTTGTCTCCAGCCTCACCACTTTGGGCGATTTCCTGAACTCGGGCAACCACTTCTTCCTTCGTCTTGAAGATTTGTTGCACGATTTCCTGCTCAGGTTCGGAGGCTTCCTCTACCTCGTTCTCTACTTCCGGCTCTGTTGCGGGTTCAACCACCTGCTCAACTTCGGGTTCGGATACTTGTTCGTTAGTAATCTCAGAAGACTGCTCAAGGGCAGTAGTTTCATTAGTCTCTAAAGAGTCCATCGTTGTGTGTTTTAATTAAATATAGGTATAGTGGATGCAAAATAAATAAAAAAAGCCCTAACCTGCAAGGAAAGGGCCTATTTTTTTTGAGTTAGTTCGTTAAATCCACGTTTTTCTCTTGAAATACCACATAAAGAGAACGGTGACTCCAATTGAGAGGAAGAGTGCAATGGGGAAGCCCCAAACCCACTGTTCCATGCCGTTGATGAGGTTCATTCCGAAGAGGCTGGCTATGAGCGTCGGGAACATCAGGATAATGCTGATGCTTGTAAGCATCTTCATGACTGAACTCATGTTGTTGTTGATAAGGTTGGCATAGGTGTCCATCGTAGAGTCGAGGATGTTCGCGTAGATGTTTGTGGTTTCGCGAGCCTGGCTCATCTCGATGCCGACGTCCTCTATCATATCCGCATCAAGTTCGTCGATAGGCAGTTTGAACTTGAGCTTCGAAAGCAGATTCTCATTGCCACGAATGGATGTAACGAAGTAAGTGAGACTGTCTTGCAAGCGGCTCAGAGCGATAAGGTCGGTATTGCTGATCTTGTGATCGAGGTTCTGCTTGGCCTTATCTATGCGAGTACTGATCTGCTTCAGTCGTTTCAGATACCAGACGGCACAACTGAGGAACAGACGGAATATCATATCCACAGAATCGACAAAGCCCAAACCGCGTTTCTGCTGATACGACACGAAGTCGATCATCATGTTTGTCTCGAAGTTGCAGACTGTTATCAGCACATCTCCCTTCATGATGATACCCAGAGGAATCGTGGTGAAAGGGGTTCTGCTCTTGGTTTCCTTTACATAAGGAATACGCAAGATGATGAGCACCCAACCGTCATCTATGTCATAACGGGCTCTCTCGTCGGTATCGGCGATGTCGCTAATGTAGTAATCGGGAATTTTGAGCGTTTGCTCCAGGAAGTTCACATCTTCCTCTGTAGGGCAGGTTACCTGTACCCAGCAACCTGGTTGCCATTCTTTAATGGTACGCAGACCATTCGAAGTGTTCCAGTAAGTTCGCATCGTCTTGTCTTCTCTTCTTTTTAGGGATAGAGCACATGCACATAAATCTCGGCTCCCGTTGGAGCATGCATGGCGATGCAGACTCCAGAGCGCTAAGAATTGTAATTATCCGCGTGATAGTCGTCCATCGTTGTTAAAAACTTATTTTGATGATTCCTCGTTGGGCTACCCGGACTCGAACCAGGAAAGGCAGGACCAGAATCTGCAGTGTTACCATTACACCATAGCCCAATTGCGCTGCAAAGGTAAGGCATTTTTATAAACTCACCAAATAAATTGCCAAAAAAAACTTATTTATTTTGAATTTTGCGTGCTTATTCGTATCTTTGCACTCAATTAAGATTAATACATATAATAATATATTGCGAATGAAGAGAAAAAAGAACGAGTTGGTAGAAGCCATAGTAGAAGGATTGCAGGATAAGAAGGGACGAGACATCGTAGTGGCCGACCTGACGGATATTTCCGATGCCGTTTGCCGCTATTTCGTCATTTGTTCGGGTGGTTCCCCACAACAAGTTCAGGCACTTGCCCATTCTGTTGGAGATGTCTGCCGCGAAAAGGTTGCAGCAAAACCTATTGCAGTAAGCGGACTTCACAATTCCATGTGGGTGGCTATGGACTTTGCAGACGTCATCGTACACATCTTCCTGCCTGAACTTCGTTCGTTCTACGACATCGAACACCTTTGGGCCGATGCCGACCTTCGCAACATTCCTAACATCGATTGAACTCCCCACTTATGAGCAACAACAAGAATAACAACAAGAAAAACAACCCGAACAAGAACAAGAAGCAAGGGCCTTCGTTCAGCCTGACTTGGATCTACATGATTATCGCCTTCGTTCTTGGCTATCTGCTTCTGAGCGGCGACAGTTCCGTTCTTTCGGGCGGCTCTTCGCGAAACGCAACTTACAGCCAATTCAAGAGTTATGTGGAACAGGGCTACGCTTCCCGAATCGTCGTAAACAAGAACGAGGGTTCGCTGCAAATGTACGTCGAGCCGAGCCATATAAGAGATGTCTTCAAGGACCAGAAAGTGGATAGCGGCACTCGGCCTTATGTGGTTGTGCAAGTGCCTTCAGCCGACAAACTCGAGGATTTCGTTAGCGAACAACAAGCTCTCGAGAACTTCAAGGGCGAGATAGAGTATCGCCAGGGCGAGGACGACTTCATGCATTTCATCTGGAGCTTCGGACCGCTCATCCTCATCGTGCTCTTCTGGATCTTCCTAATGCGAAGAATGAGTGGAGGAAGCGATGGTGGCGGACCGATGGGCATCTTCAATGTGGGCAAGAGCCGTGCCAAGCTCTTCGAGAAGAACGACGACAATAAGGTGACTTTTGCCGATGTGGCCGGTCAGGAAGGTGCAAAGCTCGAGGTGCAGGAAATCGTGGAGTTCCTCAAGAACCCGAAACGCTATACCGACCTCGGCGGTAAGATTCCCAAAGGTGCCCTGCTTGTAGGACCTCCGGGAACGGGTAAGACACTCCTCGCAAAAGCCGTTGCCGGCGAAGCCGATGTGCCCTTCTTCAGTATGTCGGGTAGCGACTTCGTGGAGATGTTTGTGGGCGTTGGTGCAAGCCGAGTTCGCGACCTCTTCCGCCAAGCCAAAGAGAAGGCTCCCTGCATCATTTTCATCGATGAAATCGACGCAGTTGGCCGTGCTCGCAGTCGTGGAGTCCAGATGGGAGCCAACGACGAACGCGAGAGCACTCTCAACCAATTGCTCACAGAAATGGACGGTTTCGGAACCAATAGCGGCGTCATCATTATGGCTGCCACCAACAGAGCCGACATCCTCGATAAAGCCCTGCTCCGTGCAGGTCGCTTCGACCGTCAGATTCATGTCGAACTGCCCGATGTAAGCGAACGCAAGGCCATCTTCCAAGTCCACCTCAAACCCATCAAGACCGACAGTTCGCTCGACATCGATTTCCTTGCCCGTCAAACACCTGGCTTCAGCGGAGCCGACATTGCCAACGTCTGCAACGAAGCCGCCCTCATTGCTGCCAGAAACGGAAAGAAAGCCGTCGATAAGGACGACTTCCTTGCTGCCGTTGACCGTATCATAGGCGGACTCGAGAAGAAGACTAAAGTGATGACGGCTGAGGAAAAGCGTACCATCGCCCTCCACGAAGCTGGTCACGCCACTATCAGCTGGCTGCTTCAGTACGCCAATCCGCTCGTCAAAGTCACCATCGTACCTCGAGGAAGAGCCCTTGGAGCCGCTTGGTATCTGCCCGAAGAACGTCAGATTACCACTCGCGAACAGATGCTCGACGAGATGTGCGCCACCCTTGGAGGTCGTGCAGCTGAGGAACTCTTCTGCGGACAAATCAGCAGCGGAGCGATGAACGACTTGGAACGCGTTACCAAGCAGGCCTACAGCATGATAACCTACATGGGTATGAGCGACAAACTGCCCAACCTCTGCTACTACGACAATCAGGAGTACGGCTTCCAACGGCCATATTCCGAGGCAACGGCTCAGCTCATCGACGAAGAGACGAAGGCGATGATTGCAGAGCAATATGCTCGGGCAAAGGACATCCTCAGCAAGAATGCAGAAGGTCACGCTGCCCTTGCACAGTTGCTTGTCGAGCGAGAAGTCATCTTTGCAGAAGACGTAGAACGCATCTTCGGTCCCCGTCCATGGGCCAGCCGAACAGAAGAGTTGCTCCAGACAGAAACTCCAGCCGAAGAGAAACCCGACCAACCAGAAACCACCCCTAATCCCTAATCCCTAATCTCTAATCCAGCAAATGCGCAATTTGATCATTCGCACCCTTACTGGTGCAGTTTACGTACTGCTGCTCATCGGCTGTACAGTCTATAGTCCCGTCAGTGCATTCTTCTTCTTTGCCATTGCTGCGGCAGGCACTCTGTGGGAGTTCGGCACACTAATGAACACCTACAACGGAGCCAACCTTCCCCGTCCCATCAATGCGATGGCTGGACTGGTGCTCGTGGCAGCCGTCTGGCTCAGTGCCATTGCCAGTCCTCAGACTGCAAAGATGCTCGCTCTCTACGGACTTCTGCTGCTCTACATCATCATCAGCGAACTCTATCGACGAGCCGAAAATCCCTTGAAGAACTGGGCACTCTGCTTCGCTTCGCAGATCTACATTGCCGTTCCGTTTGCCCTGTTGCCCCTGCTCAGCATCGTCTATAATGCCGACTCGAACACCTTCGCCTACAACTGGATCTACCCCATCGCCCTCTTCATCTTCCTTTGGGTGAACGACACCTTCGCATACCTTTGCGGATGCTCGTTGCAGAAGTACATCCCCCTGAAACTCTTTCCGCGCATCTCGCCAAAGAAATCGTGGATAGGAAGTTTCGGAGGCGGACTCTTCACCCTGCTGGCAGCCGTTCTCATCTGGCTCTGGCAACCAGAAACCATGCCACTATGGCGTTGGCTCGGATTCGGCCTCACCGTTGTAGTCTTCGGCACTTGGGGCGACCTCGTAGAGAGCCTCATCAAGCGTCAACTCGGCATCAAGGACAGCGGACACATCCTGCCCGGCCACGGAGGACTGCTCGACCGCTTCGACAGTGCCCTGCTCGTCATCCCAGCCTCAGTCATTTATTTCATATTGACATAGTGAAAATTAGACAATAAGAAATGTAGAAATGTAGGTTTTTTCTTATTTTCTTAATCTCTTATTTTCTTATTTCCATAAAAAGTCGTACCTTTGCCCCGCAATTAGCGAATTGCTGCTGCCCAGATGGTGGAATTGGTAGACACGAGGGACTTAAAATCCCTTGGCCAGTGATGGCCGTACGGGTTCGATTCCCGTTCCGGGCACAAGAAGAAAGCCCCTTGACCGCAAAGTCAGGGGGCTTATTCTTTTAATTTCAACATTACTTTCGCTTATTCGAGGTCTTCATCCAGTTGGGCCCAGTCTTCATCATCTTGTCTCCATTGAGTTCTGCTCCCTCCATTTCCGCTATTGAAGGAACTCCCTCCTGCTTTAAAGAAAAACATTGCCACTACTAATATGATAAAGCCTATTATCCACATAATCAACAACTATTCTTCTGCTGCCATTTGGTATTCGGGTTCCATCTCTTGTTACATCGCAGTACTAATGATGCGTATTCGCTTATAAACTATTTCATCTTTATTATAAACCGATGGCGACGAATGCCTACGTCCTTTTGCTCCTTTTTTCTTCAACTTCTTTAGCTTCTTTCTCTCTTTACTTAATTGCTCAACCTGGTTGTCCAATTCTGCCTTTTTCTCCATGAAATACTGTCTTATGTTTTCGTTTGTAACATCCAGTATTTGGGTATAATCGGATGTACATATTGATTGGAACTTGCTATTGAAGCAAAGTGCAAACAGCTTGTCGATTTTCTCTTCGGAATCAAGCGGTTTGTAATAGTCAAGAAATGTTCTAAGTTTCATAGTGTTGACGCCCCTTCTTTTCGCAATGTTTCCATTGCTTTGTATAAATCGCAGAGTCGTGACATATTTGTCAGTATTAACGGAATTTTATTATTAATGCGAGGACCGAGATAATTATTGCCAACCATGAACGTATATTCGTCCATATTAATTTATGACTCAATTGGAAATGTTCCAATATCTGTAATATCCCCTCTAATTGCACTTTTCTAAATGAATAAAGTTCATCTTGGTTATTATTATTTTCTAAATGTGCAAGATTACCATCAAGATTTATAACATCTATCGACTTTGCTAAAAAATTGTTAGCTAATTCATAATCACCAACTTTCTCACAAGTCTGGGAAAGCCATCCCATAGCATCATTTCTATATTGAATGAATTCCTTTTCAGAAAAATCCATTCGCATTGCCTTTCCTCTTAGTATGAGTTCATTCAAAATGGCATGATCGATATACCACTCATACTTAATTGTATTGATTGCATTATTAATAATTCTCATTTTTTATGCCTATTATTATGATTGTTCTACGATTTTGATTTCTTCTTCCGTCAAGCCATAGAGGTGATAGACGAGACGGTCGATTTCGGATTCTAAGGCAGAGGTGTCGGCAGAGGGATTCTCTCGTTTTGCATCATGAATCTTATCAATTAATGAGACAATTTCCGCCTGTTGATTGATTGTAACAGATGGAATTGGAATCTTTTTTACAGTACCTATATTGATAGATATATTGGAGGAGTTTTTCTTCAGCCAAGAATCTACATATTTCGAGTTCAGTATAGCCAAGATAACTTTCAGGTCATAACTTTCACTGGGCTTAATGATAACTACAGAACTATGTGCATAATACTGATTCGTATCCAATGCAGCAATTATCTTCTTTGAAATACGCTGCATTACTATCTTTTGGGGTAATTCAAAGTCTTCTGGTTTTTTGGGGCTACTTTGACCAACAGCTTGCTTTAGTGAACTTTTTGGTTTGTGGTTTCCATCCCAAATTATCTGATCTCTGTCATACCAAATATATTCCCCTGTATAATTAATGGTATATCTTGATATGTTTGTCCCTCGTATACATGGTTTATCAAGATCCGTCATTTTCTCATATCGACAATACTTTTTATCATTACCACTAACAATACCAACAATTATTTTGCACAAATCACCTAATGGAGTTGAGTCTGTATGTTGTGTTTCTTCGATGTTTATATTCAAATCAGCATCTGCTAATATTGATTCTTTAGACCTACTTGCAATCAGAGTGTCTTTATAAACGTCTTTGAAAAGGATATCTGAAGACTTGTTGTCATTTATTACAAATAAAAGTGCAGTCTCTACTGTTGCACTATCGAATACCTTTTCTGGAAGAACACCTATTTGGACAATATCGTATTCGTGGAGCAAAATATCTCTTAATTTCTTGAATGAATAAAGACTATACCACGTTTTGGGTGTAATGAATGATAGAAGACCATTTACTCTTAGCAACTGACAACCCTTTTCAATAAAGAAAGCGTAGATATCTGTTTTTTGCTGGGCTACATAATACTTCTTCCACAAAACAACTTTTTCATCATCTTTCACCTTATGTGGTCTAATATACGGCGGATTGCCAATTACAATATCAAACCCACCTTGCGAGAATACATCATAGAACCAGGTGTGCCAAAGCATGAATTGGTTATTACCTGAGAGGTCAAGGTCTCCAAAGTCAACGTTGATGCTTTGCTCGCGTAATTGTTGCTTTACGTTATCGATAATCTTTGCCCGAAGACTTTGCTTTTTGTGATGGTCGGTACAGTCGTAGTACTCTGTTAGCATTTCACGTAAACGACGACGTAAATCATCTAACTGATTATCGTACCACGTCAGTTGTACTGTACCATGTTTTTCTGTCGTGACTTCCGTCATCGTTGAAAGGTCAACACCCTTGTACTGCTCCAACAGCGAGTTGCCCTGCATAATCTTGAAGTCGAGGTTTGGCAGAGCCTGCGGCGTTTCTTCATCAACAATTAGGGAGAGCCAGAAACGGAGGCGGGCAATATCAACAGCACCACGTTCAATATCTACGCCATAGATATTCTGCTGAATGATATGTTTCTTGATTTCCGCTGCTTTGCTTTGTTCAATGCCTTCAATAGCTGTACGACAAAGGAAGAGTTCTTTCAGCAAGCCCATAGGGAATGCGCCAGAGCCAATTGCAGGGTCGCAGATTTTGACGTTCTTCAAAGCTTCATCCACCTGTTGACGGAACTTGTCGTTAGTGCCAAGGGCATTGACTTCATGAGTGGTCACGAACTGACGAATGGCCTCCTTTGTCGGTTCGTCCTCAACATCTGTTTGCAAGTAAGCGATTAGGCTTTCGCGACACATATAGCTAACGATTTCCTTTGGCGTATAGAAAGCTCCTTTGTCTTTGTTGTCCTCCAACAAGTTCTCAAAGATGCGGCCCAACATTTCTGGGTCAACACCAACTTCTGCATCGTCTGGGTCGTTCTCATCGATAGTGAAATTGTATGACGCAAAGAATGCAAGAAGCGAATCCATGTATTTGCCAGGCAAAGGGAATTGGGTTTCGTCTGTATCTTCACGCTCGAACAAACCGCCATTTAGATAAGGGACACGAATACTTCTGCCAACAGCCGGCGACACAAGATCGTTTTTGCGTTCGGTATTCAAATCATCAAAGAGTGGCTCTAATACATTATCTATGAAATGGTCTTTATCTGTACATCGCTCAAAAAGATGAAGCACAAACTCCGCATCACCTTCGCCCCATTCCTTATTGACAGGTACACCCATCCATCCTTTCTTTTGCAAGAACTGAAGGAATACCAAACGGCCCATCAGTTTCTTCACATAGTCGCGAACAGCTTTCTCAGGATTATCAAAACGGGCAAACTGCTGCATGATAAAGGCATTGGGCTTCCCTTCCTGACGTTCTTCCCATTTATTGGCAACCTTCACCATTCGCTTGCCTGTAACATAGAAGATAATATCTTCATACTGCTTCTTATAACCAGCGAAGAACATGTCGCTGACAGCATCCACAGAGAACGCTTTTGTCAGGTCTTTCAGAGAAAGGTCACTTGCTTTCAATTTCTCGAACTGCTGAATGGCAGTACGACTGCGATGACCTTCACCCAAAAGATAGGTAAATCGTTTTGTATCTGTGGATTCTTTTTGATATGTACCATCATCGGCAAATTTCCAGGCCTCGCTGACGTATGAGAAACGGAGCACACTCTCATTCTTGCGATAGCAGAACATAAAAGCTCCTGCATTACCGTTATTGCGCCAATCTGTTAGTAGCATATCGCGAATGCCTCTGCGATTGCGCTCTATATCCACACTATCTGCCAACTCTACTTCATATACAGAGATGGTCTGTTCGTCACTCAAAGTGATTGTTCCAAGCCATAAAGCCTGACGAGCAAAAGGGCTGCTTGTGGGAACTTCTGATGGTGTTTGCCAGAACTTAATCTTGCTACCGAAGATGTCGTGCAATAATAGTTGCCAGTTCTGACGGTTGTATCTCGATTCTATGACTTCCTTAAAATTCATGAGTTAGTGGTTTTATGAGTTGGTAAGTTATTGGAAACTCTCAGAGAGAATGATTGTGGCAGCAGACTCTTCTTCAGCATGCTGTGTGTCACGATAATAGGTATTGTATTTGTTTGCCAAATCGAGCACTTGTTTCAAGGCGACTTCGAAAGTCATCTTAGCTTTGCCTGGCTTTTGCAAATCCTTTTGTATGCGCTGCAATCGTTTGGCAATGTTGGTGATTGTGCCTCGCTCTACCAATTCCTTAAGCTGTATCAACTTCAATCGGATGTCACCATCTTCTATATGAGGCATCATAGAGTTTATCAAACTAATAGCTGTTGTAACCTGTGCACCCAAATTGCTGCGTTGGTTCTGGTTAGCTTCCTCCTCCTGTAGTTCTCGCTGTTTTACAACATTAAAGCTATTGAGGGCCTTATCTACATGAATGTGATGCTGGATTATTCTTGGCACAGCCTGTTCGTCGGGTGTTGCCTTGAAGTAGTTTAGCGCATCGAGCACAGAAAGTTCACGCGTTTGCTCATCATTGACCAGATAAAACAGCTTGCGGAAATTGGTCTTCAGGAATACCAGAGTGTCGCCAGAAAGCGTTACACCATCCACTTCACGTTGCTCACGCCCAGTTCTGCTTCTAAGAGACAGTTGGGAAATGCGTTTGTACTCCTTGCGGTCTTCTTTGTAGAGTGCTCGAAGTTCTTCGTAAAAAGGCAATTCTAGATTGCGGTCTTCCTGTTCTTGCTTGATGCCTTCCTTGAAGAGTTTGTCGAGGTCGCGGTCAATGATTTCGTCTGTAGAGTAAATCTGGTTGTCCTCGCCAAATGTAGTGTGGAAAGTCTGAATCTTACTGAGGGCAATCTGATTGAGCCTTATCTGCTTATTGCCTTGTCGAGACGGATAGAATACATAATTAAAGATGGTGTTCGAAGTGGAGCCTATACGATTCACACGACCAATTCGCTGCATCAGTCGAGTAGAGTTCCAAGGGGTATCATAGTTAATGATAATGTTTGAGCGATGAAGGTTCACACCTTCGGCCAATACATCGGAAGTGAGAATGATATTATAGTCGTTCTTTTTCGTTTTCCAGTTGGCATCGAAGTTCTCGCGAATAGTCTTAAAGTATGAGCCTCTATTTTTTGAAGAAATGACAAGAACATCATCACGACCTATACGCCTTTCCAAATATTCAATGGTATCAACGGATTCTGAGAAGACTACAAGTTTCCCGCCTGGATTCTTGTCTTTCTTGAAGAGTTCGTGCTTCAGCAGGTCTGCGAACTTTGCAAACTTCGAGTCGTCTGCATCATCAATGTTCTCCCATTCCTTTTCCATTTGCTCGAGGAGTACTTGGTCTTTGCGGAGCATTTCAATATACTCAGGACGAAAATCGTTCCTCGAAAAGACTGCATTCTTGGGGTTTTCTTCTGCTTTCTCGTTTAGCTTCTCCTCAATTTCATCATCGGAATATCCTTGCGAATAAAGCAAATTGATGTCCATATCAGGTGCGATGAATATGCGGTCATTTTCCCACATATTTATTAGATTCTCGTTGGCTTGGCGGAAGTTCTCGACAGAAATCTTAAAGGCGTAGAAACTGCTTTCCAGTCGCTTTACCATACCATTCTTTCGGATGCCTGCCAAGCTGCGGCTGATAACCTCCGCATTATCGTAGAGTCCTGGTGCTGCATCGGGCTTTAAATAGGCAATTGCTTGATAACGCGCATAGCTCAATCGCTTGTCAAGCGTTTCCATTGCTTTCTCGAAGAGGTCAGCCAAATGGTCATTCAGTTCATATTCTTTCTTGATAGGTTTTTCTACCTTAGGAAACGCTTTGACATCTTTCTTATATCGCTCAATACTTTCAATGTCCGTTCTCGTTCTGCGAACAGTCAGAGGCTTTATAATTCTGTCGCGAACCCGTTCTGCCAGCTTTTTGTATTGCTTCAAGTCGGCATCTTCTTGTCTGCGGAACTTCTTGAATTCCTGTATCAGGGGCGAGAAGAATGCGGTCAGATTGGGTACACCATCGATAGTGCATTGGCGAGGGTCTTGGAACATCAAAATCTGATAGTAAATATCAGCAGGCGAATTGTTCATCGGAGTTGCAGAGATGAGCATCACTTTCTTCTTGTAGCCAGGAATGTAGCCTGTTTCCAATCGAGGCATCTTACAGATTTCCTGTAATTGCTGGAAAGCGCCAGTTGTATGGTTGCGGAACTTGTGGGCCTCGTCCACCAAAACAAGGTCGTATTCTTCGGCATTCCATATTTCAGGGTCATCATCACTCAGCACCTTATCCAGACTGCCGTTTGACACAAAGCGGGCATATTTGTCGATACCAAAGTCTCTGAATGTAGAAACCCAGTTGTCCTTTACTGCTGGCGGGAAAACCACAAGAATTTTTGTGTGCTCGTATCCGTTTTCGATAAGGAACTTCTTGGCAATCATTGTGGCAATAACTGTCTTACCCAAACCCACAACATCGGCCAGGAAGAAACCATCATAGCGCAACAACTTCTGATAGCCCTCGACAACAGCATCCATCTGGTATTCGAATTTGTCATAGCCATCAGGTATGTCGAATGGGTCGTCCCTGTCTATTTCCAAGACTCTATCGGAGAAATACTCCATCAGCATTTTTATGTAAAGTTCATAGGGTGACACATCTCCCCTCAAATATGTCTTGTCTATTGTTTCCTGATAGTCTTCCGCAGTAATAGGCACACCCTTTGCCTCTTCCCATAACAATTCGAACTCGTTCTTGGCAAACGAGACATCATCAAATTGCGTCAGTTTTACATTGAACTCGTATTGCTTATCATCTCCGATGCCCAGACCATTTCCACTTAGATTGCTGCTGCCAGTAATAGCAGCTCCAAAAGTGTGTTGATTGAAGTTGTCGGGATAGAGAATATAGAATTTGGCATGAATCTTTTTCGAAGGATGAGCGCGTAATTCCAATTTTCCATCGATTAAGTCTTGTACCATCTGAAGCATCCCGTCCTCAACCTGCTTAGTATAATGGGATTGCTCGATATCTTCCTTCAACATCCGCAGACATTCTTCCTTAATGTCTTCCTCGGCAGCTAAGAATAATACTCCCTTTTGCTGAGCCTTTGCTATATATTTGTCAACATCAATGCCAACCAAGATGCGAGCCTTGTTGATATTATCGAGAAATGGGCGCAGAGTGAAATAACCTGAAGCACGAAGGAAACCTACTACTGCATCAAGATTCGTGATTTGAGGATTGTTTGTAAGAATGCCCTCAAACTCTTTAATTAACGTATTTCCGTCTCTGTTTGTAAAGAAATGAGACGAGAGAGGTGTGTCTGCCATATCTACGCAATTGATAACGCGCGAAAGGACTATCTGTTCGGAGATAGGGTTATCAACGTAGAACCTCAGGACACAATAAAAGCGTGAACCGCTCTTATCGATGTCCCAAGGTCCTAGCAAAACCCCATTCATGCAGATAAGCCCAGCCCACGCTATCGCGTAGGCGCTGGTACTTATTCGTGCATAATGTCATAATGAATTTGCTAGGTTCAGGGACATCACCGAATATAGCACTAACGCTATAATAACCAATAAGATTGAAAGGCACCTCCGCTGAGGTTTGTTGCTCCATAAGGAGCATTTTATGCCCTTTCGTCTGCAAATATACGATTTTCCTTTCATATTACAACATTCTCTCCAAGAAAAATGCATCAAGAAAAATCAAAAATACTCATCACTCGTCACCAAGGGTACTTAATCCGCTGAGATACAGCAAAATACATGGGTGATGAGTGGGTGATGGGTCGTCAGGCACTCATCACATCGTTAGAGAACTAATAATCAATTGGTTAGAGGCAAAAGGTGATGAGTGACGAGTGTTCTTGCAAAAAGTATTTCGCAGCCCTATAACTTCAGGAACTTTTGTCGCAAGACTGCGAAAGCATATCATCGGAATAACATTTCACTTTAAATTTTGAGGATTTTGGAGAAAACTGCTTAGTAAATTTTGAGAATTTCGGGAAAAATTGCCAAATAAATTTTGAGGAAATGAATAAAAGCATTATCTTATTATATAGGAGGAAAACGAACAAACTGAAATTTTCAAAACACTCTGCACTCTACACCAACCCCTCTTAAGGCTTTGATATACAGACGAATACAGCGGTGTAGAGTGGGTGTAGAGTGATGTAGAGCCTCTACACCCTCGTTAATTGCTGAGTTTCAATCGATTATGGCAGACTGGTGTAGAGTGTAGAGTACTTTATAAAAGACCTACAGGTAATTCCCTAAAGACCTTAAGGTAAATCGTCAACGACCCACGTTAACTTTGCAAAGATCACACGTGAAGTTTGCAAACGACACTCGTTAAGATTCAGCTCGACGCAGGTCAAGTTTGCAAAAACAAAAAGCCCCTCCGCTTGGTGACAGAAGGGCTGTGTATGGCAAAAGAGAGGAGAGGTTATTCCTCCAGCAGAGCCGTAGATAGATACCTTTCGCCTGTGTCGGGCAGGAGGACGACGACGTTCTTGCCGGCAAACTCGGGACGCTGAGCAACGACGGTGGCTGCATAAGCGGCTGCGCCTGAGGAAATGCCGACGAAAATACCTTCTTCCTTGGCAATAGCACGAGAGGTGGCAAAGGCATCTTCGTTCGAGACGGGCAGAATCTCGTCGATGAGTGGACGGTCGAAGTTCTTGGGCTCGAAGCCTGCTCCAATGCCCTGAATCTTATGGGCTCCCGAGGGCTGACCGGAGAGGACTGCACTGGAAGCGGGTTCTACGGCTACGACATACACTTTGGGGTTGTGAGCTTTGAGGGCTTTGGCAACGCCGGAAACGGTTCCGCCAGTACCTACGCCAGCCACAAAGACATCGACCTTTCCGTCTGTGTCTGTCCAAATCTCTTCGCCAGTTGTCTTCACATGAATGGCTGGGTTGGCTGGGTTCTCGAACTGCTGCAGAATGACGGCTCCGGGAGTGCTGTCGCGCAGCTCTTCGGCCTTGCAAATAGCTCCTTTCATGCCTTCGCTGCCAGGTGTGAGAACGATTTCCGTACCATAAGCCTGAGCCAGTTTGCGGCGTTCTATGCTCATCGTCTCGGGCATGGTCAGGATGACTTTATAGCCACGAACTGCACCTACGAGCGAGAGGCCTACGCCAGTATTGCCGCTTGTCGGCTCTATGATGGTGCCGCCGGGCTTGAGGATGCCTTTCTCTTCGGCATCGAGTATCATGCTGAGGGCGATGCGGTCTTTCACGCTGCCACCTGGGTTGAAGAATTCCACTTTCGCGATGAGGTTCGCTTTCAGGTTGCGCTTTTGTGCAAAAGTGCTGAGCTGAACCAACGGCGTCCTGCCGATGAGATCAGTAATTGATTTGTAGATAGCCATAATCTTTGGTATTTATTAATATAACGTATTTTTTCTCATTTTATTGCCTCGAAAGCCTGGTCGAGGTCGGCGATGATGTCGTCGATGTGCTCTACTCCGATACTCAGACGGACTGTGCCTGGAGTGATGTGCTGCTCGGCAAGTTCCTCTGGGGAGAGCTGCGAGTGAGTGGTTGTGGCTGGGTGAATGACCAGACTCTTCACGTCGGCAACATTCGCCAAAAGGGTGAAAATCTGCAACGAATCGATGAACTTCCAAGCTGCTTTCTCGCCACCTTTTATCTCGAAGGTGAAGATGCTGGCTCCTCCATTGGGGAAGTAGCTCAGATAGAGTTCGTGGTCGGGATGCGAAGGAATGGCCGGGTGATTCACCTTCTCCACCAAAGGATGCTTGGAGAGGTAATCGACGACCTTCAGGGCATTCTCTGTGTGGCGCTGGATGCGCAGGGGCAACGACTCGACTCCTTGCAGCAAAGCCCAGGCATTGAAGGGCGAAATGGCTGCTCCTGTGTCGCGAAGGATGACGGCACGAATCCTTGTCACGAAGGCAGCGGCTCCAGCAACATCGGCAAAGACGGCTCCATGGTAGCTGGGATCGGGCTTTGCGATGCTGGGATAACGGTCTGCATTGGCCTTCCAGTCGAACTTTCCGCCATCAACAATCACACCACCCAGGCTGGTTCCATGTCCGCCAATGAACTTCGTGGCTGAATGCACCACAACGTCTGCACCATGCTCCAGGGGACGAATCAACAGCGGAGCAAAGGTGTTATCTACGATAAAGACGATGCCGTGCTTGTGAGCAACCTCGGCCACACCTTCTATGTTCAGGACATCGCTATTGGGGTTGCCCAGAGTCTCGGCATAGATGACTTTCGTGTTGGGACGGATGGCAGCTTCGACGGCTGCAAGATCGTTAATTTTTACGATGGAATGGGCAATTCCTGACGTTGCGAGGGTGTGAGTGATGAGGTTGTAAGAGCCTCCGTAAAGGTTGTCAGCTGCGATGATATGGTCACCTGCCCGGAGCACATTTTGCAGGGAATAGGTGATGGCTGCGGCTCCAGAAGCGACTGCCAAACCTGCCACGCCACCTTCGAGGGCAGCCACTCTGTCCTCAAGCACACCTTGAGTGGAGTTCGTCAAGCGTCCGTAGATATTGCCTGCATCACGCAATCCAAAGCGGTCTGCGGCGTGTTGGGCGTTATGAAAAACATAGCTGGCGGTCTGATATATGGGAACTGCACAAGAATCTGTTGTGGGGTCTGCTACTTGTCCTGCATGGACGGCGAGGGTCTCGATGTGTAATTTCTGTGTACTCATAATATAAAATAATGTATTGTTACGTTTCTAATTGTGCGTTTTTATGTCCTTTCGACGGTGCAAAGTTACGGCAACATGAAATATTCTCCAAGAAGAATTGATAATTTAGAAATATTTACTAACTTTGCACCATCAAAGAGATATATTTACCTGAAAAGCGTAACAAAACAGCATTCCAGCAGGAATAAAATTCTTTCAGCAATATGACAAGCCAACTCGACGAAACAGATTTGAAGATTTTGAGCCTTCTTCAGGACGATTCCCGCCTGACTAACAAGCAGTTAGCTGCGAAGATTCACCTCTCTCCCACCCCCACTTTCGAGCGTGTAAAGCGTCTGGAACGCGAAGGTTACATCAGAAAATACATGGCGGTACTGGATGCGGAGAAGATAAATCGCGGTTTCTGTGCCTTCTGCAACTTGAGGATGAAACAGCACTCCTACAACAACTCGCAACGCATCATGGAAGCCGTGCAGCGAATCCCCGAGATTGTGGAGTGCTACAACATCAGCGGCGACTACGACTTCATGCTCAAAATCTTCGTTTCCGACATGAAAGCCTATCAGGAATTCGTGCTCAGAATACTCGGCGACCTCGATTGCATCGGCTCGCTCAACTCGTTCTTCGTGCTCGGAGAGGTCAAGAACGCACACCAATTGCCGCTGAGCTGAACTCAACAGCAAGAGACAGAAGCTGACAAAACGCCAGGTTATTTTAGCTTGTGACGCTTGTGTTTCTTCAGATAGTGCACAAGGTCTAATGGGCGGTCGCTCTGGATGACGGCACCACCTCTATCCAATATCCAGCCCCAGCTTTCGTCTGGCTCACCCAGTTCCACAGCCCGGTCATCGTCGTGACCATCACAAAGGCTGGCCCAAATGCTGTTGAGCCATATCTTGATGCCGGCATCACGAATCTTCTGAAGCAAGCGACCTACATTTTCGTCGTACTTGCCAATGCAACACTCAATAGCGACGGGATGGATGCTGATGAACTCGTCGAGATTCTTCTCGGCATTCTTGTCGTTCAGGTTCACGACGGGCATATAGATGACTTTGTCGAGTATCGCACCGTTCTCGCTCTTCACTTTGTCGATGGAGTTGCTCGACTTGATGATGACTTGGTTTGTGGTGCCCGTTTTTTCCATCAGTTCGTACACTTGCTGGAAGTAGTCGTAGCCCTTGTCTATGTTGATGAGGATTTTCCCTTTGCAAAGGACGAGGACCTCTTCGAGCGTGGGGATATGGTTGCGAGTAATGGATGCGTTGTGCTGGGGACGAAGTCGCAGTTTCTGTATCTCGTCGTAGGTCAAATCGGCTACCTTGCCTTTCCCATTGGTACAGCGGTCAACTGTTGGGTCGTGCATCAATACGAGTTGGCCGTCTTTGGTGCGTCGCACATCAATCTCAATCATATCGATACCCATATCGATACAGCTTTGGAAAGCGGGAATGGAGTTCTCGGGATGGTTGCGCCAATCGCCTCGATGTGCTACGACGGTGACATACTTGGGATTGCGGAAGAGATTGTCACGCAGTTTATCCGATTTGTCCTTCGCAAGAATGTTTAAGGACACAATGGTCAGAATGACCAGCAGAAAAGACCTTTTCATGGGTTTTTTTTATTTTTTTAAGTTTACTTCGCCGTTCGTGATTTGTTTGAGGGTGAGAGGGACATAAACCATATTATAGATGTAGGGTTCCTCTTCGTAGAAGAAAGCGATGCGACCATTCTTCTGCAGGCACATTGTGGAGTAAGCGGAACGCTTTGAGGTGACCTGCAAGCCCTGTTTCCAGCCCTCAGCAAACTCAAAAGAGGTGTACATCCGGTCTGCTTCTAAAACCTTATAATAAATGGTCACATCGGCTCTTGTATCGGCCTTCGGAAGGCTTTGGAGAGCGACATAACAAGGATGGCCCGTCTCTGTGAGTTTCCCTTTCACGATGAGAATCTCGCCATTGCAACTATTGGCACCCACCTTAATGCCCCCAGTCACATCATGACTGTTGACGGGCTTGTCCCAAGAACCTTCCGTAACACTTCCTTCGGCAAAGGTCCAGATGTTGAATGTTCGACCATACCACTTCCTACCACTCAAGACAATCTGTCCTGAAGGCAGTTCCTCAACCTTCGGCTCGTCGCTATCCGGAGCCGCTCGGAACGCTGGATTGCCTCCCAAAAGCTGCCAATTCATGCCCATATCATCGCTATAAACGACATAAGCACCCTTCAGTCCTGTACCACGAAGCAAGAGAGCGGCATAAAGACGATAGTATTGGCCGACCTTCGTGACTCGGCTTTGCAGAATCTTACCGCTGCCAAAGAAGCCTGCCCAAGCAAAAACGCCCATTCCATCGTCATTTTTGGATGTCTGGAACATCGCTCCTTCCTTTCCCCAGAACTGAGTCGTAATGTCTTCAGGAGCACTCCAAGTATGTCCCCCATCTGTGGTAATCTGTCTTGCAATGAAGGGCCTGTGGTCGGCTTTGGCATAAGAATAGATGCATTTCCCACTAACGGTAATGAGGACGCCTCGACCACTTTCGCGGTCCAAACAGAGTGCCGGATCACCAAAGCCCACGCCAAAAATATTCTCATTTCCGCCCATTCCATCGGCAATTTTGACCTCGTTCGACCACTTCTTGCCATTGTTCTTCGAGATACGCATCACCTGATCGACCTCTCCGAAACCGATGTCTGTACCACAAACGCGGTAGTCGTAAATGGCGACTAACTCTCCCTTTTTGTTCTTGGCAATAGCCGGAATACGATAGACATCGCGAGTACTGTCGTTGCTATATGCCAAAACCTGCTTGCCAGCAAGGGGTTTGTCCTGAGCCAACACATTCATCGGCAAAAGGAGGAGCAGGATAAGAAGCTTCGCACAACAATCTTTGTCGCAACCATCGCAACAACTGCACTTATTGTCACTATGCAGATAGTGGTACAAGACGAGGCCTGCGACCACTACTATGATGGCGAGAAGGATGATGCTCTGTATGTTCATGGTTATAGAAGGGAAATGATTTGATACGTAAAGAATGCCGCGAACCAAGCAATCACACATTGTCCGACCATAATGAACAGCATCCATTTGCTGCCGAGTTCGCGTCTAACCGTCGCCATCGTAGCCATGCAAGGTGTGTAAAGCAGGCAGAAGACGAGCAAAGTGTAGGCTACTCCTGGCGTGAAGACTTCCGTCAAAGCCACTCCAGCAAAGAGAGTACTGAGCGTACTCACTACCACTTCCTTCGCCAAAAGACCACTGACAAGCGAAGTCACCACTCTCCAATCGCCACAACCAAGCGGCTCGAAGACTGGGGCAACGAGGCTCGAAATCTGTGCCAACATGCTTCTGGAAGCCTCTTCAGCAGGTACCATTTGCAGGTGGAAGTCGAACGTTTGCAAGAGCCAAATGACAATGCTGGCAAGGAAGATAACTGTGAAGGCTCGGCTGAGGAAATCCTTCGCTTTGTCCCACAGCAAATGCCAGACATTCATGGCTACCGGCATGCGATAGTTGGGCAGTTCCATGACGAAAGGAACCGCTTCACCTCGGAAAAGAGTCCGTTTCAAGACGAGTGCCACGATGATCCCCATCACAATTCCGATCACATAAAGCGACATCATCACCCAAGCCGCATGCCTTGGGAAGAAAGCCGCAGCAAAGAAAGCATAGATGGGAATTTTGGCCGTGCAGGACATGAAAGGCGTCAGCAAAATTGTGAGTCTGCGGTCACGTTCGCTGGGAAGAGTTCGGCTGGCCATAATGCCTGGAACTGAGCAACCGAAGCCAATCAGCAAAGGCACAATGCTTCGTCCGGACAATCCTAAGCCTCTGAGCATCTTGTCCATCACGAAAGCGATGCGAGCCATATAGCCTGTGTCCTCGAGCATACTGAGGAAGAAAAACAGACAAACGATGAGTGGCAGGAAGACGAGCACAGTTCCGACGCCAGAATAGATGCCGTCGATGATGAGCGAATGGATTGGTGGAGCTATGTTCCATTGTGTCAAAAGCTCGTCAGAAAAAGCCGTAAAGCGGTCAATTCCCACTTGGAAGAGGTCTTGCAACCAGCCTCCTATCGTATTGAAAGTCAGGTAGAAAACCGCAGCCATAATGAGAAGGAAGGACGGAATGGCAGTATAGCGACCAGTCAGGACCTTATCGATTCGTCTGCTTCGCTTTTGTTCGTTGCTCTCATCCGGCCGGACTACAGCCTGATTGCTGACCTGAAGGATGAATCGGAACCGCATATCAGCAAGAGCGGCACAGCGGTCGAGGCCTCTTTCCTCCTCCATTTGGCAGATGATATGCTCGATTGTTTCCTGCTCATTTTGTGTCAAATTGAGTGCCGAAGCCACCAGTCTATCACCCTCTATCAGCTTGCTTGCGGCAAAGCGAACAGGAATGTTGGCGGCTTGAGCGTGGTCCTCGATGAAATGCATAATGGCATGAAGGCAACGATGCACAGCTCCTCCGTGTTCCGTAGGACTGCAGAAGTCCTGTCGAGCCGGCCCTTCATTGTATCGAGCCACATGGATGGCATGACTCACAACCTCGTCCACACCCTCATTTTTCATGGCACTAATGGGGATGACGGGAATGCCGAGCATTCGCTCCATTCGGTTGATTCGAACAGTTCCGCCGTTGCTCCTCACCTCGTCCATCATATTGAGAGCCAGCACCATAGGTATGCCGAGTTCCATCAACTGCATGGTCAGGTAGAGGTTGCGTTCAATGTTGGTGGCATCGACGATATTGATAATGCCGCTTGGATGGTTTTCGAGGATGAAACGACGGCTTATGACCTCTTCGCTGGTATAAGGACTGAGGCTGTAGATGCCGGGAAGGTCGGTAACGGTGGCTTCCGGATGGCCTTTTATGATGCCGTCTTTGCGGTCAATTGTCACGCCAGGAAAGTTGCCGACATGTTGTTTGCTACCCGTCAATTGGTTGAAAAGCGTGGTCTTTCCACAGTTCTGATTGCCGACGAGAGCAAAGGTGAGAGGTCCCTTTTTTGCCGATGAAATGGGGTGAAATGCGTCTTCTTCGTGATAACGACCTTCCTCACCAAAGCCTGGATGCTCCTTTTCATGACAAACCTCTGCGATTTGTTCATTATCGAAGGAAGTCATCTCAGCCTGCTCCACATTGAGACCTATCTCTATCTGCTCGGCATCAGCAAGTCGCAAAGTCAGTTCGTAGCCGTGAACTCGCAGTTCCATCGGGTCGCCAAGAGGAGCATACTTCTGCAACGTAACCTGCGTCCCTGGTATCATACCCATGTCGAGGAAATGTTGCCGCAAAGCCCCTTCACCACCCACTTTGAGGATGGTGGCCGACTGACCTTTATGAAGTTCTCTGAGTGTCATCGTTCTTTCGGTTGGAACCTTTTGCTCTGCAAAGTTACAAAAAAAGAGGCACATAGCAAACAGCTACATGCCTCGATTAGATAAAAATACCTA
Source organism: Bacteroidaceae bacterium (assembly GCA_017548075.1). Taxonomy (GTDB): domain Bacteria; phylum Bacteroidota; class Bacteroidia; order Bacteroidales; family Bacteroidaceae; genus Physcousia. The sequence goes on along the minus strand of JAFYNL010000044.1, from coordinate 14,358 downwards.
AATTTGATGAGAAGCCGAGGACTTCTTTTCAGCAAAGGCAGTTAAGTTGGCAAACATAACACGTTAAAATCGCAAACGTAACACGTTAACTTTGCAATCGTAACACGTTAACTTTGCCCACGACCTTAAGGTCTATTCCTCAGCCTCTTCAGGTTCCTCTGGTTTTTCCTCTTTTTTCTTTGCCAAATACTCTGGCAGAGCCATTCCGGCTTGGTCGAAGAGTTCGGACAAAGGAGGAACGCTCTTCATCAATCCAGCGAGGAAATTGGCCGTACTTGTCTTGCCGTCGCCAGTTCCGCCACCATTGTCCCAAACCGTTACCTTGTCGATGTTGATGCCCTTGATTGCTTCGACCTGAGTCTTCACCAAGTCTGGGAGTTTCTCCAAAAGCAAGAGTGTATAGGCCTTTGTTGCGTCGCCTCCAGCAGCCTGAATCATCTTGTCGTAACCCTCGGCCTGCTTTGTCAGGACTTGGAACAAACCCTTAGCCTCAGCCTCCATCTTTGCAAAGATGGCATCAGCCTCACCTTTGGCATTGACACGCTTTTGTTCAGCCTCGGCCTCGGCAGCGATAACGAGTCGTTTCTTCTCAATCTCCTGAGCTACAATCACGTTAGCTTGCTGACTTGCACGCTCTCTGTCGGCTCTCGCATTCTCAGCTTTCTGCTCGGCAGCATAGGCCTCTTCGAGAGCCTGAGCACTTGCAACCTTCTCAGCAGCAACGGCTTTGCGCTGAGCCTCTGCTTCTCGTTCACGACGAACGGCATCCGAATTGGCAATCGCAATCTTGGCTTCGTTCTCACCCTTCACGGCTTCGGCATTGGCCTCGGCAGTACGGATTCGAGTCTCTCTAACGGCCTCAGCCTTACCAATTTCACCATTTCGCTCCTGTTCAGCAACTCGAACTTTGGCCTCATTAATAGCCTTTGCCGCAGCTTCCTGTCCCAGAGCCTCGATGTAGCCGCTCTCGTCCTTAATATCGGTCACATTCACATTGATGAGACGCAAGCCGATCTTCTTCAGCTCGACTTCCACATTGGCTGTAATCGCCTCGAGGAACTTGTCGCGATCGGAGTTCAACTCCTCGATACTCATTGTTGCAATAACCAAACGAAGCTGGCCAAAAAGGATGTCTCGAGCAAGCTCTTGAATCTGTTGAGGAGTCTGTCCGAGCAAACGCTCTGCAGCAGCCAGCATACTTTCGGGCTCTGTACTGATACCCACAGTAAAGCGGCAAGGTACATCAACTCGGATATTCTGCTTGGAAAGGGCATTCGTCAGGTTCGCATCAATACCGATTGGGGTTAGAGAAAGGTAGGCGTAATCCTCGATGATAGGCCATACAAAGGCACCTCCGCCATGAACACATTTGGCACTTTTGCTATTGCCACGATTGCCATAAATAACCAGAATCTTGTCACTGGGACAGCGACGATAGCGGTTCACAATGGCCATGAAGAGAAAGACGAGTACTACGACTCCAATCACAATAAGATAGAACGGTTCCATATTCAGTTTATAGATTAAAATTTAGAGTTTCTAGTTAAATTCTTTCCACAATCAAGACGGCTTTGTCGATGACCTTCGTCACTCGAACCTTTGTGCCACTAGGAATGGCTTCGCCTTCTGTCTGAGCCGGAAGCTCTTGAACTGAGCCGTGGAAGCTTATCTGTACTTTGCCGCTACCACTCTTATTGGCTGGAATGCGGATATAGACTTCGCACACTTGGCCCACACTCTCCTCGATTCGATAAGAGCCGTTGCCTTCCAACTTCATCAGTTGCCTATACATTAATATAAAGGCTGCCACCATGATGCAACCACAAAGAATCGCAGCCAAAGCAAGCAAGAAGCGATTGGGAATGACGCTATTCAAGCAAACGCCACCCCAGCCGATACCTAACAGGAAGTTGACTGTGTTGCGAATCGTAAAGAGTTGTATGGCTCCGCCTGTGTCCATCGTATCTCCGTCACCGTCGCCAAGGTCGGCTCCACCTGTATCGAGGTCGCCAACATCGCCACCAGCATCGGTATCGCCAAGACCGATGAGCGTTAATGTCATCTGAATAACAAAGATGATGGAGACAGCTATGGCTATCGTCCAATAGGCGCGCATATAAGGAGGCAACGCCTGAAACCAGTCAATAAATGTAGTCATCATAGTTCACACAATTAGTTTTCTAAGTACAAAGTTAAGAATTTTCCGCTTAATAGGCAACGAAAACTTGCTTTATATCGCGCTTTTCGCTACTTTTGCAAACAACATTTATCAAAAGACATCTATGAATAAGGAAGGGAACCATTTGTTGAGCCAGTTTAGCTATTGCCCGAAGTGTGGAGCGAAGGCTTTTGTCGAAGATACGGAGAAGAGCAAACGATGCGAGGCTTGTGGCTTTGTCTATTTCATGAACCCGAGTGCCTCGACCGTTGCCGTTATTGTTGATGAAGGGAATCGCTTGCTGGCTGTTCGTCGAAGTAAAGAGCCTGCAAAGGGAACCCTCGACCTTCCTGGAGGCTTTTGCGATTGCTATGAGACTGGCGAAGAAGGTGTTCGGAGGGAAGTTATGGAAGAGACCGGGCTCGAAGTCATAGAGACTCGCTACCTCTTTTCTCTGCCCAATATGTATAGGTATAGTGGACTCGACATCCCAACTCTCGACCTCTTTTTCCTTTGCAAAGTAAAGGAAACTGAAAGTGCAAAGGCTATGGATGATGCAGCTGAAATTCTGTGGTTGCCTTGGGAAGAGGTCAAACCAGAAGACTTCGGCTTGAAGTCCATCAGTCTTGGCGTTGCTCGACTGCTTGAGTTGCAGGCTGCTTCTCAGGCCATCGGCCACTAAGCCACGGAACTCTCTCAATATAAGGCACAAGCCAAGCACAAAGGCAGAAGATGACAGGAATGAGGATGAGCACATCATCTACTCTTCCGTAGATGCTTCTGCCAAAGGAAAGATGCGTAAACTTGTAGAAATAGAGCATCGGATAGTGCGAGATGAAGAAGACCATACTATGTTCTCCAATAAAGCAAAGCAAGGGAATTCGAGGCACTTGAAGCGTCAAAAGCACTCCTGCAAGACCGCACAATATCAAAGTCGCATTGATAACTGCCATCAAAGCATTGCCTGTAAAGAGATTCTGGCTCATATTGTAAGTGCCTGGAACCGCTAATCCCAAGACCACAAAAGCAGCTACCATCAGCCACGAGGCAGCCATAACTTGCTGATTCGAGAACCTCTGCATCACCCATCGCCACAGCCTTCCAAGATAGAAGAAGTAGCAAGCGATAAAGACATTGCCGAGGCTCATGGGCACATTATTGCCTGTCTTGTAGGCCCAATAACTGAGTGCGGGAAAAGCTATCGTGAGCCAACAAAGATACTTCACTTTGTCGATGTATCGAACCATCATATAAACGGTAAAGAACGAAAAGAGAAACCAGATGGGAGAGTTGCCGTAGAAGCCGCTCTTCATCCAGATGTGGCTCCATTCCAACGGCTCGACGAACTTCTTGTAGCGGTCAACAAGAGGGAAATAGAAACTGAAATAGACGATGGCACCTATGATGCCGCTCATCAGATAAGGCACCAGGAGTCGCTTGCTTCTGTCCTTTAGGTAGTCGAGGTCTGTTCCTTTCGAAGTGCCTTTATTGAAGTAGCCGGCCTTGAAGAAGAAGAAACTCATGAAGAAGAAGCTCCAGCGCATCACTTCGAGCCACCAATCTTGCTTGTCCTGACCGCAGAAGGCCATGATATGCAGCGTTACCATTCGGATGATGCAAATGCCGCAAAGAATGTCGAAAGCGTGATTTCTCTGTTTCATAAAGCTTCTGGAAAGACGAGTTCTTCAGGTCGATGGCTGACTTTCATTTCATCGGGAATGTCCTTCCGAACTTGTCCGTAATGGTTGTTGAGGTAGAGCAGAAGGTCTCTTGGAGCGCAGACTTGAAGCGGACCAAGTGTTACAGTTTGCGCTTCCTTGATGTCCTCGATAGGCAGATGCTCGCTCTTGGTGATGATGTTCTTCACTTCGTTAAGCGGCTTGCCGTTGAACATCGTCTGAGTCCTATACATTATATTATATATGGAGCGTTTGCTGAGGATTGTGATGAGCAGTCGAGTGAAGAAACAAGGCAGCCAGCTACGCTTTCTGGGCTCAGGAATGTCGCATTTGCCACAATGCTTCCATTGCCAAATCTCCTTGGCGATGAAGAGGCCGTTAAAGAAGAAGAGGATTTTGTGCTGCAGTCGTTCGAGCCATTTTTGCTTGGGAACTTTGTCGAAGGGAAAGATGTCGACATAGATGCCTTGGTGCATCTTGATATGCTTGAAAGTGGATTCCGAGAAGCGCGAACCATTCATCCTGACCTTCATGAAGTAGAAAGGTGTATGAGGCTCTGTCTGAGGAGTTTGCAGGAAGAATTTGTCGCCTAACTCTTCTTGAGCAATCGCGGCAAAACGCTCATAGTCAGGTCGCATCATGCCTACATCCACATCATCGTCCCAAGGCAGAATCTTTTGCCAGAAGTAAGCGCCAACAGCCGTTCCACCCGTCACAAAGTAACGGATTCCATGCTTCTTGCAAATGCGATCCACCTCGCTTAAAGTGGCATAAAGCGCTTCCTGAAGCTTCTGAAGTTCTGCCTCTTGATAGTTCATTTCACTTTCTTCGTTCCCAAAGAATTCATATATTCCATATCGCCGGCACCTTCCCAAGTATCGGTCTTGGCACTGAGATTGTCGATGTGACTCACGACGATGGCCTCCTGAGTGCAAGGAACAACGGGACTTCCGAACTCCCGAACTCCATGATGAGCCAAGACACAATGCACAATTCGCTTCGTCTCTTCCTTATCGAAGCCCTTGCTCTCGAGGATGTTCTGCAGCCAATGAGCACCAATGTAAATGTGTCCGAGCAGATACATATCTGGCTGAGCTTCACCTTGTTTGCTGTACTCATATAGCTTGCCGCAGTCGTGGAAAAGTATCGCAAGGATGCAATGCTCCACTTTCACCTGATAAGGCAGGCAAGGATAGAGTCCGTCGAGCATCCGAAGCATTTGATGCGTATGATTCAAGAGCCCTCCAGGAAAGGCATGATGATTGCCTGTGGCTGCAGGATACTGACTGAAAGGCTCGTAGAATCGCCCTGCAAATTCCTCGATGACAGCCATCAAGTCCTTGTCCGAGCAATAGCTGAGCAGATGCTGAATCGTGCCATCCCAAACATCTCGACGAATTGGTCGAGGCAAAAGATTGTAGAGTGGATGGTCGAGCAGCGGTTCTCCATTGGCCTTGAGGTCACGAAAGTCGCACGACTTCTTACCGTCGTTGTCCTTAATGTTATAGAATACAACGAGTTGCCCGACTTGTGGCTCAGCCGTTGGAGGCATGTCCCAGACTGCCACATTGATGGTCTCGATGAGGTTCGCAACCTTGAGTGAAGCATAAGGTGAGCCAGTCTTTGTAGTACCATTACTGCGACTGATAACGAGGTATTCTTTATTATTCATGGCTTATTATTTGTCAAAATCTTTCGCAAAGTTAAGCATTTTTCGTAACTTTGCACACAAAAGAAAGGAAAAAGACGATGGCAGACGACAATTTCTACATGAAACAGGCTTTGGCGGAGGCAAATGAGGCCTACAAGCAAGGCGAGATTCCTATCGGAGCAGTCGTGGTTTGCAGGGACAAAATCATCGCCAAGAGCCACAACCTGACTGAGCTTCTTCATGATGTAACTGCTCATGCTGAGATGCAGGCAATCACTTCAGCGGCAGAGCATCTTGGTGGTAAGTACCTGAACGACTGCACACTATATGTCACAATCGAGCCTTGTGTAATGTGTGCAGGAGCTTTAGGTTGGTCGCAAATCAGCCGAATTGTCTATGGGGCTTCAGACGAGAAGAGAGGCTATAGTCGTTTTGCTCCGAAAGCTCTTCACCCTCGAACCGAAGTCACTAGTGGTGTGATGGCCGACGAATGCGCCGAACTAATACAACACTTCTTCCAAGAGAAGAGATAAATATGCTCGAATTTCTCCAATTTCCACGAATTCATCGGCAGAATGGCTGCGTTTGCTCTCGCCTGGACCCATCTTCAAACTGGGGAAAGGCATGAGGGCTTGGTCGCTCAAAGTAGGCGAGCCGAAAGGTTTGCCACCGAGTTCGATGATTCTTTGCACAAGAGGATGGTTCACATCGATGCCTGAAGAACCCAATCTGAAACTGCGAGCCTTGACCTCCGACTTGACATTTTTGCCGATTTCATCGAATAATTCGCGATTTGTATAGCACTCATTCGAGCGGACATCAACGGTAAAAGTGCAAGTGTCGGGAATGACATTGTGCTGCGTCCCAGCATTGATGATCGTGACAGACATTTTGACTGGACCAAGCAAAGGCGAAACCTTCTCCCACTTATAGTTGCGGAACCACTCAATGTCCTCGAGAGCCTTATAGATGGCATTGTCGCCTTCGTCTCTGGCAGCGTGCCCAGCCTTGCCATGAGCAGTGACATCAAGCACCATCAAACCTTTCTCGGCAATAGCTGGCTGCATGCCTGTCGGCTCTCCGACAAGTGCGACATCTATCTTCGGAAGCAGCGGCAAAACATGCTCTATGCCGCACTTCCCACTTCTTTCTTCCTCGGCACTGGCAAGGAAAACAAGATTGTACTTTGTGTCCTGGTCTTTGAGAGCAGCGAAGACATGAAGCAAAGAGACCAGACTGGCACCATCGTCATTGCTGCCAAGCCCATAAATTCTGTCGCCTTCTCTAGTTGCCTTGAAAGGGTCGCGCTGCCATCCAGCCACAGGCTTGACAGTATCGATATGGGCATTCAGAAGCAGAGTCGGCTTCTCGGCATCGAAGTTCGGCTGAACCGACCAGAGATTATTGAAATCGCGCTTCACTTCGAGCCCGAGTTCGTTCTCCATATAGTCTTGAAGCAAATCAGCGGCAGCCTCTTCTTCTCCGCTGATACGAGGCACTTCTATGAGCCTGCAAAGCAACTCAACTGCCTGCTCTGTTAAAGATTCATTGAACATTGGACATCAAACATTGAACATTTTCAGCGCTCCCACTTATGTCCACAATCATTGCAGACGAACTTCTCGGCAGTGCAGCATCCGATGGGGATAAACGTCAGCAGAGCAGCCAATATGCGAGGCAACTGTCTGGTTGTGGCGCACTTTTTCTTCAGCAACACCACATTCTCGCTTCCGCACTTCGGACACCAGGGCATGACATTCTTCTGCTCAGCCATGTACGACTGATAGATCTGCATAGCCTTCTCATAGTCTTCCTCTTTCACGAGCACATCAGTCCTCTTGTCAAGGATGCCGCGAGCCACCTTACTGTTCTCTTCGTCAAAGATGTCACTCTCTATTCCCGTTTCCAACAGAGCAGAACGGAACCCTTCAGCCTCGATAGGACTGTTGCATGTAATATCCTTTATTTTCATCGTTTATCCCATACAAATGGTTTCGAGTGCAAAGTTACGAAAAAACTCAAATAATTCTTCACTCTTCACGCTTAATTCTTAATTTATTCGTATCTTTGTGCTATCAAACCGTAAAAGTTCCATGCAAAACCCTAGCCCTCTACCCTCGCTCATCCAGAGTCAAGCCGAAAAGTATGGCAATCGAGCCGCCATGCTTTATCGCGATGATGACTCGCAGTCATGGAAAGAAATATCGTGGCAAAGCTTTGCCAATACTGCCACTAGAGTCTCTGCTTCCTTGCTCGAATTAGGTGTTGGAGTGCAGGAAAACATCGCGACTTTCTCGCAAAACATGCCTGAGTGCATGTTCGTCGATTTCGGTGCTTATGGCATCAGAGCCATCACCATCCCTTTCTATGCAACCGCTTCTGAGACTCAGGTGAAGTACATGGTCAGCGACGCCAAGATTCGCTACATCTTCGTCGGCGAGCAATACCAGTACGACACAGCCTATCGCATACTCAAAATCGAGCAATCTATGCGAAGGCTCATCATCTTCGACCCTTCTGTCCAGAAAGACCCGCAGGACAATGTGAGCCTCTATTTCGACGAGTTTCTGGCACTTTCCGACGGCAACAACCACAGCGAAGACATAGCCAGACTCACTTCCGAAGCAGACGAGGACGACTTGGCGAACATCCTCTATACCAGTGGCACTACCGGCATCAGCAAAGGTGTGATGCTGACTCACAGGATGTATAATGCCGCTTTCCGAGGCCATGTTGGAGCCTTGCCGCTTTCCGACAAAGACCTCATCATGAACTTCCTGCCCTTCACCCATGTCTTCGAGCGAGGCTGGTCGTATCTCTGCCTCAAAACTGGCTGCACTTTGGCTGTCAACCGACGTCCGCAAGACATCCTACAGAGCCTTCGAGAAGTGCATCCCACTTGTATGTGTGCAGTACCTCGCTTCTGGGAGAAAGTCTATAGCGGCGTCCAAGAAAAGATGAACGAGTCCTCGCCAATGCAGAGAAGGATGCTCGAGGACGCACTCAAAGTGGGCAAGACTTACAATGTGGATTATAAGATGCGAGGCCTTGTGCCCCCACTTGCCCTGAAGATGCGCTACCTCTTCTACGAGAAGACGGTCATCGCCCTGTTGCTCAAGACCTTAGGCTTGGAGCGAGGCAACTTCTTCCCCACTGCCGGAGCAGCCATTCCGCCAATCATCGAGGAGTTTGTTCGCTCGGCTGGCATCCTTATGATTACTGGCTACGGACTCACCGAAAGCACCGCCACCGTCTCTTGCGACCGTTGGAATCAGCCCATTTCACTCGGCTCTATCGGTCGTCCTTTGGATGGCGTCAAAGTCAAGTTCGGCGAGAACAACGAGATACTCCTCAAAGGCGACACTATCACCAAAGGCTACTACCGCAAAGCCGAGATTACGGCTATGGCTATCGACGACGAAGGCTGGTTCCATACTGGCGATGCAGGCTATATGAAGGACGGCGAACTCTTCATGACTGAGCGCATCAAGGACCTTTTCAAGACCAGCAACGGCAAGTACATTGCCCCGCAAATGCTCGAGTCGAAGTTTTGTGTGGACCGCTACATCGACCAAATCGTCATCATTGCCGACCAGCACAAGTATGTCTCTGCCCTCGTCATTCCCGAGTACAAACTGCTCGAAGACCTCGCCAAGAGACGGCACATCGCCTTCAGCAGTCGAGAAGAGCTTTGCGCCAACGAACAGATAGTGCAGTTCATTATGGATCGAATCGAGACCATCCAGCAAGACCTCGCCTCCTACGAGCAAGTGAAGCGCATCACCCTTCTGCCAGAGCCTTTCAGCATGGAAAAGGGCGAACTCACCAACACCCTCAAAGTCAAGCGCCCTGTCCTCAATGAACTCTACAAAGAACAAATAGATAAGATGTACGAAGAATAATGATTACTCAAGACCAACTCAAAGAAGTCAAAGATAGAACCGAGCAGCTGCACCGCTACCTCGACATCGACAACAAGAAGATACAGTACGAAGAAGAACAGCTCCGCACTCAGGCTCCTGGCTTCTGGGACGACCAGAAACGAGCCGAGGCTCAGATGAAACTCGTCAAAGGACTGGAGAAATGGCTCAAAGGCTATGCCGAAGTCAAGACACTCTGCGATGAACTCGACACCGCTTTCGAGTTCTACAAGGAGGAACTCGTCACCGAGGACGAGGTCGATGCCATCTATGCTAAAGCCATCACGGCCATCGAGGAACTCGAACTCAAGAATATGCTCCGCCGAGAAGAAGACAGCATGGATGCAGTCCTCAAGATCAACTCAGGCGCTGGCGGCACAGAGGCTCAGGACTGGGCACAGATGCTCATGCGAATGTATATGCGCTATGCCGAAACTCACGGCTACAAATGCGTCGTCAGCAACTTGCTCGAGGGCGACGATGCCGGCATCAAGTCCTGCACTCTCGAGATTCAGGGCGAGTTCGCCTACGGCTACCTCAAGAGCGAGAACGGCGTCCATCGCCTTGTCCGCGTCTCTCCCTACAATGCCCAGGGCAAGCGCATGACCAGCTTCGCCTCTGTCTTCGTCACCCCTCTTGTCGATGACACCATCGAGGTGAACATCGAGCAGGCTCGCATCTCTTGGGACACTTTCCGCAGCTCTGGTGCTGGTGGTCAGAATGTCAACAAGGTCGAGTCCGGTGTCCGTCTGCGCTATCAGTACAAAGACCCCTATACGGGCGAGGAAGAGGAAATCCTCATCGAGAACACAGAGACGCGCGACCAGCCCAAGAACAAGGAGAATGCCATGCGCTTGCTCCGTTCCATCCTCTACGACAAAGAGTTGCAGCACCGAATGGCCGAGCAGGCAAAAGTGGAGGCAGGCAAGAAGAAGATTGAGTGGGGCAGCCAGATCCGCAGCTATGTCTTCGACGATCGCCGAGTGAAAGACCATCGCACCAACTACCAGACCAGCGACGTCGGCGGAGTGATGGACGGCAAAATCGACGCCTTCATCAAAGCCTACCTCATGGAATTCGCAGAATAAAAGCAGCCCCCTCCCCGCTCCCCCTTTGGGGGAGTGCCCATGATTCCCAATGTATCGTCTTTAACTCCTTCACTCCTTTAACTCCTTTAACTCCCCCAAAAAACCATGAATTTCTCCGAAATTGAGCGCAAATTCCTCGTCATTGGCGACTTCCGTCCTTTCGCCACCAGTTCCACTCACATAGCCCAGGGCTACATCGCTTCGGGTAATGGTCGCACTGTCCGCGTCCGCATCAGGGGCGACAAAGGCTACCTCACCATCAAAGGCCCCGGCGACAAGACAGGCTTGGCGCGTTTCGAATGGGAGAAAGAGATCAGTCTGGCAGAGGCAGAAGCCTTGATGAAGATCTGCGAACCAGGCATCATAGAGAAGACACGCTGGCTGGTGCCAGCAGCAGACGGCAAGCACACATGGGAAGTCGATGTCTTTGAAGGGGACAATGCAGGCCTCATTATGGCAGAGATAGAGCTGGAGAGCGAGAGCGACCAGTTTGAAAAGCCCAGTTTCATCGGACCTGAAGTCACAGGCGACCGCCGCTTCTACAACAGCCACATGCGCCGCTACCCATACAAACTCTGGGGAGAAGAAAATAAATAATCCAACTTAACGCGTTAAGTTTGCAATCATAACACGTTAAAATGGCAAACGTAGGCAGGTTTGTTTCTCAACAACACTGCCTATCTTATTAAGTATCTCACTTAAAGATGTATTTCTTGCCCTCTTTAATATAGATTCCATGCGAAGGTTTTCTGATGCGTTGACCTTCTAAGTTGCAAAAAACGCCCATTTCATCGACAAATTCCTTAAGAGAACCTATTGCATCTTCTGAACCATCATCCATAGTATAGATGTCAATGCGGTGAAGCATAACATAACCACCTTTGGGCGCCTGAAACTTCAAATCTTTAAACTCTTTGTTAACCACCATATCCGGCAATTGATAGAATGTTGAAGCAGGATTATCCGTAGAATAAGCCTTCAACTCTTCATTACCGAATAATTTTATTTCTGTATTACCAGCAAAAAAAGTCAAGGTTGAAGAGGTATTATTCAAAACCTTTGAAGCATAAGCAACAACTTTTGAAATAGAGGTTGTAGCAGGAAGTGAAATTATGAACATTCCGATACCATTGCTTGCGGCAATACGAATTCCACATCCTTTATCATTATAATAACATTTCGATGTCCTATCGTGTAAGACAAACAGGTCGCTTCCTTCTGCGCAATAGTAAGAAGGCTCTACCTCTTCCACATTGGAATTAATGCTCAACCCATTCACAGTACCTCTATTAAAATCAATGGTATAGACCTCTGCCCAAAGCGAGTCTGGGCAAAGGCAAAGCATAATTAAACAAAGGCACGCAATGCGTTTCATACCCTCTTTTATCCGACTTGGCTGCCGCCTTTGACTTCGTCGAGGGTTGTGGTGACGCTGAGGTCGCCGTTGTAGTTGACGGCGCTCAGAATCATGCCTTGACTCTCTTCTCCCATCATTTGTCTGGGGGCAAAATTGGCGATGAAAAGGACTCTTTTTCCTATGAGCCTTTCGGGTTCGTACCACTGGGCTATGCCGCTGAGAATGGTGCGGTCCTGACCGCTGCCGTCGTCGAGGGTGAACTTGAGGAGCTTCTTGCTCTTCTTTATCTTCTCGCAGGCTTTGACGAGGCCGACGCGAATGTCGAGCTTCTCGAAGTCCTCGAAGCTGACGGTGGGCTTGACGGGGGCTGCCTTGTAGGCTGCGGCTTCGTTGGCCTTGAGGGTGTCCTCGAGTTTCTTCTTCTGCGCTGCCACGACTTCGTCTTCTATCTTGGTGAAGAGCAGTTCGGGCTTGGGCAGTTGCTTGCCTGCTGGCAGGATGTCGGTGCGACCGAGGTCTTCCCAAGAGAAGGTGTCGAGGCTGATCATCTCACGAAGCCTCTTGCTGCTGAAGGGCAGGAAGGGCTCGAAGGCGATGGCGAGGTTGGCTGTGATCTGCAGACTGAGGTAGATGATGGTCTTGACGCGCTCTGGGTCGGTCTTGATGACTTTCCAGGGCTCGGTGTCGGCGATGTACTTGTTGCCGATGCGGGCAAGGTTCATGGCTTCTTTCTGTGCTTCGCGGAACTTGAAACCTTCGAGGAGTTGCTCGAGTCGCTCTTTGACATCGCGGAACTCGGAGAGTGTCTGGCGGTCGTAGTCGTTGAGTTCTCCGCACTCAGGCACTCGGCCTTCGTAGTACTTCTGGGTGAGCTGCAGGGCTCGGTTGACGAAGTTGCCATAGACGGCTACGAGTTCGTTGTTGCAGCGTGCCTGGAAGTCGTCCCAAGTGAAGTCGTTGTCCTTGGTCTCGGGAGCATTGGCGGTGAGGACATAGCGAAGCTCATCCTGTCGGCCTGGCAGTTCGTCGAGGTACTCGTTGAGCCAGACGGCGTAGTTCTTGGAGGTCGAGATCTTGTTGCCCTCGAGGTTGAGGAACTCGTTGCTGGGCACGTTGTCGGGCAGGATGTATTCGCCGTGAGCCTTGAGCATTGCGGGGAACACGATGCAGTGGAAGACGATGTTGTCTTTGCCGATGAAATGGACCAATCTGGTCTCGGGGTCCTTCCACCACTTCTCCCAAGAACCGAGTTCAGGACGGCTGTCGCAAAGCTCCTTGGTGTTGGAGATGTAGCCGATGGGAGCGTCGAACCAGACATAGAGCACTTTGCCCTCTGCTCCTTCGACGGGAACGGGGATGCCCCAGTCGAGGTCGCGAGTGACTGCTCGAGGACGCAGGCCTCCGTCGAGCCAGCTCTTGCACTGTCCATAGACATTGGAGCGCCACTCTTTGTGGTCCTGGAGTATCCACTTCTCGAGCCACTGCTGGTCTTTGTCGAGGGGCAGGTACCAGTGCTTGGTCGGCTTCTTGACAAGGGGATTGCCGGTCTCGGCGTTGTAGGGATTGATGAGTTCCTCGGGCGAAAGCGTGGCTCCGCATTTCTCGCACTGGTCGCCATAAGCCTCGGGAGCATGGCAACGCGGGCACTCGCCTCGAATGTTGCGGTCAGTCAGGAAGTGGCCAGTCTGCTCGTCGTAGAACTGCTCTGTGGTCATCGAGATGAACTTGCCCTCGTCATAGAGCTTGCGGAAGAAGTCGCTGGCAAGCTTGTGGTGAGTCGGGCTGGTGGTGCGGCTATAGACGTCGAAAGAGATGCCGAAGCGCTCGAAGCTGTCCTTGATGAGGTTGTGGTAGCGGTCGACGACCTCCTGAACTGTGATGCCCTCTTTGCGAGCACGAATAGTGACGGGAACGCCGTGCTCGTCGCTGCCGCCGATGAAGATGCACTCGCGGCCCTTCAAACGGAGATAGCGGGCATAGATGTCAGCAGGCACGTAAACGCCAGCCAGATGGCCGATATGTACAGGTCCGTTCGCATAAGGAAGAGCGGACGTAATCGTAGTTCTCTTGAAATGCTTTTCCATATTGTAAGTTATTATTGCATGCAAAGGTACGACTTTTTTCCCATTTAGCAGGCAAAACAAGCGTTTTTTAGTTTCATTCGCCCCATAAACGAAAAAAGCCTCCGAGATTTCTCTCGAAGGCTTCGCTAAAAAAACGGCGGCTACCTACTCTCCCACGGGTGTGCAGTACCATCGGCGCGGGCAGGCTTAACTTCTCTGTTCGGAATGGGAAGAGGTGGAACCCTGCCACTATAACCACCTGAAATAAGGTTGACATATCTTACGAAAGCAAATGCAAGGCTCGTCTCTTCCTTTCAAAAGCTGCAAGTATAACCACTCGCTTCGGAAAGTTTCGGGCAATTAGTAAGGCTCGGCTTTGACGTCACCGTCTTTACACCTGCCTCCTATCAACGTCCTCGTCTGGAACGACCCTCATAAGGAG
>JAFYNL010000043.1 GCA_017548075.1 Bacteroidaceae bacterium | reverse complement strand
TTATACAGTATTCTTTACTTCTTCCCTGCAAGTTGGAGAGGTCTTAATGACTTAATGACTAATGACTTGATGACTTGGTGGGGAATGTAAAGTGCTCACTATTAAGCCATTAGCCAAAATCATCAAATGACTGCCCCACCTCGGACTACCGACGGACGCTCCCGGTCCTCGTTCGGAAATCGCTCGGAAATTCCGGAATATTCTTCGGTAGCTTTGTAAAATTTTTGTACTTTACCGGCAGAAAAGTGAACATAGAAGACAGGACGATGAACAAATCGTTCACCCTCTGGGGTAACGAATCGTTATGTCAGGTCAAACCACTCCCCTGATTCAGGGTACTGCTTACACATGTGGAAAAAGAGGACAAAACCACCGTCGCGTTTCGCGACACTACCTCAAGGGTGTAACGATTCGTTACCCCCCTGGGGAGTGCAGTCATTAAGTCATTAAGTCATTAGTCATTAAGAGGGAATTACTTCCTGTCTTTCCAATAGTTGGGCATGAGGAGGAAGAGCACTGTGAAGATTTCCAGACGGCCGATGAGCATATAGGCACTCATGAGCCATTTGCCTGCGGCGGGTACGTGGGCAAAGGTGCTGGCTGGGCCTGTGGTGCCTGTTGCAGGGCCGACATTGCTCAGCATACTGATACTGCTTCCTAATGCAGTATCGACATCGGCTCCAAGCAACGAGTGGCAAGTCATCGCTATCACTACCAAGAGGATATAAATGAAGATGAACGAAAGGGCCTGACGCACTTTGTTGTCGGGGACAATCTGTTTGCCAACGCGAACTCCGAGCACGGCTCTGGGGTGAAGCATCAGGACGAGTTCGTTGAAGACACTCTTCGCACAAATCACTATGCGAATGACCTTTATACCACCTGCCGTGCTTCCTGCACAAGCACCTATTGCCATCAGGACTACCGTAGGCATCCAGAACGACTCACCCCAAGCAACATAGTCGAACTTCTGAGCAGAGAAACCTGTGCTCGTCGCCACTGAACTTACATGGAAGAGTGCAGTTCGGAAGGTCTCTTCGAAACCTTTGGGCAAGAGGTCGATGGCATTCGCAGGCACTCGAGCAAAGTAGAAAAGCAGGATGAAACCTACGACGGCGATGCCTATATAAGAAAGGAAAGCGCGCACTTCTTCGTTATAGAAGAGCACTCGGCTGCGGCGAATGGTCATGTAATAGTAGAGCGAGAAGTTCACGCTGCTGACTATCATGAAGATGCTGGCCACATATTCTATATAGCTGCTGTGGAAATAAGCGATGCTCTTGGAGTGTGTACTGAAGCCGCCAGTTGCAATCGTAGTAAACGAATGGCAGACGGCGTCGTAGAGTCCCATCGGTCCGAGCCAATAAAGGAAAGCACAGGAACTGGTCAGCACCAAGTAGATGAGGAGCACTCGACGAGCCGTTGCACCAATCTTCGGACGGAGTTTGTCCAATCCAAGCCCGGTTACTTCGGCAGAATAGATGTTCGAGTTCTTCATCTCATAGACGGGAATGAGGGCAAACGAGAAGACAACGATGCCGAGACCACCTATCCATTGCGTCAGAGCTCTCCAGAAAAGCAGAGAGCGAGGTAAGGGATCAATATCTTCGATGCAAGTCGCTCCAGTCGTCGTAAAGCCACTCATCGTCTCGAAGAAAGCGCTGGGAAGGTTCATGTCCGTCAGATAAAGATACGGCACCATTCCGATGACGGAGAAGACAATCCAAGAAAGGGCTACCACGAGGAAGTTGTCGGCTCTGCGCATTCGCTTGTTCTCTCCTCTACGGCTCCAGAAGACGCAAAGCGAACCCAATGCCGCCGTACCCAAAGCCGTGAGCAGGAAGCAAAGCCAACTCTTTTCGCCATAGAAGAGTGCAACTGCCATAGAGAGCAACAGGAAGAAGCTCTCCATGATGATGAGCATTCCGAGTATCCCCTTTTTCATGCCTATCCTATTCTCTAATCCCTAATCTCTAATTCTTCTTATCGAGGGCGTGCTTTTCGTAATCGATGGTGTAATGCAAACCACGACTCTCTTTGCGCTCAAGTGCTTGACGGGTAATGAGATAGCCCACATTTATCATATTACGAAGTTCGCAAATGTCTTTGGTTGGCTTCACTCGTTTGAAGAGGTGCTCTGTCTCTTCGTAGAGGAGGTCGAGGCGTTCCCAAGCACGATGCAGACGCAGGTCGCTGCGAACGATACCCACATAAGTGCTCATGATTTGGTTCACCTCTTTGACGTCCTGAGCAATAAGCACTTTCTCCTCATTCGTCATCGTTCCCTCGTCGTTCCACTCTGGCACCTTATCGTTGTAGTCGTACTGATCGATGACCTCCAAGGAGTGCTTGGCTGCGGCATCAGCATAAACGACTGCTTCGATGAGCGAATTGCTGGCCAGACGGTTGCCGCCATGAAGTCCAGTACAAGAACATTCGCCTACTGCATAAAGCCGACGAATGCTGCTTTGCCCGTCGAGATCGACCTTTATGCCACCACACATATAATGCGCACTTGGAGCCACAGGAATATATTGCTTGGTGATGTCGATGCCGATGCTCAGGCACTTTGCGTAGATGTTTGGGAAGTGATGTTTGGTCTCCTCAGGATCTTTGTGCGTGACATCAAGACAAACATGATCGAGGCCGTGAATCTTCATCTCGCGGTCAATTGCTCGAGCCACAATGTCTCTCGGAGCAAGGGACAGACGCTCGTCGTATTTCTGCATGAACTCCTCTCCATTCGGCAGTCTGAGGATGCCTCCGTAACCTCGCATCGCCTCTGTAATGAGGTAAGCAGGATGGGTTTCCTTCGGATTGTAAAGTACTGTGGGATGGAACTGAACGAACTCCATATCCTTCACCTTGCCTTTAGCACGATAGACCATCGCAATTCCGTCGCCAGTCGCAATGTTTGGATTCGAGGTCGTAGCATAGATTGCTCCAGTTCCGCCAGTCGCCATCAGAGTGACTTTGCTGAGGTAAGTGTCCACCTTTCCCGTTTCTGGATTGAGGACGTAGGCTCCGTAGCACTCAATATCGGGAGTTCGACGAGTTACGCGAATGCCGAGATGGTGCTGAGTGATGATTTCTACGGCAAAGTGGTTCTCGAGAATTTCGATGTTCGGATTGCTGCGAACTGCCTCCATCAAGCCTCTCTGAATCTCGGCTCCAGTATCGTCTGCGTGGTGCAGAATGCGGAATTCCGAGTGTCCGCCTTCGCGATGAAGGTCGAACTCGCCGTTCTCCTTCTTGTCGAAGTTCACACCCCATTTCACGAGGTCCTGAATGCCTTTGGGTGCATTCCTTACCACTTGTTCCACAGCCGCTGGGTCGCTGATGTAATCGCCAGCAATCATGGTGTCTTCGATGTGCTTCTCGAAGTTGTCGACCAACAGGTTTGTGACGGAAGCGATACCGCCCTGAGCCTTTGCCGTATTGGCTTCCTCGAGGGTTGTCTTGCAGATGAGCGTCACCTTTCCCTTACCTGCATTTGCCACTTTCAAAGCATAACTCATGCCAGCAACTCCGCTGCCAATAATCAGAAATTCACTCTTCTTAATCATCTTTCTTGCACTTTTTTATGCATATTGCGAGGGCAAATTTACTAATTAAGCCGCGAACCACAAAAGAAAAATCAGTTTTTCTTTTACATTTTGGCAGCTACGATGAAAAACGACTGCAGTTAAGTTGCCAAACATAACACGTTAACTTTGCAATCGTAACGAGTTAAGTTTGCAATCGTAACACGTTAACTTTACGATTTAACTATGTTATGTTTTCGAACGCTCCACGAAACAGCCCTACATTTTGAATTTTATAATTTTGAATTTTGAATTTTATGTCGTAACTTTGCACCCGAAAATGGAGCAAAGGTTTAAGGAGATAAGAGATTGTTTGGCTCAGCGCATCCTCATTCTCGATGGAGCGATGGGTACCAGAATACAGGCTTTCGGACTGCCTGCAGAGAGCTTCCACAAAGGAAAGTTCCAGGGTTGGCCGGTTTCGCTTGTAGGTAATAATGATGTCCTTTGTCTGACCGCTCCTGAAGTCATCAAGGAGATTCATCGCCTTTACATCGAGGCTGGAGCCGACATCATTGCCACCAACACTTTCTCATCCAACCGAATCAGCCAACAGGAATACGGTTGTGCGGAAGTTGCAGCAGAAATGGCTCGCGAAGGTGCCCGCATTGCCCGACAAGTGGCCGATGCTTCAGGACGCAAGATATTTGTGGCCGGTTCCATGGGACCAACGGCAAAATCCCTGACGCTTCCTTCCGATATGGGCGAGCCAGCAAAAAGAGTCGTTTCTTTCGATGAAATGGCCGATTCTTATCGCGAGCAAGCAGAAGCTCTCCTCGAAGGCGGTGCCGATTTTCTCCTCCTTGAAACTTGCTACGATGCACTCAATACGAAGGCTGCTCTCTATGCCATAAGTGACATAAATGCCCGATTTCATCGAGAAATTCCGGTAATGGTGTCAGTCACCATAAACGACCGAAGTGGCCGAACTCTCACAGGTCAAACGCTTTGGGCCTTCTATACGAGCGTCAGTCACTACCCCTATCTGCTCAGTTTCGGCTTGAATTGTTCATTCGGAGTCACAGATTTGCGACCTTTCGTAGAACAACTTTCGGCCAATGTTCCCTTGCCGATTTCGCTCTATCCGAATGCCGGTTTGCCCAATCAAATGGGTGAATATGAGGAACTTCCCGACTTTACAGCCTCGCATATCCGCAAGATGGCAGAGGCCGGACTTATCAATATTGCGGGAGGTTGCTGCGGAACTGACGAGAATCATATCAGGGCAATTGCTAACGCATTGCGAGACATCAAGCCGCGAACCATTCCAAATGCCGACCAAAAGTTGCGTGTATCTGGTCTCGAACCACTCCTCATCGACCGCGAAACGCAGAACTTCACGAACGTTGGAGAACGCACAAATGTGGCTGGATCAAGGCGTTTTGCCCGTCTCATCGCAGAAAAACAATATGGCGAAGCTCTTTCTGTGGCTCGAGGACAAATTGAAGGTGGGGCAACGGTCATCGATATAAATATGGATGATGCTATGCTCGACAGCCGACAGGAAATGCAGACTTTCTGCCGACACATCAGCGGAGAACCGGCTGTGGGCAAAGCCGTCTTGATGATCGACAGTAGTGATTGGCAAACGGTTCTGGCTGGCCTTAAGAACGCTCAAGGCAAATGCATCGTCAACTCCATTAGTCTCAAGTCTGGGGAACAGGATTTCCTCAGTAAAGCACTTGAACTCAGGCGTTTAGGTGCCGCAGTTGTCGTGATGGCTTTTGATGAAGAAGGACAAGCCACAACCTATGAACGCAAGATTTCTATTGCGGAACGAGCCTATAAACTCCTGACTTCCATCGGTTTTCCACCACAAGATATCATCTTCGACGTCAACATTCTTTCGGTTGGAACAGGCATCAAAGAACACCAGACCTATGCCGTCGATTTCATTCGCGCCGTTCGATGGATAAAGGAAAACCTGCCCTACTCGAAGACCAGCGGAGGTGTGAGCAACCTTTCCTTCGCTTTTCGCGGTAATAATAAAGTAAGGGAGGCTATGCATTCGGTGTTCCTCTATCATGCCATTCGTGCAGGTCTCGATATGGCAATCGTCAATCCGTCAATGCTTCAGGTCTATGACGACATAGAACCAAACCTGCTAAAAGCAGTCGAGGATGTAGTCCTGAATACCGACGACGAAGCAACAGAAAGGCTGCTAAACATAGCCCCCCTCCTACTCCCCCCAAAGGGGGAAAGCAACTCAACCAATCTCCTCCCCTCTGGGGGAGGCAGGGAGGGGGCTGTTGAGGACCGTCTTTCCTATGCTTTGACGAAGGGCGATAGCACTCATCTTGTGGAAGATGTGCCCGAGGCTCTTGCCAAATATGGTCAGCCTATTAAGGTCATCGAAGGCCCTCTCATGGCAGCTATGGAGCACATCGGAGTCCTGTTTGGCGAAGGAAAGATGTTCCTACCACAAGTTGTCCGCTCGGCCCAAGTCATGAAGGATGCTGTGGCCATTCTGCAACCTTATATTGATGCCCAAGACGAAGCAAAAAGTGAACAGAAAAAGCCTTGTGTGGTACTTGCCACAGCCAATGGCGATGTGCATGATATCGGCAAAAACATCGTCGGAATCGTACTTGCTTGCAATGGTTTCGAAGTCGTGGACCTCGGAGTTATGGTACCTTGCGAAACGATTCTCGAGGCCACAAAACAACACAATCCCGTCCTTGTCGGCATTAGCGGCTTGATTACTCCGTCCTTAAAGGAAATGGAGAAACTTTGCGAAATCTTCCAAAGAGAGCAACTCAACACACCTATTCTGGTCGGAGGCGCAACCACCTCAGCCGTTCATACAGCAGTTAAGTTGGCTCCTCTCTACGATGGTCTTGTCATTTATGGTGGTGATGCCTCCCAAACATCTGTACTCGCAAAGCGATTAACCTCAAAAAATGCCCATTTCATCGAGGATTTGAAGGCTGAACAGAAACAGATTCGTGATGCTTATAACGAGCATCATACACCCTTGACACCTTACGAAGAAGCCAACAAACTTGCTCCAAAATATAATTGGAACCCTTCTCGTCCAGCCAATGTTCAATGTTCAATGTTCAACGTTCAATGCCAAGAACTTGTTCCTCTCATTGATTGGCGAATGTTCCTCCTGTTTTGGGGATTCAAAGGCGAGACTTTACCGCAACTTCTTGTCAACCCGGAAGCAGAGAAGACCTTGCAGAAAGGCAAGCAACTCCTTGATTCTCTGATACAAAGAGGCGAGTTGCAAGTGCAAACACTCTACAAAGAAGAGGCTGCCACAAAACGAGGGAACGACATCGTTCTCTGTTCAGACGGACAACTTCTACCAATGCTTCGCAGTCAATCGGCTGCCTATCATTATCGTTGTCTTGCAGACTTCTTCGATGAGCAACAGCCCTCTCCTATCGGACTCTTTGTGGTAACGGCCAGAGCTCTGCAGGAGTCTGATGGCGAGGAAGAGCGTTTGATGACTCATGCACTCTGTGCTCGTCTGGCCGAAGCCGCAGCTGAATGGCTGAATTCTTCTCTCTTCACTCATCACTCTTCACTTAGAGTTGCCTTCGGCTATGCAACTTGTCCTGATCATTCGCTCAAACGCATCGTCTTCGACAGGCTGGATGCCGAGCAAAAATTGAATATTACGCTGACCGATCACTACAGCATACAGCCCTCAACCTCTGTTTGTGGACTCTTCATCGACCATCCCGAAGCCACTTACTTCCCTGTAGGTCGCATCGATAGAGAGCAGTTGGCCGACTATTGCCAGCGAAGAGGAATCACCATCGAGGAAGGCGAAAGTCTCTTATCAAAGTACATAACACACCAATCATAACATGAAAGTCATCGACATCTTAAACGGCAAACGGCGTCCTTTCGCCAGTTTCGAACTCGTTCCTCCCTTGAAGGGAAGTGATGCGAGCCGTCTCTACCAGAGTCTCGACCCCTTGATGGAGTTCCAACCTCCCTTCATCAATATCACTTGTCATCGCGACGAAATCGAGTATGTACCCAATGCCGACGGCACTTACACCCGCATGACTTTGGCGAAACGACCTGGTACAGTCGCCATCGTGGCTGCCATTATGCGTCGTTATCCTGAGTTGGAAATCGTTCCTCATGTCATTTGCGGAGGTTCTTCATGCAGTCGAGTTGAGTCGGAACTGCTTGACCTTCACTTCCTTGGACTCAATAACATTATGGCTTTGAGAGGTGATGCGCTTCCTGGACAAAAGCATTTCATCCCCGAACCTGACGGCTTTTCGCATAGTTCGGAGTTGGTGGAGATGATTAGCAACCTGAATCACGGCAAATATCTCGACCCTACAGTAACTAACGGACTTGCAACCGATTTCTGTATTGGTGTGGCTGGTTATCCCGAGAAGCACTTCGAGGCAGCCAATTTGGAGAGCGACATCCAGAATCTTCGCAAGAAAGTAGAGGCCGGAGCACAGTATATAGTGACTCAGATGTTCTTTGACAATGAGAAGTTCTTCCAGTTTGAAGACCTTTGCAGGAAGGCTGGAATCGACGTTCCTATTATTCCCGGCTTGAAACCCATCTCGTCGAAGAAGCAAATTGACCTGCTTCCTCGAAGTTTCCACATTGACATTCCGCAGGAACTTGTCAGCCTGATGAAGAAGACAAAGACTACCGAAGAAGCCTATCAGGCAGGCATAGAATGGGCTATCAAGCAGAGCCAAGAACTCCTGAAACACGGCGTCCCAGCCATACATTATTATACTATGGCAAAGCCCGACAACGTTTGTCAGATTGTTCGGGCAGTCTTCTGACTTTTACTGGGCTGTGAAACTCAGTACACTGGTTGTGCCTGTGGCTGAACTACCCAAGTAAAGTCCGTGCCATTCTACAGTTGCATCGGTTGGTTTGGTTCCGTTATATTTGACTGTATAGCTGCTGCCCTTCGTCATTCCTGTGGCTGTGATAAGAGACAGACTACTGCTAAGAGAGGCTTCGAACGAGTAGGTAACGAGGTTGTTGCCGCTTGCATCGGCCAAAGTGTAGTATTGATTGGTACTGTAACTAATGGAAGAGGTGCTGAGATAATAGCCCTGAACGGCACTTCCTATACCGCTTGAGGAACCTCCTCCAGGGTTCCAACCACCACCGCCACCTTGACTTCCGCCTCCGCTAATAGCGATACCGTTGCCGGTTACCTGGATGTAGGAGTTGTTGTCACAGTCGAGACCTTCCTCAGGACTTCCCTTTGTAGTATAAGCCAACACGGCTCCATTGCCGATTTTAATGGCTCCAGCCTGTCCGTAGTTACTATCCACAGCATCATTTCCGTAGCCATAGCAGACAACTACTCCGCCGTCGAAGCATATTGCTCCAGCAGTATTGATGCAATCATCGTAGCATTTGAAGTAATGTTTGCCGCCATTGAAGACAATCGAAGCGTTCGATTTGAGTTTACTCTCCATTCCTTCGGCACCTTGACCACTAGTATTGACCGTCGTTTCGCCACCATTCACGGTAATCTTTCCAACGGCTTTGATGGCCTTTGACGACGATGTGCTTTGGTATTTGGCTCCCGTTGTAGAGACATTCAAAACAGGTCCTTCGCTATCATTCTTGCCGATAACAAGCGTTCCATCACTCTTAATGCCCTTACCACCTTGCCCAGACATTGTGATGGAAATCGTTCCACCTTGCAAGTCGATACTTCCATCTGAGGTAAGACCTTTGGCTGTCGAGTAGTTGCTGGTAGTTCCTGTGCCCGTTCCACTATTGGTAATCGTGAGATTCCCGCCAGTTGTGGTGAGCACTTTGTCGCAAGAAATACCTTTCGAAGCTGCCCCCGTACTATTTATAATAATGGTGCCTCCGCCAATAATGATGTTTCCGTCGCCCTTTATACCTGCAGCCGTCGCAAACTTACTGCCGGAAGGAGTGACAGAACCGCTGTCCGTAATGGTTCCGTCTTTGTATCGAGAGGTATAGTCCGACACAGTAAAAGTGCGAACAGAACCGCTTGTGGTATAGTTTTGAGTGTTGATGAAGTAGTAAACAGACGGGGTTGCATCGGTAGGACCACTAACATTAGAGGTTCGGATGGTATAGGTCTGTCCGCCTCCACCGCCGCCAGGACCACCTCCTCCAGTACGGCTATAGTTATCACTTGCAAAGTAGAATTGGCCTGTTTGGGGTTCGTCGAAGTCGTAGTAATAGAAGGTTCTTGTGGTCTGACCTGAGGCAGAGACGGTAATTGTGTTCGTTAATTGAGCAATCCTGGTGCCGTCTGAACTATAGAGATATACGACATTCTTCCAATACTGACTGGTTGTGGAATTGAGAGCGGCACAGATGCGATAGACTGGATCTGGGTCGTCTGGGTCATCTCCACCATCGCCTCCACCAGAACCGCTGTCGTCATCGACGTTTCGCGAAAAGTCGAGGGCTGCACCAGAGCCGTTTGCCTTGATGTTTATGGTGAGTTCTCCCGACTCTTCACTTGTGGTAATATTACCATCGGCACTCAGTCCCTTTCCTGCTTCGGCAGTATTGTTGATAGTGATTGAGCCACCACTAATATCCAGATCCTTATCTGCTTTGATACCAACGACATAGCCTGGGTCGTTGTTAACCACAATGTATTTCCCGCTTTGGGTAATCGAGAGTTCTCCTCCTACTATTTCAAGGGCGTCTTTACTCTTGAGACCTTTGTTTCCGTCGCCAGTCGTATTGATGGTTATGTTGCCTGCGGAAACATAAATCAAGCTGTCGGCTTTGATGGCGGCTACGTCTCTTTCAGTCACAGAAACGTTGAGTGTGCCTCCTCGAAGCATAACTTGTCCGTCGAATTCATCGCCTTCCTTAGTTGCTTCAGCCTGTATTCCATCGCCTTTCACGCCACTAACAGAGACGGAACTGCCATTCATCTTGAAGTACTGACCTGCATGAATGCCGTCGCCTTTCGCTCCAATCACATTGATGCTGCCAGCCGAAGCCTTCACAAGCATGTATTCCTTCGTCTTGATTGCGTGGGTGTAGTTGCCTTTCACAGTAAGCGTTCCTGCTTTGCTGACCTCGAGATGTCCCTTACAATAAAGGGCTGCTTTCTGGTCGAGACTATCTGCAGAATCCTCCAGATAGTTCTCCGTTCCTTCGAAGAGTTCGAGAGCGATTCGCTTGCCGCATTTTATGTCGAGAGCCGCACCAGTAGTACTTTTCAGACTTACGCCAGCCAATCGGATGCAAGTCTTGTAGGTTCCGTTGTAGGTGAAATTTCCCTCGTTACTTTCTCCGCTGAGGATGAAGCACATTTCACGATCTTCGTTGGCATTCGTCAAAGTGACTGCGGCTCCATTTATCTCGGTTGTAATGCCAGAAACATTTTTCGGACTTACTATCGCAACCCCTCCTTCATATATAATATATAAGGTATCGGTCACAATTTCGCCCATTTCATCGGGTTTTCTGAAGGTGATACTGTCTATTTCGCTAACGTCGAAAGAATGCTCACCAAAAGTCACTTTGTCGTCTCCGAAAAGCAAATCGCACACATCGAACCTGGTGTAAGTGCCGTTTTTCCAGAAGTAGAGGCCGTCTATCTCAGCAGCCGAAAGGGCCAGAAGCCCGATTGCCATACAGGAAGCAAGTATGTATTTTGTCCGTTTCATATTCTAAATCAGTCATTTATAGACTTTATCTCGGCAAAAATAAGTTTTTTTGTTACTCGATACAACTTTTTGAGAATATTATCTAACAAAACCTTTCCTATTGTAAATTTGAGTATGACAAAATGACGGAACTGGAGGCGTTTCCAAACAACCCCAGTTACGATTGCAAAGTTAACGTGTTACGTTTGCGTTTTTAACGTGTTAAGTTGGCAAAGTTAACGTGTTATGTTTGGCAACGTAACTGAGGTCGTTTTTCAACATAACAAAAGAAAGTTACTCTTTTCTTTTGTAGTTCTCGCACTTATTTGTAACTTTGCATTCGTAAATATCAAGTTTGAATGAAATACACAAAGTATCTTCTTCTTTTACTGCTGCTGAGTTCGTGTGCATCGAAACGCTTTTCTCAGTATTACGGCCATCAGGCTGACAGTCAACCTGCCCAGCCTGCAGTTGTGGAGCAACCAGTTGTTGTAGTCGAAGAGGAAGAGTCTGAGGCTGAGGAACCTGTGGTGAGTGCTCGGCCTTTGGTTTCCCAAGTGCGTCGAGCTCCTGAAGGAAGCTGGCAAGCAGCCAAGCAACAAGCCCTCGACCTGCTTTGTCAGTCTTCGCTTTTCGAGACCACTCAACTCGGACTTTATGTGTATGATTTGACTGATGGAGAGCCTTTGTATGCCGTAAACGCAGCCCACAGAATGCGTCCAGCCTCGTGCCAGAAGCTTGTTACGGCTATCACAGCTCTTCACTATCTCAAAGGAAACTACCAGCTTCGGACTGAGTTCCGCATCTCAGGAAAGGTGAGGAATGGAGTTTTGGAAGGCGACCTGATTGTGGTTGGCGGAATGGATCCGCTAGTAACTTCAGACGAACTGTTGCAAGCGGCTTATACCATCAAGCAGAATCAAGGTATAGAAACTGTTGCAGGAAATGTCGTCTTCGACCTTTCGATGCGCGAAGACAAGCCATTAGGCTGGGGTTGGTGCTGGGATGATGACTACGGACCTCTCTCCGCTCTGCTTGTAAACGGAAAGGACAACTTCGAGCAAGAATGGCTCTCGGCTCTTGAAGGAGCTGGCATTCAACTTCGTTCCACCTCAATCAATAGGTCTCAAGCAGACAGACAGGCTCGAACGGCTTGCGTCATCCATCATGAAATAGACGAACTTCTAGAGCCGATGATGAAGAATAGCGACAATATCTATGCCGAATGCTTGTTCTATCAGACTGCAGCCTCTACAGGAAAGAAGTTTGCAGGCCGAAAAGAAGCAGCTCAAAGAACTGAAGAACTCCTTAATAATAAAATAGGTATAGACCCAAGTCCCTACAAAGTTGCAGATGGAAGTGGACTTTCTCTCTACGATTATGTCTCGGCTGAAATGCTTGTGGCGCTTCTTGGATATGCTTGGAGAACACCCGATATCAAGGAACATCTCTTGCCATCCTTGCCTATTGCAGGTTTCGACGGAACCCTGAAAAACCGCATGATTGGGACAGAAGCCGATGGAAATGTGAGAGCAAAAACTGGTACTGTGACTGGAATTACCTCGCTTGCAGGCTACATAACTGCAGCTAACGGACACACTCTCGCCTTTGCCATCATCAATCAAGGCGTAAGTTCATCAGGAATAGGACGTTCTTTCCAAGACAAAGTATGCATAGAACTCTGCAAATAAATAATGTAACAACTAACTATTTAACTCTTTAACTTATAAAATTCAAACATTATGAAAAAGATTTTAGCAATGGTGGCTATAGCCATCTCGATGCCTGTAATGGCTCAAACGCTGAATGACGGCAAGACTTGCGAACAGTGGAAGAACGAATTCGAAGTAGAGGCTGCAACCCTTAAAGGCGAGCTCAACACCTTGAAGCAAAAGGCAAAACTGGATGCAAGCACAGTAACAAAGTCAGAAATCAGCAAAAAAGCTGAGGAACTGAAAAAGGCTCAGGCAAACCTCAAGGTCGCTAAGAAAGCTGCTGCACTTGAGAAGAAAGGTGAATCCTCTCTGGCAAAAGCTCAGAGCAAGTCAGTTAAATTGCAGAACAAATCCAGTAAAGCTGGCGATAAACTCTCGAAGCTTCAGTCGAAAGCCACTAAGGCTGAACAGAGTGTAGCTAAGGCAGAACAGAATCTTCAAAAGGCTCAACAGAAACTTGAAAACGTTCGCCAAGAGATTGAGAGCACTCAAACCAATATGGCAAACTTGAAGGATGAGCACGCACAAACTCAGAGCGAAATCACCAAGGCTAAGGATTCAAGAGAAGAAGCTAAGAAGTTCCTCATCAACGGAATAAGGAAGTAAATAAATTAAGCGTGCTTAATCAGCCAACTAAGCACGTTTAATTGTCAAACTAGGCGTGTCTAATTCATTAAGTAGGCACGCTTAGTTCTTCAACATACCACAGAATTACTCTTTTCTCGATAAGTGCCAAAGAACTATTCCAGCAGCAACACTCACATTCAAACTGTGTTTCGTTCCAAACTGGGGAATTTCAAGACAACCGTCACAACTGTCTACAATCTGTTGTTGAACGCCTTTAACTTCGTTACCTAACACAATTGCATACTTCCTGTCAGGTTGTCTTTGAAAGTTCTGAAGCATAGTACTGCCCTCACATTGCTCAACTGCAAGAACAGTATAACCCTCTTCCTTAAGCAAACTAACTGCATCTTCAGTCTTCTCAAAATACTTCCAAGGAACACTTTCTTCTGCTCCTAAAGCAGTTTTATGTATTTCAGGATGAGGAGGTCTGGCAGTTATTCCACAAAGAAAGACACCTTCAATTCGAAAAGCATCACTACTACGAAACACACTTCCTACATTGTAAAGACTTCTAACATGATCCAAAACGACTACAATAGGCTGCTTTTTCGAGTCCCTGAACTCAGCCACACTCATTCGGCCCATCTCTGTAACTTTCAACTTTCTCATGTTATGAAGACTTTCTTTTCGTGGACAAAGTTAACAATTTATGTGTATAACTTGGTTGATAAACCTCTACTTATTCACTCTAATGTGTGTAATTTGATGCCTTACTCCCCTTTATTCACATTCATTAAAAGTTATAAAAGCAATTTCAACGCAAAAATTTGGAGTTATCAAGCCAGCATATCAAGGAAAATTATTAACTTTGCATGTTATTAATATTTGTGGATAACTATACTGCATAAAGTGAGGTATCTGCTTATAAATTAAGAAGAAGAAAAGAATATAAAATGGTGAACAAATAAAGTTAAAGTGTGGAAAGAGTGTTCATAACTAAATTCTCGATGAAATGGGGTAAAAGTTATACACTTATCCACCTTATATAATCATCATCATTAAAGTATTTAAATTTTAAAATATAATAAGAATATAATAATATAAAGATGGTTGACAAGAGTTGGAAAGCTGCCGGATTTGTGACAGAAACTGTTCCTGAAGGTACAGATATGAAGGCTGAGATTCGCAAAATGTGCAAGGAAAAGAATGCAGTCATAATGGCGCATTACTATACTCAAGGCGAGATACAGGATATTGCGGACTTTGTAGGCGATAGTCTTGCTCTTGCTCAACAGGCTGCAAAGACTGATGCGGACATTATTGTAATGTGTGGAGTCCATTTTATGGGCGAGACAAATAAGATACTTTGTCCAGACAAAAAGGTTCTTGTTCCTGACCTAAATGCAACTTGCAGCCTTGCAGAAAGTTGTCCGGCAAAAGAGTTTGGAGAGTTTGTGAAAGCCAATCCTGGTCATACTGTCATTAGTTATGTGAATACAACTGCAGCCATCAAAGCTCTTACAGATGTGGTTGTTACGAGTGGAAACGCTCTGAAAATAGTGAATCAACTGCCTAAAGATGAGAAGATAATATTTGGTCCAGACCGCAATCTCGGCAATTATATAAACTCTCTTACTGGTAGAAATATGCTTTTGTGGAATGGTGCTTGTCATGTTCATGAGAAGTT
This sequence comes from Bacteroidaceae bacterium, assembly GCA_017548075.1. Classification (GTDB taxonomy): domain Bacteria; phylum Bacteroidota; class Bacteroidia; order Bacteroidales; family Bacteroidaceae; genus Physcousia. The sequence continues at coordinate 58,589 of JAFYNL010000043.1, read as the reverse complement.
CAGCCTTGAACGCATACTTGAATTGAAGGAGAAACATCCTCAAGCCAAGATACTTGTGCACCCAGAATGTAAAGGACCTATTGTTAAAGTAGCTGATAAGGTTGGTAGTACTGCTGCTCTTCTCAAGTTCAGTCAGGAAGATGAAGCAAAGGAATTTATTGTTGCAACTGAAAGCGGAATCCTTCATAAAATGCAACAAGCTTGTCCAGAAAAGGTCTTTCTTCCTGCTCCACCTAATGATAGTACTTGTGCTTGCAATGAGTGTAACTATATGAAACTCATTACGATGGAAAAGCTCTACAACTGTCTCAAGTATGAATGGCCAGAGATTAAGGTCAATAAAAGAGTTGCGGAGAAGGCTGTAAAATCCATCAATAGAATGCTCGAAATGAGTAAGTAGTTTATGTCCTCGCTGATAACCGACCTCGCCTACATTCTAGTTGTTGCTAGCATCGTAACAATCATATTCAAACGACTGCGTCAACCACTAGTTTTGGGCTATATTGTGGCTGGTTTTCTTGCAGGTCCTCATATGCCTTATACGCCTTCTGTAAGCAGTATGGAAGGCATTGAAGAGTGGAGTCAATTGGGTGTTGTCTTCCTGATGTTCACTCTTGGACTTGAGTTCTCTTTTAAGAAAATATTGAAGATGGGCATGCAACCTATCCTTACTGCAGTTATGGTGATGTGTTGCATGATTGGAATTGGTGGAATGATTGCGTTGCTCTTTGGTTGGAGCAGTATGGATAGACTCTTTTTGGGTGGTATGCTGAGCATGAGTTCCACAACAATTATCTATAAAGCATTCGATGACTTAGGTCTAAGAAGTAAGCGTTTTGCTTCTGGAGTCATTTCAGTTTTGATAATTGAGGACATTCTTGGCATCCTTTTAATGGTGATGCTGAGTGCTTTAGCCGTAAGTAGAACTTTCCAGGGATTAGAGTTGATGAAGAGTCTGATGCAGTTAGGATTCTTTCTTTTGCTGTGGTTCTTGGTTGGTATCTATCTTCTTCCACTTCTTCTACGCAAAGCCAAGAAGTATATAAATAGCGAAACTCTTCTTGTTGTTTCTGTTGGATTGTGTTTTCTAATGGCTGTGATTGCAACAAAGGTTGGTTATAGTCCTGCTTTTGGTGCGTTTATGATGGGAAGTATTCTTGCTGAGACGCTCGAAGCAGAGAATATTGAGAAGGGAGTTGGCTCGCTTCGAGACCTCTTTGGAGCAGTTTTTTTCGTATCTGTAGGCATGATGGTTGAGCCTTCAGTACTGAGTGAATATTGGCTTCCTATACTTGTTTTGACCTTAGCAGTCGTGCTTGGACAGATGTTTTTCGGCAGTCTGAGTTTCTTTGCAACAAGTGGAAACGTTCAAACAGCCGTTCGAAGTGGCTTCTCTATGGTGCAGATAGGTGAGTTTGCCTTTATTATTGCGGCTTTGGGACAAGAGTTGGGAGTTACGAGTAAGTTCCTTTATCCAGTTGTTGTATCAGTAAGTATTATCACAACTTTCCTGACTCCTTACATCATAAAACTCTCTCCAAAAGCCGCCAATCGAATTGAAAAGTCGATGAGCAACGAGTTACAATCGCTATTCAATCGAGGCAAATCAATTTCTGTAAGCAGACGAAACGAGCGTTTAAGGCTTTCTCCTGCTCTTGCTTGGCGGAAGTTATTCAAAGCAATTCTTGTTCAAACGATAGCTTATCTCACTATAAGTGTGGCACTTGCATTGTTTAGTTTTGCCACAATCCTACCTCTTTGCCAACATATAATTGGCGAAAAGTACGGTTATATTGTGGGCTTAGTCATCACTCTCCTGCTTTTGTCGCCTTGCATAAGACCGATTATCATCAAGAAAAACCACAGTAGAGAGGTAAAATACCTGATTTCATCGGGAAAAATGAATGCTTTGCTCGTTCGACTTGTCTTGTTTGCGAAGGTACTTTTAGGTTTCGTAATAATATATAATGTAGTCTCTTTCGTTGCTCCACTTTGGTGGTTTTGGAAGGTTCTCATCAGTCTTGCAGCTCTCTTATTGATGGTTGTGAGCCGACTTGTGAAGTATACGAGCATCAGAATGGAACGAACATTCAAGCAGAACCTTCGTCTTCGAGACCAGCAAGCCGCTTTGAGTTACGGAAGAAAACTACGAGGAAGAGACCTTCAGATTGCTCGAGTGAAGATTCCTGCCCATTCAAAATGGGGTGGTCACACACTTGCTCAACTTCATTTCGGAAGGACTGATCGAGTTCATATTGCGGCTATTCTTCGAGCAGGACACAGAATAAACATTCCTGGAGGCAGTCATCGCATCTATCCTGGTGATATTCTGGAGGTTGTGGCAGGAGTCGAAGCCATAGAAGCTCTTCGTCAAAGGAGCGAACAAGAAGTGTTGCCTTTGCAGGAAAGGAACAAAGAAAAGCACAATTTATCCATCATTTCCGTCAAGCTTGGCGAGAGTAGTCCCCTCATTGGAAAGACTTTGCAGGATGTTGACTTTCGCCTTCGTTACCATTGTATGGTGGTTGGAGTGGAGAACGAAGAAGGTCATCTTGGCACCATTCAAGCGAAGCGACAGTTCCAGGAAAACGATATAGTTTGGGTTGTGGGAGAGGAAGCCGACCTTAGCATGCTTTCGATGGTGATATAAGTTTTGGTGAACTTTTCAACCAACCTTAAGGTAGTTTCCAAACAACCCCAGTTATGATTGCAATCGTAACGAGTTAAGTTTGCAATCATAACACGTTAACTTTGCCAACGTAACTGCAGTCGTTTGCCAACTTAACTAAGGTCGTTTCAAAACGACTAATGTGCTTCGAGCCAATTTGTGCCCCAACCACAGTCGGCAATGAGTGGAACACTCAGATTTGCAGCACCTTGCATCTCCTCGATAACCAAGTTCTGAAGCCTATCTTTCTCTTCTGGAAGAACTGAGAAATTGAGTTCGTCGTGCACTTGAAGAATCATCTTCGACTTCAGACCTTCTTCCTTCATTCGTTTATGAACACGAATCATCGCAATCTTGATAATGTCTGCTGCACTCCCTTGTATAGGCGCGTTGATGGCGTTTCGCTCAGCATATCCGCGAACAACTGAATTGTTCGAGTTGATGTCAGGAAGTTGGCATCTTCTCTTGAAGATAGTCTCCGTATAACCTTTCTCGCGAGCCATTCTGATGCTCTTTTCCATATAGGCTTTCACACCCGGATAAGTGGCGAAATACTCATCAATAAGTTGTTTGGCTTCAGTCCTCGAAACGCCCATCCTCTCAGCCAAACCAAAGGCACTTATGCCGTAAATGATACCAAAATTGGCAGTTTTGGCCTTTCTTCTCTCGTCTGAAGTGACCTCGCTCAACTCTTTCTTGAAGATTTTGGCTGCAGTTGCGGCATGAATGTCGTTACCTTGCAGGAAGGCTTCAATCAGGTTCTTGTCCTGACTGAGATGTGCCATAATTCTCAACTCAATCTGGCTGTAGTCGGCACTAAAGAAGATTTGTCCAGGATAGGGAATAAAGGCTTTTCGAACCTCTTTACCTTGAGCCTCTCGAACAGGAATGTTCTGCAGGTTCGGATTCGACGATGAGAGCCTTCCTGTAGCCGTAACTGTCTGGTTGAACGAAGTATGAATGTGGCCAGTTTCAGGATTTATGAGTTGTGGAAGAGCATCGATATAAGTGCTCAGCAACTTCTTTAATCCTCTGTATTCCAGTATCTTACCGACAATCGGATGCTTTCGCTTGAGTCCTTCCAACACTTCCTCGCTCGTAACATATTGTCCCGTTTTTGTCTTCTTCGCTTTGCTATCGAGTTTGAGACTCTCGAAAAGAACCTCGCCAACTTGCTTTGGACTCGAAATGTTGAAGTTGATTTTGGCCAAAGAATGTATTTCCTTTTCAAGGGCGAAAAGTTGTTCAGTAAAGAGTTTGCTTGTTTCCTTCAGCCCTTCAGTATCGATAAGAACGCCGGCTTCCTCCATTTCAGCGAGGACAGGCATTAGCGGCATTTCTATCTCCACAAAGAGATTCCAAAGTCCTTCTTGCTTCAGTTCAGCTTCGAGAAGCTGCTTAAGTTGACAAACATCGGAGCAATTATAGACGGAAAGCAAGTAGTCCAAGTAGTGACGCATCTCTGGATGAAGCAGATAATGAGCAATCTCAGTATCGAACATCTCATTGTCTGTCAGGCCTTTAGCCTCGATTTCCTTCCATTGAGACTTGAGGTTGTGGCCGATAACAATGTTGTCTTTCACCACAAAAGGCTCGCTCTTTTCCTCTTTTTTTTGTGGCGGATTAGGAGTTGAACTGAATAAATCGAGCTGAACAGGCCCTTTGTCTTCGGCCTTTTGCTGAGGGGCAGGAGTTGCCCCGAAAAGGTCGAGTTGCAAGGAACCGTCGTTGTTCTTGGAGGGTTCGGGTTTTGTTTCCTTCAGCTCTTCTGGTTTTATCTGCGCTTTATTCAGCAACTGTCTGAATTCGAGGCGTTTGAAGAGTTCCTGCAACTTCTTTGTATCAGGTTCGCGAAGCTGCAGAAGATCCATATCGAGACTGATTGGAACCTCTTGGTTGATAGTTGCCAACCACTTGCTTTGCTTGATTTTTTCTACATTATTCTCAACCTTTTCCTTCAACGCACCCTTCAGTTTTTGGGTAGAAGCCAGCAAGTTTTCGATGCTTCCAAACTCTTCGATGAGCTTCTGAGCAGTCTTCTCCCCCACTCCAGGACAGCCAGGAATGTTATCGACTGCATCTCCCATCAGTCCCAGCATATCGATAACTTGCGAAGGCGTCTGCAGTCCCCACTTCTTTTTCACTTCTTCGATGCCCAGAATCTCTGCCTCGCTATTCTTTCCAACTGCAGGTCGATAGATTTTAACCCTTTCTGTAACAAGTTGTCCGAAGTCTTTATCTGGCGTCATCATATAGGTTTCTATGCCTTTTTTGTCAGCCTGATGAGCAAGCGTTCCTATAACATCGTCGGCCTCAAACCCTTGAACTTCGAGGACAGGAATGCGATAAGCGGCCAGAATCTCTTTGATGATGGGAACTGCAAACCTGATGGCTTCTGGAGTTTCCTCTCTTTGAGCCTTATATTCAGGGAATGCTTCGTGCCTGAAAGTGCCACCATGAGGATCGAAAGCTACGCCCAAATGAGTGGGATTGCCCTTGCTAATCACCTCTTCAAGCGTGTTCACAAATCCGAGAATTGCAGACGTATTTTCTCCCTTCGAATTGATTCGCGGGTTCTTTATGAAGGCGTAATAAGCACGATAAATGAGTGCGTAAGCATCAAGTAAATAGAGTTTCTGCATCTTTTTCTGTCCTTTTATGAGGTAAAATTACGGAAAAAATATGAAAGAAGCACTTTTTTATGTAAATTTGCACTCTAAAGATGCGATAAATGGACGTACTTGATAAGATAAAGGCTTCTGTTGCGGCTGAATTAGAGCAATTTAACGAGGCTTTCCGCAAAACGCTTTATAGCGACAATCCATTGCTCGAAACGGCTGTGGAACACTTGCTTAAGGCTCCAGGAAAGCAGATTCGTCCGCTTTTGGTCCTGCTTTCGGCGAGAATGGTGGGCAAGGTCGACGAGAAAGTCATCAATGTGGCTTTGGCTTTGGAAATGCTTCATACTGCCACTTTGGTGCACGATGATGTTGTGGACGAAAGTGATCGTCGGCGTGGATTGCCTTCTGTGAACGCTCTTCTCTCCAGTCAGGTTGCAGTTCTTACTGGCGATTACATACTCAGCAAGGCACTCGAATGTGCCGCTTTGACTGAGGATGTTCGGGTAGTTCGCTACATTGCTCAGCTTGGTCAAGCGCTTGCCGATGGCGAACTTCTGCAACTTGACAACAAGGATTCAGACGTTCTTTCAGAGTCCGCCTACTTTGATATAATCTCTCGCAAAACGGCAAGTCTGTTCTCAGTTTGTGCCCGTTTGGGTGCTTTGGCTGCAGGTGGAAGCGAGGCAGATGCGGAACGATTAGGTCAGTTCGGCAAGCTTGTCGGCATTTGTTTCCAGATTCGTGACGATGTTTTCGATTATGGAACGGCTGAGGTGGGCAAGCCTGTTGGTAATGATATGAAGGAGGGAAAACTCACACTCCCAGCCATTTATGCCGTCAAACATAGTGAGAATGAGGAAATGTTCGAGTTGGCTTTGAAGGTTCGCCGTCGTGAAGCAACTGCCAAGGAAATACAAAAACTCATAGATTTTACAGTTAGTGAGGGCGGATTGGAGTATGCGGCATGGCACATGAAAGATATGCAGGGAATGGCTGACGGCCTTATCGATGATACTCGCGAAGCCTCGATAGCTGAAGCTCTGCACCTTCTCGCCTCCTTTGTTGCGGAAAGAGTGTTCTAGTTCCTCACCTCATCATTTATATTATGGTAGGTCGTTTTGCCCCTTCCCCAACTGGACGAATGCATTTGGGCAATGTGTTTTGTGCCCTTCTCTCGTGGCTTTCGGCTAAGAGCAAAGGCGGAGAATGGCGTCTGCGCATTGAAGACCTCGATCCTGACCGCTCTCGTCGCGACTTTGCTCTGCAATTGATGGACGATTTGCAATGGTTGGGACTTTCTTGGGACGGGGAAGTTGTGTGGCAAAGCCAGCGTTTCGACCTTTATGAGCAGTATCTCAGGCAGTTACAGGACTTAGGTCTCACCTACCCTTGCTTTTGTTCGAGGGCTGACATTATGGCCACTCAGGCTCCTCACGAAACAGATGGAAGAGTGGTTTATGCAGGCACTTGTAGGGGCAAAAAACTCGATGAAATGGCGCAAAATACGCCCTTTGCCACAAGATTTATGGTCCCGAATGAAGTCATAACTTTCCAAGATGGTCATTATGGCGAGCAAAGTGTGAACCTTTCACAGCATTGTGGCGATTATGTCCTGCGGCGAAAGGATGGGGCTTGGGCTTATCAGTTGGCAGTTGTGGTTGATGATGCTTTGATGGGAATCACAGAGGTTGTGCGAGGACGCGACCTTCTTCTGAGTACTCCGCAACAGTTGCATTTGTTGCGCACCTTAGGTTTCGAGTCACCAAACTACTTTCATCATCCACTTTTGGTGAATGAAAATGGGCAACGACTCTGCAAACGAGACAAAGGAATGGACCTTTCTGCCCTTCGCGAAAAACATAAAAATCCCGATGAAATCGTGGGTTTTCTTGCTTTCCTCGCAGGTCTTCTCCCCTCTCCTACTCCCATCAAACCTCAAGATCTGTTGTCTTTCTTCTCTTGGCAAAAGGTTCCAAAAAAGGATATCACTTGTAATAATCTTAAATGATAAGTGCTTTACAGCGTGACACCATTTTTCCAGATGGCCATGTCGTGGATGTGTGCTTGTTCTGCCTTTGTGGATTGTCCATTGACAACATCCATTACACAGGTTATGAACCTTTTCAATAGTGAATCCATAGGTTCGGCCTGGCTGACGATGGTGCCTGCGTCGAAGTCTATCCACTGGGGCTTACGCCTGACAAGATCGCTGTTGGTGGCAACCTTCAGTGTTGGTACGAAGGTGGAAAAGGGAGTGCCACGACCTGTGGTAAAGAGGACCAACTGACATCCTGCAGCGGCAAGGGCTGTCGAGGCTACAAGGTCGTTGCCTGGAGCAGAAAGTAGATGGAGTCCATTGTTCCTTGTTAATTGCTCATTAAGGCGTTCGCCGTAGGCAAGTACTCCCACAACTGGCGATGTGCCACCTTTTTGGGTGCAGCCGAGAGCTTTCTCTTCAAGGGTTGAGATGCCACCAGCCTTGTTGCCGGGCGAAGGGTTTTCACCGACGGGCTGACCATGATTGAGATAGTATTCCTTGAAGTCATTGATGAGATGGATAGTGTTTTGCAAGACATCGTCAGAGGCGGCTCGACGCATCAGAAGGTGTTCAGCACCGAACATCTCAGGTACTTCTGTAAGGATGGTGGTACCGCCTTGGGCGCAGAGCCAATCAGAGAAAGCACCAAGGAGCGGGTTGGCAGTAATGCCTGAGAAGCCGTCGGAGCCACCACATTTTAGTCCAACACGTAGATGAGACAAAGGAATCTGGACACGTTTGTAGTTCTGTGCATGTTCATAAAGTTCCTTGACGATCTGCACACCGGCCTCCACCTCGTAATCTTCCACTTCCTGTGCAATAAGGAAACGGATGTGCTGACGGTCATAATCGCCTAACAGTTTCTCGAAATCCCGTGGCTGGTTGTTCTCGCAACCGAGGCCTACGACGAGAATTCCTCCAGCATTAGGATGCAGGACCATATCGCGAAGGATCCTTCGCGTGTTTTCATGGTCATCGCCCAATTGAGAACAGCCGTAATTATGAGGGAAGTATTGAATTGATAAATGACAATTGACAATTGATAATTGCTCTTTTGCCCGCTCAACGATTTGTTGGCAGATTCCATTTACGCAACCTACAGTGGGAATGACCCAAATGTCGTTTCGGATGCCTACCTGACCATCAGGACGTGGATAGCCCTCAAAGGTCAAGGGTGAAGAGTGAGGCGTGAATGAAGATATAGAATGAATATCCCTTTTCACTTCCTCATAGTTAAGTATATTGCTAAGGTTGGTGGTGATATTATTGTGATCTACGAGTTCACCCTTGCGGATGGCACATGTGGCATGGCCAATAGGGTTACCATATTTGATGACATCTTCGCCCTGTGCAATGTCGCGGAGAGCGAACTTATGGCCTGCTGGAATGCCAGGCAGGTCTTGAAGGGCTACAGCTACGGTATCGAGAGGATTGATTTTTATGTATTTCTGCATGTCAGAAAATGTTTTCTACGGTAGTCATCATGCCGTAGTCCAGAATGCTTTGGATGTCTTGGGCGAGGAGGTTGGTAAGGCCGGGAATGGCATTGAGGTCACCATGTTCGTGCCAGATGAGTTCTTGAGCAGCGAGGACACCTTCAGCTACACATTGTGGATCTTCTGTTTGCCAAAGGTCTGTCAGGAGCTGCATGATGCGTGGATCATCATTAGGTTGAATAAAAGTTCCGTCCGCGCGTTGGCCACCACGGTAATAGACACAAATAGCAGCGAGGCCAAGAACAATGCCTTTTGGCAGGGAACCTTTTCGTTCAAGATAGGTTTTAAGTCCAGGCAGGTCACGTGTCTGGAATTTAGGAAAGGAGTTGAGCATAATGCTCGTGAGTTGATGGTCAACGAAGGGATTGCAGAAACGTTCCATCACATCATCTGCAAAGTGGCGTAGTTCATCCTCCGGCAAATTGAGCGTTGGCAGCAATTCCTCGTACATCACGCGATGGATGAAAGGTCCTATAACTTCATGTTGACAGGCGTCACGCACAATATTCAACCCTGCCAGAAAAGCGATGGGCGAGAGCACAGTGTGTGGCCCGTTGAGCAATGTAACCTTGCGCTCGTGGTAGGGCGATTCTTCGTGTGTGAAGACCACATGCAAGCCTGCTTTATCGGCCGGAAACTCGCGGGCAAGCTTTTCCAATGGCAGATTGGGAGCAGTTTCAATGACCCAGAGATGAAAAGATTCAGCTTGCACCACCATCTGGTCGGCATAGCCTACTTTCTGCTGAATACTTTCGATATCTTTTCGAGGAAAACCTGGAACGATACGATCAACGAGTGTTGTGCAGACGAAACATGCCTGTTCGAACCACTGTAGGAAAGGTTCGTAGTCGGCACCCAGTTCGTCCTGCCACAACTTGATGTACTTGCGGATGCAATCCATAAGGTGATGTCCGTTCTGGAATATGAGTTCGCATGGCATGATGATGAGACCTTTGGCCAGGTCGCCGCCAAAGGCGCGAAAGCGGTGGTACAGCAGTTGCGTCAGTTTAGCAGGATAGGAAGCTGGTGGTGTGTCGTCAAGATGACATTCTGGGTCGAAGGCTATACCTGCTTCCGTAGTATTAGAGATGACGAAACGGATGTCGGGTTGAGTTGCCAATGCAAGGTAAGAGGCATGGTCGGCATAAGGATTGACGGTGCGGCTAACGCAGTCAATAAGCTCTAGGGAGTTCACGGGTTGGCCGTCGGTAAGGCCCTGTAGATTAACATGATAGAGGCAATTCTGTGCCTCAAGCCGCTCTGCCATACCTTGTGTAATGGGCTGCACAATGACAACAGAAGCGTTGAAGTCGGTGTGCAGGTCCATTTTCCATACAATCCAATCGACGAATGCACGAAGGAAATTGCCTTCGCCGAACTGTATGATGCGCTCTGGGCGTTGAGTTTTAACAGCTGTGGTGGAATTGAGGGAAAGCATGAGAAATGAAGAAAAGTAAAGATTGATTTATCCAAAGAAGAGTGCCGCAACGGCAATAGCCGCAATAACTCCGCAAATGTCGGTCAGCAGGCCTGCTGCAACGGCGTGTCTGGTCTTGCGAATACCTACGGAACCAAAGTAAACGGCCAGTATATAGAAGGTCGTATCGGTTGCTCCTTGGAAGATGCAGGACAGGCGAGCAATAAAGGAATCAGGTCCGTATTGCTGCATAGCATCGACCATCATTCCCCTTGCTCCGCTGCCAGATAGAGGCTTCATTATGGCTGTGGGAAGTGCCGCAACATAATCTGCGTTGCCTCCAAGCATTTCGACGAACTTTCCTAAACCGCCTACAATGAAGTCCATAGCTCCTGAAGCACGAAAAACTCCGATGGAAACGAGGATTGCGACCAAGTAAGGAATGATGCGAACGGCTGTTTCAAATCCTCCTTTTGCCCCTTCGATGAAGGCCTCGTAAACATTTATCTTCTTCCGCACACCTGCCCAAATGAAGGCGATTATGATACTGAAAAGCAAAACATTAGCAACGACGGTACTCCATTTGTTCATCGTTTCTTGGTCGAGTTGTGTGCTAAGCCAAATAACACCACCAACCACAAGACAAATGCCGATGACGAAAGCCATAATGGCTCGGTTGAAGAGATTGATGCGTTGGTACAGACTTGTGATGACCATACCTGCAAGCGTGGCAATTGCAGTCGCGATTAGAATGGGAATGAAGACATCTGTAGGCTGAGCCGCTCCTGCAACTGCGCGATAAGTCATCACGCCAACAGGAATCAAGGTCAAGCCACTTGTGTTCAACACAAGGAACATAATCATCGCATTCGTTGCAGTATCTTTCTTCTGATTCAACTCTTGCAGACCTTCCATCGCCTTGAGTCCCAACGGAGTAGCTGCGTTGTCGAGGCCTAACATATTGGCGCTGAAGTTCATAAAGATGTGTCCAAAGACTGGATGACCTGCAGGAATTTCAGGGAAGAGACGAACCATAAGTGGTGACAACCAACGGGCTAAAGTATCGACCAGACCGCCTTTTTCACCTATCTTCATGATGCCCATCCACAAAGAAAGCACGCCTGTAAGGCCGAGAGAAATCTCGAAAGCCGTCTTCGCATTATCGAAAGTACTGTTCATTATCGCGGGAAAAACCTCGGTATTGCCCATAAAGAGCTGCACCAAAGCAATAAGAAACGCGATAAAGAAGAAGCCTATCCAGATGTAATTCAGTACCATATCTGTCGATGTTTGCTTGTTTATGAGAAGAGGTCGCCTTGTATGTAGCCGTCTTTGGAAGGGCTGATGCGCAGGTGTCTGTAGGCGAGTTCTGTCACTTCGCGGCCTCTTGGAGTTCGTTTGATGAAGCCTTCCTTGATGAGGAACGGCTCGTAAACCTCCTCGACTGTGCCTGCATCTTCGCCCACAGCAGTAGCAATTGTATTGATACCAACAGGTCCGCCTTGGAACTTGTTGATGATGGTGGTCAGGATCTTGTTGTCAATCTCGTCGAGACCATAGCGATCGATGTTGAGAGCCTCAAGTGCAATGCGAGCAATCTCAAGGTCAATATTGCCATTTCCCTTGACTTGGGCGAAGTCGCGAACTCGTCTGAGAAGGGCGTTGGCGATTCGAGGCGTTCCTCGACTGCGGCTAGCAATCTCGCCTGCAGCATCGAAGTCGATGGGTACGCCAAGGATTTTGCTCGAACGCATCACAATCTTCTGGAGTGTGTCGGCATCATAGTACTCCAAATGCATGTTGATGCCGAATCGAGCTCGCAAAGGAGCCGTCAGCAAGCCACTTCTTGTGGTTGCTCCCACCAAAGTGAATGGCGCCAAATCTATCTGGATGCTTCGAGCCGAAGGACCTTTGTCGATCATGATGTCGATGCGGTAATCCTCCATCGCAGAGTAGAGATATTCCTCAACTATGGGTGAGAGACGATGTATTTCGTCGATGAAAAGGACATCATTCGGCTCGAGAGAAGTGAGGATGCCTGCAAGGTCGCCAGGTTTGTCGAGCACAGGTCCGCTCGTCAGCTTAAAGCCGACTCCAAGCTCGTTGGCAATGATGTTGGAGAGCGTGGTCTTTCCCAAGCCTGGAGGGCCATGCAGAAGAGTGTGGTCGAGGGGTTCTCCTCTGTACTTCGCAGCCTCGACAAAGATGCGCAAGTTCTCGACAACTTTGTTTTGTCCGCTAAAGTCCTCGAAGCACAAAGGTCGGAGTGCGTTCTCGAAGTCCTTTTCCTTTTGCCTTCCTTCTTGTCTTATGTCGAAATCTTCCATATTGGTTATAGTTCTTTAAGTGCTTTGTCTTCAGCCTGTTGCATCAGTTCTCTTTCCTCGTCTGTCTTGTCTCGAAAGCCGCAAAGATGCAGAAGTCCGTGAATGATGATGCGTCGAAGTTCCTCTTCTGGCTTGACTTGATAGAGTTCAGCATTGGTTTTGACGGTATCGAGGCTAATGTAAATGTCTCCGCTCAACGAATCGTCTTTGCTGTAATCGAAGCCGATGTGGTCGGTATAGTAGTCGTGTCCGATGAATCGGCGGTTGATATCGAGCATTGTTTCATCATCCACGAAGATGTAGTTGATGTCGCCTACCTTTTTATTATATGTTGCTGCCGTATTCCTGACCCAAGCCGAAACCTCTGTCTCGACGAGTTCAGGCATCGCCACATTTATGGTGTTGTAGGTAATCATTCAGTCTGAAGGAGTTCGACAGCCTTTTTAACTACCTCATCGTTCTCGTAGATGATGGCAAAGTACTCGCTTGTATCCCACAAATCCCTTGCTACAAGGGCTTTGACGATGAGTTTTATGTTCTCCGTTGTCTTCTGCCGTTCTTCATCATCTTTCGGCTTGATGTTCTGCTTTTCGCCTTCTTTGAAGATGTCGTCGATGAGTTCCTGAGGCAGTTGATACTCGTTCTTGAACTGCTCGAAACTGGGGTAAGCCTTCGCCAACTTCTTCCTGTTCTTGTCCATATACTTGAGGTTGGCGTTGATGATGATGCTCTTGGCGGACATTTCGCGATAGCATTTCGCATACTTCATTGTGTCGAGAGGCACGAAACAGTCAGGCATAATGCCGCCTCCACCATAAACTGTGCGACCTTTTCTGAGGGTTTGATAGCGCAGAGAATCAGGGAAGTGGATGCTATCGGCATTCGTCAACTCGCCACTATTGTAGCGATTGATGACGTCCTTGGCATAATCGAGGCCCTTTCCTTTCTCGTAAGGCTTCTGAATACTGCGGCCACTCGGGGTATAGTAGCGAGCCGTAGTCAGTCTGATCATACTTCCATCAGGCATATCGAACGGGCGTTGAACGAGGCCTTTACCAAAAGAACGACGGCCCACAACGAGTCCTCTATCCTGATCTTGGATGGAGCCTGACAGAATTTCGGCTGCTGAGGCACTATATTCATCAATCAAAACGGCCACTTTTCCCTCTTGGAAACAGCCTCCACCTGTGCTTCGGAACTCCTGACTGGGAACGCTTCTGCCTTTCGTATAGACTATCATATCGCCTTTTTGCAGGAATTCGCTGGCAATATCGGCAGCAGCTTGGAGGAAGCCGCCAGAGTTCTGTTGCAGGTCGATGATGAGGTCTTTCATGCCTTCGCCTTTCAACTTCTTGATAGCTTCAACCACCTCATTATGAGTTGTTTGGGCGAAATTGTTGAAGCGAATCAGTCCGATTGTTGGCGTCACCATATAAGCGGCATCGACAGAGTTGACAGGAATGCGGTCTCGCTTTACATCGAAGTAGAGTGTGTCTTTGATTCCTCGACGAACTATGCCGAGATGGGCGATGGTTCCCTTCTTTCCGCGAAGTCGATGCATGATTTCTTCGCGACTCATCTTCACGCCAGCAATGGCCGTATCGGCAACACTAACGATTCGATCACCAGCCAGAATGCCCACTCTTTCGCTGGGACCTTTTGGAACTGGTTGAATGACGAGAAGTGTGTCTTCCAGCATATTGAACTGCACGCCAATGCCTTCGAAGGAGCCTTCGAGAGGTTCAGTAAACTTCTTAGTATCTGCCGCATTCGTATAGGCCGAGTGAGGGTCGAGTTTGGAGAGTATTCCGTTGATGGCATCTTCTGTAAGTTTCTTACTGTCAACGCTATCGACATAGAATTTGTCTATCATGAAGCTGGCCATCACAAGCTTTTGAATGTTCTTTTCCAGGTCGCTTACAGAGTTCTTATTTGCAGGCGAATTGCCATATAACAGTTGTGCCGAGAGGCTCGTACCTACAAGCAAAGCGGCTACAACCAAGAGGATTTTCTTCATAGGAATCAGTGAAAAATATGCTTTTTAAATATACTTTTGCGTTCGCAAAGTTACAATTTTTTTTCGACATTACGATAGCTGAGAGGAAAAAGTACACAAAAACATTCTCCCCTACTCTAGTTAACTTTGAAAAGAACCCTAGTTAACTTTCCAAACGACTGCAGTTACGTTGGCAATCGTAACGAGTTAAGTTTGCAATCATAACACGTTAACTTTGCCAACGTAACTGCAGTCATTCGCCAACGACTCTGCAGTCGTTTGAAAACAACCTACAAGGTCTCTGCAATTATTGCCCGCTTTCCTCGAGCATCTTGAAGAGTTTGTCTAGGCGCGGAGCCATAATAATCTCCGTTCTACGGTTGCGAGCTTTGCCTTCAACAGTCGTATTTACATCAACAGGCTTGAACTCTCCTCGTCCGCAAGGCAGTATCTGCAAAGGATTTACGCCATAAGTCTCAGTCAGGATGCGTACCACACTTGTGGCTCGAATCACACTAAGGTCCCAGTTATCTTGAAAGACTGCGGTCTTGATGGGCACATTATCCGTATGACCTTCAATGTAAACATCTATGTCGGTCTGTTTGTTGAGGACCTGAGCAAGCTTTCCAAGCGCTTCCCTACCCTGCTGATTTACAATGGCTTTGCCAGATTCGAAGAGCAACTTATCACTCATCGCCACATAGACTTTGCCGTCTTCCTCGCGAACAGTCAGTTCGTCGCTACTGAAGCCAAGCAGAGCATCTTTCACACTATTCAGCAAGTCCTTGACCTTCTTCTTTTGTTGGTCAATCATTTTCTGCAGTTCCGCAATCGTCTTTTCGCGGTCCTGAAGCTCGCTAATCTTTTGAGCGAGGTTCGCATTGAGTTTCTGATTCTCATTCTGACCTGAAGCAAGCAGTTGTTGATAATTGCGAATACTGTTTTTGAGCAGAGTTGTGTCAGCCTCCAAAGCATTTAATCGCTCGCTGAACAAAGCGCAATCATTCCGACTTATGCCAAGCAAATCGGCCAAGCTGTCTCGACTATAGAGTGCAGCCAACCTGCCTGCTTCGGCAATCTCGAACTTCTTTTTACTTACGACGCAAGATGAGAGCAACATTACGGCTGCCCCAAGCACCAAAAGACTCTTTTTATTCATTTCTTTTCAAAATTAAGTTTTTTCTCGTTCGTTATTTTGTGGCTTAAACCTCTTTGTTTCAAGAGATTAGGCTCGAAATGGGCTTCTGAGAATCGTTTCTTTTCGTCCGCCCTACCCTAAGCCTTCAAATTTTCGATTCTCACGAAGGTAAAAGAGCGTTTTCACTCAAAATAAATGTTCCAAACTCTCGCACCTTCTCCAATTTTCTCTTTTTGTTCGATAAACTTTTGTTGCCCGTTAGAAGAACTTCACCTCTTCGCCAACGACTTCGCTCAACAAGAGATTTGCCAATCTGCTTGTCCCAAGTCGCAGCCATTGGTTGGTGAGCCACTTCTCGCCAAGCACCTCTTTTACTACTGTATAATAGATGAGGGCATCGTGAACTGTGTTGAGTCCACCTGCAGGCTTGAAGCCGATCTGGATTCCAGTCTTATCATAGTACTCCTTTATCGCTTGACACATAACATAAGCGGCTTCTGGAGTAGCTGCTGGCTTTTCCTTTCCAGTACTTGTTTTGATGTAATCGGCTCCAGCATATATAGCCAAAAGACTCGCTTTCTTGATGTCCGAAGCACTTGGAAGCAAGCCTGTTTCCAGGATGACTTTCATCTTTTTGTCTCCGCAAATGGCCTTCAACTCACTAATCTCGTCGCAAAGCGTCTCGTAGTCGCCGCTCAGGTACTTGCCCACACTCATGACTATGTCGATTTCTGTTGCGCCATCTTTCAAGGCGAGGGCCGTTTCTACGGTCTTTATCTCTATCAAAGCTTGCGAAGAAGGGAAGCTTCCACTTACGCAGGCTACTTCAACACCCTCAACCTCAAGACTTTGACTCACGATTTTTGCAAAGCAAGGATAGACGCAAATGGTAGCGATATGGGGTAGATCAGGGTAAGCATCTTCGAACTTATTCACTTTTTCTGTGAACGCCAAAACACTTTCTTCGCTATCAGTTGTCTTGAGTGTTGTGAGTTCCACACTGCCCATCAGAAACTTCTTGACTGCCAAAGTGTCATTCTCAGGCACTTTCTTCTCGATAATTTCAGCAACTTTTGCGGCTATCTCGCTGTCTTTCAGGTCAGTATTATACTGCGAAAGCATCTGATCGTACTTACTTTTCTCCATTGTTTCCATGTTATTTTAGTTTTATGTTGTTTTAATGTTTTGACTGTTTTATTGTTCTCGAAGTTTAATGTTATTCTTGTGTCTGTCCTTATCTCGAAGGGTTTTCTTCTCGAAACTAGCTTCCAAAGCAGTCGTCAAATCAACTCCTGTCTGGTTTGCCAGGCAGATTAGAACCCAAAGTACATCAGCCATTTCCTCGCTAAGGTCTTGATTCTCACCTTCTTTGAACGACTGTTCTCCATACTTTCGGGCAATTACGCGAGCCAACTCCCCTACTTCTTCGGTCAGAATCGCCATATTGGTAAGCTCGTTAAAATAGCGTACGCCATACAACTTAATCCATTGATCTACACGACTTTGCGCTTCTTGTATCGTCATATTTCCTTTTGTATCTATTCTTTTATCTTTATTCCTTATTCTTTGTATCCATGCAAATCGTCACAGGACCATCGTTGATGAGTTCCACTTGCATTTCTGCTCCGAATACTCCTTTACCTACTTGTTTCCCAAGACCTTCGCTTAGTAAGTCAACGAAACCTTCATAAAGAGGTATTGCATGCTCGTGTCCTGCAGCTCTTATCCAGCTAGGTCGGTTCCCTTTTTTGTAGCTTGCCATCAATGTAAATTGGCTCACCACAATAATGTCCCCGTTTACATCCATAACGCTTCTGTTCATCACGCCTTCATCATCATCGAAAATCCTGAGTCCCAGCACTTTATGGCATAACCATTCTGCATCTTCTTTTGTATCTGAATCCTCTATTCCGAGCAATATCAACAGCCCCTTTCCAATGTTTGAAACTGTTGATCCACCAACACTAACGCTTGCTCTTTGTACTCTTTGAATGACGACTCTCATCTTTCTCCCTTTTTCTTTTCCTCCTATTACATATATAATATGTTCTGCAAAGCTACGATTTTTCATCCTCTTCTGCAAGTCTTTCCTTCAAAATCTTCGCCTTTGCAGCTCCAATAACTGCAGTCAAATCCTCTTCTGAAGCCTCGCGAATACGCTTTACACTATGCCATTTGCGTAACAACAAAGCCTTTGTCTTCTCCCCTACCCCAGGAATGTTGTCTAAGACGCTTGCCACTTGATGTTTGCTACGCTTGTCTCGATGGAAAGTTATTGCATATCTGTGCACTTCATCCTGTATTTGAGTGAGCAAACGGAAGAGCGATGAATCCGTCTTTAACGCTATAACTTGAGGTGGAAAACCAAATAGAAGTTCGTTTGTTCTGTGTTTATCGTTCTTTGCAAGCCCAGCAATTGGAATAGATAGGTGTAGTTCATCCTCCACAACCTCTCGTACAACCTCCATCTGTCCCTTGCCACCATCAGTTATAATCAAGTCTGGCAGAGGTGTTCCTTCTTGCATCATTCGGCTATATCGCCTTCTTACAACCTCTTGCATGCTGGCATAATCATCAGGTCCAACTACTGTTTTTATGTTGTATTTGCGGTAATCTTGCTTCGAAGGCTTGCATTTCTTGAACACCACACAACCAGCCACAGCATCTTTTCCGCTGATGTTCGAGTTGTCAAAGCATTCTATCTGCATTGGTAGAGTAGGGAGTCTGAGTGCTTCCTGCAGTTCCTTCATCAACCTTACTTGCTTTTGCTCTGGATTAAGTTTGTCGCTTTGACTTATTCTATCCTTTTTGTATTGAAGAACATTCAACTTCGAAAGTTCCAACAACTTCTTTTTATCGCCCTTTTGAGGCACAGTAACTATCAAATCTGAACCTAAATGTTCCACGAGGAACGGCACGATAACTTCCTTACTTTCACTATGATAACGTTGCCGCATTTCTATGATTCCTGCAGCAAGTAGCTCTTCGTCCGATTCTTCAAGCCGTTTCGCATATTCGAACGTAAAAGCCTGAGTTATACAGCCATTAGTGACATGAAGGTAGTTGATGTATGCCACCTTTTCGTTGTTCTCAATGTTGAAGACATCTATATTATGGAGAGTATTACTTACGACCTCGCTTTTGTTGCGATAGTTTTCAAGCAGTAAATACTTTCGTTTTATTGTTTCAGCCTCTTCGAACTGCATTTTTTCTGCGTATTCCTGCATTTTCTTGTGCATTTGTCGTTCAATTTGTGCTGTGTTTCCCTTCAGAATTTCCTTTGCTTCAGCGATGTCTTCCATGTATTCATCGTGGCTTTGGCGATTTGTACAAGGCGCTTTACAGTTCTTTATATGGTATTCCAGGCATTCTTTATGCTTGCCTTTTGCAATGGAATCGGCTGTTATGTGTTCTCTGCAACGCCTTAAAGGATAGAGTTTTCCAATGAGTTCCAGCAACATATACATTGTTGGAACATGACTGTAGGGGCCGAAATAAGTGCCTAAACGCTTGTCTATCTTGCGTGTTTGGAATATTCGAGGCAGGTATTCGTTAGTGATAACGATGCTTGGATACGTTTTTCCATCCTTGAGAAGGATGTTGTATCGTGGAGCCCATTGCTTGTTGAGGTTGTTGTCAAGCAGTAGTGCATCCTCTTCTGTCTTGACCACTATGTACTTGATATCGTGTATCTTAGACACAAGAATAGCGGTCTTTCTGCTATCATGTTCTTTCGAAAAATAGGAATAAACGCGCCTTTTAAGGTTCTTTGCTTTACCTACATATATAATGTTACCAGTTTCGTCGAGATATTGGTAACATCCTGGGCATTCAGGCAAATTGCTTACAATGCCCATCAAATAGGCTCTGCGTTTGTCTTTCTCTTCCTTACCCATTTAATGTCTGCTGTTACGATGACAAACATAACGTGTTACGATTGCATTTGTAACGTGTTATGATGGCAATCATAACGTGGCATGTTTTTCTTCTTATATCTTTATCAGCGTTGTCATTTCTACATCTTTGTCGAAAACAGCTCTGCCATTCAATCCTTCGATGGTCAGTTCTATGATGAAGTTGATGTATATCTTCTTGGGATTGAACTGCTTAACAAGGTTGTAGGCTGCTTTCATGCTTCCTCCTGTTGCAAGCAGATCATCGTGGAGAAGCACAACATCTTTCTCATCAATTGCGTCTGTGTGAATCTCTATAGTGTCTTTGCCATACTCCTTCATGTAGCTTTCTTGGCGTGTTTCAGCAGGAAGTTTGCCTGGTTTGCGACACATCACGAACCCAGCTCCTAACTTAACTGCTAGAGCGGCACCAACCACAAAGCCTCGACTCTCAATGCCTACGACCTTTGTTATGCCTTTGTCCTTGTAGAGTTCGTACAGTTCGTTCACCATTATCTTCAGACATTTGGCATTCTTATATAATGTGCTCACGTCTTTGAACTGTATTCCAGGAACTGGGAAATCTGGCACATTTCGAAGGTTTTTCAGTAGTATTTCGTTGTTCATATTCAGTATGTTATGTATCTTTTCGTGTTAATGTTTCACGTGAAACTTATCGATTCATCATCACCAACAAGACATTTATGTCGCTAGGACTAACTCCTGGAATACGACTGGCTTGTGCCATCGTCTCCGGGTCTATTTTAGCAAGCTTTTGGCGAGCTTCTGTGCTGAGCGATTGAATGTCCTCGTAATTGAAGCGTCCCTTGATGCGAATGTTCTCGAGGCGTTGAATCTTCTCTGCAATCTCTTTTTCTCGACGGATGTAACCGCTATATTTCATGCGAACTTCAGCAGCCTCGATGATTTCCTCGCGACGATCCTTTATACTATTCAACTTGTTGGATAGGGCAGGGATGAGAGGTGCGAGATTGGAGAGAGTGAGTTGTGGACGCATTACGAGGTCAATAAGTTTGCAGCCTCTCTGTAGTTCCTCGCTTCCCAAAGCTTTCAGTCCTTTGTTTATATATGCGGCTTTCACGCTATAAGAGTTGCAAAACTCTTCTATCTCATTGATTTCCTGCTTCTTACGTAGCCAATGATCGTATCGTTCTCGAGAGGCTAAACCCATTTCGTAGCTTCGTTCTGTAAGTCGTGCATCTGCATCATCTTGACGAAGAAGGATGCGATATTCGGCCCTTGAAGTGAACATTCTGTAGGGTTCATCCACACCTTTCGTCACGAGATCGTCAATCAAAACACCAATGTAGGATTCATCCCTTCGCATCACAAACGGCTCTTGTCCAGCAAGTTTGCGAGCCGCATTAACGCCAGCAACGAGTCCTTGTCCTGCAGCTTCCTCGTAACCAGTCGTTCCATTCACTTGTCCAGCCATAAACAGACCCTCTACAATCTTCGATTCCAACGAGTGTCGAAGCTGCGTTGGGTCAAAGTAATCGTACTCGATAGCATAGCCAGGACGATAAACTTGCAGGTTGCGGAATGCAGGAATCAGTTTCAAAGCCTCAATTTGAGCTTCGATAGGGAGCGAACTCGAGAAGCCGTTCAGGTAATATTCATTCGTCGAAGTACCTTCTGGTTCCAGAAATAGCTGATGCTCAGAGCGTTCCGAGAAAGTGACGAGTTTAGTTTCGATACTCGGACAATAACGCGGACCTATGCTTTGAATCTGCCCATTATAGAGCGGAGAATCGGGTAGGGCAGCACGCAAACGCTCATGAACAGCCTCATTCGTATAGGTAATCCAGCAAGGCAACTGTGGCAACTGACGAGGCTCGCCCATATACGAGAACTTGTGAAAATCTTGTTCTCCTTCTTGTTCCTGCATCAAAGAGAAGTCGACAGAACGTCCATCAATACGAACAGGAGTGCCAGTCTTCATGCGGCCTACAGTAATGCCGCAAGCTGCGATACTTTCTGAGAGATGCAGGCTTGGAAGTTCTGCACAACGACCTCCAGGAATCTGGGTTCGTCCGATATGCATCAAACCATTGAGGAAAGTGCCTGCTGTAATGATGACGCAAGGTGCCTTGAAAATCACTCCCAGCATAGTTCGCAAACCACACACGTGAAGTTGGCAAAGTTCACGTGTGTCGTTGGCAAAGTTCACGTGTGAAGTTTGGGTTTTATCCGTGAGTAGTTCTACGACTTGATCTTGCCAGATGGAAAGGTTGGGTGTGTTCTCAAGAGCTTCTCGCCAAGCCCAAATGAATTTTCCTCTGTCACATTGTGCTCTGGGACTCCACATAGCAGGTCCTTTCGAACGGTTCAGCATTCGAAACTGAATGGCAGTTGCATCTGTAACCTCGCCTGTATGACCTCCAAGAGCGTCTATCTCCCTGACAATCTGGCCTTTAGCTATGCCACCGATGGCAGGATTGCACGACATTTGCGCAATCTTGTTCATGTCCATCGTAATGAGACAAGTCTTTGCTCCAAGCTTTGCTGCGGCTGTTGCAGCCTCGCATCCAGCATGCCCAGCACCAACTACTACGACATCGAATTTAAGCTCCATCTGCTCTTTCGCACGTTTATTTAGGTACAAAAGTACTTATTTCCTGCAACATTTCCTCGAAAAAGTTGCGCATTTAACCTTTTTTGTGTAATTTTGTCTCCGTATTATACCTAATTTAAGGTACGCGCGCAAAAGAAACCTACAACTAAACATAACTTAATTCATTATTTCTATGTGGTTAATTAATTCATCAATCGGCAGGAAAGTAGTGATGTCTGTTACCGGCATCGCACTTGTCCTGTTCCTGACGTTTCATGCGTCAATGAATGTTGTGGCTCTCATCAGCGAGGAAGGCTACAACTGGATTTGTGAGATGCTGGGAGCCAATTGGTATGCCGTAGCTGCAACAGTTGGTCTGGCAGGCCTTGTGGCCATTCACTTCATCTATGCATTCTGGCTGACTTTGCAGAACCAGAAGGCTCGCGGCAACAACAAGTATGCTGTGACGGACAAGCCCGAAAAGGTAGAGTGGGCGAGCCAGAACATGCTTGTGCTCGGCATCATCGTCATTCTGGGTATGGGTTTGCACCTCTACAACTTCTGGTGGCACATGATGGCTGCCGAGTTGATTGACGGCGAAGCTGCTGAGAATGCGGCCAACGGAGTGTTCTGGATAAAGAAGACCTTCGGCTGTCCCGTTTATTCAGGCCTGTATCTTGTATGGCTTGCAGCACTTTGGTTCCATCTGACACACGGCATCTGGAGCGCTCTGCAGACTCTTGGTTGGAGTGGTAAAGTGTGGTTCAACCGTTGGCGTTGCATCGGTAACATCTATGCAACCCTCGTTGTGCTCATGTTCGCAGCCGTAGTCGTTGTGTTTGCTGTGAAGTACTTCAGTCCCTGTTGTGCAGGCAGTTGTGGTGCGTAATTGTCTTAATTGTGAAATTGTAAAATAGTCAAATAAGATTATGGCAAAAGTATTAGATTCTAAGATTCCTGCAGGTCCAGTGCCTGAAAAATGGAAAGAATATAAAGCTCACCAGCGTTTGGTGAACCCGAAGAACAAGCTCAAACTCGATGTCATTGTTGTCGGCACAGGTCTTGCTGGTGCAAGTGCAGCCGCCTCTCTTGCCGAGATGGGCTTCAACGTTTATAATTTCTGCATTCAGGACAGCCCTCGTCGCGCTCACTCAATTGCCGCTCAGGGTGGTATCAATGCAGCCAAGAACTATCAGAACGATGGCGACTCAGTTTATCGCCTCTTCTATGATACAGTTAAAGGTGGTGACTATCGTGCTCGTGAAGCTAACGTTTATCGTCTGGCAGAAGTAAGTAACAACATCATCGACCAGTGCGTAGCTCAAGGCGTGCCTTTTGCTCGCGAATATGGTGGCATGCTTGCTAACCGCAGTTTTGGTGGTGCTCAGGTAAGCCGTACTTTCTATGCAAAGGGACAGACTGGTCAGCAATTGCTTCTCGGCGCTTATTCTTCTCTCTCGAAGGAAGTTCAGCGTGGTAAAGTGAAGCTCTTCACCCGCTATGAAATGGAAGATGTTGTGATTGTTGACGGCAGAGCTCGTGGCATCATTGCCAAGAACCTCGTTACAGGCAAGCTGGAACGCTTCTCTGCAAATGCCGTTGTAATCGCTACTGGTGGTTATGGCAACACCTATTTCCTCTCTACAAATGCGATGGGATGTAACTGCACAGCCGCTATCCAATGCTTCCGCAAGGGTGCTATGATGGCAAATCCTTCGTATGTGCAGATTCACCCCACTTGTATTCCTGTGCATGGTGACAAGCAGTCGAAGCTCACCTTGATGTCCGAGTCACTTCGTAACGATGGCCGCATTTGGGTTCCCAAGAAACTTGAAGACGCAAAGGCTCTTCAGGCAGGCACTAAGCAAGGCTATGAGATTCCTGAAGAGGACCGCGACTACTACCTCGAACGTCGCTATCCCGCATTCGGTAATCTTGTTCCTCGCGACGTTGCCAGCCGCGCAGCTAAAGAGCGTTGCGACAAAGGCTTTGGCGTGAACAACACAGGTCTTGCAGTCTTCCTTGACTTCAGCGAGAGCATCCAGCGCCTCGGCATCGACGAGATTCGTCAGCGTTACGGCAACCTCTTCGATATGTATGAGGAGATTACGGACGTCAATCCAGGCGAGAAGGCTTGCACAAAGGACGGTGTCGATTACTACTATCCAATGATGATCTTCCCCGCAATCCACTATACGATGGGTGGCGTTTGGGTTGACTACGAACTGCAAACCACGATTCCTGGCCTCTTCGCTATTGGCGAGTGCAACTTCTCCGACCATGGAGCCAACCGCCTCGGCGCTTCTGCACTCATGCAGGGACTTGCCGACGGTTACTTCGTTCTGCCTTATACCATTCAGAACTACCTGGCTGACCAGGCTATTTGGCCGCGCCTCTCTACCGATATGCCCGAGTTCGAGGCAACGGAGAAGGCTGTCGAGGCAGAGATTGACCGCCTGATGAACATCAAGGGTAAGCGTTCTGTCGACTCCATCCACAAGGAGCTCGGCCACATTATGTGGGAGCATGTTGGTATGGGTCGCACGAAGGAAGGCTTGGAGGAAGGCTTGAAGTTGCTCAAAGAACTTCGCAAAGAGTTTGACACCAACCTTTTCATTCCTGGTTCTAAGGAAGGTCTGAATGTCGAGCTTGATAAGGCTATCCACCTTCGCGACTTCATCCTGATGGGCGAGCTCGTGGCTTATGACGCCCTGCATCGTGAAGAGAGCTGCGGCGGACATTTCCGCGAGGAGCATCAGACAGAGGAAGGCGAAGCAAAGCGCGACGACGAGAACTTCTTCTATGTTGGTTGCTGGGACTATCAAGGCAGCGACGACAAGGCTCCCGAACTTATCAAAGAGCCCCTCAACTACGAGATTATCAAAGTACAGACACGTAACTACAAGAATTAATCATTATGGCTAAGAATATAAGTGTAACGATAAAGTTCTGGAAACAGAATGGTCCGAAGGACAAGGGTCACTTTGATACCCACGAGTTGAAGAACATTCCCGACGACACTTCCTTCCTCGAGGCACTCGATATCATGAACGAGGAGTTGATTAACGAGGGCAAGGAACCTTTCGTATTCGACCACGACTGCCGCGAAGGTATTTGCGGTATGTGCTCGCTCTACATCAACGGCACGCCTCATGGCAAGACCGAGCGCGGCGCTACAACCTGCCAGCTCTACATGCGTAAGTTCAAGGACGGTGAGACCATTACCGTTGAGCCTTGGCGCTCGGCAGGTTTCCCTGTTATCAAGGACTGCATGGTCGATCGCAACGCCTTCGACAAGATTATGCAAGCAGGCGGTTATACATCTGTTCGCACAGGTCAGGCTCAGGATGCAAACGCCATCCTTATTCCGAAGGAAGATGCCGACGAAGCAATGGATTGCGCAAGCTGCATCGGTTGCGGAGCTTGTGTGGCAGCCTGCAAGAACGGCTCTGCCATGCTTTTCGTCAGCTCTAAGGTCAGCCAACTCGCCCTGCTTCCTCAGGGTAGGGTAGAGGCTGCGAAGCGTGCAAAGGCAATGGTCGCCAAGATGGATGAACTGGGCTTCGGTAACTGCACCAATACTCGTGCTTGCGAGGCCGTATGTCCTAAGTGTGAGACCATCAGCAACATTGCTCGACTGAACCGCGAGTTCATTTGCGCAAAACTTGCAGACTAAGAATTGATCTCAATCATAAGTGGTGATTCCTTCGATGGAATCGCCACTTTTTTAATACGAGCATTGGGAAATGGCAGACTTTGAAGGCAAGATACCCATCACGGAGCAGCCGTCGCATTACGACGATTTGGAGCAGATGTCGGTAGGCGAATTGCTGACGCATATCAATCAGGAAGATGCGTTGGTGGCAGAGGCGGTTCGCAAGGTCATTCCGCAGATACAGGCGTTTGTGGAAGCCATCGAGCCGAGGATGAAGCGAGGTGGCAGGCTCTTCTATGTGGGAGCGGGGACGAGCGGACGCCTTGGTGTGCTCGATGCCAGTGAGTTGCCTCCTACTTTTGGTGTCTCGGAAGACCTCGTAATAGGCCTCATAGCAGGCGGCGATAGAGCTTTGCACCATGCAGTGGAGAAGGCTGAGGATTTCCCTGAAAAGGGTTGGGAAGACCTGCAGAAGTTCTCTCCCACGACGGACGATACAGTTCTTGGTATAGCGGCCTCAGGCACAACGCCTTATGTGGTAGGAGCTGTCAGCGAGGCAAGAAAGAACGGCTTGCTTACGGGCTGCATTACAAGCAATCCTGATACGCCTTTGGCAGCCGTTTCAGAGCATCCTATCGAGACGATTGTCGGCCCTGAGTTTGTAACAGGTTCCAGTCGTATGAAGAGCGGCACAGCGCAGAAAATGGTGCTGAACATGATTTCCACTTCGCTGATGATTCGTATGGGGCGAGTTAAGGGCAACCGAATGGTGAAGATGCAACTGACCAACGCCAAACTCGTAAATCGTGGCACCAGAATGATTCAGGAGTCGCTCGGTCTGAGTTACGACGAAGCACAGGAACGCCTGCTTGAAAAAGGCAGCGTAGATAAAGTATTGAAGGAGTCTAACTGACTTTCCAATTGTTCAGAGAAGAGTTAAAATAGCAACCTTTCACAGATTTTTTGTAGGGGGAAGTTCAGCAACTTACGGAGACTTCGATGCCGAGGGAACGGATGCGGGAAGCGATGGATTGCATAGCTTCGGGAGTTGCTTTCTCGAGGCCACTGACGGGCGTTTCCCTATCGAGCGTGTAGAGCATTACGGCTTGGGGTTTGATGTGTGCCAGAGCCTCGAGATAGGGGACTACGAACTCCTCGGTTGTGTTGTCGAGAGACTGTCCTTCGTACTCGCCTTTCATGAGCATTGTCTGGATGATGCAATGGCCGTTGAAGAGCGCGAGGTACTCGATTTGCTCCTCCACATCATAATGTCCTTGCGGCCTGTCTACCTTATTTATATATGTAGGGTTGACCGTGTCGAGCTTCAGAATGTTGTTGTCGAAGTGGAGTAGGGCTTTGCGAATCTCAGGACGGCGAATCTGTGTGGCGTTCGAGAGGATGCTCATCTTTGCCGAAGGGCAGAGCGAATCCCTGACGTCGCGTACTCTATCGACGATTTCGGGGAAGTGAGGATGCAGGGTTGGCTCGCCGTTTCCTGCGAAAGTCAGCACATCGGGAACAATTCCCTCAGCCCTCAGTTCGAGGAGCTTGCTGCGAAGTCCCTCCACAACCTCGTCTGCGGTTGGCAGAGGGTTCTTGGTGCGACGCTCTTTGTTCAGGCCACACTCGCAATAGATGCAGTCGAAACTGCACTTCTTCCCTCCTTTCGGCAAGAGATTTATGCCGAGAGAAATACCCAAACGACGGCTGTGAATGGGGCCGAAAACAGGTGAATCGTAGATGATTGTGCTCATATCGGATGCAAAGGTACGAAAAAAAGTTGAAATGTTTAAAAGTTTAAGAGTTTAAGATTTAAAGAGGTACAAGAATTAAAAAAACATAATTCTTCACTCTTCACTTATTCTTTGTATTTTTGCAGCGAAAATGATACGTAAGACGATTATATTTAGCTTGTTGATGCTTCTGAGCGGGTTTGTTTATGCTCAGGAAGAAGACGATGAACTGCTTCCGCAAGAGCCGGTCCACTACAAGCTGAAGTTGCAGAGGTTCCGCTATGTAAAGCCTCTCATCGAGAATGGCGATACGGTTTGGTGCTACCTCTTGCCAGAGCTTTGGGTATATCCGCCACTCAAATTCAAGAGCGAGAAGCAACGGAAAGCCTACAATCGTCTTGTCAATAATGTGAAGAAGGTTCTTCCCATCGCTCAACAGGCTAGCGCGCTTCTCGAGGAGACCTATGTTGCGCTGGAGGCTCTTCCCACAAAGAAGGAGAAACAGGCCCACATCAGTGCGGTGGAAAAGGAAATCAAGGAGATTTACACGCCTCAGATGAAGAAGCTTACCTACTCGCAAGGCAAGCTCCTCATCAAGCTTGTGGACAGGGAATGCAATCAGTCTTCCTACGAAATTGTGCAGGCTTTCTTGGGGCCGGCCAGAGCCGCTTTCTATCAGGTTTTTGCCTGGACTTTCCGAGCAAGCCTGAAGAAAGAGTATCATCCTGAAGAGGAAGACAAACTCATAGAACGCGTTGTCCGTCAGGTAGAAACGGGACAGATATAAAGAGAGCACGCCTAGCAGAAAAACTAAGCGTGCTTGCTTTTAAAAGTTAACGTGGTTAAAATCCAAACTTAACGTGTTACGTTGGCGATCTTAACGTGTTACGATTGCAAAGTTAACGTGTTACGTTTGGCATCGTAACTGGGGTTGTTTCCTGTTTACTTGTTGAGCGTCCAGGAGAAGCCGTCTTTTGTGTCCTTCACTTCGAAGCCCAGAGCCGCAAGGTCGTCACGAATCTTATCGCTGAGAGCCCAGTTCTTCTCGGCCTTAGCTGCTTGTCTTTGCTCCAGAAGCATGTTCACAACAGCTCCGAAAGCCTCTTCGCGAGCCTTGTTGCTGACGCCAGTATCCTGACGAAGACCAAGAATCTCAGTTGTGAAGGTCTCCATGAGTTGGAGCAGGGCCTGAGCCACTTCGGCTGTGATGCTGGCTTTCTTGTCGGTCAGAGTGTTGACAACTCTGCAAGCGTCGAACAGATGGCTGATGACGATAGGTGAGTTCAGGTCGTCGTTCATCGCGTCGTAGAGCTTTGTGCGAAGTTCGTCGACGTACTTCATCTCTATTTGTGGCTGACCTTTCACCTTTTGTCCTTCTTGGAGGCGACGCAGGTTCTTGAGTCCGTCCATCAGTCGAGCCAATCCCTTTTCCGCAGCCTGTAGAGCCTCGTTGCCGAAGTCAACCGTAGAACGATAGTGGGCTTGCAGGATGAAGAAGCGGATGGTCATCGGCGTGTAGGCTTGTTCGAGAAGCGGATGATTGCCGCTGAAGAACTCGGGCAAAGTGATGAAGTTGTTGTACGACTTGCCCATCTTCTTGCCGTCGATGGTGATCATGTTGTTGTGCATCCAGTAATGGACCATCTGGTCGCCTTGACTTGCAACGGCTTGAGCAATCTCGCATTCATGATGCGGGAAGATGAGGTCCATTCCTCCGCCGTGAATGTCGAAATGATCGCCTAAGTACTTGCGTCCCATAGCAGTACATTCGCAATGCCAACCCGGGAATCCATCGCTCCAAGGACTCGGCCAACGCATGATATGCTCAGGTTGAGCGGCCTTCCACAAAGCGAAGTCGGCTTGGTTTTTCTTTTCTCCAACTCCAGCCAAATCGCGGCTTGCGTCCTTGATGTTCTCGAGGTCTCGACCAGAAAGAATGCCCCAACGATGGTCCTTGTTGTACTTCTCGATGTCGAAGTAAATGCTTCCGTTGCTTTCGTAAGCATAGCCGTTGTCGAGAATCTGCTGAACAAGAGCCTGTTGCTCGATGATGTGACCAGTTGCGTGAGGCTCTATGCTTGGTGGCAGACAACCCAAAGCATCCATAGCTTCGTGGAAGCGATTCGTATAATATTGTGCCACTTCCATCGGCTCAAGCTGTTCCAGTCGGGCTTTCTTTGCAATCTTGTCCTCACCCTCATCAGCATCGTGCTCTAGATGACCTACATCCGTAATGTTTCGAACATAGCGAACTTTGTAGCCGATATGTTGCAGATAACGGAAAAGAAGGTCGAAAGTGATGGCAGGACGAGCGTGTCCGAGGTGCGCATCACCATAGACGGTAGGGCCGCAGACGTACATTCCTACTCTTCCCGGGTTGAGCGGTTTGAAGAGTTCCTTCTGTCTGCTTAGCGTATTATAAATAAGAAGAGGTTGTTCCATAGTGTATGAAAAAATCTTTTACTGTTCTTGGCTTTCGCCGTACTCCAGTTCGCCGTCCACAACCCACCGAAGGTCTTCAGGATCGAACTCGCCCATCTTGTCCTTCTTGGCTTGCTTCGCGACATACTTTGCCACTTCCTCCACATCGATATCAATGTCTTCGTCACCAGAATGTTTGTCGAGCAAATCGACATAATACTCTCCGATGACATCGATGAAGTAGTAGAGTTCGTCCTCAGTAAACTTGTCCTTGAGTTCCTGTGGCAGGTAGTTCTTGATGTATTCGACCGTCAAACGATCGTCCTCAGCATCATTGAGGAGGTCTTCTTCAAAGGTAGCCATAGTGGTTAAAAGTTAAAGGTTTGTGGTTAAGGGTTAGCGGGTAGCGATTAGAGCATTGCTTTGATTTTATCTTCGAGGAGAGGACGAGGAACAAGACCTACGCTGCGGTCCACCTCTTTGCCGTCTTTCAGGAAGACAACAGTTGGGATGTTGCGGACTCCAAAGCGAGCTGGCAGATCTTCGTCTTCTTCTACATCGCATTTGCCGACGATGGCAATTCCGTCGTAATCCTTTGCCAGTTCCTCGATAACGGAAGCGAGACGCTTGCAAGGACCACACCAAGTTGCCCAAAAGTCAATAACAACAGGCTTTCCGGTTGCTACCAAAGCCTCTAAGTTTCCAGAGTTAATTACTTGTGCCATAATACTTATATATTTATTGGTTAATGCTATATGAAAGTGCGTCGCTTGCCTCTATTTCGTCCAGAAGATTCCTATTTACCTTAATTTGATAGGCTCGAGAGGTCATATAAAGTTGGTTGTGAGGGTTGGTGGCATCAATGAAGACGAGTCGCATAACTGTTTTTCCAGGATTCTCTTCGGCATAAGATGTCAACATCTCCACATCATCCATATTCAGGGCATTAGTGTTTACAGAGATTGTGATGCGCTCTATCACACTATCGCTAACGTCGGCAAGCCAGTCTATTTTGCCTATACGAAGTTCGAACTCGCCTTCTTTGAAGCGATGCTTCTCTACAGTTCCACTAATGATAATGGAACGGTCGATGCTAAGATAACCTCCCCAATTCACCCAATTGTCGCCAAAGAGAGCAATCTCGCCAGTTCCGCTAAAGTCCTCGATGGTAGCTACGCCGAAAGGCTTTCCGTTCTTAGTTGTACCAGAACGAACCTCTGTAACGATTCCACCCATTCGAACACTCTGACCAGCAAAGGCTTTGAGGTTTTCCATCTCTGCCATCTTCAGGTTGCAGACGTTCTCCAGAATAACATAATATTCGTCGAGAGGATGAGCTGAGAGATAGATTCCCACCAGCGAACGCTCCTTATTCAGGCGTTCAAGTACACTCCATTCCTCTGCTTCGGGAATGTCGGGCTTCTTGAGTTCAATATCATCCACACCAAACAGCGAGAACTCAGCCTCCATCTGCGTTTGTTGGAATTGAGAGCCGTAACGCATCAACTGGTCAAGGAAAATGTCGCCCTTCATGTTTGCAGCAACAAACTGTTCACGATGAATGTTTCCTGCAATACTGTCGAAAGCACCACTCATGGCGAGACATTCCATTCCGTTTCGCTTGATGGCAGAAAGGTTGACGCGCTCTGCAAAGTTGAAGATGTCCTTGAACGGCCCATGCTCCACTCTTTCATCGACAATGGCTTGAACTGCCGCTTCGCCAAGACCTTTAATAGCCGTGAGTCCATAGCGAATCTGCTGACGGTCGTTGACGCCAAAGTCACGATGCGATTCGTTAACATCCGGACCGAGAACCTCCAGTTTCATTGCGTGACATTCTTCCAGCAACTTGGTCACTTCCTTAACATCGTCCTTTCCTCGAGTCAGCAAGGCAGCCATGAACTCGGCAGGATAGTGGGCCTTCATGTAAGCTGTCTGGTAAGCAACCCAAGAATAGCAAGCGGCATGCGACTTGTTGAAAGCATATTCGGCAAACTTCTCCCATTCGCTCCAGATCTTTTCGAGAATCTTCTTGTCGTGTCCGTTCTTCGTTCCACCATCGATGAACTTGGGCTTCATCTTCAGGATGACATCCTTCATCTTCTTGCCCATCGCCTTTCGCAGAGTGTCGCTCTCACCTCGAGTGAAGCCTGCGAGTTTGCGCGAAAGCAACATGACTTGCTCTTGATAGACGGTAATGCCGTAAGTGTCACGAAGGTATTCTTCGCAAGCCTCGAGGTCGTAAGTGATAGGCTCGGCTCCATTCTTGCGTCTGATGAACTGCGGAATCTTATCCATTGGACCTGGACGATAGAGAGCATTCATGGCGATGAGGTCCTCGAAGACTGTAGGATGCAGTTCCTTCAGGTACTTTCTCATGCCAGGAGACTCGAACTGGAAAGTTCCAACTGTTCTACCTTCCTGATAAAGTTTGTATGTCAGCGGGTCATCGATAGGAATGTTGTCTATGTCGATGTCTATGCCGTGAGCCTCTTTGACGATACGACAAGCTTCTTTGAGTTGCGAAAGCGTCTTCAGACCAAGGAAGTCCATCTTGATGAGGCCAGTACTTTCGATGACATGACCGTCGTATTGAGTAACGGCAGTCTTGCGGTCAGGGAAGTCCGGGTCGTCGGCAGTCGAGACAGGAACATGATCGCTTATCGGGTCACGACAAATGATAAAGCCACAAGCATGGATGCCAATGTTGCGAACCGTTCCCTCGAGTTTCAAAGCGTATTTGATGGTGTCGGCTTCCTTTGGGTCTTTCGAGAACTTTGCTTCTTTCAGTTCGGGAGTTACATCAATATAGTTCTCCAATGTCTGCTTCTTACCATCTGGCAGACGTTCAGGCATAGCTTTGCACCAAGCATTAACGATGGAGAGAGGAACCTTCTCAACTCGACCGACATCTTTGATGCTATTCTTTGCCGCCATCTTGCCATAAGTAATAATGTGGGCGCAATTTTCTTCGCCATATTTGTCCATAACCCATTGCAGGACCTTTCCTCTGCCGTCATCATCGAAGTCGGTATCAATATCAGGAAGAGAGATACGGTCTGGATTAAGGAAACGCTCGAACAGAAGGTCGTACTTAAGTGGGTCGAGACGAGTAATGCCTAAGCAATATGCAACAACCGAGCCAGCAGCCGAACCTCTGCCTGGTCCTACCCAAACACCAAGTTCGTTGCGAGCACTATTGATGAAGTCTTGCACAATGAGGAAGTAACCTGGGAAGCCCATCGTCTTCATGATGTGCAACTCATAACGGATTCGTTCGTCCAATTCCTTTGAAAGTGGAGTGGGGTAGAGGCGAGCGGCACCTTCATAAGCAAGTTTCGCAAGGTAGTCTGCCTCGAACTTAATGCGATAGAGTTTGTCTATGCCACCAAGTTTTTCTATCTTCTTCTTTCCTTCTTCTTCGGGAAGTTGGTTCTCTCCATTCTCGTCGCTTGTAAACTCCTTGAAGAGATCTTCCTCTGTGAACTTCTGTCTCCAGAGTTCTTCTGTGCCGAAGTCTTCTGGGATAGGGAAGAAAGGCATGATGGCATTCGACTCGAGGTCGTACATTTCGACCTTGTCCAGAACCTCGCAAGTATTGGCTAAAGCCTCAGGAATATCGTTGAAGATGGCATTCATCTCTGCCTTTGTCTTGAACCATTCCTGCTTGCTATACCGCATTCGATTGGGGTCGTCGAGGTCTCTTCCTGTCGAGAGACAAAGGAGGAGGTCGTGAGCTTCGGCATCATCTTCGTTGACGAAGTGTGAGTCGTTAGAGCAAATGATCTTTACTCCGTGCTTGCGAGCCAGTTCGATGAGTGTTGGATTGACTCGTTTCTGTATTTCATAGAACTCGCGATTCGCGATTTGAGTGGGGTTGGTTACTTCGTGGCGTTGCAGTTCGATGTAATAATCGTCTCCCCAAATGTCGTGGAACCACTTGATAGCCTTCTCCGCAGTCTCAATGTCTCCACTCAAAACTTTCTTGGGAACCTCGCCACCTATGCAGGCAGAGCAAATGATGAGGCCTTCGTGGAACTTTTCCAGGTCTTTATGATCTGTGCGAGGTCGCATATAGAAGCCATCTACCCAAGAGCGCGAAACAAGTTTGATGAGGTTGTGATAGCCAATAAGGTTCTTGGCAAGAACGATGAGGTGCCAGCCAGACTGGTTTTCTTTTCCCTCTTTTACGCTCTTGTCTCCACCTCTGGCCACATACATTTCGCAGCCGAAGATAGGCTTGAAGGGTTCTTCTCCCTCCTCTATTCTTGTTTTATTGACCTTTTTGCAGTAGTCGTACAACTCTTTGACGCCGAACATATTTCCGTGGTCGGTAAGAGCCATACCACGCATGCCGTCGCCAATAGCTTTGTCCACCATGCTCTTAATGGATGCTTGTCCGTCGAGCAATGAGTATTGTGAGTGGACGTGTAAGTGTACGAAGTCCTCCACGTTGGTATATATTAGATATGAGATGGCGAAGTTAGTACTTTTTTTTGTTTCGGACAAGAGATTGACATCTTTTTTCTCCTGCGATGAAGAAAAACGTCTCATTTGCCCTTGCAGGTTCAAAAAAAAGTGTTAACTTTGAGCCGCACTATATCAAAAAGAATGGGAAAAAGGCTCAGAAAACTAAAGAAAATACGTCTTCATCACGAAGGAAAGAACACTCTTTTCTGGAGTGCAGTTGTGCTTGTGGTGCTTAACTTTGCCATCTTGCACATTTTCGATTCGCGACTTCCCTTTGATATTTGTGTCGTGATAAGTGCCGTTCTCTATGGAATTCTGTTGAATTTCTTCCAATGTCCCATTCGAACTTTCGAGGGTGAAACAGAAGGATTGGTCCTCGCTCCTGCCGATGGAAAGGTTGTTGTTGTGGAGGAGACGGAAGAGACGGAGTATTTCCATGATCGTAGGATTATGGTCAGCATCTTCATGAGCCTGTTTAATGTGCATGCAAACTGGATTCCTGTTGATGGAACCATTAAGTATGTCTGCCATTATGACGGCAATTTCCATAAGGCTTGGCTGCCGAAAGCAAGCGAGGAGAACGAACGTTGCACAATAGTTATCGAGACTCCAGACGGAACAGAAATACTTGCTCGACAAGTTGCAGGAGCAATGGCTCGCAGAATCGTCACTTATCCTACTGTTGGAGAGGACTGTTATGTGGACGAACACCTTGGTTTCATCAAGTTTGGTTCCCGCGTTGACCTCTATCTTCCTCTCGATACAGAGGTTTGTGTGGAACTGAATCAGAAGACTGTTGGCAACGAGACAATCATAGCAAAGCTAAAGATAAATGATCAAGCGTAACATTCCCAATTCCCTTACTTGCTGCAATCTCATCTGTGGTTGCATAGCAACTGGCTGCGCTTTCTACGGCCAATATCATTATGCTGTATTGATAATTATCATTGGAGCCGTGTTTGATTTCTTCGATGGAATGGTTGCAAGAGCCCTCAAAGTGTCTTCCGATATAGGTAAGGAGCTCGATTCTCTGGCCGATGTGGTTACCTTTGGTGTGGCTCCAAGCACGATTATCTTCTATCTTTTCCACGAAGTTCATTGTCCTGAAATGTTGTTGCCCATCAAGAGTGTGCTTCCTTATACGGCTTTTCTGATGGCTGCTTTCTCGGCTTTGAGACTTGCAAAGTTCAATCTCGACGAGCGTCAGCATCAACAATTCATAGGTCTTCCCACTCCTGCAAATGCCCTCTTCTGGGGAAGTCTGGTGTTGGGAGAGCACGCATTCCTGGTTTCGTTGAAGTTCAACGCAGTCTTTCTCTTCCTTTTCATGCTGCTCTTCTGCATGCTTTTGGTTAGCGAAGTTCCCATGCTGGCGTTGAAGTTCAAGAATTTCAGCTGGGCAGACAACAAGGAGAAATACGTTTTCCTGATAGGATGTGTGCCCCTCTTGTTCCTTGGCTACTCGGCTCTCGCAGCTATTATAGTATGGTATGTGGCAGTTTCGATTGCCTTTCCCAGAATAGTTAAAAGCTGAGAAGAAAAGTTGAGGCCAGTTAAGTTTGTAAACAACCCTAGTTACGATTGCAAACGTAACACGTTAACTTTGCAAACTTAACACGTTAAAATTGCAAACGTAACACGTTAACTTTGCCAACGTAACTGCAGTCGTTTGAAAACGACTCTAGCGAAGTCAGGAAACTTCTACTTTTTCGTGTTCTCTTTGATGAGGCCGTGACGATAAGCTCGAAGCAGTTGTCGAAGCTCCTTAATCTGTTCCTGAAGCTGACGACCTTTGTCAGTATCGCGAACTCGAATGCGTCTGCCCATCATCTCGACAATTTGTGTACTGCTCTTAATATCGGTTCCATTCGCAACAGCCTCTTGCGTACTCGTAAATGGCTCATGCTGAATGAGTTGGAAGCCGCGGCTGTGATAGACCAAAGTATAGCCTGCAATACCAGTTGTATGATGATACGACTTCGAGAAACCTCCGTCGATAACCATCAGCATACCATCTGCTTTGATGGGGTTCTCACCTTGCCCTGCATGAACAGGAACGTGACCATTAATGATGTGACGAGTCTTTCCTTCTACTCCAAAGTGGTCTAAGATGCGAGTGCACACTTCAGGATCTTCTCGAAGCTGGTAATAAGCACCCTTTTCTTCATGATGAGTGGCTGGATCAGCAAGGAAATATCGTTCGAAAGTCGTCATTCTGCTCTTATCGAAAAGTGGACTATCGGGTCCGCACCAAAGATACCAGAAGAAATCTCTCGCTTTGAGTCGTTGTTCTCGAGGTGTATCATGTTGGAAAGCAGTTCGCATCTTGAGGTCGATTTGCTGCATAAGTTCACGACCTTGGCATGCTTTTCCATCTATCGTAACCTGTCGCAAACTCCCATCAGCATTGAGAGGAACGGAAGCATGATAGAGGAGATTACTGTTGCAAACAGAGAACATCGACCCATGACTGAAGAGACATCGAATGTGTTTCTGAAGCTTTTCGGAAATGCGGAAAGAGTGGTGGAGTCGTTTAACGAGTTCCTCTTCCTCTTGAGTCAGTTTGTATGGGTCGTTTTCATCAAGAGTGGGGAAGAAAGTGTCGAGCAAAGGATAGTCTTTTCCCTCGAATCGATAGGTTCCTCGACTGAGGTTGATGTTCTCCAAAGTGCCCCTTCTGTCGATGTTCCACTCAGGATGTTGGTTGATGATTTGTCCTTCGAGTTTGAACTGAATGACTGAAATGGCTTTATGCATCTGGGCAATCAGACGAAGTCGCTTCTCGTCGCCTTTGACTTCGGCAAGTGTTCCGATTGGTTGGAACTGCAGGCAAGGATCGTCGGCATAAGTTTCGAGAGCAAATGTGGCAAGTGGAAGGAGGTTGATTCCGTAGCCTTCTTCGAGCGTGGCTAAGTTTGCGAAGCGAAGAGAAAGACGCAAAACTATGGCGATACAAGCGTCGCATCCAGCTGCAGCCCCCATCCAAAGCGCATCATGATTACCCCATTGCAGGTCGAAGTTCTCGCGAGTCAGCAGATAATCCATAATGATGTGGGCTCCAGGACCTCGATCAAAGATGTCGCCAAGAATGTGAAGTTGGTCGATACTCAACTTGTGGATGACATTACAAATAGCGATAATGAAGTTCCTTGCCTGCCCAATCTGGACGATTGTCTCAACAATTCTCTGTACATAAGCATCCTTATCTTCGTCGTTCGGACTTTCGTGGAGGAGTTCTTCGATGATGTAAGCGAACTGCTTCGGCAGGGCTTTGCGGACCTTGCTTCTGGTGTACTTACTGCTCACAGACTGGCAAACTTGAATGAGCTGCAAGAGTGTTCGAGCATAGAAACCAGATAAGTCTTCTTCCGAACTTTCCTCAATCATTTCGAGACGCTTTTCAGGATAGTAGATGAGCGTGCAAAGGTCGCGCATTTCCTGCTTTGGAAGCGAGTCTTCGAACAAGTCGTAAACCTTTCTCTTAATGTTTCCGCTGGCATTTCTGAGGATATGAAGGAAGGCTTCATGCTCGCCATGAATGTCTGCGACGAAGTGTTCAGTACCTTTCGGAAGACTTAGAATGGCCTCGAGATTTATGATTTCTGTGCTTGCACTCTCGCTATTGGGAAAGGTTTGAGCGAGGAGTTGGAGCAATCGCATATCGGAATTGTTAGTCATTTTGCATTATGTTTTGGATGCGAAGAGTCAGGTTTTTGAAGTCTTCCACACTTAGTTGTTCAGGTCGAAGGTTCATCATTTGGTCTGCGAGAAGAGTAGTGAAATCTATCGCCACACCTCTTTCCGACTGAAGCTGCGAGAGAAGAGGCTTGATGTTATTGCGCAGAGTCTTTCTTCTCTGATTGAAAGTCGTCTTCACCAGCCTTTTGAAGAGCTTTTCGTCGCAGCCCAAATCAATCGTTTTATTGCGAGTCATCCGAATGACTGCGCTTCGAACTTTTGGAGGAGGATTGAAGACATTTGGCTCCACAGTAAAGAGATATTCCACATCATACCAGGCTTGAATGAGCACACTCAGTATTCCGTAAGTCTTACTGCCTGGTTTTGCAGCCATTCTTTCCGCAACTTCTTTCTGAATCATGCCTGTGCAACAAGGAATCAACTCCTTGAAGTCGAGCATCTTAAAGAAGATTTGGCTGGAAATGTTATAGGGATAATTGCCAGTCAGGACGAAAGGTTTGCCCTCGAAAGTGCGGTCGAGATGCATCTTCAGGAAGTCGTCTTCTATGATGCTATCTTCCAGTTCTGGGTAAGTTTTCCGCAGATATTCCACACTTTCATAGTCTATCTCGACCACTTTCACTTGCCTCGACTTCTGAACAAGGTATTGAGTCATCACTCCCATACCTGGTCCGACCTCCAAGATGGGCAGTTCTGGGCACGCATCAACTGTGTCGGCAATGCGGGAAGCTATGCTCAAATCGGTCAAAAAATGCTGTCCGAGGAACTTTTTTGGCTTGACTACTCTCATTATTTCTTATTTCTTTGTACCTTTGCCGATGCAAAGATAAGAAAAAGTTCATAGTTTTTGTGCAAAGAGTAAGGAAAATAATCAAGATAGGTGTGCCTTTAGCTTTGGCTGTAGGAATACTTTGGTGGATGTATCGAGGCATTCGATGGGAGGAACTTGTGGACGCTCTTTCGCACAAAATGTCGTGGACTTGGATGCTTCTGAGCATGCCTTTCGGAATCTTGGCCCAAGTTTTGCGAGCTATGAGATGGAGGCAAGTTCTGGCTCCAACTGGCGAAAAACCAAGACTTTCTACTTGCACGCATGCAATCTTCCTCAGTTATGCCAGCAGTCTTGTTGTGCCAAGAGTGGGCGAAGTCCTTCGCTGCGGGGTTTTGCGGCGTTACGAGGGAACCAATTTCACCCTGAGTGTGGGTACAGTTGTAACGGAAAGAATTATCGATACATTACTTATATTGGTACTTTCTGTTCTGGCTTTCCTGACTCAAATCCCAGTCTTTTTGGACTTCTTCCAAGAGACGGGAGTTTCTATGAGTGGTCTTTTGGGTAAGTTTTCGCTTACAGGATGGCTTGTGACGGCAGTTTGCGGACTTCTTGCCCTTATTTGTATCGTGCTTGTAGCCAGACGTTTCCGCATCTTTTCGAAGACCAAATCAGTCGTTTCGGACTTGAAAAACGGCCTTCTTTCCGTTAGAGAAGTGCAGAATCCTTTGCTTTTCTGGATCTATTCGATAGGCATTTGGGTGAGCTATTTCCTGCATTTCTACCTGACTTTCTTCTGTTTCGACTTTACTGCAGGACTTGGACCTCTTGCTGCTCTCGTTGCCTTTGTGGTCGGCAGTTTCGCCGTATTGGTGCCCACACCTAATGGTGCAGGTTCTTGGCACTTTGCAGTCAAGACAGTTTTGGTGCTTTATGGAGTCGGTCAAACTGATGCCGCACTCTTTGTTCTCATAGTCCATACCCTTCAGACTCTGCTAGTTGCGTTGCTTGGAGTGTGGTCTTCCGTAGCCCTTGCCTTGAGGAAAAGCAAGACTAATTAAGGTGTGATTGAAAACAACCCCAGTTACGATTGCAATCATAACACGTTAACTTTGCAAACTTAACTCGTTAAAATCGCCAACGTAACAGGTTAACTTTGCCAACGTAACTGCAGTCGTTTGGGAACTTAACTGGAGTAGTTTTGCGACGCAACTGCCTTTTTTTTGCAAAAACCTTGTGTATGTGGCAAAGAATCGCTAACTTTGCCTGCCGATATATATAAAAATAAGAAAGGTATTAACTAATTATAAAAAAGAAATGAAAGAATTTTTCAAGTATGTGCTGGCAACGATTGTAGGTATTATCCTGACCAGCATCATTTTCACAATCATTGCAATTGTCTCAGTTGCAGGTATGATGGCAAACGAAGGCGCCACCAGTTCTGTTGAGAAGAACAGCATTCTCCGTATCAAACTGCAAGGCGAACTTGTGGAAAGAGCTGGCGAAGGCTCTCCTCTGGACATCCTGAATCAGGGAGAAGACCTCACTATCGGACTCGATCAGGCTCTCGACGCTCTCAAGAAAGCTGCTAAGAACGACAAAGTGAAGGGCATCTATCTGGAAGGAGGCTCGTTTGCTGCAACTCCAGCTATGCTGCAAGAACTGCGTCAAGGACTGCAGGAATTCAAGGAAAGCGGCAAGTGGATTGTGTCTTATGGCGACACTTATTCAAGGGCAGCCTACTATCTTGCTTCAATTGCAGATGAGGTCTACCTCAATCCTAGCGGCATGATCGACTGGAGTGGAATGTCTTCGCAGCCCATCTTCTATACTGGCTTGATGAAGAAGCTTGGCGTAAAGATGCAAGTCTTCAAGGTTGGAACCTACAAGAGCGCAGTAGAACCCTTCATCAATACCGAGATGAGTGAGGCCAATCGCGAGCAAGTAATGAGCTACCTCAGCAGTATCTGGAACAATATGCTCAAGGATGTTGCTGGAAGCAGAAAGCTCGAAGTGGACGCTCTGAATGCCCTCGCCGATACTTCTACCGTTCTTTGCGAGGCAAAAGAATATGTCAACAACAAACTCGCAGACAAACTCGCTTATCTTAGCGACGTTAAAGATGCTCTGAAGCAACGTCTCGAATTGGACGACGACGATGACCTGAAGTTCACTTGCCTTGCAGATGTAGCGGCTTCGGACGACCTCGGAGATAAGGTCGACAATGAGGTTGCCGTCTATTATGCTTACGGAGAAATCAACGATGCTGCAGGTTCAGGCTTCAATCAGGAACATGCCATCACCACAAAGGCTACAATAACTGACCTCCAGAAACTGCGCAAAGATAAGGATGTGAAAGCAGTCGTTATCCGCGTTAACAGTCCTGGTGGCTCGGCTTATGCAAGCGAACAGATTTGGCACGAAATCCAACTCCTTCGAGCTGAAAAGCCAGTTGTGGTAAGTATGGGTGGAATGGCAGCCAGCGGAGGCTATTACATCAGTTGCGGAGCCAACCAGATCTATGCTGAACCTATGACTCTTACAGGCAGTATCGGCATCTTCGGCATGATTCCTGACGCAAGTGAATTGCTCACACAAAAGCTCGGCCTTACCTTCGACGTAGTTAAAACGAATGCTATGAGCGACTTTGGTGCGACTGGAAGACCTTTCAACGCAAACGAAGCAGCTAAGATGCAGAACTACATCAACCACGGTTATGACCTCTTTACAAGCAGGGTTGCAGGCGGAAGAGCTATGCCTCAGGATAGTGTCAAAGTGATTGGCGAAGGAAGAGTCTGGACTGGAGAACAAGCTCTGAAGATTGGTCTTGTGGATAAACTTGGCAATCTGGACGACGCAATCAAGGCTGCAGCCGAATTGGCAAAAGTTGAAAAGTACACAGTTAGCCGCTATCCAAGCCCAGAACCTTGGTATATGGGCCTGCTCGACAAAGGCAAAAACGACTATATGGAAAGCCAGATTCGTGCCGCTTTGGGTGAGT
Organism: Bacteroidaceae bacterium; assembly: GCA_017548075.1. Lineage (GTDB taxonomy): Bacteria > Bacteroidota > Bacteroidia > Bacteroidales > Bacteroidaceae > Physcousia. The sequence continues at coordinate 16,669 of JAFYNL010000043.1, read as the reverse complement.
ACTATCCCGCTTTCGCACTCATTCGTCGCATAGGAAAGATGGATGCCGTTCAGGCTCGTCTGCCTTTCGACCCCAATATCAAGTAAGAAATTTCTGAACGATGGAAGGAGATATGACTCAGATACGCAGGTGGCTGAAACCTCTCAGCTGGTTTTATGGGCTGGGGGTTGACGTCAGAAACACCCTTTTCGATATGGGTGTCCTGCCTTCTGTGTCGTATGATATTCCTATTATAAACGTCGGAAATATTACTGTGGGCGGAACTGGGAAGACTCCAACTGTGGAGTATCTCATCCAGCTCCTCTCTGGAAAGTATAGAGTGGCTGTTCTCAGTCGCGGATATAAGCGGAAAACCAAGGGCTATCTCCTTTCTTCTACGACCACAACAATGGAGGAAATTGGCGATGAACCTTGGCAGATAAAGCAGAAATTCCCAAATGTCTATGTGGCCGTAGATGCCGATAGAAGGCGAGGAATAGAGCGGCTTTTGAACGATGAGGCTACCAAAGATGTGGAAGTCATTCTCCTTGATGACGCTTTTCAGCATAGATATGTGAAAGCAGGACACAACATCTTGCTCGTTGACTATCATCGAATCATTTCCGACGACTGCCTCTTGCCTGCTGGAAGACTGCGTGAAAGGGCTTCTGCAAGCACTCGAGCCTCAACAGTTATCGTGACAAAATGTCCGCAACATATTAATGCGATGGGCTTCAGGGTGATTCTTTCTTCCCTGAACATCAGGCCTTATCAGCAACTTTTCTTCAGCACTTTCACCTACGAAACCTTGCAACAACTTTGGGGTGAAGGCTCGCTCGAACCAGATATGTTGCGCAAAGACAACATTCATGTTCTCCTCTTGACTGGAATAGGCAACCCAAGGCAGATGGAACAGGATGTCAGGAAGTTCGCCCAACACATTTCTCCGCTCACTTTCCCCGACCATCATTACTTCTCGAAGCGAGATGTGGAGACCATCAATCAAGCGTTGAAGGACCTTCCGCAACCGCATATCATCATTACCACAGAGAAGGATGCAACCCGACTTCTGCACTTGAAAGGACTCAGCGAAGAAGTGAAGGAGAGTACTTATGTACTTCCCATCGGCATAAGCATAATGAGAAACGAAAAAGATAAGTTCGACAAAACGATTTTAGACTATGTACAAGAAAATAAAAGAAACAGCTGAATGGCTCCAAAAGAGGATGCCAAATGCACCCAAGACAGCAATTGTTCTTGGTACAGGACTGGGGCAACTTGCAGAACGAATCGAGCGTATTCTGTCCATTCCCTATAGTGAAATACCCAACTTCCCTGTTTCCACAGTCGAAGGTCATGCAGGAGAACTCATCTTTGGCAGGCTTGGAGGAGTAGAAGTAATGGCTATGGAAGGTCGTTTCCACTATTACGAAGGCTACTCCATGCAGCAAGTAACGTTCCCTGTTCGAGTTATGTATGAGCTTGGCATTAAGACTCTTTTCGTGAGCAACGCAGCTGGAGGCACGAATCCAGACTTCAAGATTGGCGACTTGATGATTATTACCGACCACATCAACTATATGCCAGAAAATCCTTTGCATGGTCCGAACATCCCTACAGGACCTCGTTTCCCCGATATGGGCGAGGCTTATAGCAAGGAACTCATAGCCAAAGCCGACAAGATTGCTGAAGAACATGGAATAAAGGTCCAGCATGGAGTCTATCTGGCAACGCAAGGACCAACCTACGAAACTCCTTCCGAGTACAGAATGTTTGCTAAATGGGGGGCTGATGCAGTAGGTATGAGTACTGTTCCAGAAGTGATTGTGGCCAATCATTGCGGCATAAAAGTATTCGGAATGAGCATTATTACAGACCTCGGAGGAATGGACAATCCTCCCAAAGTCACGCATGAAGAGGTGCAGAAGGCTGCTCAAGCCGTTCAACCTCTTATGGCTACCATCATGGAAGAAATGTTGAAGGCGGTTTAGAGATTAGGGATTAGAGATTAGAGAAAACAGGAATGGAGATATCAGAACTGGGCGAGTTTGGCCTCATAGAACGCCTCGCAAAAGACATTACCATAAAGAACGAATCCACCATCAAGGGTATTGGTGACGATTGTGCTATTCTTGCTCCGACAGAAGGCTTGCGAACTGTAGTCACAACCGACCTTTTGATGGAAGGCGTTCACTTTGATCTCACCTATGTTCCCTTGCGACATCTTGGTTATAAGGCAGTTATGGTGAATCTGAGCGACATCTTCGCGATGAATGCCAAGCCGAAACAAGTGACCGTAAGCCTCGCTATTAGCAATAAGTTCAAGGTTGAAGACATAGAAGAAATCTATGCTGGAATGCGTTTGGCTTGTGAGAAGTGGGGTGTTGATATTGTTGGTGGAGATACGACTGCCAGCCTGACTGGACTCGGCATCAGTATTACGGCAATAGGAGAGGCTCGAAGCGAGGATCTGGTTCTGCGAAGTGGAGCAAAGCCGACAGACCTTATCTGTGTTAGCGGAAACTTGGGTGCGGCTTATATGGGCTTGCAACTTTTGGAGCGGGAAAAGGTCATCTATAACGAGCAAGTTGAGGAAGCCAGAAAGAGTGGCAGCAAGGAACAGATGGAGGCTTTGCGCGAATCGCAACCCGACTTTAGCGGAAGAGAGTACATACTAGAGCGTCAACTTAAACCTGAGGCAAGAGGAGACATCGTCGAAGCGCTTCAAAAGGCTGGAATTCATCCGACAAGTATGATAGATATAAGTGACGGATTGAGTAGCGAGGTTATGCATCTCTGCAAGCAAAGCCAGACTGGTTGCCGCATTTATGAAGAGAGAATTCCACTCGACTATCAGACTGCGGCTATGGCCGAAGAGTTGAACCTGAATGTCAGTACTTGTGCCCTGAATGGAGGAGAAGATTACGAGCTGCTCTTCACCGTTCCTCTCGCCCAGAATGATGCAGTTTCGGCCCTCGAAGACATTCGTGTAATCGGCTATATGACTGAGCCGGAAAAGGGTCAGGCTCTCATTACAAGAGACGGAGGAGAATTCGTTCTCAAGGCTCAAGGCTGGAAGCTTTAGTTCGAGGAAAGAGAAGCCCTCGAAAACATAACACAGTTAAATCGCAAACGTAACAGGTTAAGTTTGCAATCATAACACGTTAACTTTGCAAAGTTAACGTGTTATCTTTGGCAACAACCCTGCAGTCGTTCGCAAACATAGCTGGTAGAGTTTGTAAACTTCCTTGCCTGCGAGTTTTGCGAAAAAATGTTTTGCAATTATTTGTCCTTTTCCTTGAAAATTTGTACTTTTGTCGCTTGTAAGAGGAAAAGGCTTTGATGAGAAAGACATCCATACAGAGAATCTGCTTGTTACTGCTGGCTGCCGTATTGTGTTGGCCGGCTGAAGGTGCCATTCGCAAACGTAAAATTCGCGAACGTCGCAACCCAGATACCCTCATTGTGGCAATGCCTTCGCCAGAAATGCCTGTCTCCAGAAAGATGAACACTTCGGCTTTCCCAGTCCAGATAAGTGTTACGGGAAGAGTTGTGCAGATTCAGAGTGACCGCAACCAACTGTTGCCCATCTACAATCAGAACGGCGTACTCTATCTCACGGCTCGTCTCAACAAAGGCACAAACTGGTTGGGAGGACTGCCTCGAGGTCGTTACTTCATCAACAACCGACCGATAACTATCAACTGACGGGAGGAAAAAGACCAAAATGGCTACAGGCATCAAGGAAATAGATATCGACAAAATAGTCCGCGAAAGAGCAGGAAAGAAGGCAAAGTTCATTCCGAAATGGTTGACTAAACTGCTTGCTCGCATCATCCACCAAGACTTCATCAACGGTTATCTGCGCGAAGGAAGGGTAGGAGTGGACTTCTGCAAAGGAGTTGTGGAGTATGTCGGAGCCGAAGTTACTGTGGAGGGAAAGGAGAATCTTCCAGACGATGGAAGGCTCTACACCTTTGTCAGCAACCATCCTCTTGGAGCAGTCGATGGCGTTACACTCGGCTGGATTATAGGCGAACACTACGACAGCAAGATAAAGTACTTGGTGAACGACTTGCTCATGAACCTCGACGGACTTGCTCCGCTTTGCGTTCCCATCAACAAGATCGGCAAAAATGCCCGCTCTTTCCCTGCTCTGGTAGAAGGAACCTTTGCAAGCGATTGTCATGTTATCATGTTCCCAGCAGGACTTTGCAGTAGGAAACAAGACGACGGAACCATTCGCGATATCCCTTGGAACAAGGCCTTCGTCGTTAAGAGCGTGCAACATCAGCGAGATATAGTGCCCATCCATTTCGAAGGAAAGAACAGTAACCGTTTCTATAATGTGGCTCGATGGTGTAAACGACTGCATTTGCCAAACTTCGCAATGGCCCTCTTGCCCGATGAAATGTACCGATGCAAAGGCAAACACTTTGTTGTCCGCATAGGAAAACCCATTTCCTGGCAGACTTTCGACTCGTCGAAAACGCCGATAGAATGGGGCAGATGGGTTCAGGACAAAGTTTATAGTATTTAGTTGAAAGTTGAGAGAATTATGGAAGAAAACAAGATAATGGAACCAATCGCAGAGCCTATTCCTGTGGAAGTGCTGAAGTCGGAACTCACGCCAGACAAGCGTTTGCGAATGACAAACAAGAGCAGCAACGAAGTTTATGTGGTTACTTGGCACGATTCGCCAAATGTTGTTCGCGAGATAGGACGCCTTCGCGAAATTGCATTCAGGGCTGCTGGAGGCGGAACGGGAAAGAGTTTCGACCTCGACGAGTTCGACACTTGCGAGAACTGCTACAAGCAAATCCTCGTTTGGGACCCTGAAACGGAGGAGATAGTTGGTGGCTATCGCTACATTCTCGGCAAAGACTGGAAGATAGCTCCAGACGGACAGCCCATCCTCGCTACCAGCCATATGTTCCGCTTCTCGGAGAAGTTCATGAAGGACTATGCTCCTTGGACTATCGAACTTGGCCGCAGTTTCGTTACAGTCGAGTATCAAAGCACTCTTCGAGGCAGGAAAGGCATCTTCGCTCTTGATAATCTTTGGGACGGACTTGGGGCAATCGTCGTCATAGAACCAACCATTCGATACCTCTTCGGCAAGTTCACGATGTATCCCAGCTATGATAGGATGGCAAGAGATATGATTCTCTACTTCCTCAACAAACACTTCCCTGATCCGGACAACTTGATCTATCCGATGAAGCCTCTCAAGTTCTGGCACGACCCAGAACAGTTCAAGACGCTCTTTACCGAGGATGATTTCAAGGCAGACTATCGTATCCTCAACCATGAAGTTCGCGCTTTGGGTTATAACATCCCGCCTTTGGTGAACGCATATATGGGTTTGAGTCCGACTATGAAACTTTTCGGAACCGCCATCAACGATGGTTTTGGCGATGTGGAGGAAACAGGAATCCTCATTGCAGTTGATGAAATCCTTCAGGAAAAAAGGATGCGTCACATCGATACCTTTGCTGCGGAACATCCTGAACTAGTGAAAATTACGAGTGGCGCCAACAGAATCTTCTACAAACCTACAGATTAATAAAGGTATTTCACGATGGAAGAAATGATGAAATGGGAAAAGTTGCTCTCCAGCAAACGTCTTGGGCAGGAGGAAATGCAACAGAGAAGCGGCGACAGAACCGAGTTTCAGCGGGATTATGATCGTCTCATCTTCTCTGCTCCTTTTCGTCGTTTGCAGAATAAGACGCAGGTTTTCCCGCTTCCTGGAAGCATCTTTGTGCACAACAGACTTACCCACAGTCTCGAAGTAAGTAGTGTTGGAAGAAGTCTGGGCAACGATATAAGTCGTCTCATCCTTCAGAAACATCCTGAACTATACAGTACTCATTTCACGGAATTGGGCAGTATAGTAAGTGCCGCTTGCTTGGCTCACGACTTGGGTAACCCGCCTTTCGGACATAGTGGAGAGAAAGCGATTGGGACTTACTTTAGTGAAGGCGACGGACTTTTCCTGAAGAATTACATTTGTCCCGAGACGAACGACGGAATATCACAGCAAGAGTGGGAAGACTTAACACATTTCGAGGGTAATGCTAACGCGTTTCGTTTGCTCACACACCACTTTAAAGGTCGTCGCAAAGGCGGCTTCGTGATGACTTACAGCACTTTGGCAAGTATCGTCAAATACCCCTTCTCTTCCGATTTGGCTGGTGAAAAACGCAAGTTCGGCTTCTTCCGAAGTGAAGTGGAGGATTACGAACGAATCGCCAACGAACTCGGCATCCTGAAACTTCCCGCACCAAAAGGTTCCATTCGCTATGCCAGATATCCTCTCGTCTACTTGGTTGAGGCAGCAGACGACATCTGTTATCAGATAATGGACATTGAGGATGCGCACAAGTTGAAGCTCCTTACTACCGAGGAAACGCGGCAATTGTTCCTTGCTTATTTCGATGCGGAACAACAAAAACACATAAAAAAACGCATGAATCAACTGGTTGACGATGTAAACGAACAAATTGTCTATCTTCGTTCTTGCGTTATCAATTGCCTCGAGCAACAATGTGTCAAAGTCTTCATAGAGAACGAACAAGCCATTCTTAGCGGTAGTTTCGAGGGCACTCTTATTGAAAATATTGAGGAACTACCTCGTCTCGCTTATAAACAATGCGAGGATATAGCCAATAAGAAGATATACCATTGTAAGGATGTTGTCGATATAGAAATAGCCGGCTACAAGGTTATGATGACTCTTACAGACTTGATGGTGCAGGCTGTAACCCATTCTGATAGAGCATTTTCGCAGTTGCTTATCAATCGTGTAAGCACTCAATACGATATTCTTGCGCCGACTCTTTACGAACGCATGATGGCCGTTCTTGACTATATCTCTGGTATGACGGACGTTTTCGCCATAGATCTCTATCGAAAGATAAACGGCATGAGCCTTCCTGATGTATAACATTTTAGACATAAACCCCAAAGTATATGAAAGTTCAGATAATTAATCGCAGTCATCATCCACTTCCGCAATATGCAACGCCGCAGTCTGCAGGAGTAGATCTTCGAGCCAATATCGAGTCTCCAATTGAGTTAAGACCGATGGAACGACGCCTTATTCCTACAGGTCTCTTTATGGCTTTGCCTCCAGGCTACGAGGCACAAGTTCGCCCTCGAAGTGGTTTGGCTATAAAGCACGGCATTACTGTGCTCAACACTCCCGGCACAATCGATGCCGATTATCGTGGTGAAGTGTGTGTCATCTTAGTTAATCTCTCGAACGAACCTTTCCTTATTGCCGACGGAGAGCGTATTGCTCAGATGATTATCGCTCGTCATGAACAAGCAGAATGGGAGCCTGTAGAAGTCCTTTCCGATACCGAAAGAGGTGCCGGAGGCTTCGGACACAGCGGAACAAAGTAAGAGCCTCTTGAAACGCACAGTTATCATATTTGCCCTTCTGCTTGGGGTGCTTGGCATTAAGGCACAAGCATCCTTTGATTATTTCTACCTGGAAGCGGAGAAATGCCGTCTTCAGGAAGACTATTCTTCTGCACTGGACCTTTACAGCCATTGCTTGGATATCAATCCGCAGGCACCCGAAGCGCTCTACAACATTGGTTTGCTTTACCTTTATATGCGGTCGGATAGCATCGGAACGGCATATATAAGGCAAGCTTGCGAACGCGATGCGAACAATCCTTATTACTTGGAAACGCTGGGAGCACTCTATTTGAGCAAGCGAGATGCAGAGTCTGCGATTCCTGTTCTCGAGAAGATGGCGTCTCTTCAGTCAAGGAGAAGTGATGTCCTCTCACAGCTTGCATCCCTCTATAGCACAGTTGGTGACATAGATAAAGCTATCGGAGCGCTCAATCGAATTGAATTGCTCGAGGGAATGAACCCGCAAGTAAGTGTGGAGAAGTTCAGGCTTTATAAAGAGAAAGGACAGTTGGATTCGGCATTTGTGCAGCTTCAGGCACTTTGCGATGATGCTCCTCACGATATGAACCTCAGGGTTGTTGTGGGAAGTCAGTATATGCAAGCAGGCGATACACTCAAGGCTCTTAGCATCTACGATGAGGTTCGAAGGCAAGAACCCACGAATACAAACCTCCAACTTGCTACGATGGACTATTATCGCGAAAGCGGACAAGATGCCCGTTACAACAGTATGCGCGATTCTTTGCTGTTCAGTCCCGATTCTCCAACACAGTTGCGTGTTCTCTTGCTCAAGTCCTATATTGCTGATGTGCAACGCGATTCGACATTCACACCACAGCTTTGTGCCGCTTTCGACACATTGCTTGCCAAACCTCAGCAAGATGCGGAAGTGCTCATCATGAAGGCTGCTTATCAAGTTTATAGTCAGCAACCGCGAGAGGAACTCTGCAAAACAATGCGGCAAGTACTTGAAGTTGATCCGGGCAACGAGACAGCTTTGCGCGAACTCCTGCAGTATTATGCTGAGCAAAACGATGATAAAGGTGTGGAAGACATTAGTCGTCGCGGTCTTAACTACCATCCGGAGGAGATAGCTTATGCCTATTATCTTGGAATGGCGTTAGCCGAGCAGAAGAAACTTACGGATGCAACGGAAGTCTTGCAGCAAGGACTTCGTGTCAGAACAGAGTTCGTCCCGGAACGTCTCTTGTCGAATGTATTCGGAGTGCTTGGCGACATTTATTATCAGCAAGGGAAAGAGCTGGAGGCTTTTGCGGCTTATGACTCTTCGCTCGTCTATATGGAAGACAATATCATGTGCCTCAACAACTATGCTTACTACCTGAGTTTGAAGGGAGAGCAACTCGACAGAGCAGAAGAAATGAGTTATCGCACCATTCGTCAAGAGCCGGAGAACATCACTTACCTTGATACATATGCCTGGATTCTCTTCATGAAGAAGGATTATGCCCATGCTCGAACCTATATGGATAAGGTGGTGAATCCGGAAAAGACTGACGAAGAACTTCTTGCCGACGAGAAACTTATGGGCAATCTCATAGAACATGCAGGCGACATATATGCTCATCTTGACGAACCAGAAACGGCTCTTCGACTCTGGAAACTCGCCAAACAGAAGGGCGACGACACTTGTACGCCTCAACTTAAAAAGAAGATCAAACGAAAGAAATACATCAAATAACACGGAACAATGAAAGTTTTCATACGACTCTCCATATTAATCTGTTGCATTTTGCTCGTTTCCTGTGGTAGCAGAAAGCGGGTTGTGGATTCTTCTACCTTGACGCCTGCTACCGAAATACCAGTTGCAGAGCCTTCTACAACTACGACACCTTCCACTACGAAGCCTGCTTCGTCTCCCTTGCAAAACATAGTAAAGACCGTAAATGCCAACCGACAAGAAGAGTCTTATGCAACTGCGAAGGTGAATCTTTCACTTTCTTCGGGCAGCAAGAGTGCTTCGGTTGGCGGAACTTTGCGAATGAAAAGGAACGACGTCATACAGCTTTCTCTCGTTTCTTTAGGCATTTTCGAGGTGGGAAAACTGGAAGTTACACCCGACTACTTCATGGTTATCGACAAGATGGGCAAGCAATACTTGAAGGCTTCGTTCGAGAATGTGCCTTTCCTGAAGAAGGTCGGAGTGGATTTCTATACGCTTCAATCGCTCTTTTGGGACGAGTTGTTCCTACTCACGAACTCCAAAACAATGCCGACAGACAAGCAGTTCAAGAAGTCGCAGGAAGGTGAAAAAGTCCGTCTGACGAATTCCGATAGCCAACTTGCCGTACTTTCTTTCCTCGTCAATACAGCTTCAGGACTCATCCAAAAGACTTCTGTTTCGCCCCACACCCAAGGTTCTTCGCCCTATTTGAATTGGGAATATGCGGACTTCAGCAAGTTGGGGAAGAAGAGTTTCCCGTCGAAGCATCTCATTACTATTGCCAACGGAAGCAATCCAATTAAGGCAAACCTCTCGCTCTCCAACCTGAAGAACGACTCCAATTGGGAGACGCGAACTGCCGTTCCTGGCCGAAACTACAAGGAAGTAACGGTAGATAAACTCTTGTCGCGCATCATGAATCTGACTAAGTAATTCTGTTCCGTTATGAAGAAACCGCTTGTTCTCCTCATTTTGAGCCTTATAATTGCCCTTCCTCTTGCTGCCCAGAACAGTAAGAAAGTGAAGGATTTGAAGCAGCAACAGTCCAAACTGAAGACTGAACTGCAGAACAATAAGGTACAACTCGACAAAACAAGGAAACAAGTAAAGGTTGGCCAGCAGAATGTGGACTTTCTCGGAGTGCAGATGAATACGCGCCTTTCTCGCATCCATCAGCTCGAAAAGGAACTCGACGACTTGGAGAGCAACATCATGAACCTGCAAAAGAACATTACGAAACTCGACGAAGAGGTTCGCAAACGCCGTCAACATCTCAAAGCAGCCGTTCGATATGCTCGAACGCAAAAAGAGAGCAACGACCCTATTGTGTTTGTTCTTTCGGCAAAGACCTTCAGTCAGATGTACAGAAGGGCTCGTTATGCTCGCGAATATGCTTGTTATCAGCAAAATCTTGGCGAGCAAATCCTGCAAAAACAGGCCGAACTTCTCGAGGCCCAAAATCGTTTGCTCGACACTAAGAGCCAGAAAAACAGCGTCTTACACGAGGTTATGTTGCAAAGAAAGGACTTAAATGCGCAACAAGTTCAAGAGCGACAGAAGGTTGCAGGACTGAAGAAGAAAGAGAGCGGACTGCAGGGAAAAGTGGCTGAACAACAGAAGCAATTGGCGGCCCTCGACAAGAAGATTGAGCAGGTAATTGCCTACGAAATAGAGCAAGCCCGCAAGAAAGCCGAGGAAGAGGCTCGCAAAAAGGCTGCTGCAGAAGCCGCTCGAAAGGCAAAAGAAGCAGAAAAAGCGGGCAAACCTGCAACCACAACGACTACTCCAAAACAGACCACAACTCCTTCTGCCCCAGCAAAATCGGGCACTTGGCTAACTGCGGAAGACCGCCAACTGAATGGAACTTTCGAGCAGAACAAGGGCCGTTTGCCTGTTCCCATAACTGGCCAGTATATGGTGGGCAGTCGTTTCGGCCTTTATAACGTTCCAGGCATGAAGAATGTCCAACTCGACAATAAGGGCACGAACTATGTTGGCAGGCCTGGAGCAAGGGCTAGATCGGTCTTCGATGGAGTTGTGACGAGTGTCTTCCAGTTTGGCGGAACCCGAAATGTTTTGGTACGTCACGGAAGTTACATTTCCGTCTATTGCAACCTCTCCAGCACTATTGTGAAGAAAGGGCAGAAGGTTCGTGCGAAAGACATTCTCGGAACGGTTGCCGACGATGGTAGCGGAAACTGCACTCTGCACTTCCAATTGCGCAAGGAAACTGCCAAACTGAACCCCGAAGCTTGGGTAGGGAGATAATGCTCCCAGTTAAGTTGCCAAAGTTAACGTGTTACGTTGGCAATCATAACACGTTACGTTTGCGATTTTAACGTGTTACGTTTGCATTTTAACTACGTTACGTTTTCTACCTGACTGCTTTATAGTGTGCTTTGGCCTCTGCTCTCGAAACAAGGTTGAAGTGCCACCACTCTGTCCTCAAAGGCTTGAAACCTGCTTCAGTCATCACTTTTCGGAGCAATTCACGGTTCTTCTTCGCCTCTTTCGAAATGATGTGTTGACTGACGAGCCCAGCTTCGTTATCAATATGAGCATAAGAACCCAGGAAATCCACCTTGGTTCCCATATCGAGGGTGTCACCTGAAAGTGCGTTGCAAAGCGTGATATCGACGGCCAGACCGTAGTTATGCATGCCTCCGCCATTGCGAGGATTGCTCACATAAATGCTCTTCTTCGTGCCCGCAACCGTGTTCCACATCTTCTGTTGAACACTCATGGGCCGAGTCGCATCATAGACTTTCAGACTGAGTTCCGGCCTGAGTTTCTTGAGAGCCTGTTGCGCCTTTGCAAGAGCGGTTGCGGCTTTGGGGTGGAGGTACGCTTCGCGAAGGTCGGTATAGAGCACTTTGCCAGTAAAATTGTCTGCTCGGCTGTACATCAGACTCACTTGAATGGTAGAATCGACGGACATTATATCCACCAATCCTTGCTTTTCCATCTGCTGAGCCGTCTTGCTCTTTTGGGCAAAGCAAAAGGCCGAAACAAGCACCAAAGCCAGAATTGTCATCAATCTCACCTTCATATAGCAACCAATTCCTAATCTCTAATCTTCTAATCCCTAATCCTTTTTCTTGTAGAAACGCACGTAATCTATCTGGTAGCGATAGGGTAACTCTTCAGGCTTGACTTGCCCAACCCAATGACCTCCCAGCTGCATATCGAGCAAGAGGTACATCGGACGGTCGTATGGAAACTGTTGAGGCCCATGTTGAGGCTCTTTCCGATAGGTGAAAGTCAGTTTGTCGTTGATGATGAAACTGACGCTATCTTCGTAAAGCTCAACGCTATAGACGTTCCAATCGCCTTTCTTGATGGGTGCCGTGGCATGCCAATCCTGAGTCTTTCGCTTTTCTTTCTCGTACTCGGTATGTGCCGAATGAATGGTCTGATGCGCAAAATCGTCATAATTCAGCCTTTCCATAATGTCGATTTCACCTCCGAAAGGCCATTGTCCTTCAGGCAAAAGCCAAGCTGCAGGCCAGGCTCCAGAGGCATCGTCCATCTTCAAACGAATGTCTATCCTGCCTCTCTGGAAGAGCACTTTGCCGCGAGAATAGACGCCACCAGTCAGAACGTGAGCCGTATCTTCTGGCAGGAAGTCGTTCACGAGGCCGTAGAGCGTGAGCACACCGCCTTTCACCTTATAGAGCCTGTCGTGTGTGCTCATGAATTTGTTCCACTCAGGAGGGTTGGGAAAGCGAGGGATTCGCGTCCAATCGTCTGAGAGTTTCTTCCCGTCGAACTCGTCGTGCCACACAAGTTCCCAGCCTTCGCGTTGTATAGAAGCTTTGGATTTCGACGCTTTCTTCAGTGCTTTCTTCATCTCTTTCTTCGAGACGTTGATGCACGCGGCACGCTTCTTCCCCTTTGCTAACACATCGGAAGAACCAAAGCAAACTGCAACAAGCAGAAATAAGGTAAGATATCTGGTCTTCATCATAGTCTTTTATTTTGAAATTGGCGAAGTATAACTGGAGCCTTTCGCGCGTTCCTTTTCTATATACGACTGCATTTGGAACACAACTTGAGGATTCTCGAGGGCCACATTCGCTTGCTCGAAAGGCTCTTGCATGTTGTAGAGTTGAGGCTCACGACTGTATCCGCTCTCCATATTCGGACCTGAAATGACGGCTGGACCTTGGCTTGGAGAGATGTATTTCCACTCCTTCGTTCGAACCGAGAGTGCATGATTTGCAGCCTGTTCCAAGACATAAGGACGGTCTTCCTTGTTCTCGCCAAGAAGCGTGCTGAGCCGATTCTGACTGTCTATCGCGCCACCTTTTGGGATGCGAGCACCCACGAGAGCACTCAACGAAGCCAGCCAGTCAATCTGCGACACAAGAGCATCCGACTCCTGACCTGCCTCTATCCGCTTCGGCCAAGATACAATCGCAGGAACAATCGTGCCGCCTTCGAAAGTACTGTACTTTCCTGCTCTATACGGACCTGCAGGCTTGTGGTCGCCAAGCAGTTCGACTGCCTTGTCTTGATAGCCGTCGTCCACCACAGGACCGTTGTCGCTGCTCAGCACAATCAAGGTGTTCTGCCTCAAACCCAAGCGTTCCAACTCCTTGAGAACTTGCCCAACAGTCCAGTCGAACTGAGCAATCGCATCACCTCTGAAGCCCATCGGATTCTTCCCACGGAAGCGTTCATGAGGGAATCGAGGTACATGCACATCGTTCGTGGCGAGGTACATGAAGAAGGGCTCCTGCTGGTGTTTCTGGATGAAGCCAATTGCGTGAGCCGCTATGCTGTCGGCTATGTTCTCGTCCTTCCAGAGGGCCTTTCCGCCGCCCTTCATATAACCGATTCGGCCAATGCCGTTCACAATACTCTGATTGTGGCCGTGACTGGCCTTCAGGTTGTAGAGAAGCTCCGGATTCTCCTTTCCCGTCGGCTCTCCAGGGAAGTTCTCCTCGTAGCTGACCAGTATCGGAGCCGTCTCGTCATAGTTCGCCACATGCCCTTGCTCTATGAAGACACAAGGAGTTCGGTCAGCTGTCGCTGCCATGATATAATGGTAGTCGAACCCGATGTCGCCAGGATGCATAGGCAGTTGAGCGTTCCAATCTTGCTCGGCATCCTTGTCGCCCAAACCCAGATGCCATTTTCCGATAGCAGCCGTCGCATAGCCAGCGTTCTTGAAGGCATCAGCAATCGTGAACTGCTCAGGCCTGATAATCATCCCCGCATTACCTCGAGCAATATCCGTATTTGGGTGGCGGAAAGCGTACTCACCAGTCAAAAGACCATAGCGAGAAGGTGTACTCGTGGCAGCAATCGCGTGAACATTCGTAAAGCGTATGCCACTCTGTGCCAACGCGTTAACGTTCGGAGTCTGCACTCTTGTGGCTCCAAAGCACTCGAGGTCACCATAGCCCAGATCATCGGCAAAGATGACAATCACATTAGGCTGCTGACGGTTATCGACAGAAGGATTTCCCTTCGTTGTCTTAGCAGCAGTCGGGATTATGGGCAGCAAGGCCGAAGCCATCGCCCCAAAGCGAACAAAGTGTTTCATGCTGCAAATTTACAAAACTTTTTCCACATACACAACTACGACGCAAAAAAGCATCCAAGAAAACAACCCCAGTGTCGTTGCCAAACTTCACTAGTGTCGTTTGCAATTTTAACGTGTTACGTTTGCCAACTTCACGTGTGTCGTTTGGGAATTACCTTAAGGTCTCAAGCGATTTACCTTAAGGTCTTTGAGGAATTACCTGTAGGTAGTTTTGCAGAAACACTCGTCACTCATCATCTTTTGACTCTAACCAGTTGATTATTAGCCCTCTAACGAGGTGATGAGTGCCTGACGACTCATCACCAACTCATCACCCATATATTTTGCTGTGACTCAGGCTTTTAAGTGGCATTGGTGACGAGTGATGAGTGTTTTTGATTTTTCTTTGTTTCGAACAATAAGAGCAATTTTGAATTTAGTTATTTTGAATTTTGAATTATTTGTTGTATATTTGCACGCAAAAGGATATACGAACATAAAAATATAAACAATGAAAAAGATAGCTCTTTTTGCTTTAACTATTACTATGTTAATCCAGGTGAAAGCACAAGAATCGACAAACCCGTCTGCTGAGAATGATCATGTCTTTTATAAAACTATTCCACAGAATTTAAATATTAAAGACAAAATCTTTATCCAGAATAAGTCTCCATATTATATTCTTCAAGTAGCAGTTGCCATCCCCGATGAGAATGGCGAGTTAGTCCCGCTTGGCCTTTCGTCTCATATCTCACCTAATGAAACATGGGAGTTGGCATCTTTCGAGAACAACTATCTAAAGAAATTAAGGGGGAAGTCCATTGCGATAAAAGCAAAAGCGGCTAAAATAGCTGTCGGAGAAAACAATAACACTAGTGTTTGGACACCTTTTGGTGGTATTGGGGTTGCACATAAAGAGTTAGACCCTACAATACTTAATAGTATCAAACCTTCTGATATCACCTATGATTTCAATGCCAATTTATTTGAAGAGAATCACGATTTATATATTGTGCTTTTTAGTAAAGGCAATAAAGGTGTAATGGATTTTTAATAAAGTGGATATATCCATAACTCATTCAAATAGGTTGTTTAGACTTGTAAACAACTTGAAATGATATTTATGATTAAAAATTAATTGTTTTCCTCGGATCAATATTAAAGTTGAGTAAATAATCCCATTCTTCCCATTTGTCCCATTTCTTTCATTAGCAGAGTTGTTATCGTTTCTTTTTGCTTCATTTTCTTTTGAGTTATATTGAAATGCCTAGAAAAAATCGTAACTTTGCATGCAAATAATTAATAAAAGGTGTCGAAGAAGCAAGATACTCAACAGTCCGAAAAAAGGAAAGTATATCTTATCAAGCGTCATTTGATGGGAAAGTCCTATATGGCGATATGCTTGTTTGGCTTTATCTTTTCGGTAAGGCCTCTAAATCCCGTTGAGTACAATCACGAGCGCATTCACGCAGCCCAACAAAAAGAACTGCTCTATCTTCCCTTCTTCTTTTGGTATGGAGTGGAGTGGTTGTTCTTTTATCTGAAATATTGGGATGCAGAGAAGGCTTATCATCACATTCGCTTCGAAAAAGAGGCTTACAACCATCAGTCCGACTTGCAGTATCTGCAGAAAAGGAAGCACTATCATTATGTGTGAACCCATCGCGCGCATATTATATATATAATGTATAAAGTGCAAAATCGCATCTTTTTTTGAAAAAAGTCTGTGAAAGTTTTGTCAGTTTCTGGAAAAGCCGTACCTTTGCAGCCGCAAATGAGGTGAAGCCGCCTCTCTGATGGGGTGGCCGACCTTTGATGCGCTCCTTTTGGAGCACGCTCTTTGAAAGATTTACATAGACAGAGATTGTAGTACAAGAAACAAGTACAAGCGAATGTTTTTTATGAACATTTGCGAGTGAACCGTCAATATCCGAATAGGATAAAGATTAGCAGTCCGGGACAAGCGTCATTGAAACAGACAACAGTAGCTGCTTAATTGCAGCCACAAAAGATATTTAACGATGAAGAGTTTGATCCTGGCTCAG
>JAFYNL010000042.1 GCA_017548075.1 Bacteroidaceae bacterium | reverse complement strand
CCCAGGGCTTGACCGCAGCAAGGGCAGCAGGTTGTAGCGGCGCGATATAGTAAGCTTTCCCACCTTGCCTCTTTAGCTCAGTTGGCCAGAGCACGTGATTTGTAATCTCGGGGTCGTTGGTTCGAATCCGACAAGAGGCTCGAAAACAAAACGAAAACGCAATTAGAGAGTTCTGTGAAGGGCTCTCTTTTTTTTATTCGTACAACAAGTATTTCTGTCGCTTTTGCTTGAATGCCTCCACTTCGTCCTTCCAGCGAGCGCGGATTTCGGCTTCGCTGCATCCCTTTTCAATCATTTCGCGGACGTAGGTTCGGCCCAGCAGTTTATCGAAGAAAGAGGTGAAGAACCCGTCTGCCTTGCCCTCGTTTCTCAGGCATCTGTAGGCATCTATGACGTAGGCCAGGCTCATCTGCTTTTGCCATATCGAGTCGTAGGGTAGGGTGGAGAGGTCTTCGCCGTAGCACGTCTCTCCCATCAGAACCGGGCGTGAGGCTCCAGGCATGCTTTGAGGGGTAAAGGAATAGCTGTGGCAGGCTTGCAGTTCGGGATGTCCATATTGCTGGAAAGGCTTGTCCGTGCCGCGTCCCATACTGACCACCGTTCCCTCGAACGGGCAGAGCGAAGGGTAGAGATAGATGGCTTGCATGTTGGGCAGATTGGGCGACGGAGCGACAGGCAAAGTGTAGTGGGTCTGATGGGTGTAGTTCAGGCAGGGGATTACCGTCAGCTTGCATTCGTTGCCCTCGTTCAGCCACTTCTCTCCCGTAGCCATTTGTGCCAGTTCGCCAAGCGTCATGCCGTGCACGACGGGAATTGGCAGATACCCGACTCCGCTGCGAAGTTCCATGTCGAGAATGGGCCCATCCACATAATGTCCGTTGGGGTTCGGACGGTCCAGAATGATGACCTCTCGCCCGTATTTCGTGCAGGCATCCATTAGGTGGCACATGGTCACGTAATACGTATAATAGCGCAGGCCAACATCCTGAATATCAACCAGAAGTACATCGAACATCCCCATCGCTTCCTCGCCGAGGTGCTTCTTTCGGTTCTGCCCGTAAAGCGAAAGGATGGGGATTCCAGTCCGCTCGTCCACCTCGTCCGCCACTACGGCTCCGGCATCTGCATGACCTCGGAAACCATGTTCCGGCGAGAAGACGGCAGTCACATTCGCTTCCTTTTCTACGAGCAGATCCAGTACGTGCCGGTTCTTTTTGCCCACGAGCCCCGTTTGGTTGCTGAAGAGCGCCACGCGCTTTCCCTTGATAAGAGGCAGATAGAGTTCTGTCCGCTCGTCGCCCGTCATTACGCGCTGCCCCCAAAGGTGGCCGTAAACAGGAAGGAGAGCCATGAATAGTGCTATGATTCTTGTCTTCATCGGTCACAAAGTTACGGAATTTATTTGATTCCTCAAACAAATAATCATTATTTATTTACGAAAAGTTTGTCCGTTCGAAATGTTTTCCTTAACTTTGCAGGACTCATTCGCATGACAGAGAAACATTATAGCAAAACCCTCGAGCAGAAGCTGCTTCCGTCGTTGCAGACAGGCGATGCGGAGGAACTTGTCCGCCTGCTTTCGTCGTTCTCCAGAAGTGAGCAACGGACTGCCGGCTATATGCTTGGAGAGCGTTTGCTCGTCGAGTGTCCCGTCGAACTCTATTGGAAGATGACCGAGGCGCTGGCGCGTTATGAGAGCAAGGCCTACCTCATCACCCTCATGAAGACCTTTTTGGTGCGGCTGAAACGAGGGACTGCCAGCCTTTCTGATGAGCCATTTGCGCGACTTGCGGCTGGTTTCAACGAGGTAGAGCGTCAGAAGGTAGCGCTCCTCATCTTGCCCGAACTCGATACGCCAAAACTCGTGGAGCAATTCTTCTCCGTTATGCTTATTCCGAAGGGCCGCGAGCAGATGGTCTATCTGGTCAGGGTTGATACTTTGCCATGCCTGTTTCTCCTGCTTCGTTCGCTGCATTACATCGAGCACGACCGTGTTGAGGTTTTGAAGGTTGCCCGTCAACTCATGAAGCGCGGCACAGGGCCCAGTTTCAACCTCGCTAGCATCATCAAGGTTGCTTTTGGCTTAGAGGAGTTGACCGGTACTTTCTCCCTGCGCCTGCAGCCCTATCAGATAGCCCGCCTGGAGCAGAGCTACGAAGCCTTTTGCCAAAGCGTCGGATAATCAATAAGTCAAATTTTTTCTTTGGGGAGTAGGATGCGCCGCTGCGTGTCCGTGCTTCATATATGGTGTTCAGTTAAATTTGAAACTTCACGTGTGTCGTTGGCAAATTTCACGTGTGATGTTGGCCAACTTCACTCGTTAAGTTTGCAAATAACCCTGCAGTTGTTCTCTTTCCTTTCACATTGCAAATTTACGACATTCTGGCTGCGCTGCCAAATTTCAGCACCTCAATTGGGCCGATTATCAGCAGCAATTGACGCGATTTTCAGCAAAAGGTATTGATTTGTCGGCTGGCAGGGCGTTAAGCAATTAAGCAAGTTAAACTTTGCTTAAAAAGAGACAGACTGGTTTGAAAAAACTATATATGTTATGAGATTAAATCTCATCTATATAATATATAAAATATAGTCGCCGCCTTTCTCTCAAAATTCGATGTTTAATTTGCTTATTTGCTTAAAATTTTCGCAAACTTTGCGCCGTTAGAGTCTGATGCTCAAAAAATGCCCATTTCATCGAGATTTTTAACCCTCGGGCAAGTGCCATGAAAATCTGCTTGCTCAAGTTTTTAAGAAAAACTTTGCTTTCCATTTGTACTTTTGCTCGAATTTTCGTAATTTTGCAGACAGATATTCATAGAAAAATACACTAAAACTAATCGTTATGGACATACAACTTATCAAAGATTGCGAGGCTAAAGCGCAGGCTTGGCTCGATTCTCCCTATTATGATGCGGAAACAAAGGCGGAAATCGCCCAAATGCTTCAGAATGAGGACAAAACTGCTCTCGTGGATGCTTTCTATCAGAGCCTCGAGTTCGGAACCGGTGGCCTTCGCGGCATTATGGGCGCGGGCACGAACCGCATGAATAAGTACATCGTGGGCATGGCTACTCAGGGCTTCGCCAATTACATCAACAAGGCCTTCCCCGAAGGCGGAAAGAGCGTGGTGGTGGGGCATGATTGCCGCAACAATGGTCGCCTCTTTGCCGAGACGGTTGCCAACATCTTCAGCGCCAACGGGATAAAGGTCTATCTCTTCGAGAGTCTTCGCCCAACGCCCGAGGTGAGCTTCGCCATTCGTCATCTGGGAGCCGTGGCTGGCGTGAACGTGACTGCAAGCCATAATCCTAAGGAATATAACGGCTACAAGGCCTATTGGAGCGACGGTGCTCAGGTGATTGCTCCGCACGACACGGGCATCATCGACGAGGTGAACAAGGTCAAAATCGAGGACGTGAAGTTCGAGGGCAATCCCGACCTCATCAAGATTATCGGTGGCGAGGTGGACTACGACTACATGCTGGCCGTTCGCGAGGCTCGCATCGATGCCGAGGTCATCAAGCGCCAGGAGAACCTGAACATCGTCTATAGTCCCATGCACGGAGCCGGTCGCGTGGTTACGCCGCTTTGCCTGCGCAGTTGGGGCTTCAAGAACATCAACGTGGTGCCCGAGCAGATGGTCATCGACGGCAACTTCCCGACCGTCGTCAGTCCCAATCCCGAGAACGCCGAGGCTATGACGCTTGGCATGAAACTGGGTACCAAGCTTAATGCTGACCTTGTCATTGCAAGCGACCCGGATGCAGACCGACTGGCCATCGTTTGCCGCGACCCGAAGGGCGAGTGGATTATCATCAACGGCAACCAGACCTGCATGATGTTCTGCTACTACATCATCAAGAACAAGATTGCTCTCGGCCAGTTGAAGCCGACCGACTTCCTCGTTAAGACCATCGTCACGACAGAAGTCATCACCAAGATGGCGGCGAAGAACAACATCGAGTTGCGCGACTGCTACACGGGCTTCAAGTGGATTGCTCGCGAGATTGCCATCAGCGAAGGCAAACAGAAATACATCGGCGGCGGCGAGGAGAGCTTCGGCTTCCTGCCTTACGACAAGGTTCGCGACAAGGACGCTCCAGCCGCTATCTGCCTCATTTGCGAGATTGCAGCATGGGCAAAGGACCAGGGCATGACGCTCTACGACCTGCTTATGCAGATTTACTTGGAATACGGTTTCTCATATGAGCACACCATCAACGTCGTCAAGCCAGGCAAGAGCGGAGCCGACGAAATCAAGGCCATGATGGAGAACTACCGCAACAATCCCATCACCGAGATTGCCGGCAGCAAAGTGGTTATGGCAAAGGACTTCAAGACGCTCAAGGCTCGCGACGGCGAAGGCAAGGAAATCGCTCTCGACATGCCCGCAACAAGCAACGTGCTTCAGTACTTCTGCGAGGACGGCACGAAGGTGAGCGTTCGTCCCAGTGGCACGGAACCCAAGATTAAGTTCTACCTCGAAGTCAAGGACACAATGGGCTGCGCAGGCTGCTATGCCGCTTGCGTGGAGAAGGCTCAGAAGAAGGTCGAGGAGATAAAGAAGTCGATGAGATTGGATTAAAGTTCATAGTTCATAGTTATGAAGATGAGCGTAGCTGTGAATTAAACTATGCACTATACACTATGCACTATACACTATGCACTATGCACTATGCACTACAAATACTTCATCTTTTGTCAAGGGGACATTTTGCTCACGAAAGAGGGAACTGTCCCCTTTGGCGAGTGCCCCATTGAGCTGAAGCCTTGGGAAAAGGTGACGGAATTGCAGGAAGGTCAGGTCGTCGTGGCCTCTCTCTCGAAGCCCGTTACGGATAGGGAAGACCTGCAAATGGTGCCGCTTCGCAAAAGCTTCCACATCCTTCCAGCCGAAGACTATCAACTTGCAGGAAAGTGCGCCGAACTGGTCTATTTCCACCAGAACAGCAAGTTTTGCGGCGTTTGTGGAGGCGAGATGCGTTGGCAGACGGAAATCAGCAAGCAATGCCGTGAGTGCGGAAAGGAACTTTGGCCGAGCCTCGCGACTGCCATTATCGTCCGCGTGACCAAAGGCGACGAGATTCTCATGGTTCATGCTCACACCTTCCGCGACAGGCACTACGGACTTGTGGCAGGCTTCGTGGAAACAGGCGAAACGCTGGAAGAATGCGTTCAAAGGGAAGTTTGGGAAGAGACACATCTTCACGTCACCAACATTCGCTACTTTGCCTCGCAACCTTGGCCCTATCCAAGCGGCTTGATGGTGGGTTTCACGGCAGACTATCTCTCGGGCGAACTCCAGCTCCAAAAGGCCGAACTCAGCGACGGCGGTTGGTACAAAAAAGACAATCTCCCTTACCTCCCAGACCCCTCTTCCATAGCCTATCGGCTCATCATGGATTGGGTAAAGTAAACTTTTTCTTGCAAAAATTTGGTGCATTGAGAAAAAAGTCATACCTTTGCACCCGCTAAAAATTATTAACAGCCCCTTATCTACTTCCAATGAAGGAAACTCGGGGGCACAAAGAAAAGGAGAAACAAGAAAATGAAAGAAGGAATTCATCCCGAGAACTACCGCCCCGTAGTGTTCAAGGACATGAGCAATGGCGACATGTTCCTCAGCCGCTCAACCGCTAAGACATCTGAAACCATCGAGTTCGAAGGCGAGACTTATCCCCTGTTCAAGCTCGAAATCAGTAACACCTCTCACCCCTTCTACACTGGTAAGAGCAAGTTGGTTGACACCGCAGGTCGCGTAGATAAGTTCATGAGCCGCTACGCTCGCATGAAGAAGTAATCCGGATTAGGGATTAGAGATTAGGGAATAGTATGTCCCGAAAGTTAATAAATAAGAGGTGCAGATACATTCGGTTGTCTGCATCTCTTTTTGTATCCCTGCTCTTGATGGGTTGTGGTGGCGATTCCGACATGAAGCCAGATACTTCCAAGGTCAACACAAACGCTAACACTACTTTGTCGCAACCCCTTTATACCGAGCCGATTACGTCAGCCTCAATCAAGAATGGCGCAATTCACGGCCTGGAGATTCCCTCCCTCAAGACGGGCAATGTGGATGCTTTTATCGTCCATTCGCTTCCAGATGGCAAACTGAACTATTGTGTCGGTTACAATTCAAGCCTCAAGGCAGGTTGCTGGACGGCCTACAAATGGTATACGGGCTTCTCGTCGAACAATGTGAATTGGAATCGCAACAAGTGGAGACAAGGCGAGACCTTTAACAACTTTGGCGGGACAGGCGACCCCTTCCAACCCGATCCTGTGCTTCCGGAGGGTATTCGCGCAAGTCTGATTGACTATATCGGTAGCGGTTATCAGCGAGGCCACATGCTTGGAAGTGCCGACCGACTCAACTCGAAAGAGGCGAATGGTCAGACTTTCTACCTCAGCAACATGCATCCGCAACTGGGCAGTTTCAATGGCCAGGGAATTTGGTTTGAGTTGGAGGACTTCATTCGCAAGAACTACGACCAATCCACGTTCCGCGATACACTCTATGTGGTCAAAGGTGGCACCATTTCTGCAGGAAACTATACAATGGTAAATGGCGGCAGGCTGGCTTGTCCGAACTACTTCTACATGGCTATTCTGGCCTTTGCCAAGAAGTATGCGAAAATCAATGGAGGCTACTATGCAATTGCCTTCTGGATGGAGCATAAAGGGAATTCGGACGATATAAGTTCCAAGTACGCCATTACTATCGATGAGTTGGAAAAGCGTACTGGAATCGACTTCTTCTGCAACTTGCCCGACGACATAGAGAATGCGGTGGAGAATCATTTCTATCTGTCTGATTGGAAACTAAAATAACCTTGCCATGAAAAAGTTTCTACTCTTGTTCCTTCTTTCAGTTGTCAGTTGTCAGTTGTCAGTTGTCAAGGCGCAGACTCGCATCCGCGATATTTATGCCGCGACTCCCGATAGCATCTTCCCGCTCTTGACCAAGAACAATCGCCTCGACCAGATTGACTTCCGCGAAAACAACATGCAAGCGGTTGTGAAGAACAAGTTCGACGACCATTCGGAACTGCTTGTCCTTAACGATAAATACTTGAAATTAAAGCTTTCGGAGCATTGTGTTGTGGAGATGCGCCTGCTTTCCGACAGCACTTTTTGCATGGTGCAGACCTATAATGCGCCTGCTTCCGATAGTCGTATCCGTCTTTTTGATATAAATTGGAACGAGTTGTCTCAAACCATAGACCGACCTTCTGTAGATGAGTTCCTTAGCGAAGATGTGGATATTGATGCCCGTCTTGCTCTACAAGCTTTGCCTCTCATCAAAACTTCTCTTTCCGAAAGCGACGACACAATTACTTTCGAACTCCAAACAAGCGAGCTGACTCGTGAACAAAGACAAAAAGTCGAGGGCAAGGTTCATGAGATAAGCCGCTCATTGCCCCAGCCATAGGAGAACCATACTCAACAAGACGAGGGCAAGGTCGATGGCTTTGCTCCGCAGATTCTTTTCGTGAAAGAGTAGGGCACCAAGCATGAAGCTGACAAGAACGCTACTCCTCCTGACCATACTCACCACACTTATCAAAGCGCCATCTAGCGAAAGACTATAGAAGTAAACATAGTCGGCCACGCTTAGGAAAATGCTTATCAGCAGGATGCTCCAACGCCATTTGAAAGGCGTTCCTTCGTTGCGTTTAGGCCACCAAAGCAACAAAAGCATCGCTCCCATCATGATGGTCTGGTAGAAGTTGTAGTAACATTGAACGGTTAAGCGGGGCAAGCCTAAGCCTCCATCTAATTCCGTAGCCATCAGGTACTTGTCGTAAAGTCCGCTAATAGCTCCCAGAATGGCTGCTCCTACAGTACAGATTATCCAACGATTGTGCTTGAAGTCGATGCCTTCCTTCTTCCCGCTTCTACTCAACAGGAAGAAACTCAGGATTGCCAGCAAGACACCTGCCCATTGCCAAAGATTCAACTTCTCGCCAAAGATGAGCAAAGCCCCTATCAGAACCATTACAGGACGGGTGGCATTGATAGGTCCGACAATCGTGATGGGCAAGTGTTTGATGCCGATATAGCCGAGCAACCAACTGCTCAGCACAATGCAAGCTTTGAGCAAGATGTATCGTTGCACTTCCCAACCTCCGAAAGGCGTTTGGAAGGCTAAAGGCAAGAAGATTATCGAGCAGAAAAGTGTGTTGAGGAAGAGAATCGGGATGACGGCATTGTCGCGAAGGGAGTACTTCTTGCAGACATCATAAAAGCCCAGCAGGGCCGCGCTAACGAAGGCAAGAACCAACCACATCTCACTTCTCAGTATTTGATATCAACCAGGAAGAGGGCTTTGCCTGGAACACTTTCGCCAGCTTGGCAACGGTCTTTTGCCTCGATGATTTGCCGAACTTCCTCAATGCTTGTCCTTCCTCGGCCTACCTCAACAAGCGTCCCAACAATGGCTCGAACCATATTCCTGAGAAAACGGTTGGCCGTAATCGTAAAGCGCCAATGCCCCGCAGTTACTTCTTCCCAATAGGCTTCCTTAATGTCGCAAAGGTTCGTCTTGGTGTCTGTGTTCACCTTCGAGAAGCTCGTAAAGTCCTTATACTCAAGCAAAACCTTTGCCGCTTCGTTCATCTTCTCGAAATCAAGCGCAAAAGGAATCTGCCAACTATAGGCCTGCAGGAACGGGTCTTTGTAGGTGTGAATATAATAATGGTACGTGCGCGAAGTGGCAGAAAAGCGAGCATGCATCTCTTCATCAACCTGCCGAACCTCCTGAACTGCAATATCTTGCGGAAGGAGCTTGTTAAGTTTGTAAGCTAACTGCTTCCCATCCAAAGGCTCTTCCCAATCGAAATGCGCCACCATCATCTTTGCATGCACTCCCGTATCTGTTCGTCCTGCCCCAACAACCTCAATAGGTTGGCGGAGTAGGGTAGAGAGGGCTTCCTGCAACTCTTGCTGAATGCTGTCGCCATTCGGTTGAATTTGCCAACCATGATAGCGAGTCCCGTCGTATGAAAGTCTGATGAAGAAGCGCATTTTGCCTATTTCTGCAGTATCTTTTTGCCGTTTCGGATGACGATTCCCTTCGTGTCCCAAGGAACTATTTTGCCCGTCAAATTGTAAGTATAGACGCTTTGTTGTGTCTGTTCGCCTTCTGCAATGAGCGGCAAAGCATCCGGATCATTGAAGGCCACCACTTTGACATCCTTCACTTCCCAAGTGTAACAAGCGGAATTGTTGCTCGTATAACGGAAAGCAAGCGTAATGTTCTTGCCACCATAACTATTGAGGCTTATGTCGCCAGAAGAAACAAAACTTGTATAGTTACTGCTGGACGGGAGTGGCGGGAAGTTCGCGTCGAGCAAGTCCCATGTTGCATCTTCAGGAACACCCTCATAGTTCTCGCTAACGAGCACTTGGAAGTAGGTGTCCTTTACAGATTCAGTCTTGTTGAAGCCTGTTGCGTGACTGAAGGTTAATGTTGCTTCGACAGCAAGAGTAAGGTCGACGTTAACCATCAGATATTCGTCTGCTTCCTTATTCGATAGGCTGTAAGCGGTTGCCTTCGCTCCATAAGTAGCGTCGCTTGTCCAAACCTCGCCGTCGCAACCTTCATAAGTGCGAACAAAGAACGGGTCGAGGCCCGACTTTAGAGAGCAGTCGACAAGAGTCGCAAAGTCAGGAGTCTCATCGCCACCTTGGCCTCCACCACCGCCAGAACCAGAGCCGTCGATGTTGAACTCGAATTCAATACTATCGCCCCAAATATACTCAGCGAGATTGGGAAAGTCGACAAATGGATTTCTGTTTAACTGTTCTCCGTATACACGCTCGTTTCGAGTGATTTCCCATTCGCATACAGGGTCGTTTTTGCTCCATTCCAACAACATAGGAAGGATGTCTTCCTTAATGGTAGGGTAGTCTTCTTGTCTAAACGATACATTTACATCAGTACGATTTTGCCAGTTAACATTCGGATAGCAGGTCGCTACATAGAAGTATATTCTAGCAAAGTCCCCTTTATATTCATCGCAAGGCTCGAACACCATCTTGCCACTTGCATCCTTTCCTGTCTTCATTCGGGTGTTGGAAGTGCCGCTTGAAGGATACGATACGGCTCCTTTTACCACTCCAAGAGGGTAGTTGCCCTTCGCACTATTGGCATTCCCATCTGATGGAATAACTTGAATAAGGTCGTTGCCGACTGCAACACTTGTTCCGCCAGTCCACCAACTTTGTGGTGCCACATGCTCTTTATTCATGCCAGTTACAGCAGTACCATCTCCTTTGAAGTAATACACCTTATCGCTGTAATAGTCCATGACTTGGTGTTGTCCATCAGAATTTGTGGCAGGCAAATAATCCACTTTCTCGTAATAATACCAGAGATTTCCGTATCCGAGTTCTTTGTGATTCGATATCACATTGTACAGAGCGGCTTTCAGTTCTGCTTTCTTTTTGCCGTTTGCTGCGTCGTAATAACCTTCTGGAATGCCTGCCGAAGCGAGGAAGGGCAGCAGAAAGGTGAGCAGAAATAGTGTAGTATGTTGTTTCATGACTTGTTTGCTAACTTTGTTAGTTTGGTTGTCTATTCGGCTACAAAGTTACGAAAAAAAGAGCGAAGAACAAGAAAACATCTCCTTTTATTTTTCAAGTGTTCCAACATCGCCAGTTATGTTCGCAAACTTAACGTGTTACGTTTGCAATCATAACGTGTGTCGTTGGCAAAGTTAACGTGTTATGTTTGGCAACTTAACTGCAGTCGTTTTCTGTTTCTTCAGCAGCCCCCAAACGAAACATCCTCGAATGCAATCGAAGGAATCAGTTCAGTTTCCCATGGATCGGCATCATTACAAACAAGGCTCAAACGTTTCCATACATCAAGCATATTGCCTGTGATGTTCATGCCGCTAATCGGTTGAGTTATAACGCCTTGCTCTATGAGGAAGCCTTCAATTCCGTACGAGAAATTACCTGTGGCTGGGTCGCAATTTCCACCATTGAAATCAGTCACAAGGATGGCTCTGTTCGAGTCGGCAATCGCTTCATCTAGACTCTCTTCTCCTTGTTTCATGATGAGATGATGCACACCTTGAGTCGTTGGCTTCATTCCAAGTTTCTTGCTTGTCTGAGTGTCTATGAAAAACGTCCGCAGTCGCCCATCAGTAAAGAGTTCGCGACGTTTTGTAGCAACTCCGTCGAAATCGAAAAGCGCGGCTCCTCTTGTTCCTGGAATCAGCGGGTCGTCGATGATATTTACAAGTGGTGAAACGACTTGCTCCCCAAGTTTGTCCATCAGGAAGGAAGTCTTTTGCTGCAAGGCTTGGCCGTTCATCGCATTCAGCAAAGGTTGGAGGAAGTTGCCGGCACAAGGCGACTCCAGTATCATTCGATACTTTCCACTTGGCGCAGGCCTTTGTCCAATCTTCCGCAAAGTGCGGCTGAGAGCCGTCGGAGCAATACCTTTTCGAGGCATCTGACCAAAGAAAAGTCGCGTTTCTCCCCAGCCATCCATTGGATGCTGACCGCCTTCTCCTTCCACAGAAATGATGCTCGTAAGCGTACAATAACTGCTCTGCTCGAAGCCGTCAAACCCGTTGCTGATGAGGTAATGCGCCTGATGACCTCGATCCATATAGCGAGTTTGCATACTGATGACGCGCTTGTCAGCCCCCTCAACTTCTGAAGCCGTTTCTTGTAGCAAGCGAAGTTTGTCTTCAGGAGCCATTTCGGAAAGCGAAGCATCGAAGTTCATCAGGTTAGGACCTCCGCCTTTGTAGTAACGTTCTGGATCTGAAAGGGTTCGGCTCTCATCAGGTTCTAGCAAACGAGTCGTTTCGTAAGCCTGCTTGATGAACGCTTCAACCGACTCTTGACGCAAGTCGTTCGTATAGAAGAACCCATCCCGTCCATCGAGATAGAGATTGATAGCGAGTGATAGGGAAGTGGCTCGCAGCATCTTTTCCACTTTCGTGTCGCGAAGAATGATGTTGTCTTCGTTGTTCTCCAGCAAGACAAGTTTGTAATCGAGACGAGTTGGGAGTCGTCGGATAGCTTCTTCTGCAAGATAAATTATGTCCTTGTTCATGCCTCTATCCCACAATTAACTTGTCAATTAAAACTGTTGGAAGTCCTTGGCTTACAGCCGCTTTCTGGCCTTCCTTGCCACACATACTAGCACTATGGTCAATCTTGAGATTGTCCGCAACCATACTGATTTGATGAAGAGCCTCAGGACCGTTACCGATGATGTTAAGGTCGCGAAGAGGTTTCGTCAGTCGTCCGTCCTCGATAAGGTAACCTGTCTTCATAAAGAAGGTAAAGTCGCCGGCTCCTATCTGCACTTGGCCGTTCGTGAACGACTGGGCATAAATGCCGCGACGCACGCTTCGGATAATCTCTTCCTCTTTTGCCTCGCCTGGAAGCATGTAGGTTGAGCGCATTCGTGGAATGGGCATACAGCGGAAACTCTCGCGTCTTCCGTTGCCTGTAGGCTTGACTCCAAAGTGTTTCGCGCTGATGCGGTCGTAAAGATAGCTGTTCAACTTGCCATTTTCGACGAGAACTGTCCTTTGTCCTGGAATGCCTTCATCGTCGAAGCGAAGCATTCCCGCATCGTTCGGAAGCGTTCCATCGTCCACAATACTAATGCTTGGATGACAGATTTGCTTGTCCAACTTGCCCGTAAAGATGCTGTCTCCAGTACGGATGAAGTCAGCCTCGAAAGCATGTCCAATTGCTTCGTGCAGAAGGATTCCACTGCTTCCGGCCGCCATCACGACAGGCATCTCGCCTCCTTCGATTTGCGAGGCCGAGAAGAGAAAATCGGTTCGCTGGATTGCTTCGCTGACGACTTCTTCGATAAGAGCGTTTGAAAAGAACTCCGCTCCCATCTGAAGCATTCTCGAAGCATAGCCCATCTGTGTCTTTCCGCCTCGCTCCATCACGATGTTTATCGAGAGAGATGTGCGCGGACGATAGTCGTGAAAGGCCGTTCCGTCGCTTGCTACGAACTGGACTTCCTGCATTCGCTGGGAGATATAGGCTTTGACGCGAATGACCGAAGTATCCATCGAACGGGCTTTCTCCTCAATCTGCAAAAGGAATTGACGCACCTTTTCAGGAGACATCATATCAGAAGTCAGAACCGTTTCCGCTGGTTCTTCACCCATCGAAGGCAACGTAAAGTTCTGCTTTGAAACACCAGGAAACATGCTTCCAGCAAACTTGGCGGCTTGAAGCATTGCCTTCTCGCTCAAGTCCATTGTGTAGGCATAGCCCGTTTGACTGCCTTGAACGGCTCGGATACCTGCTCCATAAAGGCATACCTGCTGGGCTTGGCTCACCTTCCCATCTTGCAGAACCATGCTACTGATGCGGGTATCCTCTAAAAAAATATCGGCATACTCGCCGCCACAGCTAAGTGCTGCGGAGAGTATGCCGTTAAGCTGTTTGTCTGTTAGGGGAAACATTCAGTCCCTAATCTCTATTTGTCGAGCAATTCAGCCAAAGTCTTGCCGAGTTCTTCGCCACGGAGATTAGCCTTGATGACCTTTCCATCAGGACCAAAGAGAATGGTTGCAGGAATGGCCTTGATGTTGTAAAGGTCGCTTGCAGCACATTGCCAACCCTTCAGGTCGCTGATTTGAGGCCAAGTGATGCCAAGGTCCTTGACGCCCTTTTCCCAAGCAACTTTGTCATTATCAAAGGAGATGCCGACAATTTCGAAGCCCTTGTCCTTGTACTTCTCGTAGTTTGCCTTCACATTAGGCATTTCGCCACGACAAGGACCACACCAGCTTGCCCAGAAGTCAACGAGGACATATTTGCCTTTACCCACGTAATCGGTGAGGTGACACTCTTTGTCGTCGAGGTCTTTACCCACGAAATCTACAACTGTTGCGCCAGGAACTTTGTTCTTTTCGCCGCTGATAGAGGCCAGAACAGGCGCAAGTGCCTTGCAATCTTTGTACTTATAATCCTTCAAGAAGCTCTCTACAAACTCCACTCCATAAGAGTCTCCACCAGTACGAAGGAAGTAAACAGGAACGAGATTGTCCTTGTTCTCAAGGATAATCTGCTTTTGTGTGGCGGTGATTTCTGCAGAGATATCGTCGTAACGCTTGTCGAAACCATCCATCATATCTTTAGGAATGTCCTCGCCATACTTCTCACGAGCGTCACTATAGTCTTTCATGAGTTGCTCCATAGGAGTGCTTGCCATCTTCACACGCTCCATTGCATCGACAAGCATCATGTTGCTTTCCGAGCCTTTTGTTACGGTTGCTTCACCGTCTTTGATGGTTACCTCGATTGGCTCGCCGTCGATGAAGACAGTGCAAACTGGTTGACGTCTGTCGGCACTACGACCTATGACGGCAATTGCATTTTCGACTGTATCCACATTAAATGTGACAACTCCGTTGGCAACCTGTCCTTCGGCAATTGTCTCACGACCGAACATGTTGTGGAGGAACGTGGGTTTCGGGTCGCCAAGATCGCCGATAACCTTGATTTCAGTCTTTGTCTCAGCGCAAGCCACCAAGCAGATAGCAGCCAGCACACTCATGAAGAAATTTCTTTTCATTGTTGTTAATGTTTTTGTTTGTTGACTTTCTTGGCTGCAAAGGTACGCTTTCTTTTCATATCTGCCAAATGTTTAGGCAGAATTATGAATAATATTGAACCTTAAAAGCTGAAATAACGTTTGGCATTATAGTAGGAGATGTCCTCGACCATCTGTTCGATGAAGGGCATTTCCTCTGCCGGCAACTTGCCGTCTTCCACGTCCTGACCGATGAGATTGCACATACAACGGCGGAAGTACTCGTGGCGAGGGTAGGAGAGGAACGAGCGACTGTCGGTCAGCATGCCTACGAAACGACTCAACAAACCGAGTACTGAGAGGGCGTTCATCTGGCGTTCCATGCCGTCAAGTTGGTCGTTGAACCACCAACCGCTACCAAATTGTATCTTGCCAGGCACAGGACCTTCCTGGAAGTTGCCTATCATAGTGGCAATCATCTCGTTATCCGAAGGATTGATTGGGTAGAGGATGGTCTTGGCGAGGTTGCCTTCGCTATCGAGTTTATCAAGGAAACGGGACAGACTCTCGCTGGTGTTCCAAGTCCCGATACTGTCGTAACCTGTATCAGGACCAAGTTTGCGGAACATTCGCGAGTTATTATTTCGCATCGGACCATAGTGGAACTGCTGCGTCCAACCAGCTTTCGCATCCATCCTTCCGCCTTCGAGCATGAGGGCAGAACGGAACTTGTTGATCTCCTCAACTGAAGGTTGCTTGCCATCCATCACTTTCTGGAAGATTGCATTCAGTTCGGTTTCGGTAAAGTTCTCAGCGTAAAACTCGTTGACACCATGGTCTGAAAGGCGGCACCCTACACTATTAAAGAAGTCGTGTCGCCTTTGAAGAGCATCAATCAGGTCAGCGTAGTTGCGAATCTCAACACTTGAAATTGCCCCAAGCTTCTCGATGTAAGCGCGATAGGCACTCGGGTTGTCGATTGCCATAGCCTTATCTGGTCGCCATGTTGGCAGGACTTTCACCTCGAATCCACTCTCTTTGGTAGCAATATGATGCTCGAGAGTGTCCGCAGGATCGTCGGTTGTGCAGACGACTTCCACTTTGTACCTTCGCATCAAGCCTCGAGCCGAGAACTCGGGCGACTGCATCTTCTCGTTGCATTCATCATAGATTTCTCGAGCCGTCGAAGCATTCAGAAGCTTGTTTATGCCGAAAGCCGTGCGAAGTTCAAGGTGAGTCCAATGGTAAAGAGGGTTCCTCATGCAGTAAGGCATCGTTTCTGCCCACTTCTGGAACTTCTCCCAATCGCTCGCATTTCCGGTAATAAACTTCTCATCCACGCCGTTGCTCCGCATCGCACGCCACTTGTAGTGGTCGCCTCCAAGCCAGAGTTCAGTGATGCCGGAAAAGCGATGGTCCTCTGCAACCTCCTTTGGATTGAGGTGACAATGGTAGTCTATGATGGGCAGATGGGCTGCGTGATTGTGATAAAGAGCCTGTGCCGTCGGCGACTGCAACAGGAAGTTCTCGTCCATGAATGCTTTCA
The DNA here is from genome assembly GCA_017548075.1 of Bacteroidaceae bacterium. GTDB lineage: Bacteria > Bacteroidota > Bacteroidia > Bacteroidales > Bacteroidaceae > Physcousia. Next base: position 30,495 of record JAFYNL010000042.1, on the reverse strand, counting down.
TAATGTAAGACCCCCCGTCCCCCTTTAGGGGGAGAACTAAGGGTATAAAAATACTATTTAATGGTTATTTGTTCTGTTTTTCTTGATTCACGAAAACTCCCCCTAAAGGGGGCTGGGGGGTCCAGCGATGCCCATTTCCAATCCTCGCAGCTCTGCAAGGCCTCTGAGACGACCTATGCAGCTGTACCCGGGATTGGTTTTCTTCTTGAGGTCATCGCACATCTGGTGTCCGTGGTCAGGTCGCATGACGATGCTCTTGTGCCGCTTCTGCTGAATCTCCAGGAAGGCTTTCATCACTTCATACATCGGAACGTCGCCTTCGAGATGGTTCGCTTCGTGGAAGTTGCCTTCAGCATCCCTTTGAGTGCTGCGCAAGTGAACGAAGTCGATGCGGTCCCAGAAGCGACGCATCATGGCAGGAAGGTCGTTCTCGGCACTCACGCCAAACGAGCCAGTACAGAGGCAGAGCCCATTAGCCGGGCTTGGAACGGCATCGACGAGTGCCTGGAAGTCCTCCGCAGTGCTGAGAATGCGCGGCAAACCCAGTATTGACATGGGCGGGTCATCAGGGTGTATGACCAGACGAACGCCGGCTTTCTCGGCTGCGGGACACACTTCACGAAGGAAGTAGATGAGGTTCGAGCGCAACTTCTCCGGTGTGATGTTCTTGTATCTGTCAAGTTCTTTCTGGAACTGCTCCAGCGTGAAACTCTCCTCGGAACCTGGCAAACCTGCAATCATATTGCGTGTGATGAGTTCCTTCTCTGCTTCATCCATCTGCTCGTAACGAGCCTTTGCCTTCGATTTCTCTGAGTCGGAGTAGTCCTTTTCAGCACCTGGACGGCGAAGGATGAACAGATCGAAAGCAACAAAGGCTGCCCTCTCGAATCGAAGAGCACGACTACCATCGGGCATTTCGTAAGCCAAGTTGGTTCTTGTCCAGTCGAGAACGGGCATGAAGTTATAGGTTACGACGTCCACGCCGCACTCGCCGAGGTTGATGAGACTCTGCTTGTAGTTGTCGATGTAACGTTGGAAGTCGCCTGTTTGCGTCTTGATATGCTCGTGAACAGGCACGCTCTCCACAGCAGCCCAACGCATTCCTGCATCCTCGATGACCTGTTTGCGCTTGAGGATTTCCTCTTTTGTCCAAACCTCACCATTAGGAATATGGTGCAAAGCGGTTACTATGCCTGTGGCTCCAGCCTGCCTGATGTCCTGCAAGCTTACTGGGTCGTTGGGTCCATACCAACGGAAACTTTGTTCGCAAAAGTACATAATATTATAGATGTGTTATGTTTTAGATTGAGAAAGCATCAAAGCCGCCGTCAACAACGGAGAGGACTCCTGTGACGAAACTGCTGGCATCACTAATTAAATAATGTATAGTGCCGAAGAGTTCTTCGGGTTCTGCAAATCGACCTGCCGGGGTGTGAGCGATGATGGTCTTTGCTCTGGCGGTCAGCGAGCCGTCTTCGTTTGTCAGAAGAGCGCGGTTCTGATTGGTCAGCAGGAAGCCTGGCACGATGGCGTTGACACGCAGACTTGGGCTGAACTTCGAGGCGAGTTCGGTTGCCATATACTTCGTGTAGTTGCCGATGGCTGCCTTCGCTGCTCCATAACCCACGACGCGAGTGAGGGGACGCAAGGCACTTTCGGAGCAGAAATTGACGATGGCGCCCTTCTCATTCTTTGCCATTACGGGAACGAACACTTGTGTGGGAATGACTGTGCCGAAGAGATTGAGTTCCACGACCTTCTTAAATGCGTCGAGATCCAAGTCGAGGAAGGTCTTGTCGGGAGCGATGGTTGCTCCTCCCATGTTGCCTCCAGCAGCATTTAGCAAGACATCAATGGTGCCGAAACGAGCTACGATATCGTCTCTATTCTGTTCCAAGACTTCTTTCTTCAGCACATCTGTCACGAGGAAGAGTGCCTCGCCTTTCTTGTTCAACTCAGCTTCCAGTTCTTTACCCTGGTCTTCAATACGGTCGAGAATAACCACTTTGGCGCCTTGCTCTACCAGATAGTGAGCGATGTTCCTGCCTAAGATGCCGCAGCCGCCAGTCAGCACGACAACCTTTCCTTGAATGTCAAATAAGTTTTTCATATTTATTTAATCTTTATTACCATAAACGTTTAAAAATCATCCCTGAACTGCCTTGTATTTAGGCACAAATGCTTTGAGCAAGATCCAGCCTAAGAGATAGGCTACAGCGCAGTAACAGAAGATGATGAAATAGCCTGCAGGCTTGCCCGTAAAGCCGAGGAAGTGCATCTGCGTCTTGTCTGCATAGTCAAAAAGCAATCCGCTGCCCCAGTTGATGACGAACGAGCCGATGCCGCCTGCCATGCCGTTGATGCCTGTCATGGTGCCGACGGCTTTCTTCGGGAAAAGGTCGCTTCCTACTGAGAACAGGTTTGCCGACCAACTTTGATGTGCTGCTCCTGCCAAACCGATGAGGATGATGGGGAACCAATAGCTATATGCTCCCAGAGGTTGGGCAAAGATTGTCAACAACGGAAAGAGGGTGAAGATGAACATAGCCTTGAGTCGTGCATCATAGGGAAGCTGTCCTGTCTTGTTGATAATGATGGTTGGCAGCTTGCCACCATAAATGGAGAGCATCGTGATGGCGTAGAGAACGAAGATGAGCAGCATGGCTGTCGGGTTGTCGGACTTCAATCCATAGACATCGCTGATGTAGGCTGGCGTCCAGAAGAGGAAGAACCACCAGACTCCGTCGGTAAAGAGTTTTGCGAGGAAGATGCCCCAAGTCTGTGGGAACGTGAAGAACTTGATGAATGGGATGGACTTCTCGTCAGTCTCTTCTTCTACAACTGCTCCCTCATCCTGCTGAATATAAGCCAGCTCGGCCTTGTTCACGCCTTTACATTCTTCAGGTTTCTTATAGATGAACACCCAGAGTCCGAGCCAAATGAAGCCAATTGCACCGATAATGATGAAAGCCATTTCCCAGCCATAATACTTGGCAATCAGGGGAATGCAAATGGGTGCGATGAGTGCTCCGATAGTACTGCCGCTATTGAAGATGCTGGTGGAGAAGGCTCTGTCCTTCTTTGGGAAATACTCAGCCGTTACCTTGATGGCGGCTGGGAAGTTGCCGCTCTCGCCAATACCAAGTACGATGCGGCATACTATGAAGAACCAAACGCTGACAGAAGCAATGACTGCCGTGCTCGTGCCTACAGCATTGAGTAGTCCCTCTTTGCCGTCAAGCCCAAGCCATGCCGCGGTTGCTGTGCCGCAGAAGGCATGCATGCAAGCTCCTAAAGACCAGATTCCGATGGCCCAAAGGTAGCCTTTCTTGGTGCCAATCCAGTCCATGAAACGACCACTGAAGAGGTTGCCGATAGCATAGACAATGGAGAAAATGGCGGCAATTCGACCATAGTCGGCATCTGTCCAATGAAATTCAGGAGCGATAAAGTCTTTCCAAGTGAGGGAAAGCACTTGTCGGTCCATGTAGTTGATTGTGGTTGCAAGGAAGAGCATGCCGCAGATAATCCAGCGGTAATTAGTCATCTTGCCTGAGTTGTTGTTTTGCATCGTTCGTGTTTTAAGTTTAAGTTTTCTTCGTGCAAAGATAATAAATTTTACCTTATCATGCAAAATTTTTGCTCAAAACTTATTGTATATGGTATTATTTTTGCTCAAAATAGGGGTAAAAGTCTTTTATTCGTGCAATATGAGGTCAAATAGAATGGTAAAATCAAGAAAAAACATTATCTTTGTGATGTAATTAAACGATAATACTATGAAAAGACGTGAGTTTCTTCGAAATGCTGCCCTTGTGGCTGCGACAAGCGGAATTGCCAATCCTCTTCTCGCAAAGGAGTTAGAGGCAGAGGCTTCAAGTCCCTCCCCATCGGGAGAGAAGGAAGGGGGACAGACTTCTCTCATCGATAGCGAACCAGTCCTGCAGAACTATGCGGCAACCAGCATGGGCATTGCCTTCAGCGTGACTGATTGGGCGAACGGTTATGTTATCTATGGTGAGAAACCCGATCTGAGCGACGGAAAGAAGGTTTGGTGTGGCGGATATCGTGTTTCGGGTATGGACAACGAAGCCGTTCATGTCCGTCTGACTGGCTTGAAGCCCTATACATTATATTATTATAAGATAGGAGCGGACCGCATAGAGTACAAAGACGGCTATCATATTCGCATCACAGGAAACGAGGAGAAGCCCCAGATCTACAGTTTCAGAACTGCTGGTGAAGGGGCGAAGTCGCATTTCTGCGTCATTAACGATACGCATGCTTCGTGGAAGGCCGTCAATCCTACCATAAATAAAGTGATGGAGCTGCAGCCAAGTTGTGTCATTTGGAACGGCGACGCTTGCAATACAGAAGAGACAATTGCGGCTCAGAAACGCATCTTCTTCAAGCCCGAGATTGATAGAAAGGACTTCGCAGCCAACATTCCGTACCTCTTTTGTCCAGGCAATCACGACAACCGAGGCTTGGCAAATCGGCATCTGGAACGCATTTGGATGTATCGTCAGCCTGAAGAACGTCAGCCTCGAGACTGGGATTTAGGCCGTAACTTTGCAGTCAGGATGGGCGATATCGCACTCGTTGGTCTTGATACTGCTGAGGATAAAGTTGATACGAATCCGAAGTTCTGCAACCTTTTTGTTAGCGAGCCTTATCGAATTGCTCAGCAGGCTTGGCTTCGAGATGCGCTCAAACAACCTGAAATTGCGAGTGCTCCGTATCTTGTTGCCTTCTGTCATATTCCACTTTATGACCCTCGTCCAGATGTGAATCCTGGCGACCTCTATCCTGCAGATGTGGATGATAAGCATAAAGGCGACTTTGCAGAATGGCAAAGAACTTGTTCCAAACTCTGGGGGCCGTTGCTTGAAGAGGCTGGTTGTCAGCTTTTGATAACGGCTCACCAGCATGTTTATCGCCTCGATACTCCGAATGATGAGCACAAGTGGCTGCAGATAGTTGGTGGCGGACCAAATATGACGGGCAAGAACGAAGGGCATTTCCCGACAGTAATTGATGGCGAAGTGAAGGACGGGAAACTTGTTGTTACCGTTCACAACATCTATACTGGAAGGGTTTGCAGTACTACGACTTTCAGCAACCCTAGAGGATAATTCAAACAACCCTAGTGAAGTTGCCCAACTTCACGTGTGAAGATTGCAAACATCACACGTGAAAATCGTAAACTTCACGTGTGATGTTTTTAATCATCCCTGCAGTCGTTTCCTCTCACACCATAAAGAAATCCCCGACACACATCAAGTGCATCGGGGATTCGTTGTTATCTGTCTGTTAACAGAGCAGGACTATTAGTCGCCCCAGATGTCCCAATCGGTATCTTCTTTCGTTAGGGCTGCGCTTCCGTCAACAGTTGTGTCGCTACTTATAATCAGGCTCTCAGCCAGCATTTGTGCTGCTTGTGCCTCTTCAACCTGCATTGCAGGTGCTACATATTTCTTTGTCATAATCATTATGTGTTATAGTTTATAATTAAGAATGAGTAGTTCCCTTTCCCCCTCCCTTAGGTGGGAGGGGTTAGGGTAGAGGTTCTTATTTCAGCACCTTCTTGCCGTTGATGATGTTGATACCTTTCACAGCCTTGCTTACACGCTGGCCAGCGAGGTTGTAGATAACAGCATTCTCATCAATATTGATGCCAGAGATACCTGTAGCTCCATCAGGATCGAAGCCGTAGAATGGCTTAACAGAACCGCCTGTGATTACCAGGTAGCCCTTGCCAGCTGCGATTGTGGTGCCTTCGTTTACTTGGTAGAAGCCAACTTCTTCTCCTTCAGGTTTAGCGAGAACGTACTGACTGCCATCAGCAGTAACAGCTTCTGTTGCTGCAACGAGAGAGTTGTCTGTGCCGAGAGCAGCACCTGTAGTCTGGGCTACGGGATATGTGCCAGCAGCTTCAGCCTTCACAACGACTGCTGTACCGGCAGGAACAGTGGTCACGGGCTCGAGGTGAACGTAGTCTGTCTTAGGCTGAGCAGCGTATGCACTTACCTGAGCATAGCTGAAGTCAACGTCAACAGGAGCAACGTAGGTAGCATAGAGAGCGTCGCCAACAGTTACAGTCAGAGCGTTCTCTTGACCAACGCAATAGAGACGGAAGTTGTCGGCTGTGATCCAGTCGCCACCCTTCAGGTCGTCATTAGCGGGACGGTAGACACCAATCTGCAGTTTGCCGTCTTCACCTACAGTAACGACAGGAGACTGAACTGCATAGGTGTTGAGCTTGAAGAAGCGCTGTGCATCTGTACATCCGTCAGGAATCAATGTCTCAGCGAGACGTCCATAGCCTGCACCCTTGTTGGCGCCATCCATGATGCTGGGCAGAGGTGTGCAGTTCTCTTCAGTACCAGCATAGAGGAATGCCAGCTGACGAGTGTTGCCTGCAATGGCATCATCCCAGTTGCCGTCACGATAGTAACCTGTACATTCTACATAGTACTGACCTGCGGGCAGACCTTCGATGTCCTGAATCAGATATAACTTGCCTTCATCGGGACGACAGTTCCACATCTCATATACGAAGTCACCGCCTGAATTGTTGTTCTTCCATTCCCATACAGAGCCTGCAATGCGTACCCACTTGGAGTCTTCCATCTCTGCGTTAACATTGTCTGCCCACTTGTCCATGCCTTCGAAGTCATTCTGGCTGAAGGTGTTCTGATGGATGAAGAAGCTAACGTCAGCAGGATTCTCGGGAGTTGCAACAGATGCAAGACCCTCGAGCTGTGCGCGAGTGATAATCTTCCAGAAGTTGTAAGGATTGTCAGCACCAGCCTTGTCGGTATCAACCTGATAGCGATAGTCCTGAGTCACTCCAAGATACTTACCGTCTTCTGCTTCTCTGCCACTCTGGATGATGCGATATGTGCCGTCGCCAACAGGCTCGAATGTCCAAGCCCAGCCTTCAGAGGTCTTGAAGTCGTCACCATAACCGCAGTCAACATAACCATTGTGGCCGAGGCCATCGTTTGCGTTACGGAGACCGTTAGGCAGGTTGGTTTGGATGCTGAAGCGATTTGCACCACTTGTGTTAGCATGCAGAATCATTGGCCAAGAGCTTATGTTGTATTCAACAGATGCGTGAGTACCCCAGTCGTTACTACCGCAGAGGAACTGACCAGTACCTACGTTGAGGAGCCAGCACTCCAGTCCGTCAGCGGGTTCTGCTGAAGCGAAGTCGAAGTCATGACGTGGAGAGAGAGCCTTGCGGAGTTCCCAACGTACAAGGTCGAGAGCACGACCTGCATCCTGCAGGCATACAGTTGCGCCTTGAGCGTATTCAAGAACTTCGGGATCAATGCCTTCAACACCTTCTGCCTGTGCAACTGCATTGGCGAGGCGCTGACGGTTCTCGTTGCTTTCGAATCTCTTGCTGGGAGAGTTGTCGGCCATGCTGTTGCCATAGATACCGCCGTCAGCATAACGACCACCCCAGTTCTGGTGAACGTGATAAGCAAATACGTTAACAGAGCCGTCGGTCTTGATGAGTGCGCGCTGCTCGTCGTTGAGCTTCACGATTTCATCCTCATACCAGCCGTTTACGCCGGGTTCGTAACCATTACGTGCCCATACGAGCGTACCATTAATATAGTATTCGCAAGGAGCATCGTCGTGAGCTGCAGGCATGTAGAGCTGTGCGGGCAGTTCGCCTTCTGCTTTGAAGTAGCGGCGAACATAAACATCACCCATGTTGCCAGACCAGCTGTTAGGCAGTACGTTGTTGCCATAAATCCAAATAGCTTCGGGAACATTGGTCATTGCATAGTCAGCCTCGTACCAAGCCTTGCCACTCTCGTCCTTTGCGGGTTCGCCAAAGATGTGGTTGAAGTAGTCACCATTGTAACCCATACCAGAGTTGATGTCAACGGTGTAAGCGAACCTGTACTGGTCACCGTCGATGCGGATAGAACCAAGGATAGCGTCGCTGCTGCCGTCCCAAACCTCAACATTGTTTGCTGCTACGGTAGCGGGTTCAACTGCCAGGACATAACTTGCCGTCCAGTCGCTGTTGGTATCAGTAGCGGTAATGGTAACGGTGCCTCTTGCTACGCCAGTAACTGTACCATCGGCAGCAACAGTTGCGATGCTTTCATCGGAAGAAGTCCAGGTGAATGCAGGCTCGATGTTCTGTACGACAGGCTCGTACTTCGCTGTGAAGCCAACGAACATGGTGCGTGGCTCGGTTGTGAAGTAGATGTAGCTCTGGTCTTCGAGAGTAGCAAAGCTATAGCCGTCGAGCTTGCCTTGTGCAGGAAGAACGAAGAGTCCGCTTGCTGCATCATAGAAACCGAATACGCCGTCGTGACGCATTGCAGGCTTGAAGTCGAAGAGTGTCTCTTCTGCTTCTGCAATGGTGCAGTATTCAATACGTCCACGCATAGCGTTGTCCCATTCGGGATTAGCGAAGAGAGACAATGCGCGTGTAGTAGCGTTGGTTTCGGTGTTGCCGGTTTCGTAGGTCGTGCCGTTTACAACGAGCTTGGTCACGTCGGCTGTAATGGTATAGTCAGTTTCGAGGCTGAAGGGAGCAAAGTTGTCGCCTGCACCTCTTGTGTCACCAGTGAAGTAACCGAAATGAGCTCTGTCGTTACCATTCATGTAGAGGCTGATACCAGTGCCGGCATGAGTGTTACGTGCGCAGAAGATAGCGCTCCAGCCACTGGAAGTGTCATAAACCTTGAACTTCATGCCAATTTGTGTGGCTGTTACAGGGATGTAAGGCAAAGTGTATGCGTTCTCGCGAGCAGCACTGATGTTCTCAATGTAAGCCAGCGGAGTGTATGCACCGTTGTCAACAGAAACAAGTTTGAAGTTGTTTACATATTGCTCAACAACAGGAATACGTTCAATTTTGAGGTCAGCGAAAGAGAATGCAAAGCCTTGTGAACCATCTTCACAAACACCGAACTGAACTGCCAATACACAGAAGTCATCGGTTGCATCGAACTGCAGAGAGTATTCCTTATTGGTGGTCTCCGTGTTGGGCAGTGATGCAACTGCAAGAATATTACCTCCAGCTTCATAAGTAACAAGATCTCGAGTAATGTCCTCTGTATTTGCAACATAGAAAGGCATGCTTGTGTAGTGCTCTCTGCCGCCCCAAGAGAACCAAGCTTTGCCTGAGTACTTGAAGGAAACCTTATATGTATCGCCAGGATTCAGGCCATCAATCTGGAAGCTCTGGTAGGGTTCGAAGCCACCCTGACCTTCATAAGGATCGATTGTATTGGTGTTGGTTTCTTCGTTATATACGAATTTGTTGAAGGTGCTCTCGTAGCCGTGACGGCATGTCCAACCCTCATTCCATTGCATGTTCTTGTAGTTGGTTTCTGTGTCAATCTCTTGAGGAAGAACGGAGCCAACGTTTACCCATGCGCCACCTACGAACTTGTATTCGCAGTTGTCGGCATTGTTGGTGACGAGTTTGCCTTCGTAAGTTGTTACGCCTTCCAGACCGTTAACAGCTTCCATAACGCCCCACTTCTCATACTTGCCAAGGTTGTTCAAGGCATAGATATCCTTTGTGAGGTAGTCGCAGATGAAAGGCTCTGAGCCTGTGTAGGTGGCAGCATTTGCTACGAGCACAGCTTCAGGCTGAACTACGGTAACAGCTGTTTCCTTTGTCCAGCGGTTGCCATTCTCTTCGTCGATGGTAGTGGTGACGGTGCAAGTGCCAACAGCCACACCAGTGACTTTACCGTTTGCTGCTACTGTAGCAACCTTTGTGTTGCTGCTGGTGTATGTCACAGCGGCAGGTGTGCCATCCATCGTAAATTCGATCTGACCTGTCTGGCCTACGCCAACAGTAAGTTCCTGAGTCCATGCAGTAACAGGATCATCGCCTACATTGCCTTTGGGAGTGTAGTCGACTGTGATGGAAGACAAGGGGAAGCTACCAGTTGTTGTGAATACAACAGAGGAAGGAGTTGTTCCTTCTGCTGGAGTCCATGTTCCACTCTTTCCACTGCCAGTGTAAGTGCCAGATTCTGCAGTAAGTTTATTTGCATTACCACTTGTTGCGAATGCAACAGAATTAAGGGTGCCAGTAGTAGCCACAGTGATAGTGTAGCCTGTGGCAAGTTGAATCTGAGTGCCTACAGACTGAGTTGTTGTTCCTTCTTTCGCAAGGGTGACTGTCACCGGAGCAGGTGCACCATCCCATGTGTAAGGAATGGCGATGTTCGTGTTGTCGCTCGGAAGCGTCGCCTTCAATGCGCTTACGCTGAATGTAACTTCTTCAGCCATTAGCTGACCGAAGCCCAGTGTAAGTGCTGCAAGAAATAGAAATAGTTTCTTCATACTTGTTGTTTTTGGTTAATAATTGGGTTAATAATACATATTCTGCCCCAAAGTTATACATTATTTTAATATATAGCAAGAAAAACAACAAATATTTTCGCATTCCCCGCAAAATAATGCTATATTGAAAATGAAAAACCCCTTCGCGACATTTTGAAAGATGTCTGAAGGGGTAATAATTTGAGAAGAGGTTACTCTCGCTTGACTTTATTTGATATTTCCTACCTCGATGAGGTACTCTGCAATCTGTACTGCATTGAGGGCAGCACCCTTTTTTATCTGGTCGCTAACCAGCCAGAACGTAATGCCATTGGGGTTTGCAAGGTCTTTGCGAACTCGGCCTACAAAGACATCGTCGCAGTTCTCATGGAAGAGAGGCATTGGGTATTTTTTGCTTGCAGGCTCGTCTTCGAGTTGGAGGCCTTTGCCTTCGCGAATGGCTCGCTGAAACTCTTCGACACTAACGGGACGCTCTGTCTCTGCCCAAACGCTTTCGCTGTGGCAACGAAGACTAGGGACACGCACACACATTGCACTCACTTCGCAATCGGTATGCATGATTTTCTTGGTCTCGTTGTACATCTTCATTTCCTCTTTGGTGTAGCCATTATCGCAGAAGACATCAATCTGAGGAATCACATTGAATGCCAACTGATAGGCGAACTTCTCGACTGTGGGCTTCTCTCCTGCAAGGACTTGGCGATATTGTTCGTAGAGTTCAGCCATCGCAGCTGCTCCTGCTCCGCTTGCAGCCTGATAGCTAGCCACATGAACGCGCTTTATGTGAGACAAGTTTTCGAGGGCTTGAAGGGCAACTACCATCATGATAGTGGTGCAGTTGGGGTTTGCTATGATGCCACGAGGACGGTTGAGAGCGTCTTCGGCATTGCATTCAGGGACAACCAAAGGCACATCTTCGTCCATTCGGAAAGCGCTGGAATTGTCAATCATCACAGCTCCGTGCTTCGTAATGGTCTCAGCAAACTCTTTGCTGGTGCCGCCTCCAGCACTCGTGAAGGCAATATCGACACCTTTGAAATCGTCGTTATGCTGAAGAAGTTTTACTTCAATCTCTTTACCTCGGAAAGTGTATTTCCGTCCTGCACTACGCTGACTGCCAAACAGAAGCAGTTCGTCGATGGGGAAATTTCTCTCGTCGAGCACTCGCAGGAACTCCTGTCCTACGGCACCACTTGCGCCTACAATAGCAACTCTCATCTTTTAATTCAAAATAAAATTGTGCTGCAAAGGTACGAAAAGATTAGAGATTAGAGATTAGGGAGTAGAGATTTTTTTTGTCTTTGGCGTGTGTTTTTGATTAAGGTCAAAGGTCTTGTTTGTAAACAACCCCAGTGTCGTTGGCAAACTTAACGTGTTACGATTGCAAACTTAACGTGTTATGTTGGCAAAGTTAACGTGTTATGTTTGGAATCATCCCTGCAGTCGTTTTATAGAGTTCTGTGGAATGCGTCCTCACAAATAATTTAATAATAATGAAGGAGGAATTGAGAAATTTTTCGTATCTTTGTCCCGAATTATACACTTAACACGCCGAAAATGATGCTTTTCTGTGCTCTGCAAGTCGTTCCTGCAACGGCTCTCATCACCGACCCCACTTGGATTTTCTCTGTGGTGTTGGGCATCATTTTGTTTGCTCCATTATTGCTCAGGCAACTCAGAGTGCCGCCAATCATCGGACTTATCCTTGCAGGCATGCTCGTAGGTCAGTATGGCTTCAATCTTCTTGCTCATGACCGCTCCTTCGAGCTTTTCGGGCAAGTGGGCATCTACTACATTATGTTCCTTGCCGGCTTGGAGTTGGAGATGGGAAGCGTGGAGCAATATGGCAGAATAGGCTTGAATTTTGGCATACTTACCTTTAGTATTCCTTTCTTGCTTGGCATTGTGACGAGCCTTTGGCTACTTGATTTCAGCCTTTCTACGAGCCTTCTTTTGGCTTGTATCTATGCCAGTCATACCCTCGTAACTTACCCAATTGTAGGGCGTTACGGCTTGAGTAGGCACAGAGCAGTAGTCGTGAGTGTGGTTGCAACTGCCATTGCTCTCTTTGCAGCCTTGTTGGTGTTGGCGATAGTTGTAGGCGGACAAAGTCCGGACACATCTTGGATGACTTGGCTTCTCTTTGGCATCAAATGTGTGCTCTATGTTGCCTTCGCTATCTTTGTGTTTCCAAGAGTGGGACGATGGTTCCTGCGAAGGTACGAAGATGGCGTCATGCAGTTCATTTTCATCCTTGCCCTCGTCTTCCTTAGTGCGTCTTTGGCAAAGATGGTGGGACTTGAAGGACTGCTCGGAGCTTTCCTTGCAGGCTTGATTGTCAACCGTCTCATTCCAAAAACGAGTCCGTTGATGTCTCGTCTCGAATTTGTTGGAAATGCGCTCTTCATTCCTTATTTCCTGATTGGAGTGGGTATGATTATCGACTTGGGCATTATCATCAGGCAACCTGAAACGCTTTGGCTCGTGATTGTAATGGTTGTGACGGGAATGCTCTCAAAGTTCTTTGCCTCTGCGGTTATGGCTTGGACGATGGGAGAGAACCGCAACAGTATGTGGCTGATGTTTGGTCTGACCAATGCTCATGCGGCTGGAGCCCTCGCAATCGTAACTATCGGAACTGCTCCAGGAGTTGGACTTATGAACGACGAAGTGCTTGGCGGCACAGTTATGCTCATTTTCTTTAGTTGTCTGATTAGTGGTTTTGCCACGAACAGAGGAGCTAAACAACTAGCTTTGAGTGATACTTCGCTCGAAGACAACAGAGGTTCTTATCATGGAAAGTGCCTGATAACCTACAGTCAGGAGGACAATGTGGATGTGATGACTCAGCTCGCCATCCTCATTCGCAATCCTTTCATCCCCGATAGCCTGATGGGACTTTCTGTTTCCTATGACAACGGACAACAGACAACCGACAATAATCACTTGATGGGACGCAGATTGTTGGAGAAAGCTCAAATGATTGCCGCTGCCGCCGATGTGCCTATGGCTACACTAAGCCGCATGAGTACGAACATTGCAGGCGGAATTCTCCACACCATGAATGAGTATGATTGTGGTGAGGTCATTATGTGCTTGAACGACAGGACTACAGGAATGGCGAAGTCTTCCTTGGGAAGCGTGATAGATAATGTAGTGAGCGGAAGTCACAGAGAAGTTATGGCGGTTCGCAGCATCGTGCCTCCTGGAACGATTAGGCGAGTCGTGATAGCTGTTCCGCAAAAGGCCGAGTACGAAGTCGGCTTCTATAAATGGCTGGAACACATCTGCAGAATAGGAGAGGAACTTGACTGTCATTTGGAATATCATGCTCATGCCGACACATTACCTTATATTAAAGGCTACATGGAGCAGAAGCACAGTCATGTTCGCTCCCATTATACTGAGATGAACAGATGGATGCAGTTCCTCAACTTGCAGAACGAACTCGACCTGAGTTGCATGCTTGTGGCTGTGACGGCAAGACCTGGCTTCATCTCCTATCAAGACAACTTCGAGGAACTTCCCTTGTTGATTCATCGCTATTTCAGTCAGACGAGTGTTATGCTCTTGTTCCCCGACCAATGGGGCGAGCCGCAGGAAAGTATCTCAGTCTTCACCCCGAATGGTACTGCAGTACAGCGTCAGCCTCGTTCCATTGGAGGTTGGCTTCGCAGGCATTTCTTTACTGCAAGGCGCTCAACCTTGCTCATGTTGGCGTTTATGCTGCCCTTCTTTGCACAGGCACAAAGGCCTCGCTTCGAGAAGATGTCGCCTTTAGTGAGGTGCGAAACTTTGAAGCAACTCAAATCTCAGAGTTCAAGATTGAAGGCTCAGGCGCGAACAAGGGAAACTATGTTAACCCTCGTCCAGAGTGATAGTGAAGAAGTCCTTCGCGAGCATGGGTGTAAGACCTTTGCTCATTGGGGAAACATCTATGCCGCAAGTGTTCCGAAGACTGAGCTTGGCGCGCTTTCTCTCAGGCCTGAAGTGCATCGCATAGAGTGTGGCAAGGTTTGTGAGGCGCAGACAGACACTTCTGCCATCATTACTCGCTCCGACCTTCTGCGTTACCCCACAGCCAGTCGTTCTGCTTATACTGGCAAAGGCGTTGTGGTGGGCGTGATGGATATAGGTTTCGACCTGACCAATCCTTCCTTCTATAGTCGCGACCTGAGTACTTACAGAGTGGGTTCCTTTTGGGATATGCTGGACCTCGAGGGACAAGAGACAACAGACAATGGACCACAGACTGTCTATGGCTTGGAGTTGCCTGTGGGAAAGGCTTATACAACAAAAGAGAGCATTCTCCAGAAGGCTTGTTCTTCCGACAGTCGTCTGCAGTATCATGGCTCCCATACAGCCACTACAGCTGCAGGAAGCGGCTATGATTCCCCCTACATAGGCATGGCTCCTGATGCCGATATCTGCCTGGTTTCGAATGCCGTTTCAGACGATAAAGAACTTGTTCCTGACTCGCTTTGGGACATTTATGGTTCCGCTATCGACCTATTGGGCTTCGAATACATCTTCCGTTATGCCGATAAAGTCAACAAGCCATGTGTCATAAACTTCAGCGAAGGCTCTCATGAAGACCTATGGGGCGAGGCTCAACTCTATAGTATCGTGCTTGACAGTATGGTTCGCCCAGGTCGTTTAATTTGTTCATCTGCGGGCAATCAGAGTCTTTATGGCACATATATGCAGAAGCCTTATGGTAAGGAGCGTTCCGCAGCGATTCTCCAGCCTGGAGGCAACAATACATATATGATGCTTCGCAGCAGAGGCGACTTCAGTATAAAACTGGATTTCATGAAGTCTCCCTCAGAGCCTCTTCTTAACTACGAGGTTCCCCTCGAGGACATTCTTGCTACTGAGGACAGCCTACTTGTCGATACCGTTACTGCGGGACGTTATACATTTCAACTTATGTTTGGCTGTTATCCCAGTTGCTACGACTCTGACCAACTTGTGACGGACGTCGTGATAACCAAGATACCCAAAGGTCCGGTCACTTCCATGCAGATAGGTCTTTCTGTCTGCGGTAAGGAGGCAGAGGTCGAAGTGTTCCAGGAGTTGGGCTATCTTCTGAACCTTGCTTACTATCCCGACTATCCGGATGCAGAATCGACGCATAACGTCAACTTCCCCAGCTCCGACCCCAGCGTCATTTCTGTGGGAGCTACATCCTATAGGGTAGGCTTCACCAATGCCGATGGCAAGTGGATGGACTACAACAGAGGCGTTGGCGGGGAAGTGTCGAACTATAGCAGCAGAGGTCCTACGCTGGCCGGGCACATCAAGCCCGATGTCGTGGCGCCTGGAACAAACATTATTGCTGGCTTCAACAGCTATTATACAGAACTGAATCCAGATGACTATATGTTGGCTTACGATGTGAGTCGCTCCACCTTCAACGGCCGAACCTATTCCTGGTCATGCCAGCGAGGTACCAGTATGGCGAGCCCCATCGTCGCAGGCATCATAGCGCAATGGTTGGAAGCCATGCCTGCCTTGACCAAAGAACTTGTCCTTGAGGCTTTCAAAGCCACTTGCCATCATCACGACACCAGCCTCGCATACCCCAACAACGACTATGGCTACGGTGAGATAGATGCGGAAGCCGGTCTCAACTACCTGCTGGACCACTACGACAAAATAGAAAACCTTAACGCTAACCTTAACAATGAGATTTACAACCTCTCCGGGCAACGACTGAGCCGCCCGCAGAGAGGCATCAACATAATAGGAGGAAAGAAAGTTTTAGTGCAATGATAGAAGTTCGCAACATAAAGAAGAGTTTTGGCAGCCTTGAAGTGCTGAAAGGCATCGACCTCGACATAGAGAGAGGCAAGATTGTAAGCATAGTCGGACCAAGTGGCGCAGGAAAGACAACACTCCTGCAAATCATGGGAACCCTCGATAAACCCGACTGTGGCAGCGTCGTTATAGACGGAACAAATGTCATGAAACTCAGCGACGCCAAGCGTTCAGCCTTCCGCAACAAGCACATGGGCTTTGTCTTCCAGTTTCACCAACTCCTGCCCGAGTTTACGGCATTGGAAAACATTATGATGCCAGCTCTCATCGGTGGCACATCCAAGCGCGAAGCAAGAAAGAGGGCAGAGGAACTGCTTGCCTTCATGGGACTTTCAGACCGCGCCTCTCACAAGCCTAACGAACTTTCTGGAGGAGAGAAGCAACGCGTTGCCGTAGCAAGAGCCCTCATAAACAAGCCCGATGTAGTCTTTGCCGACGAGCCAAGCGGTTCGCTCGACAGCCATAATAAGGAAGAATTGCATCGACTTTTCTTTGATTTGAGGGACCAAATGGGGCAGACCTTCGTCATCGTTACCCACGATGAGCAACTTGCCGACCTTGCCGACCGCAAAATTTGCATGCAAGACGGTCAGATTGTAGAGTAATTTACTCTGCTCTCACTTAAGACCTTGACTTCGTCGAGCTCTTTCCCGCTCGGCATAGCTCAAACGAGTTTGGCTCTGCTCTCACTTAATCAAGACCTTTCGGCCGCCAACAATGTTGATGCCCTTTTGCAACTTGTTCAAGCGCTGACCTGCAAGATTATAAATAAGGTCCTTTGAGTCTTCAACGTCCTCAATCTTTTCAATACCAGTGGCATCGATGATGCAGAGCACACCGCAATCGAAGTAGGCTGCGCCCGTGAACTGCTTCGCTTGAACGGCAATGACATTGCGCCCAACACAGAGCCGAGCTGGGGCGATCCTGGCTGTGCGGTAAGTGCTTATCGCTCCGGTTTGAGTGTCAACCTGTTTGCCATTGATATAGACCTTGTAATCGTCGTCGTGGCGGACATAAAACTTGTAGGTGTCGAGGGAAGGATCGATGTCGATATAGAACTCCCGACGAATAAAGATACTGTTGTTTTCGCCGTCCCATAGCGAGTAATAAGGCGCATCGTAGCCATTGGAGGCAATGGGGAAGCACACAGTCTCCCATTCCGAATCGTCGAAGTCCGGTTTGTACCATCCTGAAGGCCCAGTTTGGGTGGTACTTGCCCTACGGAGGATTTTACCTTCCCACATCATTTCCTGTCCTTTGGGAGCTACATAGAGGTTGCCATCGGCATCGTAGATGGGGTCTCCCTGCTTGGACATCGTATAGCGGAAATTGTGGTTTATAAGTTCTTTTGTGAGGCTCAAGCCGTAGTAGCCTGAATTGTCGCCATCGCAACAGAAGTCCATGAAGACAAACCCTACAGGGCCATTGTAGTTGCCCGAGGCGAGAAGCCCCTGCAAGTAAGGATTGCATGCCTGAGCATTGGCTTGGCAGGCAGAGTTGGTGCCCGTTTCCTTATAGCCGGCTGCCCCATTGTCGACCCATGTGTATGTATATTTGCCGGCAAGTTCAGAACTCTTGGTAAGCATGGCGAGTATGGCGTTCTTCTTGTCATTGACATCGGAATACTGGTAATAGCCTTGCACCCACCATGAGCATTTGTATGAGCTGGGACCGTAACAATGGCCGCCAAGCATATTGTTGATGTCGGACTGATTGTCGCGAAGGTCAACCAATCTGCCGCCGTACATAGGCTCGTCGTACGCATCTCGACTGATGAAGAGAATCTTGCCGCGAGCCTCTCCAACAGTGAGATTGGGGCGGAAATCAACCAGATGGTCTTTGATGGAAGCAAGGCTTGTCTGCAGCTTGGAGCCAAAACTCGAGTCGCCATCATCAGCCTCTACCTCATGCCTCATAGTCACGACGCAGAACTCCGACGGATGCGCATCCAGATATGTGCAAAGTTGCTGCATAATGGTATTGAAGTCGAAACTCGTGACAAGAATGCCGTGGCAGATGGTCAGCTTGCCGTCTTTTACAGCAGGACGCAGGTCGAAGCCACGGACACCCAGAGGCAACATTTGCTGTACAGATTTTGTCTGCACCTTTCCTGCGAAGGCCGCACCGATAGCGCTCATTCCCGAGAAGGAACTGCAGCAGGCATCGTGCGCACCAGGAATGGAGAGCTGGCAGATGAAGGCATTGTCGTCGAGGCTTGCCATCCAGTTCTGGTAGTCAGTCACCTGCGGCATCGCATTTATGCTGACCAAAAGAGTGATGAGATATAGTAGAATCTTTTGCATGTTTTTATGTTTTCTTTTCGAGTACAAAGGTACAACATTTTTTTGAAATCTCCAAATTATTTTGCAATTATTTTTATAATAATATAAAAATTTAACAAGCGCAACACCGCAACACCGCAACAACTGTTTCCGAGAGATGACGATGACTCATTATATATATATTAAATAATAATCGTACGATAATTAGCTTATATAGCGAAAATCGATTTCCTCATTTTTTACAGCTGTTGCGCTGTTGCGCTGTTGCGTTTACGATTTTCGTACCGCTAAATATAATGTCAAAATTCTCGATGAAATGGGCGATTTTTGCAAGATAACAAACAAATAATTGCAAGGTAAAATGCCAACATAACACGTTACGATTGCAATCATAACACGTTAAGTTGCCCAATGTAACACGTTAAGTTTGCTATAAAGCTACGGAAAGATTACCAACGTCGGAGACTTTTTTTGCCGTTTTGGACTAAAATGCCCTGAAAATTCTGCGAAACTCTTTGCCCAGAGAGGTTATAAACATCTCTGTTATTGTTAAGGTTAACGTTATCGTTAGGGTTGGAAGACCTTATTCCCGTCGGATCTGCCTCGATGATGTTGAGGAGCACCCAAGTGGATGGCTTTTGGGGCTGGGCATCGGGGATGCGCTCTACCAGTTGCGTGCCATCGCCTGAGGTCAGTACCTCCAGATTGACGCTGATATTTTGACCTTGACTCATTATCGGGGCGGTGCTCAAGCCTATCGAGGTCCAAGGGATTGCCACTTCCAGGCGATAGTTGGAAGTGCTCAAAGTGTTGCCAACTTGCACTCCGGAAAGCTCTGTAGAAACCCAGTCTGTGCCATTGCCTTTGCTTGTGGAAAGGCTGCCATCGGGCAGGATGGTGAACCGATAGGCTGATGCCAAAGGTCTGTCCGTACTTGCCCCCTTGCTCTCTATGTAGAGGTTCACGCCGTCGGGGTTGGGTTGCTCCGAAGTGGCTCCAGAACGAAAGACAATGCATGCCAGATAGAGGTTGTTGAGGTCGTAGGCAAAGTCGAAATAGGAGAAACTGCCCGTCTCGTTGCCCATCGGAACTTGGCGAGCCGAGGAGTGATAATAGCCGTCTGCCGAGGTGAGGCGCCCATCAATCTGAGGGGTTGCATAGGGCACCTGGAATTGCTTCATGGGATAGCCTTTCACCATGCTGATCTTTCCGTCCAAGCCTCCAACTGCCACCACAATGCCTGTATCGATGACTGCAAGAGAGTTCCACCAACAGCCCTTCCCGCCTTGATAGAAGGGCCTCGACATAGCCTTGAAGTCCTTTGCCTGCTTGTTGCCCACATAGACATACATCTTCATGTTGTCGCCCTCGCCATAGGTGCTCTGATGGGACAGCACAGTCTCTCCGTTTGGCAGGACTCGCAGATAGGGTGCTCCGCCTTTGGCAACCGGGCAGTAGCTATGGTTTACGCTGCGATTGCGCAGAGAACTGGAGCCGCTCACATAGGTCTTCCAATTGTTGGAGAGAGAGGTACGCACAGTTGTTGGCACAAAGTCTCCAACGCCGCTCCAACCATTGTCCTCGATGGCTACCACAATGTTTTTCTTGTCGCTGAGCAACACAGGAACGGGCATTCCGTCGCGATAACCGCTTCTAAAGGAAACGCGTTGAGGAGCCGACCAAGTCAGACCCCCATCAAAACTGCGACAAATGGAAATCTGTTGCTCGCCACTGGTCGTATAGGGACTTTCGTCGGCAAAATAAAGTTGCAGCTCACCATCTGGCAACTCAAGGAAAGAAGGCTCCCAGCAGCCATTCTCGAAGACAGAGTCGGCATCGTAGACAAAGATTTCATTACTCCAAGTCCTGCCTTTGTCAGTACTTCTGCGCACTCGGATGCCAAAGCGACGGTCCTCGGTATAAGGCTGGGAGGGACGAGGATTGTAACCAACGATAATGGTTCCGTCGGCAAGTTGAATGAGGTCGGGCACGCAGTTTGGTGTATTGTTTGAATTGGGAGCGATGAGGGTAGGGGAGGACCAACTGTTGCCTTTGTTTGTAGAGAAACTGACCTTTATGCCGCCACTCTCGCAACAAGCCAGCAGACGCCCGTCTTGAAGCTCTATCAGACGTCCGTAACCGCCACCCATTATTGCAACAGGCGAGCGAGAATCCCAAAATATGCGAGTTCCAGTGTACCTTGCCACCGTAGCCGCGGCCATGTTCAGGCAAAGTCCAAGGAGTAGCAGGAGGTTAGTTTTTCTCATAATTAAGCTTTCCATTGATGATATTGATGCCTTTCTGGGGCTTGCAGAGGCGTTGCCCAGAGAGGTTATAAATGGCCTTGTTAACGTTATGGTTAGCGTTAACGTCCCTAATTCCCAGCTCTTCATCGTCGAAGATAAAACTGATGAGTCCGTCCTCAGATTCTGCTATTTCCGTAATGGAGTGGTTCATCAGCAGTTCTCCGTCGGCATTCTCGTTGAAGAGTCCCCAAGCGGGAGTGGAGTAGTCGGAGAGTTCAGTCTTGCCTGTAGTGCCTGGCCAGGTATCGCCCGACAAGGAAAAGGAATAGAGGATGTTATCGGCAGGAACAATGGTCATGCGTTGGTGGTTGCGAACGGTATTGACTGTGTTCTCCGTCCAAGCCGTCTCGTCGTAATCTACATGCAGAACGAGCAATCCATGCGCAGCAATTTCCCCATCCCAACTCTCGGCCTGGCGATTCTCCAAGAGGTAGTATTCATCGCTTTTGCCACTATTCCTGAGAATGTATGCGATAGGCTCTGAAGTCAGGGCAGGCATATCTGTAACCTCCACTGGATTAAGGAGCTCGATAGGCTCGAGCCATCCGCAGAACCAGCGCTCATAGCTTGTAAAGCCTACTGGAATGCCTCCGTCGCCATTGTAGCAGCCATAGTCCATGAGGCTCCACTTATCCATACCGAAGCTATTGCCCACAGTATCGTAGAAGTCGGGCAGCCCGAAGCAATGAGAGAACTCGTGGCAGGCCGTCCCGATGCCCGAAAGGGTTGTAGTGCCAGTCCTGCCTCCAAGCTCGGCACTTGTGGCATAGCTGTCAACCACGACTCCGTCCACAGTTATCGGCCCTTCGCCGTCGCCCTCTTCCAAAGCCTCTGTGAGCGTCCAGGCATGCGACCAGATGTAGCTTGTAGCCCTTGTGTTCTGGGCTTCGTCGTAACCAGAGTGAACCACGAAGATTTGCTCCACCACGCCATCTCCATCCCAGTCGTATTGGCTGAAATCTACCTCAGGATCTATCTGCTGAACTGCCTCTGCTACCATTGTGGCAGGATAGGAGTCGTCGCCATTGTTGTTGTTCTTCCCGTAATAGGATAGGGGATTGCTCATTGTGATAGGCCCGACCACATCGAAGGAGAAGTCGAATTGCCCATAGCTTGCATCTAAGAAGTAGTCATGCACGGAGCCAAAGTTGATGTCGTCTGTGTAGCCTTCTTCGTTGAAAAGGCGTTGGAAGTCCTCATTGGTGTAGTAGAATGGTGTTTGAGGAAACTGAACCAGTATAACTAAACCTCGTTTGTTGCCAGTCATGGAGCCTTGCGATTTCTTTTGTCGCGAAGCCAGCCTTTTGGCTCTAACGCTCTGCCTCTTTGCCACCTTTGTCTGCCATCGCTTTTGAAGTACATCAGATTTTACAAAATGAGCAACTCCATCGCCAGAACATTGCAGATATTTGCCGTCATCGGTCAGGTAGTAGTGCACCAGTTCGTCGCCCATTGCAGTAGCCACAACACTCCTGCCATCGGCAAGCATAAGTGTGCAACGCTCCCTTTTTGCGGGAACGGCAGACATAGTTAGGGCATAAAATGCAAGGAGAATTACTGCAAAGGGTTTCATATCATCACCTTTTTCGTCCTTCCATCATAGTAACGGACGATGTAGATGCCGCGCTGGAGTGAAAGACGATAGAGTTCATCGGCAAAGCATTCACAAACGAGACGACCATTCATCTCATAGATGCGCACCAGTTCCATGCTCTCTGTTATCTCGGATATAACGTCCGGATCGGCACGGAAAGACTCACTCTCGGTCCATTCGCTATTGAGATAAGAGTCGCTAATGGCTTGAACTGCAAAGGTGTAGTTGACGTCGGTGGGTAAGTCGGAGAGCCTGAACGAGGTCTGGGCGATGCTATCCTGCTGAAGCACAAGTTCTCCTTCGCTCCAAAGTTGCAGATTATAGAGTTCTGCATTTTCCACAGGCTCCCAAACAACCAGTGTGCTACCGGGCTTTACATCCTCGAACCAGGTGTCGGCAGGGGCTTCCAGGGTGCCAAGAGGCATCACTTTGAGAGTGACGATGCCGTCCTCAGTCTCCTGAATATCCATGAGAGGTTTGTGCATGAACTCGCCTGCATAAACTGTGCTGGCAGGTATGGTTTCGTCTGTCAAAGCATGATTCTCTGTAGTGCCAGGGAAGGGATTTCCCAGCAAACTCTCTTTCCATTGCGCACCAGTCTTGGCGTTGTTTGAACCGATGAGACTGTTGTTGGCAGGAATGATTGTGAATCGTTGGTGATTATAAGTGGTATTGACGTTATTGCTTGTCCATGAACTTTTGTTATAGTCCACATGCATCACCAGCATGCCATGCCCTCTGTTGCTGCAAACTCCCCAGTCCCAGCCCAATGCCTGGCGATTATCAAGGATGTAATATTCGTTGGAATTGGCGTCGTTGACAATCTTGTAGCCCTTGCCACCTTGATGAAAACAGGAGAGACGGAGCGTGGTAGGCTCTGTGATGGTTTCCGTCTGCTGCCAACCCATGAACTCGCGTTCGTAAGCAGTATAGCCGACAGGATATTTAGACTGCCTTGTGTACATGCCATAGTCCATGATAGACCAGAAGTCCATGCCAAAGGCTTTGTAGTTCGTATCGTAGAGGTCGGGCAGACCGATGGCGTGGCTTATCTCGTGCACCACAACACCTATTCCGTCTGCTTGCCAATCTGTAATGACGCTATCGTTGGCTGCAATAGGACGCATTTCGCAACTGGTGGAACATCCCGACAAGGTAATGCCGTTAATGGTGTACGAGGCAGGCATTTCCTGAGGCCAGATGGTATTCTTGTCGCCATAGGAATTGGTGTAGTTTTGTCCCATACCTGCAAAGATGATGACGCACATATCCACCTTGCCATTGTCGTCATTGTCGAACTGCGTCCAGTTGTCTTGTTGTGCCACAGCCTTTGTGAAAGACTCTTTGACGAAGTCGCTGTAATGCTTGTCTTTGATTTTGACATAGGTAGTGTCCTGCTCTCCATAATACCCATAGACGCTATCGAGTTCCACAGGACCAATGATGGTAAATTCGGGCTGGAATTGACCTTGGCTTTGGTCTATGAAATACTGCCTCACGCTCCCATAGTTGCCTGTAGTGCCTTCGATGTTTTCGCCATTGAAGAAAGTGTCGTAGAAGGCTTTTACGCGAGTGTCTGAGTTGGCAACCGTGAAAGGCTTGTCCTTGAACGCAGTAAGAATGACGGGAATCTTTTTCGTGCCATAAGGCTGAATGAGAGCGCTTGCCAGACTGCCAACCTGCCTCTTCAAGTTAGCAGGTTTCGTTGGCAAACTAGCCATGTATTCTTCGCGATTTAAGCCTGTTGCGTGGAAGGTTTTACCGCGTTCCAGAATCACCTCGCCTTCGTCTGTGAGGAGGAAATCGAGGTTCTCGTCGCCATAGGCAGTTACTATGACGGTTCTGCCGTCGTCGAGGGTTACTGTCTTGCGTATCCTCATGGCGGGAACGGCAAAAAGCCATAGTGTCAGGCTGGTGAGTATGAGCGTCAGTATATAGCGTTTCATGTAGCCAAATGCATACTATTGCGGGCCAAAGGTACGATTTTTTGGTATAATTACAAAAAAAGGCACCATTTATTTGCAGGATTGTGGGAAAGTCTGTACTTTTGCATCGCAAAACAAAAGCTGGAAGGGGGATTAGCTCAGCTGGCTAGAGCGCTTGCATGGCATGCAAGAGGTCATCGGTTCGAGCCCGATATTCTCCACCTCAAAGAGGCTTACCAAACATGAAGGTAGGCCTCTTTTTCTGTAAAAACTTTCCCGAATCCTTGCGTAAGCAGGAAACAACTCGTATCTTTGCAACAAATTTATATAAGTATATGAAAAAGTTGCTTCTGCTTGAGTGCCTTTTGCTGGGCACTTTGGCTTCCCTTTCACAGACGATGAACGAGTGGGACGATGTGAGCGTAACAAGCCTGAATCGCATCCAGAGTCACGACCTCAGCATTCCCTTTAATGATGCGGAAGACGCGCACTCTCTCGACCTCAGTAAGTCACCTTATTTCCTCGACCTGAATGGCACTTGGAAGTTCCGTTGGAGTGCTTTGCCAAGCAAGGTTCCGTCGGGCTTCTATGCCGACAATTTCGATGTGAGTTCTTGGGACGACATTACCGTGCCTATGCCTTGGCAAATGTATGGCGTTCGGAATGGTAAGAGTTGGGACAAGCCGCTCTATGTCAATACCCGCTATCCGTTTACTTATACGAGCGATTATTCCGTAATGGCCTCGCGCCCAAGCGATTACACTTATAACGAGTCGATGAAGAACCCCGTTGGTTGCTACAGGCGGACTTTCACTTTGCCCGAGGGTTGGATGGGCAGAAAGACTTTCCTTCGCTTCAATGGCGCAGGTCATGGCTACTATGTTTGGGTGAACGGTCAGTTCGTGGGCTATGCCGAGGACTCTTATTTGCCGAGCGATTTTGATGTTTCCAGTTTTGTTCGTGAGGGCGAGAACAATGTCTCTGTGCAAGTCTATCGCTTTACAAGCGGCTCATTCTTAGAGTGTCAGGACTATTGGCGACTGACGGGCATTACTCGCGACGTTTACCTTTGGTCGGCTCCTGAGCAACGCATAGCAGACTTCTTCTTCCAGACCACAACTCTTTCTACTTCAGGCACTTCGGGGCAGGCAAAGTTGCAAGTTTCCCTTGATGGAAGCGCTATGAGTGGCATGAAGTTGCAAATGACTGTTAGCGACGGAGAGACTGTCGTCAAGGAATACACGAAGACGCTTTCCACATCTACCAGCATCACTCAAACCATCTCTTTCTCTGGCATAGAATGTTGGAGCGCAGAGAACCCCAGGCTCTACGACCTGACCATCCGTTTGCTTACTCCTGAAGACGAACTGGTCGATATGAGGGCTTGCAAGATTGGCTTCAGGACGGTTAGCATCCGAAACGACGGAGCCCTTCTCATCAATGGCAAACGCCTTGTGGTTCATGGGGTTGACCGTCACGACTTCAGTCAGGAAACGGGCAGAACTGTGAGCCGAGAGGAAATGCTTCAAGACGTCCTGACCATGAAGCGCCTCAATGTCAATGCGGTTCGCACGAGCCACTATCCCAACAATCCTTACTTCTACGAGCTTTGCGACCGGTATGGCCTCTATGTCCTTGCAGAAGCCGATGTGGAATGTCACGGAAACATGGGGCTTTCCAGCGAAGCTCTCTTCAAGACTCCCATGGTGGAGCGTAACGAAAGGCAAGTCCGTACCCTTCGCAATCATGCCTGCATCTTTGGTTGGAGCGCAGGAAACGAGAGTGGGGGAGGTAACAACTTCCAGAGCGTCATGCAGGCCATCAAAGCGCTCGATACCAGTCGCATCACCCATTACGAGGGCAACAGTACTTGGAGCGACGTAACCAGCACAATGTATGGCAGTTACGACAATATGCTTTCCACGGCAAAGAGCCGCAAGAACTCTTCTTCGCCCAAGCCTCACATCCAATGCGAGAACACCCACGCCATGGGCAATTCCATGGGCAACCAGATAGATTACTATCGCGACATCTACGAGCCTTATCCTGCAATGGTGGGCGAGTTTGTGTGGGACTGGAAAGACCAGGGACTCAGGATGCCTGTCTCGGGCAAGACGGGACAATATTATTGGGCTTATGGCGGAGACTTTGGTGACAAGCCCAACGACGGCAGTTTTTGCTGCAATGGAGTCGTGCTTCCCGACTGCACTCCCACTGCCAAGAGCTTCAACATGAAGGGCGTTTATCAGCCCGTCGACATCCTGCTTCTCAATGCGGAACAAGGAAAATTCAAGGTTAAGAATAAACTTCAACAGACAAGGTTTAATAGCTTTGATACACAATATGTTATAAGTGAAGATGGAATTGAAGTTGCTCGCGGACAAGTTGCTGGTCTCGACCTCGCGCCTTGGGACAGCACTACGATAACCGTTCCCTATGACGGCATCACCTTCAAGCCCGAAAGTCGTTATACAATTCGCTTCTCCACAACCCAGCGCGAGGCCACTCCTTGGGCCGAGGCAGGCTATGAGGTTGCAGCTTCGGAAGCCATTATTCGCGAGGCCACAGCTCCTCAACCCTATGTGTACGAGGGCACGGATACGCTTATTGTAAGCGGAACTGGAGCCACTCGAACCGTCAAGGGAGCCAACTTCACAGCCACCTTCTCTGGCGGAACGCTTTCCAGATATGTGCTCGATGGCTCTACACTCATCAGTCAACCCATGAAACTCAACACTTTCCGCATTCCCACAGAAAACGATGGCAGGCAGGAAAGCAACTGGGAACAGCTGGGCGTCCGTACGCTTTCGCTGACAAGCGGCACTTGGGCTGTGGAGCAGGACAGTGCCAAACATTGGGTACAGCTCTCAATTACAGATACTTACAAGACCAGCACATCGGCCCTCATCTTTACGGTCTGCAAGCAGTTCCGCGTCTATCCGGACGGCGCTATTAGCGTGAGCACAGTCACCACTCCAAACGTCGAGGGAGCCGTCCTGCCAAAGCTTGGCTTCCGTCTGGAAATGTCCTCCACTTGCGAGAATATCACTTGGCTGGGCAGAGGTCCTTTCGACAGCTATTTCGACCGCAACTATGCCGCTCATCTGGGCATCTATCATAGTACCGCCACAGAGCAATGGACCAACTTCATCCGTCCGCAAGAGACTGGAAATAAGGAAGATGTGCGTTGGCTGACAGTTACCAATAGTGCTGGAAAGGGCCTGATGTATGCTGCTCCAAGCGGCATGTCGACCACTGTGGGACACTGGCGGGCAGAGGAGGTCTATACGGCTCCCTACAATCGCAAGGGCCATCCCCACGAGGTTACATTCCAGCGCAACACCATCGTCTCGCTCGATGCCTGGAATCGCGCTCTGGGCAATGCCAGTTGCGGACCTGATGTGCTCGACAAGTACGAGAGGAAGCTCGTCCAGACGCCTTTCTGCTTCATGATTCTGCCCATTCCTGAGGCTTGTTCAGATACCGTTCTTGCCGCGAAAGGTCGCCTCGGCTTGCCCGTCTGCCAGCCCGTTCGCTTCAACGACAATGGGCATGGCTTTGCAGTCCTGACGTCCGACAATCCCGAGGGCACAATCATCTATTACAGCCTCGATGGTGGCGATTTCCAGCCTTATACAGAGCCCATCGACATGCGTCAGGGAGGCACTTTGCGGGCCTATGCTTCCAGGGGTGACCTGGCTCCAAGCATTGTGGGCGAGAAGTTCTATGGATTCTTTGTCGATAAGTCCGACTGGAGTATCGTCAGTTACGACAGTCAGCAGGGAAACAACGAACGCGCCACCTATGCCATCGACGACGACGAGAACACCATCTGGCACACCCAGTGGAGCCCTTCTACGCCCGATTGTCCGCACGAAATTGTCGTGGACATGGGCCACACCTATCGCGCCACAACCTTCTCCTATAAAGGTCGCAAGGACGGCACCAATGGCCGCGTGCTTCGCTACGAAGTTTATTTCAGCAGCTCCCCTTATCTGTGGGGCGAGCCCGCTGCCAGCGGCACTTTCAGCAACACTGCCGACAAGCAGACCGTCGCCATTCCCAGCAAGCCCGAGGGCCGATACATGAAGTTCCTTGTGCGCTCTGTAGTGGACGACAAAGGCTATGCCTCCGCAGCCGAACTGTATGTTGAAGCCGAGGCCATGGTGAAGCCCACGCACTGGTGGATTTCGGGCATCAATACCGCCCATCGTTATAGCATTCGCGAGAAGCAATCCGGGCTCTACCTGCACTACCAGACAAACGCAAACGAGGGCCATTTCTGCTTGGGTAATTTCGACGAGAACGACAAGACCTACATCTTCAACTTCGCCCTTGTATCGGGCTTCACAGCCTTCTATAAGCTGAAGGCAAACGGACACTATATGTCGTACGACAGCAGTGCAGGCTGGCGCATCATCTCCACCACCACAAACCCCACGGACAAGAACGGCTACATCCAGGTGGAGCGACTTCCCAATGGCAATGCCCATCTCAGGGCAGCCTGGCAGAACAGCAAGCTCTTTGGTCTCGACTCCAGGAACGTAGGCAGTTATGTCTATGCCGACAAGACGACTGCGGCCGAGTTCATTCTTGTGGACCTCGATGCCGAAACGGATGGGATAGGGGAGATTGACGCTAATGATAACCTTAACGCTAACCCTGTCTATTACAATCTCAGCGGTCAGCCCGTCTCGCCTGGCTATCGCGGCTTGGTTATTGAAAAGCGTTCCGACGGCAAAGCAAAAAAAATCCTCGTCAAGTAAAGACAGCCCCCAGAACTACATAAAGCAAGCCCCGCTCTCGGTAGAGAATGGGGCTTTTTCTTGTGTGTCTCTCAAAATGACAATGTCACAACTGTCATTCTGTCACAGATTAGAATGGTCCACGCCCCATACAGGAGGTTGTAGTTATTGCCGTCAGGGCTGCCGTTATGGCGGCTACAATGACCTTTAGGATAAGTTCCCAGATGCTATTTTTCTTCATAATCGTTAGTTTTTGAGTGGTTAGCGTTTTAAGTTCAGGTAGAGGTTGTAGGCTGTTTTGAGGACGCTTTCGTCGAGGTGCATTCGGCTTTCCACGACGGCCATTGCCTTGATGAGAGCCGGCCATTCCGTTTCCGTGAGCCTTTCCTTGCCGCCAAAGCCTGTAAGCGCGCAAACTGAGCGGATATAAGCCTCTGTGTTGTTTTCTCTTGGAGGAGCCCAGCGACTGATGATGTCTTCGATGCATACGGCGTGGTGTTTTCGTCTGTAAGTGTCAAGAATTTGGTAGGCTGCGCGGATGCCGTGTTCGAGGGTTGTGAACTGGCAGAAGGTAGCCCCCTCCCGACCTCCCGCAAAGGGGAGGAGGATTGAGGGAGTTCGCCTATCCAGACAGATTTGCTTCTACGGATATTCAACGGATTATTGTTCCTCAGACCAAGCGGCGTGAATTCTTCACTCTTCATTCTTCACTCTTCACTTCCAAGGTCTATTCGAGGCCTTGGATGGTTTCCTCATTCCTAATCACTTCGATGGCGTCGGCCTGTGCCTTGCGGGAAGGTACGAGGTTGAACTCAGCTTCGGCACGGAGGTTCTTGAACTCCTGACCGGGCGTCCAGCGTACGTTGACTTCCTTGATCTTCTGAGCGTTGAACTCGTCGGTCGTGTCGGCACCTTCGGTGGCAAGTTCTACGTGGAAGCTGCCGAGGTCGCCAAGACTCACCTTATTGCCTGCGAGAAGCTGCTCGCGAAGACAAGCGACGGCATCAGTCAGAATACCCTTCACAGTACCCTTGGAGAAGGGGCTGTTGTGGTCGGCGATGTGCTTACAGAAAGCGTCGAGGTCGAGCACCTCATGAACCTGGGCGGTTCCATAGGCCTTAGTTTCGGTGATGTCGGCCTTCTTCGTTCCGGGCTTCGTGCCCATAATCATAATGGAATAGTTAATCATAGCTTTTTAAAGTTTAAAGTTTAGTGTTTAGAGTTTAGTGTCAGTTTTTAGTATAGAGTTTAACAAGTTTTGAACTCCGCCAAAGCGGCACTTTCCACTTGAGAACTGTCTCTAAACTATCAACTATCCACTCTCAACTCTGTTAATGCTCTCTCGTGTGGTGTGGGCAATCGAAACTTGTTAAATTGGCCACTTTAACTCGTTAAGATTCACTCCACAACTGGCTGTGTTTCGAATCACACTGCAAATATACGGCGCGCGCGTTGCGGTCTACGAATTTTTTTATAAACTTTTTT
>JAFYNL010000041.1 GCA_017548075.1 Bacteroidaceae bacterium | reverse complement strand
TAACGTAGAAGGCATGAGCGATACAGATTGGTATGGTCCCATGCTTGGCGAAATACCTCTTGTCCTCAATGGCAAGATGAACGATGAGAAACTCTTTGTCACCATTGACATTGACATGCAGAACATTCTTGGTCAGGTTGTCTATGTTCAACTTGGCACAGACGACTTTGTCGTTAGCAAGAAAGGTGACGTCAACGGTGATAGTGAAATTACTATTGCCGATGGTGTGGCTGTCTTGAACGCAATGGCAGGCGAGGAAGTTGCTGGCGATGCTGATGTGAATGGCGATGGTGAAGTAACTATTGCCGACTTCGTAGCTGTCCTCAACCTCATGGCAGAGCTATAAGCGCTTCGCAGGAAAGAAACATACATAACTGAGAAAAGAGATGAAAGCCCTCTGTCGATTGTTGCTGCTCGCGCTGCTACCTTTGTATGCTTTTGCACAGGTAGACACTGCCGCTATTCTGCATCCGACAGAAGACTTCGTCACCGTTTCCGTTTGCGTTGCAAGCCCAGGCGAGGAGGCCAGTTCTAGTTTAGGCCATGCATGTTTGCGCTTGCAATGTCCCTCTGCAGATCTTGACTACGTCTATAGCTACGAGGCCGAAGATCCTAAAGAGGATATGTTCAGGTTCTTTACTGGAAAACTCAAGATGCTTGTGCTGGCTGTCCCCTCAAAAATATATGTTGCACACTATGCGCAAGAAGGGCGAGGCGTGGAGGAGTACATACTCAACCTCCCCGTTCGCGTCAAGCAACGCCTCTGGCAGCAGATGGACAAGCGGCTCGCCTACACCCCTGTCCCTTACGACTATCTGAATCGTGGCTGTGCCGTTTCCGTCTTGCAATGGCTGGAAGATGCTATCGGCAAGGATAGCATAGACTATGCTCCCTGGCCGGAAAAGTACAATGGTTCGCGAGCAGACATGGCCTTCGACAGCATCACAAACGAATGGAGTCGTTTCCTCTTGTCAACGATTGTTGCAGGAGAAGTTCATAAGTTGAACATAAACAACACCGATAAGGCGATATTGCCCACAGAACTGATAGAAGTGCTGCAAGGCGCAAAAGCCTTCGGCGAACCAATCTTGACAGAGGAGAACCACCATTCGCTGCTCGCTGTAAAACGCTCACCGCAGCGCGTCAAAGTGACGCCCATTATGGTGGCATTCGTCATCCTGTTCCTTTCGCTCCTCAATCTCCGGCTGCACAACGTGTGGCTTAGGTGGGCAGTGCTTTTGCCCTGCCTCTTGATAGGAGCCTTCGTGCTCTGTCTTGTCCTCTTTTCTTCCATTCCCTGCACCCAGTGGAGCGTACTCGTTGTGCCCTTCTGTCCGCTGCCTTTCATCTTCTGGAAGTGGAGACATTGGTGGGCACTGCCATTTGCCTTGTTGTGCGTGGCATGGATAGTTGGCATATTGCTCTACCCACACCGTCTGGTTGATGGGGCTCACATTGTGCTTGCTGCGGCAATGGCCCTCTGCAATATTGAAATATATACGAAAGTAAATAGATATAAACTAAAAATCAAAAAATGAAGAAGATTCTTTTTATCTTTATGTTGGCAGCTGTACAAACTGTCGGCGCGCAACAACTCGCAAACTCAACCTTTGATGCCACATGGGTGGACTGCTATCCTTGGGAAGCAGGTTCCTATGTATCATCATCTCGTGGTAAGCAACCTGAAGGCTGGCATATCTCCAACGTCTCCCAATCGGCATTGCCCATAGTGGGAGAAGAGGTGACGCCTGGTGCAAACGGCACAGGCAAGGCCGTCCTGTTGAAGAATGTGAAGGCATCAATCGGCTCGAACAATGCTCCTGGCTACATCACGCTTGGCATTCCATTTGCTACTGCTGAAACCAAAATGACAAATGTCCGCAATGCAGACGGCGGCGTGTTTGGTGGCATTGCGTTTACCTATCATCCTGATGCTGTTCGTCTCACTTATAAGTGTGATAGAAGTGCTGGCGAAGAAGAGAATATGTCTGTTATTGCATATTTATGGAAAGGCACATGGACACAGACAAACGTTCCTTCCAATACAGCAGTTGGCATAATAGGATGGGGTACTGCTACTAAGGTGACTATGACGGATCGTATTCATAATATCTTAGGCAAGGCCACAGCGACAGGTGATAATCCTCCTACGCATTCTGATGATGCTGAACTCATTGCTTCTGTCGAGTATTATGCTAATACATCTGTAAGCAACTGGACAACTCAAGAGTTCCCCTTGACTTATAATAGTTCTGCTACACCCGAGAAGTTGAACATCGTGATTGCTTCTAACGGCCTCTTCGATGACCGCAGCACTATCAAGACTGGTGATGATGTGACTAATAGTGTGACCGTCGATGATGTGGAACTTGTTTATTGGCATGCGCTCTCTGCTCTTTCCTTCGAAGGCGCTACACTGAACTTCTCAGAGGGCACTACCAGCTACGACCTCTCTACCGTTGCTTATGATGAAACAAAACTCTCTTATACAGTAAAGGGTCAGGCCGCAACTGTTACTACGAGCTACGATGAAGAGACAGCAGTGCTGACCATCCGTGTAGAAGGTGAGGACATTGCATCCAATCCTAACTCCTTCACAGAGTACGCAATACAGTTCAAGACGCCTGTTGTAGGTCCTGAGGTTGTCTCTACCAAGACTTATTCCGAGGATCTGTATGTTACCGTTGCTGGCCAGACAACAGACAAGCAGGTGGCTGCTGTGGTTGTTGAAACCCTTGACAACGACAATATCAACTTTGTACTGAAGAACTTCGTGCTTGGCGAAGGCGATGGCGCAACACCTGTTGGCAACATTGCTGTCAATAACATCACTATAGCTGAAGATGGCTCTTTCTCCTTCAATGGCGGCATACAGATAGAGGAAGGTGACGATCCTACTTACGACGAATGGTTTGGACCTGCAGTTACCATGATGGCAGGCGGCAGTGTGCCTGTTAATATGACAGGCCAGTTCGTTGGCGAGAATCATGTAGTTGTCTATATTACCATTGACCTTACAAGCATATTGGGCGAGATGGGCGATGTTAAGGTTCATCTTGGTTATGCTCGTGCCACAATGGCAGTTAATGCAGCAGCTAAGTACGGCACCTTCTGTGCTCCTTATGCTGTGAATGTTCCTGCTGGTGTGCAGGCTTATACAGTCAGCTCTGTAGTTGACAGAGTTCTTACTCTTGACGAGGTCGCTCAAGCTATTCCTGCCAATACGCCTGTCGTGCTCTTTGCAGAGAATGGCCTGGCATCAGTAGAAAGCTTTGGCATTGCAGTAAGCGGCACTCCTACTGATGGTTTGCTTACAGGTGTGTATGAAAACACCAAGGCTCCTGTTGGAAGCTATGTTCTTCAGGATGTTGACGAGACTGTTGGCTTCTATCAAGTTGCTTCAGGCAAACAGCCTACAGTTGGCGCTAACCGTTGCTATCTGATAGTTTCATCCGACATTAAGGCTTTCTTCTTCAATGAAGATGATGCAACAGGCATTAAGAACATTGACGACCTTGAGAATAATAACGGTGTTATATACAATCTCGCAGGTCAGCGCATCAATAAGATGCAGAAGGGTGTTAACATTATTAACGGTAAAAAGATTCTCAAGTAATATGAAAAAGACATATATGACACCTGCGCTGCAGGTCAGCGAAGCAGAAGTAATCAACATGATGGCTGTTAGCCTGCAGAATGGTGATGCTGATCCAGACAAGGATGTTCTCGCAAAAGAGGACAAGGATTGGGACTTCTGGGGCGATAACGAAGAATAATAGTACTTTTATATCTCAACATGTTTCCCCATTGCTTGTTAGTGGCAAGCGATGGGGAAATGTGTATCAAATATGGGCAACAAACTTATAACCATCCTTGGTCCTACAGCTTCGGGCAAGACGACTCTTGCTGCGCATCTTGCTGCCAGACTTGGTGATGCAGAAATCATCAGCGCGGATAGCAGGCAAGTGTATCGTGGCATGGACATTGGCACGGGGAAGGATATTGCTGATTATCATGTGGAGGGTAAGGATATTCCTTATCACCTTATTGATATCTGTGAGGCAGGGGAGAAGTACAACCTCTTCCGCTTTCAGCAGGACTTCCATGTGGCTTATGATAACATTCTTTCCCGTCATCATAGACCTATCCTTTGTGGCGGAACAGGACTTTATATAGAGTCAGTTCTCAAGGGTTATAAGATGGAAGCTGTGCCTGAGAACCCTGAGTTGCGTGAGCAACTGAAAGATTGTTCGCTGCAAGAACTAAAGAAGATTCTCGAGGGCTATAAGACATTGCACAATGTTACCGACCTCGATACAACGAAGCGTGCCATTCGTGCCATCGAGATACAAGCTTACTATCGCGAGCATGGGACGCTTGAAAGGGAGTTCCCCGCAATAGATAGCCTTATTATAGGCGTTGACATTGAACGCGAATTGCGACGTCAACGCATTAGTGAAAGGCTGCGTCATCGTTTGGAACAGGAAGATATGGTAGGCGAAGTTCAACGCCTCTTAAAGCATGTTCCAGCCGAAGACCTTATTTATTATGGCTTGGAATACAAGTATCTGACACTTTATTGTTTGGGAGAACTTTCGTATGACGAGATGGTGAAGCAGTTGGAGATTGCTATTCATCAGTTTGCCAAGCGGCAGATGACTTGGTTCCGCGGCATGGAACGCCGCGGCTTTACAATCCATTGGATACAAAGCACGCTCCCTTTGGAGGAGCGTGTAGAAGCAGTTCTAAGCTTGTTAGCTTAGCTGTATGTCTTTAGCTATAGCGCAGAATCTGTCCGGTACGCAGGACGGTATTGCGCTTGATGTTGTTCATGCGACAGAGACGATCGATGGTTATGCCGTACTTACGTGCTATAGATGAAAGTGTTTCACCTGATTTAACCTTATGATTGCGAATGCGTGGCTTTGCTCGCATCTGCTGAATCTTTTGCTGCTGGAATGCTTCGCTTTCAGCTTCCTTTGCCATGAGAGCATTGGCAGCCTCTTCGCTCATTTCCTCTTCACCGCCTACAACGTTATCGGTAGCTGCCAACATAGTGCCGCGACCGCTTGAGCGGAAGAGGTAGAAGTCGCCTTTCACATCCTGAGCCTCGAAGTCGAAGAGCCTTTCCGGGTCGATGAACTGACCGAGGAAGCGTGTCTCGAAGTGAAGATGTGAACCTGTGGAACGACCTGTATTGCCACCAAGACCGATGACATCGCCTGCTCTTACAACCTGATTGGCCTTAACAAGATGGCGACTCATGTGGCCGTAAACGGTCTCGAGACCATTGGCATGGCGGATAATTACATAGTTTCCGTATCCGCTGCGCTCGAAAGCTACGACGCGGACCTTGCCTGAGAAGGCTGCTCTAATAGTGTCTCCAACGAACACCTTAATGTCTGTTCCATAGTGCTGACGGCGGAAAGAACGGCGGTAGCCATAGTGGCTGGTAACCATTCTGCTGTCGCAAGGCATGTGGAAGTTCCTCAAATCGATTCTGTATTCAGAGGGAAGAGAGACGCCATAAGAGCGTGTGTAGTCGTTATTCCAAGTGGGATAGAGTGAAGCTGCAGGGGTCTGCAGGTCAGCCAGAGACTCCTGTTCGCTCAGTCGTACAAGTGAGATGCTGTCTATTGCTCGCATCTTGTGGTCAATAGGCGCAATGCTGGCCAGTCGATCTTGTGCGAGACTGCTTGTACAGATTGCGAGGAGCAGGGAGAGGGTGGTGAATATTCTCATTATTTAAAATGTTGTTTTTCTTCTTAGTTAATAGGTTTAGGACAAATCTAACGCGTAGAGTCGGTCCATATTGAGGTCGCCCATATCGAAAAGTTCTTCGGGTTTGAAGAATCGTTTCAGCTCGATGGCTGCCGATGTGGGTGAGTCGGAAGCGTGAACGATGTTCTGCTGATTGCTCATACAGTAGTCGCCGCGAATGGTTCCGGGTTCTGCCTTTCGACCGTTGGTGTAGCCCGTAATGAAGCGTACCACTTCGATAGCGTCGGTTCCTTCAAGGCATATAGCGATGACAGGCGTTCGCATCATGGATGCTTTCAGGGCGGGGAAGAATGGTTTGCCTACCAAGTGAGCGTAGTGTTCGTTGAGAATCTCGTCGTCGAGTTGCAACATCTTCATGCCGACGATGCGCAAACCTTTCTTTTCAAAGCGGCTTGTGACTTCGCCAATCAGGCCTCTCATCACAGTACTTGGTTTGAGCAACACCAGGGTTCTTTCCATTTCGTAGCGTTTCGTTTCGAGACGGATTATCTTTTACGATAAAGCCGTTTTCTACGTTTCCGGCTGCAAAGGTACGACAAAATCCTCAGATAACCAAATACTTTTAGTATTTTTAACGACTTCGAACGCTTGTTGACATTTCAGAGGCTTAATATCTTTGGAAACGTAACACGCTTAGTTTGCAAATATAACGTGCTTCGTTTGCAAACTAAACGTGTTTAATTGACCAACTAAGCGTGCTTAATTATTTTAGGACACCTTGTGCCTTGAGCAACTTGGTGTGAGCCACTTGAAGTTGACACTTGGCATTGACGTGATCGGCAGATGCCTGCTGCCACATTGCCTGCGCGTCGAGTAGTTGCGAAAGGGGCTCCAGACCTGCATCGTACTGCTGGCGGGCAAGCCGCATGTTCTCTTCTGCCTGTTCAAGGCTGCGCTGTGTAATGCTGAGTTCCGTTTGGGCTTCGTCGAAATTGTTAGTGGCCTGTGCCAGTTCAAGCTGCATCTGCTCGGTAAGGTCTTGCTGCTCTGTCTGTGCAATCTGCTGGCGTGCCTTAGCAGAGCGAAGCTTGTAGGTGCGCTCTCCGAACGTGATGAGGGGAACCTTAAGTGTTGCTCCGACGGCTCCAGAACCAGAGTCGAGTAACTTGCTTCCCGAGAGTTTGAAGCCATTAACGTATGCATAGCCTGCAAACATCGCCAGTTGAGGCAGGTAGTCGCTGCGTGTGAGCTTTACCTGTAGAGATGCGATGTCTGTTTTTGCCTGCAGGATGGCAGACTCGGGTCGTGCAGCTACCGAAAGGTCGCCGCCTTGTGCCGTCAAGGGAACTTCGTCGGAGAACTGGTCGGCATCAAGTTGTAAAGGCGTATTCAAGGGAAGCCCCATGACGTGGCAGAGGTTCATCGTGCTCAGCCTTATGCCGTTCTCAGCACGTTGGATGGCAAGTTCCGCTTCGTTGAGTTTTACTTGTACCTTCATCTGGTCGTTGCGTGTCTTCACTCCGTGGCGTACGGCACTTTCCACGTTCTTCAGCAGTTCTTCCAGCAGTTGTTTGTAGGAACGTGCAACATCGGCAAGTTGCCGTGCACGTATTGCCTGCATGTATGCCTCGTCGGTGTTCAGAATGACCTGACTTTCCGTGAGTCGTATGTTCTCTTCTGCCATTTCGGCACCTCGCGAAGCCATGCGGTAGGCAGCCGTTATCTTACCGCCCATGTAGAGAGGCTGGGTAAGTGAGACACCGCCGAGGAAGATGTTGCCGACCTTGTATTCCATCTTCGACGAGGGGAAGTCCGCGTATTGGTTCAGGATGTAGTTGCCGTCGGCTCCTATCGTGACGTTGGGGACGTAAGTGCCTGTCGCAGGATTCAGCATGTAGATGGGCAGGTGTCCGCCAGCGATAGTGAAGTCTCCTTTCGTAGTAGAGTAGAAGTCGGCTGCCATGAGGTTGATGCGCGGATAGTAGTTCGTCTTGTATGCCTTGGCATCATTGCGCGTCTGCTCGAGCATCAGCCTCGACTTGGCGATGTCTTTATTGTGCTCCAAAGCCAACTCACGTGCCTCGCTGAGCGTTATGTCGCGAGCGGACTCCTGTGCGATGGCGGCAAGCGGGGTTAATGCACCACACGCCAACAAAAGTAGTACAATGTATTTATAGGTTTTCATGCAGTGTTTTGTTTTATTCCCACTCGATTGTCGATGGTGGTTTTGACGAGATGTCGTAGCAAACGCGATTGACTCCCTTTACCTTATTTATTATGTCGTTCGAGACTTTTGCCATGAATTCGTAAGGCAGATGAGCCCAGTCTGCAGTCATCGCGTCTGTGCTCGTCACAGCCCTCAAAGCGACGGGATTCTCATAAGTGCGTTCATCGCCCATCACACCGACGCTTCGAACGTCGGAGAGCAGGATGGCTCCAGCTTGCCAGATCTGGTCGTAGAGTCCCCAGTCACGCAGTCCCTGGATGAAGATATCGTCGGCATCTTGCAGGATGCGAACCTTTTCGGGAGTAATCGCTCCGAGGATGCGGACCGCAAGACCCGGGCCTGGGAAGGGATGACGACCAATCAAGTGCTCTGGAATGCCCAGCTGACGGCCAACTCGACGCACTTCGTCCTTGAAGAGCCACTTCAGAGGCTCGCACAGAGAAAGGTGCATTTCTTCAGGCAGACCGCCAACATTATGATGGCTCTTGATGACCTTTCCCGTAATATTCAGGCTTTCGATGCGGTCAGGATAAATCGTGCCTTGAGCCAACCACTTTGCGTCCGTTATCTTCTTCGCTTCGGCGTTGAAGACCTCGATGAAGTCGCGGCCAATGATTTTGCGCTTCTTCTCAGGCTCAGTCACGCCTTCGAGGTCGGCAAAGAAACGAGCGCTTGCATCCACTCCGATGACGTTCAAGCCCAGACACTCGTAGTCCTTCATCACATTTTGGAACTCGTTCTTGCGCAACATTCCATGATCCACGAAGATGCAAGTCAGGCGGTCTCCGATGGCTCGATTGAGCAAAACGGCTGCCACACTACTGTCCACACCTCCTGAAAGGCCGAGGATAACGCGGTCATTTCCAATCTGTTGGCGCAACTCAGCCACAGTCGTCTCCACGAAATTAGCAGCTGACCAATCTTGACGACTGCCACAAATATCGACCACGAAGTTCTTCAGCAACTGAGTTCCCTGCAAGGTGTGGAAGACTTCGGGATGGAACTGAACGCCCCAAATTGCCTCATTATCAGCGGCATAAGCGGCGTATTTCACCTTTTCCGTGCTTGCGATTGCGTGGAAACCTTGAGGCAGAGCCGTAATCGTGTCGCCGTGACTCATCCAGACCTGGCTGTTCTCGTCGAATCCCTTGAAGAGCGGATCGTTGAAGTCAATGGTGGAGAGGTTTGCGCGACCATATTCGCGACTTCCTGCAGGCTCCACTTTGCCTCCGAGAGTATGGCTCATAAACTGCGCACCATAGCAGATGCCGAGAATCGGCATACGGCCTCGGAACTGATTCAGGTCAACGCGGAAGGCCTCAGGGTCATAGACGCTATAAGGGCTGCCAGCAAGAATGACGCCAATCACATCGGGATCAGCGACGGGAAACTTGTTGTAGGGCAGTATCTCGCAAAAGGTATCGAGTTCGCGAAGGCGGCGAGCAATGAGCTGAGTCGTCTGCGAACCGAAGTCCAGGATGATAACTTTCTGTTGTTGCATATAGATTAAATAATGTGTACTCCAAATCGTCTGCAAAGGTACGAAATAATTTCCGAATTCGCAATTCTTGTTCGATGATATTGATAGAAGAGT
Source organism: Bacteroidaceae bacterium (assembly GCA_017548075.1). GTDB lineage: Bacteria > Bacteroidota > Bacteroidia > Bacteroidales > Bacteroidaceae > Physcousia. Next base: position 56,349 of record JAFYNL010000041.1, on the reverse strand, counting down.
TGCTGAAACTTGTTTTTCGTGCTTTATTTGCAATCGGATTCGGCCATAAAAATCTTCTCGAAGTGTAATACTAAGCAGGAAATAGTTTGACAAAAATGCCTTTTTCGTGCTATGCGAAAACACGAAAAATTTTGTAAAGATTTTGGTAAAGCATCAAATTCGGAGACTTAAAGTGGGAAGATTTCAAACTTAACTAGGGTTGTTTGTCAACGTAACACGTTAACTTTGCCAACTTAGCACGTTAAAATAGCCGATTTCACCGGTTAAAATTGCCCGAAAAACACGCCTTTTTGCCTCTTTTTACACTAGTTTTTACAAATCTTTTCTCGTAACTCGTTGATTATCAGTATGGGTGTTGACTCGCTGAGAATCGATTCTTTTCAGCCTCCGACTCGTTTGAGCAAAAAGAAGCGCTTCTCACGAGGCAGGATTTTGAAAATATCACGACATTTCTTAGTATTTTGCTATAGAGTCCTTTTCTTGCTCTGAAACTCGAAAAAAGCAGCCTTAGTCGTAAAAAAACTCTGTTTTTTTTGTTTCTTGCCGCAGAAATTCGTATTTTTGCAGAACATTATACAATAAAAAGGAACGCAAAGAACAAACAAAATAAACTAATCTAACAATTATTACTATGAAGAAAAACTATCTTCTATCGCTCCTGATAGCCTCGATTGGCTTGATTGGAGTTAATCTGTCAGCAATGGCTCAAGTGGAGATTGCCACAGCTGAAGATTTGAATGCCTTTGCCGAACTCATTGAGAATGGCGAGGAGGCAAATGCTATTCTGACTGCCGACATCAACCTGGCAGATAGCGATTATCCCAATCTTATGATTGGTTCGGAAGACAATCCTTTCCGCGGCACATTCGACGGACAAGGGCATACCATTACTTACAGCTACGATTTCAGCGACAACTATTGCGGCCTTTTCAGCTTCATAAGCGGCGCAACCATCCGCGACCTTCGTGTTGAAGGCGATGTCATAACCAGAGGCATCCACTATGGTGCCCTCATAGGTTATGGCGATGGAACAATGCTTGTCGAGAATGTGGTGACGAATGTCAACATTACAGGCGAGCATAGTGGTGTGACGGGCAACGGAGGAATGATAGGTGCCCTTTATGGCGACATTACCTTTAACAACTGTGCCACTCTTGGAGAGATGGGTTATCCAGGCAGTTCGATGTATTGTGGCTTCGTGGCTTATGCTTCAAGTACCGCCTCTTCTACTTTGAACAACTGCTTCACCACCTGTCTCTTAACCGAAGGAACAGGGACCAGCTACTGCTATACCTTCTGTCGTGGCACATGCAAGCTCAACAACTGCTACTACCTCAATGCAATAGGCGAGGTACAAGGCACGCAAGTTACAGAAGAACAAGTGGCAAGCGGCTCTCTCTGCTACAAGCTCAATCTCGGCCAGGATGTCGTCCTGAGTGTCATCCCTTGGACGCAGAACATCGGCGTCGACGAGTTCCCGATGCCGGACCCGGACGGCCCGCGTGTCTATGGCTCCGGTACTCTTCGTTGCGACGGCGCAGAACTGGAGGACAATCCTCTCACATACTCTAATACCGTAAGCTATCCCGTCATTCCCGACCACCAGTTCGGCACGGACGGCATTTGCACAGTTTGCGGCATGACCGACCCCAATGCAGTAAGTCAGAACGCCGATGGCTACTATCTTATTGGCAGTCCCGAGCAATTGTATTGGCTCTATCTGAAGGTTCAAGAGAGCGATGCAGAGTTGAAAGTGCTCTTGACTGACGATATAGACTTGAACGAAGGCGCAGATCCAAGTTTGATGATAGGCACGGAAAACAGGCCTTTCCACGGCATCTTCGATGGTGCCGGACACACCATCCATTATGATTATGATGAGGTAACGGCGAAATGGCGCGGCCTCTTCGCTTTCGTGAAAGATGCTACTATTCGCAACCTTCGTGTAGAAGGAAGTGCCTTTGTAACGCAGATTCACTACGGAGCACTCATCGGACGTGGTGACGGCACTATACTTGTGGAGAATGTTGTGACGGATGTTGACATCATAGGTGCAATGCATCAAGTGACAGGCGATGCAGGCATGATAGGTGCCAACTATGCAAATATCACCTTCAACAACTGTGCCACACTTGGCGAAATGGGCTTCGAGGGTAGCTCTATGTATAGTCCCTTCTCGGGTTGGTCAGACGGCAGCAGCAGTACGACTCTGAACAATTGCTACTCTACCTGCAAACTTACCGAGGGCACGGGTACAGGCAACTGCTTCACACTGACACATCAGAACGGAAACGTCACCATTAACAACAGCTACTACCTCAATGTCTTCGGAAAGGTGCTTAGCGGCAATAACATACATCAATCTCAGATAACAGAAGAGCAACTGGCAAGCGGTGAACTTTGCTATATGCTCAACGGCGACCAGAGCACAATCGGCTGGTACCAGACGCTTGGTGACGACGAACTTCCCCTGCCTTTCGACAGCCACCTGAGAGTGTATGGTGCAGGCAAGACCTTCATGAACATAGCAGACGAAACGGACTTAAGTAATTTTGTATCGGCTGTTATTGAAGAAGAGACAGAGCGTTATGAAGCGACAATAGCTCAGAAGAGTCTCATAGAGTCTTACCTTGAGGCACTCAACAGCTTGAGTTCAGCAGCCACCATAGAGGACTTCTTCGCAGGTTACAACGAACTCGCTAGTCAACGCGAGAGCATCGAAAGTTGTGCTGCAGCCTATGCCGCATACATAGCAAAAGTGGAAGAAGTTAAGACCTATCTGGAAGAACACCCAGATTTGGATAATGAAAAGGCCAACCTCCTGAGGTCTTATCTGACTGACGACAATGGACCTACAGAAGATTATCCCAACGGCTCTGCCACCTATATCCTTGATAATTGCGAACTCAGCGAAGAGGAAATCATTGCAGAGACAACCCTCGTCGATTCGAAGTTGACAGAAGCCATTACATCCACTCCTGCTGTAGGAACAGACATTACTATGCTCTTCACCAATGCTGACTTAAGCGACCACTTCAATGGTTGGGAAGGTCAGCTTCCCACAGGCTGGGGCACTTCGGAAACAAGTCCGCTTTATGCAGCAGAATGCCTCGTTTCCAAGATGGATATGTACCAGACTGTGACCGGACTTCCCAATGGTATTTATGAGTTGCAGATAAATGGTGCTTTCCGCCCAACTCCATACGATGACTATTACAACACCAATTATGCTGCAACACTTTATGCTAACGGCATACATAACTTCTTCCAGACCAACATAGAAGATATGATAAGTCCCGAAGATGCCATCGATGGAGAAAACTGCAACATCAATGGTCCTATTGCCGACTTCGAGGTGTATGACGAATATGGCGAACTTGCAGGCTACACAATGCAGGGCATTGTCAGCTGTTGCAATGCTTTCCAGGCAGGACGTTATCCTAATTATGTGCTCTGCAAAGTTACAGATGGATCGCTGACTATCGGTGTTCGTCAACCTGGAACAAGTCTTACGCGTGACTGGCTCGGCTTCGGCAATATCAAGGTCTTCTACTATGGACAATTGGATGAGGCTAACGAAAGTCTTGATCGCGTCCTTGCTTCGCAATCGGCTCGTGCATATACAATTCTCAATGTTTACGAGAAAGACCGTGCTAATGGCGACTATCCCGTCTATCCTAACTTTAGTCAGGCCCTCAAGGATGAACTCCAGCAGACACTTGATGCTGTAGCCACTACCACTGAGCCAGAAGCCCAGTACCAGCTTATAGAGAAGTTCTCTGATCTCTTCTTGCAAATTTACGAGTGCAAGCAAGCTTACATTACTCTCATGGACAAGGCTGAAGAGGTGAACGGCATTGAAAGTGCATTCTCTGACCTCCTTACAGATGACGAGTTCAATGATCTGGAGGACCTCTATTCTTTGCTCACTAATGGCTATGAGTATGGTACTTTGTCAGCAGCAGAAGCATTAGCCATTGATATTAGTAATGTTGTTAGCTTCTTCCCCGAAAAAGAGGATGGCTACTATCTCCTACGCTCTCCCAAAGACTTTGTCATCTTTGCTCGCTTGATAGATGCGGGATCAACTCAAAGTAATGCGAAACTTCTTGCAGATATTGACTTGCGTGAGAGCGACTTCCCCGACACTATGATAGGTATTGAAGATGCTCAATTCGCAGGAATCTTTGATGGACTGGGACACACCATTACTTATAGTTACGAAGGCGATTGTGTTGCGGATAAGTGGCGCGGCCTCTTCCGTGCTATCAATGGGGCAACAATCCGCAACCTGCGAGTAGAAGGTGAAGCTTATCCGACAAACATTCACTACGGAGCTCTCATCGGTGTTGCTTACGGCACCGTGCTCGTTGAGAACGTCATAACGGATGTTCATATTACTGGAGTACACAGTGGTGTGACTGGCGATGCAGGCATGCTTGGTGCTAACTATGCAAACATCACTTTCAATAATTGTGCTACACTTGGCGAGATGGGCAATCCCGGAAGCACGATGTATAGTAGCTACTCAGGATGGTCGCATGGTGACTCTCATACTACCCTGAACAATTGCTATTCTGCCTGCTCTATCACCGAAGGCACTACTATCGACGGCAACTGCTTTACCCTGACACACGGAAGCGGTACTAACACTTTCAACAATTGTTACTACCTAAACCTTATCAATAAGGCACAAGGCACGAAGATGACCTTAGAGCAGTTCCAAAACGGTGAGGTCTGCTATAAGCTTAATGGCGACCAAAGTAGCATCCATTGGTATCAAACCATAGGCGAGGATAAATTCCCTGTTCTCGATGAAAGTCATGGAATAGTAATCCTTGATGATGATGGCATTTACACAGGTATCAATGAAGTGAAGAACTTAGAGCCAAAGACTCAAGGTGATAATGTTATTTACAATCTTGCAGGTCAGCGTCTCAGTAAGATGCAGAAAGGCATCAACATCGTTAACGGCAAAAAGATATTGGTTAAGTAAAGAACAGAAAGAAAATGAAAGCAAAAGCATTTCTGACACTTATACTCTGCGGCATAGCTTCTGTAGCTGTGGCGCAGAGTTTCACTGTCTACGAGAAAGACAATAAGGACCATGGTTTCAATGTCGAGAATGTAGATAGTATAGTATTCAGTCCAGATCAAGTCCCGGCTGCAAGTGTGGAACCGCGCCAAATCCAAGGACGCTGGTGCTCGCTTGGCACTTCCATCTCTTGGCTCAACGAGAACACGGCATCGTACAGTGGCCTCACCAAGGGCTACCAGACGCGTGTCATGGAGAAACTTGCCTTTAAGAGCTTCTCCAACAAGGCAGTCAATGGCGGATGCCTTAACTCAGCAATCAATTCAGTCGTGTTGGCTGATTACTATACTATTGAGCACGGCATCAACGACTGGGGACATTCCACGCCTGTCGGCACCATTGATGACTACATCAACAACACAAAGAACGGCACTTTCGCTGCCATCTACAGGCAGCTCATCGACAAGATCTTCCAGCGCAGCAAGAAGGCGCGAATCATCCTATGCACGCCTCGCAAGGCTTATGGCTTCAACGGCTATCTGCCCGACCATTGGTATGACCCTCTGAATGGCATTTATCTTCAGGAATATGTGGACATCATACGTCAGATAGCTGCTTACGAATCGTTCCCCATAGCCGACTTCTTTGCCGAATGCGGTGGCCAACGTCAACTCGACAACTGGAGCTATGACACAGCTCTGCATCCCAACGACGAAGGCATGCAGATAATGGCAAACGTCTTGATACAGGCTTTTGAGAAAATATTAGCAGAGGAATAACACACATGCAAGTCGGCTCCTTCGTTATAAAGAATGTAACAATTGTGAATGAGGGCGAGCGCTATCAGGCGTCCGTTCGCATTGAGGATGGAAAGATAGCAGAGATTAAGAAGACCTCTTCTGCCTCCTTCGAAAGTGGGGAAGAGGAGTTTATCCTGTTTCCTGGCATCATCGATGAGCACGTTCATATGCGTGAGCCTGGTCTTACGCATAAGGCTACGATGGAGAGTGAGACGAGAGCCGCTGCTAGAGGGGGCGTGACGACTGTGCTCGATATGCCGAATGTCGTGCCTCAAACTACTACTCTCCAACTTTTGAAGGAGCGTTATGCCCTTGCCGAAGGGAAGTGTCATGTGAATTATGGCTTCTATCTTGGTGCTACGAATGACAACTTGGAGGAAATCAAAAGGCTCAACCCAACTGAGTGTCCTGGTGTGAAGCTCTTTATGGGCAGCAGTACCGGAGGTATGCTCGTCGATAAGGAAGAGCAACTTCGGCAGATATTCCGTTCTTCGCCCACACTCATTATGACGCATTGCGAGGACACAGCCCGCATAAATGCCAATATGGCGGAGATTAAAAGGCAGTACGGGGAAGACCCAGATGTTCGCTTCCATCCTGTTATTCGCGACCACGAAGCCTGCTATCAGAGCACAGATCTTGCAGTTCGTCTTGCAAAAGAAGAAGGGGCACGACTTCATGTGGCTCACATCACGACGGCAAAGGAACTGAGTCTTTTCTCTCCGAACGATGACAAGATAACTGCTGAGGCTTGTGTGCCGCACCTGCTCTTCACGGATGAGGACTATGAGACGCTTGGCTCGCGCATCAAATGCAATCCTGCTATCAAGACAAAGACTGACAGAGAGGCACTTCGCAGAGCTTTGACAGACGGTTGCATTCAAACAGTCGGAACAGATCATGCTCCACATCTCCTCAGCGAAAAGGAAGGCGGGTGTTGCAAAGCGATGAGTGGAATGCCGATGGTTCAATTCTCTTTGCCTGCGATGTTAGACTTGGTGGAAGAAGGTGTGCTTAGTGTCGAAAGGCTTGTTGAACTGATGTGCCACAATCCGGCTCGTCTATATAAGATAAAGGAAAGAGGGTTCATTCGCGAAGGCTATTGGGCGGACCTGACTTTGGTACGTAAGAAGTCTTGGACGATAACGAAGGATTGCATAGAGAGTAGCTGTGGCTGGAGTCCTTTGGAAGGTCGTACTCTTGGCTGGCAAGTTGAGAAGACTTGGGTGAATGGCAAGCTTGTTTGGGACGGAGTTACCTTCCCTCTTGCTCCAACAGGAAAGAGAGTATATTTCGACTATTAAATAAACCTTTGCGAAAAGTTCTTGTCAAAGAAACAGTATCAATCATAACTCATAATTCATAACTGTGAAACGTTTTTCGATCCTCATCATACTTAGTCTTTGTACACTTGTGGCTGCGGCACAAAAGATTACTGTAAGTGGCCTTATCATGGACGGAACATTGAATGAGCCTTTGCCTGGTGCAGCTGTCGTGTTGCTTCAACCTAAAGATAGTGTGCTGGTTGCTGGCGTTTCGTCCGATACTGATGGCAAGTTCAAACTTCCAACGGTCAAGTCGGGCAACTACATCTTTCGCATCAGTTACATAGGCTTCCAAACTTATACCCGCAACATTACTTTACCAAAAGGTGACAAGAGCATCAATCTTGGCACCATTACTTTGCAGGAAGACAGCAAGATGCTGAAGGAAGCCGAGGTGACAGCTAAGTTGGCTCAGGTAGAGATGAGTGCGGATACGTTTGTTTACAATGCAGAGGCTTTCCGCATGCCCGAGGGCTCTATGTTGGAAGAACTCGTGAAGAAACTTCCTGGGGCAGAAGTTGATGATGAAGGCAATATCAAGATTAACGGTAAGAGCATCACCAAGATAATGGTCGATGGTAAGGAATACTTCCAGAACGACACGAAGATGGCGATGAAGAACTTGCCTTCGAAACTTATCAAGAAGCTTAAGTCTTATGACAAGAAGAGCGACTACAGCCGAATTACCGGCATCGACGATGGCGAAGAGGAAACCGTGCTCGACCTTTCTGTCAAGAAGGGAATGAAAGATGGTTGGGTCGGCAATTTTGACGGGGCTTATGGCACAGAGGATCGTTATTCAGGGAGATTCAATGTGAATCGTTTCATGGACAATAAGTTCTTGTCCGTCATCGGCAGCCGTAACAATACGAATGACTTCGGAGGCCGTTGGGGTGGAGGCAGCAACGGCGTCGTCACAAGTACGATGGGTGGCGCAACCTTTGCTTGGGAGAATGGCAAGCCTGAATACTCGGCTGGTCTCTTGAAGATGGGCGGCAATGTGCGTTACAACAGCAGCGACAGCAAATCGGAAAGTCGCACTAACAGCGAGATGTTCCTCCCTTCGGGAACAAGCCAATTCTCTAACTCCAAGAATCGAGGCACGAACTGGAATCAGAACTTCAACGCCAACTTCCAACTCGAATGGTTCCCCGACAGCATGACCAACGTCCTGTTCCGTCCCAATTTCAGTCATTCGAACGGCAACAGTTCATCCCACAGCCATAGTGTTACCTTCAATGCAAGTCCTTTCGAAGCAGGCTTGACCGATCCTGTTGAACAGTATACGACGATGAGTGACCCGGATGGCATTCGTGTTAACGGTAACGAACGCTTCAACAATGGTAACAATTATAGCAATAATGTCAATGGTGAGTTGCAAATCAACCGCCGTCTCGTTATTCCTGGTCGCAACCTTACCCTTAATCTTAATGGCTCGTATAGTGAGAGCGACAATGAGTCTTTCAGTCGCTCGATGGTTAAGTACTTCCAGCGAGACGATATGAATGCCGACTACCAAAACACCTTCTCTCCCTCTAAAAACTATAGTTATCAAGGTCGTATCAGCTATACAGAACCAATTTTGAAGGGAACTGTTTTGCAGTTGAGCTATCAGGCGCAGTATCGCTTCCAGGATAGCGACCGTGAGATGATGGTTTATGATCAACTCGAGAAAGCTTTGGAGGAGAAGGGTCTCACAGATGTAACAGCCCTTGACCTTTATAACGGAACCTATAATGGCATGGATTTCATCAACTACGGCATTGATTTCACTCAGCTTCAACGAGATGTAGAGAACAGCCAGTATGCCACTTATAAGGAACTTAACCAGTCTGTCAACCTCATGCTTCGCTATAATAATAAGCTCGAGAATGGTGGAGAACTCTTCTTTAATGCGGGTGTTAACTGGCAACCTCAGCGAACGGAGATGGATTACCAAAAGAGAGATGTTGATACTTGTGTCATTCGTCACATCCAGAACTGGGCTCCGCGTTTCAACTTGCGCTGGAAGATATCGAACACCAGCCAGCTTCGTGTCCGCTACAACGGCAATATGTCGCAGCCTTCGATGACCAATCTCATTGAAGTAATGGACAATAGTAATCCGCTTTACATCAGTACGGGTAACGCAGGATTGAAGAGTTCTTGGAGCGACCGCTTCAATATCGACTACAATAACTACATTACGGAGAAGCAGATGGGCTGGAACATCAATGCCAACGCCAACGTTAATCGTCGTTCTATCAGCAATGCCACTATCTATGATACCGCGTCGGGCATCAGCTACAGCCGTCCCATGAACATCGACGGAGGCTGGAATACGGGAGCGTGGATGGGCTTCAACTCCGCTATCGGAAAGGGAAAGTACTTCAACTTCAACTGGAATCAGAACATCAACTACTCTAATAATGTAGGTTACATCAGCAGCGATCTCGACGCTGGAGCCGCGAAGTTCATCACGGATGGCATTGATATGAACGGCCTCTTCAAATACATGGACGAGAATAACTTGCTGAAGAAAGCCACCACTCGCAGTACCAATCTCGGCGAGAATATTAGACTCAATTACCGCAATGACTTGATTGAGGTCGGTGTCAATAGTGGCATGAACTATCAGCATGCTCGCAATGAGATGCAACGGAACGGCAATCGCGACACTTGGTTCTATAACTACGGAGGCAATGTTGTCATCAATACGCCGTGGAACTTGCAGTTCAGCAGCGACATCTCACAGCAGTGCCGCCGTGGTTACGACGATGCTTCGATGAATACCAACGAACTTATCTGGAACGCACAACTCAGCCAGACCTTCCTCAAGTCGAAGAATGCGACGGTAAGCGTGCAATGGTACGACATCCTTCGGCAGCGTTCAAGCATCAACCGCAACTATAGTGCGACGAATCGTAGCGACACTTGGACGAACGCCATCCATAGCTATGTAATGGTACACTTCATTTATCGCTTCAATCTTATGGGCAATAAAGAGGCTCGACAGGCAGGCTTCGGCGGCGGTGGTCCTGGCGGCGGTATGTATAATGTCCGTGTTGGTGGCGGTGGTGGAGGCCGTGGCGGAGGCGGTTTCGGCGGTGGTGGAGGCCGCTTCTAAAAGGCTATTTAAATAATTAGGCGTGTCTGGTTTTCCAACTAGGCACGTTTAGTTTCCAAACATAACACGTTAAGTTGGCCAACGTAACACGTTACGATTGCAATCATAACACGTTACGTTTGAGATTTAACTGTGTTACGTTTGCGAGTTACCTTAGAGGAATCTTTTGGAGATGGTAAAGAAGCGGCCTCGGATGCGACGTTTCAAGGGGAAACGCTCCTTGAAGACTTCGGGCGTAAGCAAGGTGCTATGGTTCTTGATATCGTTGTAAAAGATCTCCTGCAACTTTTGTGTCGTAACAGGATCGAAGACGAAAGCATTCACTTCATAGTCGAAACAAAGTGAACGCGCATCAAGGTTCGTGGTTCCGACAGTGCAGAAGAGGCTGTCTATCATCATGACCTTGCTGTGATGGAAGCCGTCGTTGTAGTAATAGACCTCAGCTCCGCGCTTCATAAGTTTGCGCATTTCAAGGCCGATAACATCGTCGTTTACCTTTCCATCGCTCCTTGTAGAGACCATGAACTGCACTCTGACGCCTCGCTCTAATGCTCTGCGAAGAGCGGCTCGAACTTCTCCGAAGAGCATGGCATAAGGGTTCACAATCTGTACTAACTGTTCAGCGTTATCGATGGCGATTGCGTAAGTCTTTCGCATGATGTCTGGAGTCTCTCGAGGCCAACGGCTTGCAAAGGCAACGGTACATTGTCCTTTTGCCTGCGAAACTTGACTATTCTCCTTGTTTCTTGTCTCTTTCTCCTGCTTTTCCCACATCCTCCAGAACAGTTCTTCGTAGGCCTCCACAACTGGTCCGCTCATACGAATGTGCATATCGCGCCATTTGCCCACCTTCGGCTTGCCGTGAAGGTAGTAGTCGGCCACATTCATGCCGCCAGTATAGACAATCTTTCCGTCGATGACGGCTATCTTGTGGTGGTTGCGATGCATGAGATGATTGATCCAGGGAAAGCGAACGGGATCGAAAGCAGCTATCTGTATGCCAGACTCTCGAATGCGTGACTGCAGGGTATCGGACAGCGGCAAGTCGCTACTCTTGTTGCCAAAACTGTCGAAGATGATGCGAACGTCAACCCCTTGCTGTGCCTTTCTCTTGAGTTTCGCCAGGAAAGCGTCGCAAATACTGTCTTGCTGGAACTTGAAGTAATCCAGATAGATGTACTTCTCAGCCTGCTCAACTGCCTCGAAAAGGTCGCGGAACTTAATCTCGGCAGTAGGCAGAATGACCACCTCATTGCCTTCGTACAAAGGGAGTCCCAACTGCACAAAGTCGCGTTTGGTGCGCTCTGCAGCATTCTCACTCCAGCCAAGCATACAACTTAGAAGAGCGAAGGCAAGTAGAAAGACTCTTTTGCTATTCACGGGTGCAAAGGTAGAAATAAATTATGGATTAAGGGTTAGAGATTGGAGATTATTTTGTATCTTTGCAGCGAAAATGATTAAATGACGAATAACATTATGAGTAAAGTAGTAATCAATTCCTTTGAGGACTTCCAGCAATATGTAGGACAAGAGCTGGGCGTTAGCGATTATGTGGAACTTAGCCAGGAACGCATCAATATGTTTGCTGATGCGACACTCGACCACCAATGGATTCATGTAGATACAGAGAAGGCAAAGAAGGAGAGTCCTTTTGGCCAAACCATCGCCCACGGCTACCTGACTTTGAGCATGTTGCCTTATCTTTGGGACCAGATAATTGAGGTGAACAATCTGGAACGCATGATGAACTATGGAATGGACCGTATGAAGTTCGCTATGCCAGTATTGAGCGGTCAGCACATTCGCATGACAACCAAACTGGAGGAACTCGTCAACCTTCGTGGAGCCATCAAGACAACCATCAAGTTCAGCATCGAGATTCAGGAAACAGGAAAGAAAGCCCTCGAAGGGTTGGCAACTTTCATTTACTACTTCAAACAGTAAACCCTAGAACAATTCCAATTGAATGTGGCGAGGTCCGCTTTGTGGCTTTGCCACTTCTTTGTGTGTCTCAGTTCGATACACAAAGTCGAGGAAAAGGTCAAGCTGAATGGCAAAGTCGGGTTTGATGGCATAAGTGCCGTAACGAGTGTGCACAAAAGGCGACTCATTCCGTTTGCTTTGATCCCACAGATAATGCCCGATAGCATCTCGAATCTCGCTGTAATCAATATCTTTAACGAAGAAATCGACATGCCTATTGTAGATTCTGCGAGCGATGTTCTTGATGCGCAGTCCTTCCCTCCCGCATTCAAGCAGAATCTCAATAATGTCTCTATGGTAGATGTTTTTCACATCGCAAATATACACATTTCTTTCGAAACATGAAAACTTCCAGCCAAAAGATTTTGCAGAATGTGGCTTTTTGGCTAACTTTGTCGGCTGAAACATATCATATAATATAATGAATAAGTTAAAGACCTTGCTGCTTGCATGCAGTTTACTTCCTATTTTCGCTTCTTGCATTAGTGACCCCGAAAGACATGAACTCAGTCCTGTAGGTAGTTCAATTATCCTTTATGCCGATCATACTGTAGATTCTTTGCAGTTCTATACTTTCGACAGTTGGACAGTAACGCCTAAAGACAATTGGATAACCGTTGATGGTGATTCGCATATGGATTTGGATTATAACTATTCAATAGGTTATCTTTGCAAAGTATTCCTGAAGATTCAGCCCAATACTACTGGAAAGACGCGTTGTGGCACAGTGCTTGTTCAGTCGTACAAGTACTCCTACTCATCTCCTTTTGTTCAGTTGGGCATCCTTAAGATCACGCATCCTGCCTTTACTGCCGACACCTGGCTTGACGAGCAAAGCGGCATTCCCGAGGTTGCACACTTCGAGTTAGTTGATAGTGCTCATTGGACAAGCGACTCTATCTGCTTTACTGTGCAGAACAATTGGGACCTTGTGTTCGATGGAGAACAGCCCGACTGGATCTCTCTCGACAAGACAACCGACCTCAAGGGAAAGCATAAGGTGTATCTCACACTTGTTCCAAATACTGATACAGAGGAAGGTCGCGATACGAAACTGAAGCTTACCTGTAACGGAGTGACTAATGAGATTGTTGTTCGTCAGCTTCCTGCCAAGAAAGAGGAAGAGTAGTTAAGTCATTATGCAGTACGAACTCTTTAGTGATGCGGACTTCCAGCAGGAAACACCTTTCTCGGGTCGTTGCCTCTGTTTGCTTGGAAGCTTTCGTCAGTCAAGTAAGGCCTTGCAGCAAAAACTTCAGGCTCTTGGAGCAGAAGTGAAGCAAGGCTTGAGTCGTAACCTGCATTATGTCGTGCTTGGCAAAGATGTTTCGTCAGCAGACTTAGAGCGTCTTGAAGGGCTTTCCTTTAATGGTTACAACCCAAAAGTCCTGAACGAGAACGACCTCGAAAGCATTCTGCAAGGGCATTATAGCTCGTATATTGTTCCAGAGCAAATCAGCAAGTCCCTTCGCTTGACGCTTCAACATTATCTTGGAGCCAAGTTGCAACTCGAGAAAGGCGAGAATACGCTCTATATGAAGGAACTTTATCTTGCTTCCGATGTGCAGCCAAAGCTTTACCAAATGCTTGGCAATAGGGGCATTTATGCCAACACTTATATCGACGATACCACAGATGTGCTCGTCATTAGCAACGCTTCCCTGCAACATTTGCAAGAGAACAAAACCGACGAAACGCTTCAATACATAGAGAACTGGTACAATCAAAGTCGCGCTCAGGCTTTTCGCTTTGTGATGACCAGCGAAGGTGAACTCCTTGAATGGCTGAAGCAATAACCCGACAAACTTATGCTTGGAACAATTGTCAATACCTGCACCATTATTATAGGAAGTGCTTTCGGAGCTTTGGTTCGCTCTGGAATAGGGGAGAAGTACAAGAATGCCCTCTTCGATGGCTTGGGACTTTGCTGTCTTGTGCTTGGCATGAACGCTTCTCTTCCCAATCTTGCAAAGAGCGAGTTCCCGGTTCTCTTCATCCTGAGCCTTGCAATTGGCGGACTTATAGGCACAAAGCTCGATTTGTCGGGAAGAGTGGACCGACTGAATGCTCGCCTTAATGCGAAATCGGGAAAAGAGAATAATAGCCTGCAAGGACTTGTGACAGGATGTTTGCTCTATTGTATCGGCACCTTTTCTGTCGTTGGTCCTGTACTCTCGGCACTTTCTTCAACTGCAGGCTGGGCTTGGAACGAGTCGGCCAATACCTTTTTATATACGAATGCGACACTCGACTTTGTCAGTTCTGCCGTACTGGCCGCCTCGTTTGGTTGGATAATGATTCTTGCTGCGCCAGTCTTGTTCTGTTGGCAAGGCCTGTTCTATGCGATAGGTTATTTCTGTGGAGATGGAATGCCTGAACCAATGAGAGTGGAGCTTAGTATCGTGGGCGGAGTGCTTATCCTCAGTTCAGGTCTTAGCATACTCGGCATTAAGGATTGCAAGACGGTTAATCTCTTGCCAAGCCTGCTTGTTCCTGTTGTCTTCTATCTCCTAAAGATGCTTTTCTAACTGCTTAACGAAGAAAAAGCAAGAAAAGTTTGCACAGTTCAAAAAAACTTCCGACCTTTGCACCGCATTTGAGACCAGATGCCTCGGAGAGATGGTAGAGTGGTCGATTACACCGGTCTTGAAAACCGGCGTGCTGAGAGGCACCGGGGGTTCGAATCCCTCTCTCTCCGCTCACAAAGGAACTAGTTGAGAAATCAACTGGTTTCTTTTGTTTTATAGCATTATTGGCAAAACTGGTTTTAGACAAATGCCATAAAACAAAAAAGGAAGGTGCAAAGCACCAGTTCCTTTGTGAGTAAGGGCCCCGCGGCGAGCGGGGTAGGGATCGACGAAGTCAATCCCTCTCTCATTTTCTTTCTTTTATAGGGATCGACGAAGTCAATTCCTTTCGTTCTTCTAGCGTTTATTGAGGTTCTTCCACCTCAGTTTCTTCGACCTTTTTGTTTGGGTCTGGGAAGAATTTGTCTCCGTTGCTGACTTCCTCTTCCCAAGGTTTGACGGTCTTAAGCTCGCCAGTCTGGTCGTCTTTTCTTGCCCAATATGTTCCGAGTCCCATAGTTGTAGTTTGTTATAGTTTCTGCTTGCAAAGGTATGAATAATACCTTTATTGTACAAAGGAACTTGTGAAAATCTAAAGAAAAACTCGTGAAAAGACGCATTTTTATTGGAAAAGTGTTGCAAGTTAAAGAATGATTCTGTATATTTGCAATCGATTTAATACCTCTTATTATTAACTAAACACAATTACTATGAAGGCAATTAAATTCTTTTTGGCAGCAATTGCAATGACTTTTGCTATGAGTGCAAATGCTGAGTGGAAGCTCGATCTTGGTGACGGACACTTTACCGTTAACGCAGATTTTGGTGTTTATGACGCCGCTTCTTCATGGGCAGGCTTTGGCCTTGGCGCAACTTATCAGACCGAGGTCTTCACCAGCGATTGGGTAACACTGGATTGGGATGTTCTTCACTTCGAGTGGAATGCTCCTTTTGATTCTCCCAAGTATGCTAACGATCTGAACTTCAAGACTGGTCTTCGCGCTTATAGTCCTTCGTTTGCTAAGGGCCATCTGCGTGCTTACACCAATCTTGATTTGGGTTATGACTTGTATCTGGAGAAAGATGGTTTCACAGATAAGGTAGAAAGTTATAGCGGCTTTGGCTTGGATTATGGCATTGGCTTGCAGCTCAACAAGAAGTTCTCTCTCGGCTACTCTTTGATATTTGCAAAGTTTAAGTTCGCAAATTGCAAGGGTCATTACGCAACTATTGCTTACACATTCTAAGAGGAAAAGAATTTAACTTAGGATATTATTATTCAGGCTCAGGGAAGAATCCTTGAGCCTGAATTGTTTTCTGCGTGGAAAGGCAGGAAAAATCTTTACAAGTTTTTTGTTAAGATGTTTCGCGAGGCAGGTTAAGTTGGTCGACGACCCTCAGTTAAGTTTCAAACTTAACACGTTAACTTTGCCAACGACCTTAGTTAAGTTTGCCAACTTCACTCGTTAAATCCGTCGATGAAATGGGCCGTTTTTGCCCCTAAAACACATCTTTTTTGTTCTTTTTTGCTGGTGCGACGAAGGGGTTGATTCTGTAAGTTTCTGATACTCAAACGTCTACAAAAACGCCAAAATTTGAGTCCTTCCAGACCTTCGGATGGAATGAAGGCTATTTTATGAAATTGTAGTGGTCGAAAATGCGAAAAATCTTGACAAAGTTAACTCTGCAAAACATTGAGAATTGAACATTGAACATTAACTGGCCTAATGTTCTTAAGGGAGAAGGCAAATGTCTTAAAAAGGCATAATTAATGCCTTTGGGATGCAAGTATCGGGTTGATAATTTGCATTTCTCTCGTTTATTTCGTCCTTGACCTTTGGTCGAGCTACTATTGCACTCGGAAATGAAAATGAAAAGAAAATGTTTTTCTTTTGCATTTCTCTCGTTTATTTCGTACCTTTGCAGTCGGAAACAAAGAGACAAAGTATAAATATGAGTAATCAACGCTATATGATGCGAGGTGTGAGCGCAGCCAAAGAGGACGTTCACAACGCAATTAAGAACATAGACAAAGGCATCTTTCCGCAGGCCTTCTGTAAGATAATCCCCGATATTCTCGGGGGAGATCCGGAGTACTGCAACATCATGCATGCCGACGGGGCTGGCACTAAGTCGAGCCTCGCCTATATGTATTGGAAAGAGACGGGCGATTTGAGTGTCTGGAAAGGCATCGCTCAGGACGCCCTCATCATGAATACCGACGACCTGCTCTGTGTGGGAGCCGTCGATAACATACTGGTTTCCTCCACCATAGGCAGGAACAAGATGCTCATTCCGGGTGAAGTCATTTCGGCTATCATTAACGGAACCGACGAACTCATGCAGGAGTTGCGGGAGATGGGAATCGGCATCTATGGAACTGGAGGCGAGACTGCCGATGTGGGCGACTTGGTTCGTACCATTATTGTCGATAGTACGGTGACTTGCAGAATGAAGCGAAGCGACGTCATCAACAACGCAAACATCCGTCCTGGAGACGTTATAGTCGGTCTGTCAAGCTGTGGCCAAGCCACTTACGAAAAGGAATACAACGGTGGAATGGGTTCGAACGGACTCACATCGGCTCGCCATGATGTCTTCTGCAAGTACTTGGCGGAGAAGTATCCTGAAAGCTACGACCACAATGTGCCTGAGGAACTGGTGTATAGCGGCAAGTATAAACTGACCGACTCGGTTGAGGGAAGTCCTCTTCCAGCAGGCAAACTCGTCCTTTCTCCCACCAGAACTTATGCTCCGGTAGTAAGGAAAATGCTCGACGAAATGCGTCCGAAGATTCATGGAATGGTGCATTGCACAGGCGGAGCACAGACGAAAGTGCTCCATTTCATCGGCGAAAACTGTCGCGTCATCAAGGATAATATGTTCCCGGTGCCGCCTCTGTTCAAGGCCATTCAAGACTGCAGCGGCACAGATTGGGCAGAGATGTATAAGGTCTTCAACATGGGCCATCGTCTCGAAGTGTATGTAAGTCCTGAAGATGCCGAGAAGGTTATAGCCATAAGCAAGAGCTTCAACATCGACGCTCAAGTGGTTGGCCGCATAGAGGAAGGCAAAAAGAGCCTCCTAATAAAGAGTGAGTTTGGAGAGTTTGAATATTAAAAGACAGAACTATGGAATATATCTTTTTAGCAGCCCTGCTGGTCGTCATGTTCTTTGCATGGAGACAATTCTATCAGACACATAAGAAAAAGAACAAACATGGCAGAAAATAATAGCCTATTAGATAAGTTGGACGGGCTTGTTAGCCGCTTTGAGGAGGTCAGTACCTTGATTACCGACCCAGCCGTCATTGCCGACCAGAAGCGATACGTCAAGTTGACCAAGGAATATAAGGACTTGGGCAAGATAGTCGAGGCTCGGAAAGAATACATGGGCTGCCTGCAGAATGTGGCCGATGCAAAGGAAATGCTCGCCATCGAGGATGATGCCGAGACGAAGGAAATGCTGCGAGAGGAACTCTCGGAAAGTGAGAAGCGCATTCCCGAACTTGAGGAAGAGATAAAACTTCTGCTGGTTCCTGCCGACCCTGAAGACGACAAGAACATCGTCCTTGAGATTCGTGGCGGTACAGGTGGCGATGAGGCTGCGCTCTTTGCAGGCGACCTCTTCCGCATGTACTCGAAGTTCTTCGAGATGAAAGGCTGGAAGATGGCGGTCAGCAGCTATAGCGAGGGTGCCGTCGGAGGCTATAAGGAAATCGTTTGCTCTGTGACTGGCGAAGGCGTTTACGGCATCATGAAGTACGAAAGCGGCGTCCATCGCGTTCAACGAGTGCCGGTTACTGAGACTCAAGGACGCGTTCACACCTCTGCCGCAACTGTTGCTGTTCTGCCTGAAGCTCAGGAGTTTGATGTGGAAATCAACGAAGGCGCTATCAAGTGGGACACCTTCCGAAGCAGCGGAGCTGGCGGTCAGAACGTCAACAAAGTGGAGTCTGGTGTGCGTGCCCGTTATATCTGGCGCAATCCCTTTACCAATCAGGACGAGGAAATTCTGGTGGAATGTACTGAGACGCGAGATCAGCCGAAGAACAAGGAAAGGGCTCTGGCTCGACTTCGTACATTTATCTATGATAAGGAACACCAGAAGTACCTCGACGATATCGCTTCGAAGCGCAAGACAATGGTATCGACAGGCGACCGCTCGGCAAAGATTCGCACCTACAACTATCCTCAAGGCCGCATAACCGACCACCGTATTGGGTACACAATCTACAATCTTCCATCCTTCATGGACGGCAATATTCAGGACTGCATCGACCACCTTATTGTGGCAGAAAACGCAGAAAGACTTAAAGAATCAGAACTATGACCAGACAAGAACTAGTCGCAAACATACGAAAGAAGCAGTCTTTCCTCTGTGTCGGGCTTGATACCGACCTGAAGAAAGTGCCTGAGCATCTGCTTAAGGAAGACGATCCCATCTTCGCCTTCAATAAGGCTATCATCGATGCAACTGCTCCGTATTGTGTCGCCTACAAGCCTAACTTGGCTTTCTACGAGGCATTCGGAGTGAAAGGACTGATGGCTTTCGAGAAGACGGTTAAGTATTTGAAGCAGAACTACCCGGAGCAATTCATCATAGCAGATGCCAAGCGAGGTGACATAGGTAACACCAGCCAGATGTATGCCCGCACTTTCTTTGGCGAATACGATGTGGATGCCCTGACCGTCGCTCCCTATATGGGCGAAGACAGCGTGACGCCTTTCATCGAAGGATACGAAGGGAAGTGGGTCATCCTGTTGGCTTTGACCAGCAACAAAGGCTCTTTCGACTTTCAACTCACAGAAGACAAAGACGGCGAACGACTCTTCGAGAAGGTCATCCGCAAGAGTCAGGAGTGGGGCAACGACGAGAACATGATGTATGTGGTAGGTGCAACTCGCGGCGAAATGTTTCAAGATATCCGTCGAGTCGCGCCAAATGCCTTCCTGCTTGTGCCTGGAATTGGTGCTCAAGGAGGCAGTCTCGAGGAAGTTTGCAAGTATGGTATGATTGAGGATTGCGGTTTGCTGGTCAACAGTAGTCGCGCCATCATCTATGCCGACAAGACAGAGAACTTTGCACAAGTAGCCGCTGAGAAAGCCAAAGAAGTGGCCTATCAGATGGCACAACTATTAAAATAAGTATACATGGAATTCACAGCACAAATGATAGCAGGACTGATTGGGGGCACCATCGTTGGTGATCCCGAGGCAAAGGTCAACAACTTCGCTAAGATAGAAGAAGGAAAGCCTGGCTGCATCAGTTTCCTGTATGATGAAAAGTACGAGCGATATCTCTATGAGACAGAGAGTAGCGTGGTACTTGTCAACCAAAACATCGAACCGAAGCAAGCGGTAAAAGCAACGCTCATTAAGGTTTCTGATGCTCGCGCAGCGGTGGCCAAGCTCCTTCAAATCTACGAAAGCATGAAGCCGAAACGCGAAGGCATCAGCGAACTGGCTTTTATTGATCCGTCGGCAAAGATTGGGGAGAAGTGCTACATTGGTCCTTTCGTCGCAATTGCCGAAGGTGTGGAGATCGGCGAAGGCTGTGTCCTTCATCCTCATGTCACGATAGGCAGGAACGCGAAGGTCGGCGCGAATACGGAGATATACAGTAATGCCGTCATCTATCACGATTGTATTGTGGGCAACAGATGTGTGCTTCATGCTGGTTGCGTGATTGGTGCCGATGGTTTCGGCTTCCAGCCAACGGAGAACGGCTACGAGAAGATTCCTCAAATAGGTATTGCCATCATCGAGGATGATGTGGAGATTGGTGCCAATACTTGTGTTGATAGAGCTGTTATGGGAGCTACCATCGTGCATAGTGGCGTTAAGATAGACAACCTTGTGCAGATTGGACATAACGACGAGATTGGCAGCCACACGGTAATGTCTGCGCAGGTTGGCATTGCTGGAAGCACGAAAGTAGGAGAGTGGTGCATGTTTGGCGGTCAAGTCGGCATTGCAGATCACGCCACTATTGCCAATAGAGTTATGGCAGGAGCACAAGCCGGTATCCCCAATAGCGTCAAGAAAGAAGGAGCAGCCATACAGGGAACTCCTGCCATCGAAGGTCGTAACTTCTGGAAGAGTAGCGCTATCTTCAAGAACTTGCCTGATATGTGGGCTGATATGAATCAAATGAAAAAGGAGATCAAGATGCTTAAAGAGCAACTGGAACTCGCTAAAAAGGAAGAATAATGTTAAAGCAAAATACACTCAAAGAAGGTTTCTCGCTCAGCGGAAAAGGTCTTCACACAGGTCTTAACCTTACTGTGACCTTCCTTCCTGCTCCTGCAGGACATGGCTACAAGATACAGCGAGTTGATATGCCTGGGCAGCCTGTCATGGATGCTGTGGCTGAGAATGTGGTTGACACGCAACGTGGCACAGTCCTCGGCAAGGGTGAGATGCGATGCAGCACAGTTGAGCATGCTCTTGCAGCTTTCTATGCTTTGGGCATCGACAACGTTCTCATTCAGGTTGATGGACCTGAGTTTCCCATCTTGGACGGTAGCGCCGAGCCTTATGTTCGCGAGATACAACGAGTAGGCCTTGCTGAGCAGGATGCTCCGAAAGACTATTATTACATCACAAAGAAGATGGAGTTCCGCGATGATAAGACAGGAGCTTGCATTACTTTGCTTCCCGATGAAGACTTCTCCATCACAAGTATGATAGCTTTTGACGGTAAAGTACTCAGCAGCCAGTTCGCAACTCTCGACAGCATGGACAAGTTCGTGACTGAAGTTGCAGCTGCCCGTACCTTTGTCTTTGTCCGCGAGATAGAACAACTGCTATTGGCTGGCCTTATCAAGGGCGGTGACCTAGACAATGCTATCGTTATTTATGAACGCCAAACAACTCAAGAGAACCTCGATAAACTCTGCAAGTTGACAGGAGCGGAGCATCATGATGCCAAAGATCTTGGCTACATTCAGCACAAACCTCTGGTGTGGGACAACGAGCCGGCACGCCATAAGTTGCTCGACATCATTGGTGATATGGCACTCATAGGCAAACCCATCAAGGGTCGCATCATTGCAACTCGCCCAGGACATACCATTAACAATAAGTTCGCAAGAATGATGCGAAAGGAGATTCGCAAGCATGAAGTCCAGGCTCCGAAGTATGATCCGAACAAGACTCCTTTGATGGATGTGAACCAAATAAAGCAGCTCTTGCCACATCGCTATCCGATGCTTTTGGTTGACAAAGTAATAGATCTAAAGGAGAACTACATTGTTGCAGTCAAGAATGTGACAAACGACGAGCCTTTCTTCCAAGGACATTTCCCCGATGAACCTGTTATGCCAGGTGTTCTGCTGGTAGAGGCCATGTCGCAAACAGGAGGTTTGTTTGTCCTGCATGATAAAGAGAATCCTGAAAACTACAGCACTTACTTCCTTCGCATCGACAATGTCAAGTTCCGTCAGAAAGTTTCTCCTGGCGACACTTTAGTGTTTAGAGTGGAGATTGTTGCACCTTTGCGCCACAACATAGGCACTATGCAAGGCTATGCTTTCATCGGTGAGAACTGTGTCGCAGAGGCAACCTTTACAGCTCAAGTTATTAACAATAAACAATAAACGTCATGATTAGTCCATTGGCATACATCCATCCAGAAGCCGTTATAGGTGAGAACTGCGAAATAGGTGCTTTTTGTTACATAGACAAAGGAGTCGTCATTGGTGACAATAATACCTTGATGAATAGTGTTACTGTGCTTTATGGCGCTCGCATCGGCAATGGTAATATATTCTTCCCAGGTGCTGTCATCAGTGCTATTCCGCAAGATCTCAAGTTTCAAGGCGAGGATACTACTGCCGAGATAGGTAATAACAACAAGATCCGCGAGAATGTAACCATCAATCGAGGCACGGCAGCAAAAGGAAAAACCATTGTTGGCAGTAACAATTTGCTGATGGAAGGCGTACATGTTGCCCATGATGCTATTGTTGGGAATGGTTGTATAATAGGTAATAGCACTAAGTTAGCCGGTGAGATTGTCATTGATGATAATGCTATCTTGAGTGCTAATGTGCTGATGCACCAGTTCTGTCGTGTGGGAAGCTATACGATGGTTGGTGGCGGTACACGTTTCTCTCAGAATATTTTACCCTTCAGTCTTGTGGCTCGCGAACCTGCAGCATATTGTGGATTGAATACCATCGGACTTCGTAGAAGAGGTTTCGATCGCGACCTTATCAATAATATCCACATGGCTTATCAAATCATCCTGCAAGGCACAGGCAAGTTGAACGACCTTCTTGCCAGGGTAGAGCAGGAGATTCCTAAGAGTCCGGAGATTGAATACATTCTTGACTTTATACGCAACAGCGATAGAGGTTTTATCAGATAAACTATTTACCATGACACTTAAACTGACACTTTTCAGTCAAGAGAAAGAGGATTTCGTTCGAGAAATACTTATTGATAGCGACGCAAGGTTCTCCGAACTGCATCAGCTCATCTTGAATGACTGCAACTACGATGAATTAGATAAGCAGAGTTTCCTTATCTGTGACGAGGATTGGCGCGTCAAGCAACGCATTTGTCTCCAAGAGAGTGAGGACATCAGCTACGATATGGACATCAACTTGATGTCTCATACGCGTATCGGAGACTTCCTTGAGGATGAAGGACAGCGTCTCGCATACGTCTTTGACCCTGATGGCAAGCGCTTCTTCTTAATGGAGTTGACGGAAAATGTCTTTGGCAGAACAGAGAAGAAGGCTATCGTAAATCGCCGTCATGGGCAACCACCTTTGCAATCAGCCAACAGCCAAATGCCAAATACTTCTGGCGAAACAGAAGAAAATGTCGAGGAGGAAGCTTTAGAAGAAGACTTCTACGGCGACGATGGCTTTGAGGCTGAAGAACTCGATCTTGAGGGTTACGAGATAGATGAGCAATGACTCTTTATGTACTGCTTGGCCCAACAGCTGTCGGTAAGACTGAACTTGCCTTGCAGATGGCTGAGATGCTCGGGAGTCCTATCCTGAATTGTGACAGCCGGCAGATATATCGTGGCATGGAGATAGGCACGGCTGCTCCTACCCAAGAACAGCAGACTCGCATCAAGCACTACTTTGTCGGCACACACGACATAGGCTCTTATTATAGCGCAGCCCAGTATGAACAGGATGTTTTGTCTCTTGTCTCGGAACTTGATGGCAGCCATCGAAGCCTATTGCTTACAGGCGGAAGCATGATGTATCTTGATGCTGTTTGCAATGGCATTGATGATATTCCGTCCGTTGATGCAGAAGTTAGGGAAACTTTGGCCAAACGATTGGCAGATGGAGGTATTGATGAGATGCGAAACGAATTGCGTCTGCTCGATCCTGACTACTATCATACCGCCGATACTCGCAATCCTAAACGGGTTGTTCATGCTTTGGAGGTCTGCTACACGACAGGCCGTCCTTATTCTTCCTTCCTGACAAAAGAACGGAAATCTCGTCCCTTCCAAATCGTCAAGATTGGTTTAAAGCGTGAGCGCCAAGAGCTTTTCGACCGCATCAATAAGCGAGTGGATGCCATGATGGAAAGCGGTTTGCTCGATGAGGCCCGTCGTCTTTATACTTTTCGGCAGGAGAATGCATTGAATACGGTTGGCTATAAAGAGCTTTTCCACTATTTTGACGGCGAATGGGAACTGCCTTATGCCGTTGAGAAAATAAAGAAAAATACCCGCGACTATGCCAAGAAACAGATGACATGGTTCGCTCATGATACTGAAATAAAGTGGTTTCATCCCGATCAAAGGGAGGAGATATTCCAAATGCTTAAATAGAGAACGATGAATTTCAAAGCCCATATTGCTTCGTTTGCAAGCTTTCTTCGAAAGACCTATTCAGGTCCTTGGTATAAGAAGGTTGCGGTTTGGCTTGCCACCTTCTTTATCTTCTTTATTTTATTCCTCGCTGCTGTAGATTGCAACTTCTGTTATCTCTTCGGACGTTCCCCAGGTTTTGCTGACATTAAAGACCCTGTAGTCAACGAAGCTTCTGAGGTCTATACCTGCGACGAAGTGCTGATGGGACGCTATTTCAACGAGAACAGAACGCCTGTAACGTACGAGGAGATATCGCCTATCTTGATAAGAACGCTCATTGATACGGAAGACGAGCGTTTCTATCAGCATAATGGCATTGATGTTGTCGGGCTTTTCTCTGCTGGAAAGGATATCGTGCAGGGCCATGCTCGTGGAGCCAGTACCATTACTCAGCAGTTGGCAAAGAATCTTTTCCGTGTTCGAACGAAGTATACTACAGGCTTGCTTGGCCGCATTCCCGGCATTAAGATACTGGTCATGAAGGCCAAGGAATGGATTGTGGCGTTGAAACTTGAATGGGTATTCTCGAAGGAAGAGATTCTGACAATGTATCTGAATACCGTCGACTTTGGTAGCAATGCCTATGGCATCAAGACGGCTTCGCGAACTTATTTCGGTACGACGCCTGATGCTTTGACTTATGAGCAAGCGGCAACCTTGGTTGGATTGCTCAAAGCGACCAGTTATTATAGTCCCCGACTCAATCCCGAGAACAGTTTACAACGCCGAAATACGGTCTTGCAACTTGTCTATGACCATCATCATATGTTCTTAGAAGGCAAGGAAGCAACGCCAGCACAACTTGATTCCCTGTTTGCGTTGCCTATCGCCATGCGGGTTCGTACTACAGAAAGCTACCAAGACGGTATGGCACCTTACTTTCGAGAGGCTCTCAAAGCCTACATCGATTCCCTTTGTTGCAATGGTTATGTGCCCGGATATGACGCTATCAATAAGCTAGATCTTGATGCTGATGGCCTTCGCATCTACACCTCTATTGATTCCAGAATGCAGGCTTATGCCGAAGCAGCCGTGAGAAAGCAGATGCAGGTCATACAGAAGAAGTTCAACGAACATTGGGGGAATACCAATCCTTGGCAGAATGCTCAGCGACAGGAAATACCCAACTTTGCTGAGGACATTGCCCGTCGTTCGCCTTATGGCAAGTTTCTCAAGACAAAATATCAGGGAAATACGGATTCCATCAACTATTATCTCAATCAGCCACATACGGTTCGCCTGTTCAGCTATGCTGGTCCAATAGAGCGAGAGATGAGCACGATTGACTCTGTCCGCTACATGCTTCGCTTCATGCATACAGGTTTTGTAGCTATTGAGCCTGACACTCGTTTTGTTCGAGCCTGGGTTGGAGATATTGATTTCCGTTCTTGGCAGGTCGATAATGTTCGTGCCGTCCATCAACCAGGCTCTACGTTCAAACTCTTTGTCTATACTGAAGCGATGAATCAGGGCCTTAATCCTACCGACCATCGCCGCGATTCTTATGTCTCTTATACTGATATGATAGGCGGTAAGCCTCGGGTATGGGCTCCACACAACGCGAATGGAACTTATTCTAACTGTGAGATATCGCTCAAGAGCGCCTTTGCTATGAGCGTCAATACCGTGGCTGTTCGAGTGGGTATGGAGTGTGGCATTCACAATATTGCCCAGACTGCTTATGCGATGGGCATCAAGACGCCTCTGCAAGAGACACGTTCTTTGACGCTTGGAAGTAGTGAGGTTAACCTGTTGGAACTCGTCAACAGTTATTGTACGGTTGCCAACGACGGCAAATACAACATGCCTTTGCTTGTGGAACGCATAGAAGACAGGGACGGCAACCTCATTTATCAAGCCAAGAAGAAAGAGAAGAAAGCCATTCCTTACCGTTCCGCTTATCTCATGCAGACGATGCTCAAAGGCGGACTCTCCGGCACTTCAGGAGGCTTGTGGCAATACATCCGTCCTTTCTATGCTGATACTGAGTTCGGAGGTAAAACGGGAACCAGCAACAATCATGCAGATGCTTGGTTCGTAGGCGTTACTCCTGGTCTGGTGGGAGGCGCTTGGGTTGGTGGAGAATATCCAAGCATCCATTTCCGTACAGGACAGCTCGGACAAGGAAGCAAAACGGCTCTCCCCATCTTTGGAGAGTTTATACAAAGTGTCTTGTCTGATGAACATTTCAGCAAGTACCGCATAAAGTTCCCGCCGGCAAAGGGTCTTGATCCTCGTTTGTGGACGGGCTCGAGCTATACTTACCACCAGCCTGACACAAGTAACTTCGAGTATGACTACTCCGAACCTGATGAAACGGAAGAAGACATCATTCCTGTCAATACGGAAGAGGAGGTTGAACAAGTTTCTCCGACTGTTGAGGAAACGGAACAAATAGTGGAAGAGGAATAAACGGGATTGCCTCTTTGGATAAGGGTTACAAGTCCATACAAAAAACTAGGCACGCCTAATTCGCTGATTAGACGTGCCTAGTTTGTAAATTAAGCGTGTTTAGTTTGTCATTTTAACGTGTTACATTGGCAAAGATAACACGTTACGTTTGCCAACATAGCACGCTAAGTTTTCTGAGGTCTTATTTCTTCCTGTTAAGATCGAGCACGCGAACGGCACGGAACTTCAAGCCGGCACCATGTCCGAGGAAGCCGATGTGGCCTGTCTTGTTGAACATGCCGGGATGGTTGTGGTGGTCGACTGTGTAGGGATTGTTGTCGCTTCCGTCGGGAGCAACGTTGTGTCCCTTACAAGCCTCCTTGATGTCGCCGTCGACGATAACTTCGCCGTTAACAGTCACGGTGATGTGGTTGCCCTTAACACGAATTTCTTCTTCACTCCACTCGCCAAGAGGTTTGTGCTTGATGCGCTTTGCCGGGATGACACCATACACGGAGCCGTGTACTTGATATTCGCGCAAACCGGCATAGATGGGATCGTCATGATCGAGGATCTGCACTTCGCACATGCCGTTGTAAGCAGCATCGACGCCCATCGGAGTACGGATGCCGACACCATTGTTCACGCCAGGACGGAGGAAGCAGAACTCGAAGCGGAACACGAAGTCGCGATATTCCTTCTTGGTATAGAGGTTGCTCTCGTTGCCGTAGTTGGCTGTAACGTTGATGCAGCCGTTGATGGGCACATAACCCACCTTGTTACCTACGAAATTGTCAAGGTTCGTGCCGTCAAAGAGAAGCTCAAATCCTTGCTTCTTCTCCTCGTCGGAAAGAACGTAAGGCTCAACAGGCTTCATCTCTGAGAGCTTTTGACGGAGTGCATCTACTGCATAGCCATCATCGGCATCACCAGTTGCTTTGAAGATGTTGATACATTTCTCAAGGTTAGCCTTAGCGACGTCATATTCGATGTCTTCAGTCGTCTTTGAGATGATGTCCTTGCAAGCAGTTGCGGCAGTGTAGCCGAGTTCCTTGTCGTCGAGTTGCTTGCCGGCAAGCAAGAAAGCATTACGGGTTGGAGTTCCTGCAAGTTTAGAGAGGATTTCCTTCTTGTTGGCAGTAGACTTCGCCAGTTCAAATGCTTCGCTAAGCTTTGCAGAACGGCTGTCGAGACTACCTTCTTTGGTGTTGACGAGGTTGACATAGTTCTTCAGAGCCGATTCGTTACCCTTCTTGGCGGCAGCGAGCAAAGCGTTTGCAGCCTTGTAATTGGTGGATTTACCCAGTGCTTCGATGGCTGCGGCATCACCTATCTTCTCAAGGTCGGCAACTGAAGCGTCCGTTCCTGTTGCTGCGAGCAAGGGATAGATGCGTTCCTTGTTGGGCAACTGAGGCACTTTCATGAACTGAGAAATCTCTTTGTATTGGTCGTCAGCCGACAGCGTCTGGAGGCTGGCAGAAGCAACCTTTTGCCACTTTGGAATGTCCTTAGTCTCTCTTGCAACAGCCAAAGCTCCAATAGCAATCTTTGCCATATCGGGAGTTATCACGCCAGGCAGAGCCTCGAGGGCTGCTGCGCCATAAGTTTTGTCTGGTGTGAGTGCGAAGATGTCTGAAGCTGCCTCTGTATAGTGACGAGCTGAAGCGAGTTTCAGCAAAGAGAGTTTCTTCTCGCCTGTCGCAGCTTTCAAGGGCTCCAACAAGTTCAACTTGTCGGGGAAGGAACAGAGTGCACGGAAAGCTTCCGCATCGTTCGGCCCGCCAAGCTGGTCGATGAGGACTTTCTGAGCGTCTTCTCCACCAATCTTACCCAAGGCTTCGATGGCAGCTTTTGCAGGTTTGTCGCCTGCAGCGGCTACCTCTTCGAGCAAAGCCTTCTGGCTCTTCACCTTGTTGTCACCAAGCCAATTCAGGACATCGCACTTGATTTCTTCGCTGAACGACTTGTACTTCTTGGTCACATTGGCTGCAAGCTCATCCGTAGCAAGACCTTGAGCTGTGGCGAACTTCAATGCCTGCATACGCAAAGCATGGTCCTTACTCTTCACGGTCTTCACGATTTCTTTGCCTGCATTACTGCCGAGGTTGACGAGCTTGTTGTAGGCCTTAGCATAAATGGTTGTGGCTTGGGGCGTAATATAAGTAACGTCTTCCTCCTTCGAGAGCAGTCGAAGTTCGTTCTCAAGGAATTGTTTAGCGTCTTTGTCGCTTTGTGCGGCGATAGCTTGCTTGAGGCCTTCGCGTACCTTAGCTGCCCATTGTTCGTTTGTTCCTGCAAAGGCAACGGCTCCATGAATAGCGTATTCCACCTTAGCATTCACGCGTTCAGCAGCAGGTTTGAGCATTGCGGCGAGCATCGTGATTGACTTTGGAGCAGCCGAAACGAGGGGTTGCATCTCATTATTAAAGTCTGCTTGTGTCTGAATGGGCACGAGTGCGAGCACATCCTGAACGATGGTCTCGGTAGAGCGATTGCGTGCGTCCTGAGCAAAGGAAGGCATGCTCAGCAAAATCGCTGCTATAATAATATATAATGTGTGTTTCATCTTTGTATGATTGACGAGTTAATTTTGTTTTTTGAACTCTGTGTTTTTGAATGTTAGATGAGCTTTCCCCATTCACCTCGCATT
Organism: Bacteroidaceae bacterium; assembly: GCA_017548075.1. GTDB lineage: Bacteria > Bacteroidota > Bacteroidia > Bacteroidales > Bacteroidaceae > Physcousia. The sequence goes on along the minus strand of JAFYNL010000041.1, from coordinate 26,640 downwards.
GGTTGATTGACGAGACGATTGGCTGCATCGTCGTTGATGAAGGTTTGTGTCTTCGGATCAAAGTTGAGTGTACGGTTGAGTCGAAGTGCACAAACACCCATGTTCACGATGGTTGCGCTGTGGTGACCGTTGCTCTCGTTGAGGGCAAACTGGCGGCGAGTGCGTACACAATCCAGGAAGTCTGTGTTGCGTTCCTCAGGATCGGGAAGCTCGTTGATGATTTGCTGCACATTGGGAATCGTGCATTCAAAGCCCTTGTAAACCTTGCCTTTCGGACCTTCGATGTAAGGCACTTTGCCTGCGCTCTCGAATCCTTCGCCTTCGAGGATAATCTTGCAGCCGTCAGCATAAGTATAAGTGATGTTCCTCCAAATGCCGACTGCATCGGGATGCTGCTGTGGTGCGTCTATCTCGACCTTGATTGGGAACTCTTCATCCTTGCCGAGAATGTACTGAACGGGGTCGATGTAGTGCTGTCCCATGTCTGCCAAACCGCCACCATCATAGTCGAAATAACCGCGGAAAGTCTGGTGAGTACGATGGATATTGTAGGGCTTGTAGGGAGCCGGACCGAGCCAGAAGTCGTAGTCGAGTTCCTTGGGAACCTGCTGAACCTCGAGATTCTCCTTACCTACCCAGAAGAACTTCCAAGCGAAGCCTGTTGCTCCGGAAATCCTGACTGTTAGAGGCCAGCCGAGAAGACCGCTGTCAACGAGCTTTTTGAGTGGTTTAACCTCTGTTCCGAGACCATAGAATGTGTCCTTAAAGCGGAACCAAGTGTTCAGGCGGAATATTCTTCCGTTGCGCTTTACTGCCTCTTCCACGCGTTTGCCCTCGCCAATTGTGCGCGTCATGGGTTTTTCGCAGAAGATGTCCTTACCTGCATTGGCAGCAATGACCGACATAAGTCCGTGCCAATGGGGTGGGGTGGCGATGTGAACGATGTCCACATTCGGGTCGTTAATCAGGTCGCGGAAGTCGTGATAGGCTTTGATGTCGTCGCCCCACTTCTGCTTTGCAGCGGTTACAGCCGAGTCGAGATGCTTCTGATCCACGTCGCAAAGCGCTACGAGACGGCAATTCTGATCACTAACGAAGTGTGAGCTGGAACGACCAATGCCGCCAACACCAATCAGGCCTCGAGTCAGTTGGTCGCTGGGAGCAATGAAGTTGTTGTTACCTCCCATTTTGCCCAAGACTTCGCGAGGCATGATGCTGAAAAGTGCAGCTCCTGCCGCACCTTTCGTAATAAAGGAACGTCTGTTCAATTTCATGGTTACTATAATTAATTAGTTGTTAATTTCGCGTCAAAATTAGCAATTTTTCTTGAGACTGCAAAACTTTGTGAGCGAAAACTTGTGCAGATGAGCGAAAGATTTTGTCAAGTGAGGAAATATGTGTATCTTTGTGACGAAATCAGACATTCCAAGTAGAAGAAAATGAGATTACCAGAGGATTTTGTTCGTCTCATGCACGAACATTATGAAACAGAAACGGCGGAAGCCCTTTGCAAGGCTTTGGAAACGACTGAGCCGGAGGTCTCTGTTCGGCTCAATCCCCGCAAGCTTTCTGCCGAGACTCTGCTTGCTTCAAACCCCGATCTGGAGCCTGTTTCCTGGTGTCCCAATGCTTTCTATCTCAAGGAAAGGCCCGCGTTTACTTTCGACCCTTTGCTTCATGGTGGAGCCTACTATGTTCAGGAGGCTTCGTCTATGTTTGTGGCGGAGGTTTTGAGGCAGTTTATGCCTTCCGAAAACCCGCTTGTTGCCCTCGATCTTTGTGCGGCTCCGGGTGGCAAAAGCACCCTTCTGCAAAGCCTTCTGCCAGATGGTTCGCTCCTCATCAGTAACGAGCCGATTGCCAAACGCAGTCAAATCTTGGCGGAAAACATGCAGAAATGGATGACGGGATTGCCTGAAGCGGCTCCGCAAAGCATTGTAACTCAGAACTTTCCGTCAGAGTTTGGGGCTTTGACCAATGGTGTGGATGTGCTTTTGACGGATGTTCCTTGCTCGGGCGAGGGGATGTTCCGCAAAGATGAGGGTGCCATTCGAGAGTGGAGCCTTGAGAATGTTGCCCTTTGCAAGCAACGTCAACAAAGCATTTTGCAAGATATCTGGCATACCTTAAAATCTGGCGGTCTTCTCATCTACAGTACTTGCACTTTCAATCGCCTTGAAGATGAGGACAATGTGCGCTATTTTTGCGATGAAATGGGCGGTTTTTGTCTTATCGAGCGACATTTTCTTCCTGGTCGAGACAGAGGTGAAGGCTTCTATTTGGCCGTGATAAAGAAGGATGGAAATGACGCTTTTTCTGCCGAAAACGACATTCAAAAGACTGCAGAAAAAGTGAGACGAACCCTGAAAATCCTCTTCGATTCTGCAAACACGCCTCAGCCGGAAGGTCCTCGCATCGAGCTTTCCTACAAGGAAGCCTTGCAGTATTTGCGTCGAGAAGCGCTTCGAATCGAGGCTCCAAAAGGGCCTGTGACGCTTTGCTATCGCGGTCTTGTGCTTGGTTCGGGTAAGGGAGTGGGGAATCGTATCAATAACCTCTACCCAGAAAATTGGCGAATTCGGACCACTTACACGAGTCCTTTCTCCCTACTCGAAATGGTCGATGAAATGGGGCATTAGGTTAAGTTGCCGAACGACTGCAGTTAAGTTGCCAAACGTAACACGTTAACTTGCCCAACTTAACACGTTAAAATCGCAAACGTAACACGTTAACTTTGCCAACGACACTAGGGTTGTTTTCTTTCGACTCGAGGAGGTCATGTTCTTTTCTTCTTTCCCAAGAAGAATTTTTCCACTCATTCTTTGTTCATTCTCCAAGATTTTCTTACCTTTGCAACTCGATATTTAAAGAAAAGGACACTTCGATGGAAGATCATAATCATTTAGTAATCATGGCTGGCGGCGTTGGAAGTCGCTTCTGGCCTATGAGTACTCCGGAAAAGCCGAAACAGTTTGTCGATGTTTTGGGTTGCGGAAAAACCTTGATTCAGCTGACTGTGGACCGCTTCAGGTCTATCGTCTCGACAGAAAACATGTGGGTTGTGACCTCGGCTTCTTACGTTAACATTGTTCGCGAACAGTTGCCCGAGATTCCTTGGAACCACGTTCTATTGGAGCCTTGCCGCAGAAACACGGCTCCTTGCATTGCCTACGTCAGTTGGCGCATCAAGTCGCAAGATCCGAAGGCTAACATTGTGGTGACTCCGAGTGATGCAATTGTGATGGATGTTGCCGAGTATCAGCGAGTTATAAAGTCTTGTCTGAAGTTTGTCGCAGAGTCGGATGCGATGGTGACTCTCGGCATGAAACCCACCAGACCAGAGACTGGATACGGCTACATTCAAGCCGATCTTTCCTACTCAACCGCTCGAAACAAGGAGATTTTCCGAGTCGACTCGTTCAAGGAGAAACCCGATATCGATACAGCCAACAAATATATTCAGAAGAATAATTTCTTTTGGAATGCCGGCATCTTTGTTTGGAATGTGGGAACCATCGCGAATGCTTTGCGCGTTTATCAGCCCGCTCTCTCCAAGACATTCGAGGATTTGCTCCCACTTTACGGCACAGACAAGGAGCAAGAGGCCATCAACGAGGTCTTTCCTCTGTGCGAGAACATTTCCATCGACTATGCAATCATGGAGAAGGCGGAAGAGATCTATGTCTTCCCGGCTAGTTTCGGATGGAGTGATCTCGGCACTTGGGGCTCGCTTCGCGACAATATGGAGCGCGACATCCATGGTAACGCGCTCATTGGCAACAACATAGACGTCTATGAAACTACTAATTGCATCGTTCACGCAACTGAGGAAAAGCGAGTGGTTGTGCAGGGTTTGGACGGATTTATTGTGGCCGAATGCGACGACACATTACTTATATGTCGCCTTTCCGACGAGCAACGCATCAAACAATTCAGTGAAGAAAAATAAGATTTAAGCTTTGAGAACAGAAATAAACTATGGATAAAAAGGTTGCATTAATTACCGGCATTACAGGTCAGGATGGCTCGTATTTGGCAGAGTTCCTGATAGAGAAGGGTTACGAGGTGCATGGACTCCTGCGTCGTTCCTCGTCGTTCAATACTGGGCGCATCGAACATCTCTATCTCGACGAATGGGTTCGCGATATGAAGAAAGCGCGTCTCGTCAACCTGCATTGGGCCGATATGACCGACTCTTCGTCCCTGATTCGTGTCATCGGCGAGGTGAAACCCTCGGAAATCTACAATTTGGCTGCCCAAAGTCATGTTAAAGTCTCCTTCGATGTGCCGGAATATACGGCCGATGTGGATGCTGACGGAGTGCTCAGACTGCTTGAAGCAGTTCGTATTTGCGGGTTGGAGAAGACTTGTCGAATCTATCAGGCATCGACTTCGGAACTTTATGGTAAGGTACAGGAAGTGCCGCAGTCGGAAACGACGCCTTTCTATCCGCGTTCCCCATATGCCGTCGCCAAGCTCTACGGCTTTTGGATTATGAAGAACTACCGCGAGTCGTATGGCATGTTCTGCTGCAACGGCATCCTCTTCAACCATGAGAGCGAGCGTAGAGGCGAGAACTTTGTGACTCGCAAGATTACCCTCGCAGCTGCTCGTATCGCTCAAGGTTATCAGGACAAACTCTATTTGGGCAACCTCAACTCGCTTCGCGACTGGGGCTACGCCAAGGATTACATCGAATGTATGTGGCTCATCCTGCAACAGCCGGAACCCGACGATTTCGTCATTGCCACAGGTGAATACCACACGGTTCGTGAGTTTACGACTCTTGCATTTAAGGAAGTAGGTATAGAACTCGAATGGCGAGGTGAAGGAGTCGATGAGAAGGGTTACGATGCAAAGACGGGCAAGGCGCTTGTTGAAGTCGATCCCAAGTACTTCCGCCCTGCTGAGGTTGACCAGTTGCTTGGCAATCCCGCCAAAGCCAAAGCGAAGTTGGGTTGGAATCCACATAAGACATCGTTCCAAGACCTTGTGAAGATTATGGTTTGCCACGATATGAAGTTCGTGAAGAAACTGTTCATCAAAGCTCAAATGGACAAGGAAGACAATGAATAAAGATAGCAAAATCTATGTTGCAGGCCATCGTGGAATGGTGGGAAGCGCCATTGTGCGGGAGCTTCAGCGACAAGGTTATACCAATATCATCACAAGAACTCACAAAGAGCTTGACTTGACCAGGCAAGATGCAGTTGAGGCTTTCTTTGCAGAGGAAAAGCCGGAGTATGTCTTCCTCGCAGCTGCAAAGGTCGGAGGCATTGTCGCCAATCAGTCGGCTCTTGCGGACTTCATGTACGACAACATGATTCTTGAGATGAATGTCATTCATGCTGCCTGGAAGAACGGCTGCAAGAAACTAGAGTTCTTGGGAAGTTCGTGCATCTATCCTCGCTTGGCTCCACAACCGATGAAAGAGAATTGTCTGCTGACAGGAGAGCTTGAAAAGACCAACGAAGCCTATGCTTTGGCGAAGATAAGCGGTTTGAAGTACTGCGAATTCTTGAATCGTCAGTATGGGACGGACTATATCTCCGTAATGCCGACGAACCTCTACGGCCCGAACGACAACTATCATCCTGAGCACAGCCATGTTTTGCCGGCTTTGATAAGACGTTTCCATGAGGCAAAGGAAGCAGGACTGGAGAGCGTGACTTGTTGGGGCGACGGTTCTCCACTTCGCGAGTTCCTCTATGTTGACGACCTCGCCAACCTCTGTGTGTTCCTGATGAACAACTACAGTGGCAACGAAACGGTCAATGCAGGCACAGGAAAAGAACTCACCATCAAGGCTCTTACTGAACTTGTAGCCAAGGTGATTGATTACAAAGGCAAGATTGAATGGGACACCACAAGGCCGAACGGCACTCCTCGGAAGTTGCTCGATGTTTCCAAAGCCGCAGCTCTCGGGTGGACATATAAGACCGAGTTGGAAGACGGCATTCGTTTGAGCTATGAAGATTTCTTGAACAACCCTATGAGGGCAGAAAGATAGATAGTTGATTTTAAACTCTAAACTTTTGAAAAAATGAAAAAGTTCTTTTTCCTTTTCTTCGCTTTTGCTTTGCAAATCTCTGCTCAGAGTCTCAAAGAGACCTTTGCGAAAGACTTCCTCATGGGAGTTTCGCTGAATCCAAGAAATGTTCGTAATGCTGCGGAACAAGACCTTATCCGTCAGCAGTTCAATAGCGTGACTTGTGAGAATGCGATGAAACCTCGCTCTCTTCACCCGTCTCCCGATGTCTGGAATTGGGAAGAAGCGGACCGTATCGCTAACTTCTGCAGGGAGAATGGTATCAAGATGAGGGGCCATTGTCTCGTTTGGCACAACCAGTTCTCCGATTGGATGTTATACGATGAAATGGGCAATTTTGTTGATAAAGAGGTCTTTTATGCCCGCCTCAAAGACCACATTCAAAAGGTCATGACGCGATACAAGGATATCATCTATGCCTGGGATGTTGTAAACGAAGCAATGTCCGATGGAGGCCCCAACCCTTATCGGCAATCTAAACTCTACGAACTTTGTGGCGACGAGTTTATTGCAAAGGCATTCCAGTTTGCTCGCGAGGCCGATCCGAATGCCATCTTGTTCTATAACGACTACAACGAATGTGACCGTCGCAAGAGTAAGAACATCTATAATATGGTTCTGAAGATGCGTGCAAATGGTGTTCCCATCGATGGAATCGGCATGCAAGGACACTATAACATCTTCAGTCCGAGTGTTCAGGAACTCGAGGATGCCTTGGCTCTCTATGCGCCTTTGGTGGAGCACATTCATGTCACGGAACTCGATGTTCGCGTCAACAGAGAGATGGGTGGGCAGTTGCAGTTCAGTCGCGATGGTGCAGAAGTCAGCGACTCTGTGCAAGCCCTTCATGCTCAGCAGTATGAGCGTCTGTTCAAGACTTTTCAGAAGTATAGCGACAAGATAGATTGTGTAACATTCTGGAACCTGCATGACGGTTGTTCATGGCTCGGAGCAAGGAACTATCCCCTTCTCTTCGACAAAGCCCTCCAACCCAAGCAAGCCTACTATCGTCTCGTCGGAAAAGAATAAACAGGGCTATTCCTTCTATTAGGCGTGTCTAGTTTGTTGATTAGACACGCCTAGTTTGTTGATTAGGAATGTCTAGTTTTGCAGGTTGCAATGGTACCTTTGGGCACTTATTAATTATATATAATGTATAGAGTTTAGTTCCTTGTTATTTATACTTGCAATAAATTATTTGATGATTTTTAAAATTATAGTGCGAGAATGTTGTATGTTTTTAAAAAGAGTCGTAACTTTGCGCCCGTCTTTTGTGTTTTTAGCACAGAATGACAAGGAAATAATTCCAAATGACAATATAATACTAACCAAATTAATAACTAAAACATCAAAGAAATGAGAAAGACATTACTAACAAAAGCAGCTTTCACACTGCTCGCAGCGTTCTTCGGCCTAACCGAAGCCAACGCACAAACAATCGTGTCTGATGTTTCAGCCACACATGTAGGTCCCACCTATGCAACTATTGGTTGGGAAGGCACAGCCACAGCTCTGAGGTACAGAGTGGTAGCAGAGAATCAGATTTCAACCTATGACTTCGACAACAGCCAATTGGGTAGTTGGTCAACTTTCTCCGGTTGGGGTGACACGTCTACTACTAATACTAGCAATTATACCAATGGCGGTCAGTGGTATGGCGGAAAATTTGTCTGGGCTATTTTTGCTTCTTCCGCTAATAATTACTTCTCATATGTGCCTGCTAAAGGACAAGGACATAGAAAGTCTGCCGATATGGTAGTTTCTGGTTCTTTCTGTCACAATAGTAATGACAATACCTTTAGCAATCATGCTATTGAACCTAAAAACTTCCTTGTTTCGCCTCAGATTACATTTGGCGGCACTATCAGTTTCTGGGCAAAGGGTATGGACGAGTCTGCAAGTGATGAGAATTTTTCTGTAGTTGTATTTGAAGGTACTACTGCTCCAACACGCAATTCTTCTTATACAACAGTTCTTGCCGACCAAACTGCTTCTCCAGACTGGACACAATATGTAGTTGATCTGGGCAATTACAGTGGTCAGGGCTATGTAGCTATCCTCCACCATGATTGCTATGACGAAGACTTGCTCTGCGTTGATGATATCGTTATTACACAGCCAACAGCTGGCTGGACTAACCTCACTCCTTCTGGCTCGACTTATACATTTCCAGAAGAAGCACTTGACCCAGAAACAAACTATCAGGTTGAAGTTCAGATCGGTGGCAAGTGGTATGGAACCCACTTTACTACAACAAGTTACAATCCCGTACCTGCTGAGGTAAACGCAAATCCAGTAGGACAATTTACTGCTACTCCTAATTGGTTCGGTCTGACCGAAAACTATATTTTGGAATATAAGAGAGACGCAAAAGACGGACCTCAGTACTGGTTCGATGACTTTGAGGACGGCTTCAACGAAGGCTGGACAACTCAACTGGGATCAGGTGCTACAACACCCAATACCACCTTTAATAATGGTTGGGCAGCTGTCGATAATACCAACTTAACTGCTCATAAGTTCGCTGCTCATAGTGGAAGTCGTGTCGCAAAATCAGTTAGTTGGCAAGGTTCTGCATATAATGCTAACAACTACCTCATCACTCCTAAGGTAATGTTGGGCAAGAAGGTGAAGTTCTGGGTACGTTCTAACCCTGGTTATCCTGATGATTATGAGGTACTGCTTGCTACAGAAGGCAATGCTATTAGTAACTTTACCGTTAACCTAACAGGAGGTTTGGTTACAGTTGAAGCTGTTAGAGAATGGAGAAGAGTAAGCTACAATATACCTGACGAATATCTTGATACAGAAGGCTATATTGCTATCCATCACCAGAAGAGAGACGGTAACTACATCGTTATCGATGATTTCGGTATCTTTGGTGATGATGTTCCTGGTTCTGATGATTGGACAGCAATCCCAACGACCGCATCTTCCGTAGCATTGGGATCGGGATCATATGATGAAGGCGATCCGTTGATGCCTCTGGTACCAAATACTACGTATGAGTACAGAGTTAGTAGCATTCTGGGCGATGAGACAGTAACTACAGATATCTTTACTTTCAAAACTGAGAAATTGACCAGCCTTGAATTGGTAGATAATGGAAGCAATTCAGATCGAATCAGAACTCTTGGCGGTGCAAGTGGTATTGATGTTACACTTAAGGATCGTAAGATCGTGGGTGGTAAGTGGAACACCCTCTGCCTGCCCTTCACTTTGACATCAAGGATGCTTGCACAAAGTCCTTTGGCTGGCGCTGACATCCGCGCCTTGACAGGAGCTTCGTTTAGTAAGAACGCAGAAACTGGTGATAAGACTTTGACTTTGACTTTCAGTAAGGCTAATTCAATCGAGTTCGGCGTACCGTATATTGTTAAGCCGAGCACCACAATTACAGAGCCTACTTTCGACGATGTAACGATTAGAGAAGCATTGGAACTTGTAAAATATAAGAAGGACTTGGGTAATAACATGTCTATTACTTTCAGAGGTACTTATGACAAGATTTCCGACTTTACGAAAGTTCCTGGTGTAAGTTCACTTAACAGCGTCCTCTTCATGAACGCCGACAACCAACTCGTTTACCCGGCTAGCGGTTCTTATCTCAAGGCACAGAGAGCACTCTTCGTCCTCTCAGGTATTGTCGCAGGTTCTGCTGGTAGCAATGGCATCAAGGCATTCGTGGTGGACTTTGATGATGATGAAGATCCCACAGGTGTAGCTGAACTCCTTGGCCTCGAAGAGACAGGTGTTTGGTACGACCTCAATGGCCGCAAGCTGAACGGCCAACCTAGCCAGAAGGGTATCTATATCGTGAATGGCAAGAAAGTTCTTAAGTAATAAGGTATTCACAACTTCTAATTCTCAAGAAAAATGAAAAAGACATATATGACACCCGAGATGCTGGCTGTAACATTGCAGCAGCAGGATATGTTGGCAGAAAGTTTCAACAAAATCACTACAGGAGGTAGCACCGATCCAGATATTACTTATGGCGGTGAAGACGATACTACAGTAGGTGGATATGATGGTGGTCTCGCTAAGGGTTTCACCTCTCAAGATCTTTGGAACAACGAGTGGTAAATAGCCTCTCCCTAACCCTCTCCTGAAGGAAAGGGAATAGATAAAAGAGTCCGCTTGACTTTGGTCAGGCGGACTTTATTATTTATAAAATATAATATATAATGTATATGCAGGGTGGTTTGCAAACTTGACATGCGTCGAGCTAAAGCTTCACGTGTTACGAGGGCAAAGTTAACGTGTGTCGTTGGCGATTTACCTTAAGGTCTCCGACGATATACCTTAAGGTCGTTTGCGATTTAACTGTGGCGTGTTTAGCCTCCTCTCTTATTTATAATTGAAATAAATTATTTAATGATTTTTAAAATTTTTTAGTGAGAATGTTGTGTATCTGTAAAAAGAATCGTAACTTTGCAACTGATTAGTGTTTTTTTTAGTGCGTAATGACAAGGAAATAGTACCAATTGATAAAATAATTAACCTATTAATAACTAAAATCTAAACGAAAATGAATGTAAAATTTACTAGGCTTCTAAGTCTAATGGTGGTGATGTTCACCATGAGCTTGTCTTCTTGGGCAAACAACAACACCTATTATTCCAAGATGACAGTCACAGCTGTTGGACAGGGAAAGGTTTATGCAAGTACTTCAAGTACTAACAATCCTAACTATCAAACCGGTTCTTATACAGCTACTAACAATTCCAGTAGCCAAGGTAATTCTGTCACACACACCTATTATGTGTATGCACAGGCTAATGGCGGTTACTCTTTTGCTGGTTGGTTTGATAATGCAGATTGTACAGGCAGCGCAGTTTCAACAAATGCCTCTTACACCTATTCAGTGACTACTTCAGCAACTTCCTCTGGTAGTGCAACAGAAGGAAAACTCTGGGCTAAATTTGTAGGTGCAGACGACCCAACAGACATTGCGGTCAAAAAGATTGGTCCTAATAGCGCAACTGTAAGTTGGAATGATAATGCTTCCTCTTACAACGTGAGGTACAGAAAGGAAGGTGCGAATACAACGACAACCTATACTTTCGATGCTGGCTGGGAGAACTGGACTACTTTCACTGCATGGACTAGTGATCAAAGTAACACAGAACAATACCATGGTACCAAATTCAAATGGGCGCTTAACTCAATAGACCAGACTTATCGCTCATACAAGGCTGATGAAAATAAGCAATATGGACTTGGCCATGGCGGCTCAGCCGATTTTGTAATCTCCGGTTCTTATACTTCCAATAGTACTGACAACACCTTTGGCAATAAACCTATTGAACCAGACAACTATCTTGTTTCTCCTAAGGTTACATTGGGCGGTACCATCAGTTTCTGGGCAAAGGGTATGGACCCTGCTGACTGTGCAGAAAAATTTGGTGTGTTTGTTTCTACCACAAACAATACAAGTGCATCTGCTTTCACAATGGTTGGTGAGCAAAAGACTGCTACTTCAGAGTGGACATTATATGTGTTTGATTTGAGTGCATACGACGGACAGGAAGGTTATGTAGCTATCCGTCACTACGATTGTTACGATCAGGATTTGCTCTGTGTTGACGACATTTCTATTCAGCAACCTGCTGCAGTTGGTGGTTGGACTGAAAACACTGGTGTTACTGGATTAACTAAGGTTTTGACTGGCCTTGACGAGCAAACTGGCTATCAGGTTTGCGTTCAGGCTGTTGATGGTGAAAATACAAGTAATTGGGTAGGCACCCGCTTCTCTACTACAAGCAAGAACCCTGTTCCTGCTGAAGTTGTGGTAGAGCCAATAGGAGAGCAAACTGCTACCATCAGTTGGTGGGGCTTAAGCAACAACTATGAGGTTTGGTATAAGTCTGAAGTGAAAGACGGACCTGAATTTTGGTTCGATGACTTCGAGAATAAGATTTCTGCAAAATGGACAACCTATACTCAGGGGACTGGTAATACCCAATATCAAGGTTGGCAAGACGATGATCCATCCGACGGATTAAAGTTCACTGCACACAGTGGAACTAATGTGGCTATGGCAAGGAGTTGGATGAAGCTCGGTGGCACATCTACACCTATTAATGCCGACAACTGGCTTGTAACTCCTCAGGTAACCCTTGGTAATTGGGTGAAGTTCTGGGTACGTACGAATCCTGGCTATCCCGACCTCTATGAAGTTAGACTTTCTCTTGAAGGCAATACAATTGCTAACTTTAACAGTGGAACGGTATTGCGTGCAATGGCAGCCGCTGACCATATCGATGGTTGGGTTAGAGTTTCAATACCAGTGAACGATAACTTAGTTGGCAAGAAGGGTTATATTGCCATCCACCATCAGTGTGAAGACCACAACTACCTTATGATTGACGATTTCGGTATCTTTGGTCCTGACGAAGTACCTGACCCAGAAGAAGACGAAGTTAATGCTGAAGGATGGTATGTGGTTTCTAATATTACTGGAAATAATGAAGGCTATGCTTCTGTGAATTTGGTAGACCTTATACCCAATACAACGTATACCTATAGAATCATTGGTCACATGAGTGGTGAAGCTGACGCTGTAACACCTGACGCAACCTTCAAGACTTTGCCAATGGATAATCTTTCGCTTGCAGATGATGGACAGAATAAGAAGATTATTGATGCTCTCCATGGTCTGGTTGACGTTAACGTAAGTCTTCCTGGTCGTACACTCAAAGGAGGTCTGTGGAACACTCTGTGCCTGCCCTTCGATGTACCCCTCGCTGGTACCTCATTGGCTAGTGCTGACATTCGCACATTACAGGACGCAGAACTTGATGGTACTACGTTGGTTCTGAGCTTCACTAACCCAGGTACTATCACCGAGCTCATTGCCGGTACACCTTACATTGTTAAGCCAAATGCTGACATCACAGACAATGAACTTAAAGTTCAGAAGGTAACGATAAGAAGGGGTATGAATCCTGTTGAATGTGAACTTGGCGATGGTATGTCTGTCACCTTCAAGGGTACCTATAATAGGTTGGAAGGTAAAGATTTTGAGAATCCAAGAAGCTTCCTCTTCATGGGTGCTAACGGAAAGAGCCTCAAATATCCTAGCGCTACTTCTTATTGTAATGCACAGCGTGCTTATTTCGAACTTGTAGGTATTACCGTAGCTTCTGCAAGTGCCCAAGCGGGTGAGATTAAGGAGTTGGTAGTAGACCTTGATGGAGAGGATCCAACAGGTATTGAAGAACTCTTCGATGTCGAGACTACTGGTGCATGGTACGACCTCAATGGTCGCAAGCTGAATGGCAAGCCCAGCCAGAAGGGTATCTATATCAACAATGGTAAAAAAATTCTTAAGTAAGGAGGATTAAACAATGAAAAAGACATATATGACACCCGAGATGCTTGCCGTATCATTGCAGCTTACAAGCATCATTTGTACGAGTATTACCGCTATAGATGGTGATGGCAATCCTAATAGCGAAACCGATATTGATTATGGCGGCGAGGCCGGAGAAAACGAAGGTTTCCTCGGGAAAGCTGTTACCTCTCAAACCCTTTGGGACAACGAATGGTAAAAAGCCTCTCCCTAACCCTCTCCTAAAGGAAAGGGAATAGATAAAAGAGTCCGCTTGACTTTGGTCAGGCGGGCTTTTTTTGTTCTTTTTCTTGCAGTATTGCATAAATAGTCGTAAATTTGCAGTGCATTTGGTGATACCGAGACCCCCCAGCCCCCTTTAGGGGGAGAGAGGAGGTTAGGTAGAGAGGGAATCCGGTGGAAGACCGGAGCAGTGCCCGCTACTGTATTTGCCTTTTGAGTGCAGCGCATAAGAAACGTCACTGGGACAACTTCCTGGGAAGACGCGTTGCCGGGCAAAAGCCAGGAAACCTGCCATTTCGCAAATAAAGACGCATCCTCGGGACAAGGATGAAGAATAAGTGAAAAATGAAGAGTGAAAAGTGAAGAATTATGTTTCCTTTTCTCACCTGAGCAATTGCTAAAATAGCGATTCGCTGTGGTGTGTCTTCAATGTTTAGTGTTCAATGAATAAATGTAATTACTATCTGCTAGCGATTCTGGCTACCGTATTGGCATTTGCTGTGACAGCAAGTGCCAGTGCGCAGAATCCACAGCCCCTTCCCGACCTCCCCCAGGGGGGAGGAGAAAAAGACAGCATTCGGCAGTTGTATGAGGTGACGGTTGCTGCTAAGCAGCCCGTCAGGACGATTGCTACTTCGCAAACACTTAGCGGTGCTGACTTGCAGGCTCTCAGCACGACTTCGGTTGCCGATGCTTTGAAGTACTTTTCTGGCGTGCAGATTAAGGACTATGGAGGGCTTGGAGGTTTAAAGACCATCAATGTTCGTTCGTTAGGTGCTCAGCATGTTGGCGTCTATGTTGACGGCATTCGTATCACAAACGCTCAGAACGGTACCGTTGACCTGGGAAAGTTCTCGCTCTCCTCAATGGAGTCAGTATCTCTCTATAACGCCAACAAACTCGACTATTGCCAGTCAGCAAGCGAATATGCTTCTGGTGCAACGGTTTATTTGCAAACCAGGAGACCTACTCACGACTCGCTTTCTGTGCAGTTGCGCAATGCTTCGTTCTTCACTTGGATGGCAAAGGCGAACGGACAGTTCAATTGGCGAGGCTGGCAAGGCTTCATAGATGGAGAATATTGCTCAAGTCGAGGCAACTATCCTTTCCGCTATCATTCGGAATATGAGGACACAGTCGGCAAACGCGCCAATAGTGACATTCGCTATGGTCGCATCGAGGCTGCTTTGTTCAAGGGAGGTTTCTCGTCACATATTTATTATTATGACTCCGAACGAGGTTGCCCAGGTGGAATTGTGCGTCGCTTGAGCGACAAATACACGAATGTGGGCAGAGAATGGGACCGAGACTTCTTTGTGCAGGCAAGCTATCAGGAAAGGTTTTTCAAAAAACTACTCTTCAAAGCGAATACCAAATATACAAACGAGTATCTGCGTTATTGCACAGATTATCCGGAGAACCAGAACACGGCTCGCGTCAATAATCACTACCGACAACAGGATGCTTATGGAGCGCTCTGTGCTGCCTATATGCCTTGGTCATGGCTGTCGCTCTCATCAAGTTACGATATCAGATACAGCATCTTAAAGGCAGATCTGAAGCGGTTCGACGATGTGGAACGAGTGGATCAGAAACTTGTCTTTGCCGCACAAATGAACTGGCACAACATTCAGGCTGCAGCTTCTGCACTTCATCAACGCTATAGCGACTGGACCTTTGCCAATGCTGGAGCAGCAGAGCCTTTAGATAGATGGACGCCTGCAGTGTCATTGGCATACACTTTTTGCGACATAACTCTTCGATGTTGGTATAAAGAAATCTTCCGTGCTCCGACCCTCAACGACCTATATTATACGCAGGTAGGCAATAGGAATCTGAAGCCTGAGTACACCAAGCAACTTAACTTTGGCGCAGAATACCATTGGAACGACAAGCATTGGGCAGTCGATGCTCAGGCCGACATCTATCAGAACAAGATAGAGAACCGCATTGTCTGTTTGCCTTTGAAAGGCACATACACCTGGTCGATGATGAACTACGGCTATACTTTCTGTCGAGGACTGAATGCGACACTCAAAGGTCATTATCAAATAAAAGGTTGGAACTTTTCTTTGCTTACTTCACTCACTTGGCAAAAGGACGTTGACAGGACAGATCCGGATGATGAAGATATGTACAACAAGCCAATATGCTATTCGCCGACATTCTCTTCGGGCATTACAGGCATTGCAGGTTGGCGGTCACTTCAGTTCACGACCTCTTATCTTTATGTAGGTGAAAGAATGTGGAGCAAGGCAGATCCTGAAGACATTCTGGAGCCTTATCATAATGTTGACATGAAACTCTCTTACACCCATAACATCAAGAAGACTTTGATAGGTCTTTGCTTGGAGGTATGCGACGTACTCGACATACAATACGAACATTTACCTCGCTATCCGATGCCTGGTCGTAACTATAAACTTACATTATCATTTGGCATATGAAAAGACTCTTTACACTGCTCAGCCTTACATTATATATATATAGCGTGTGCGCGCAGGAGAAGATTATCCTCCTGAACGAAGGGATGTGGCAATCCGACAATGGCCGCTTGACTTACTTTGAGGACGGGCAAGTGATAAGCAACCAGTGGTTTCGTGACGTGAATGGCACGAAACTTGGCGACACGCCTAACGACATCATACAAATCAACGATAATCTCATTGCCATTGCCATTAACTGGTCGAACATCGTGCAGTTTATTACTCCAGAAGGTAAGGCAGTTGCTGCTACTGAAGATATTCCCAACAATCGCAGACTTTGTACTGATGGCGAATACGTCTATGTCACAAGTTACGGGCATGAGTGCGAGACGATCAATGGTACGGTATATTTCGACAAAGGCTTTGTGGCAAAGATAGACATCAGTGACTTCAAGGTAGTTGCCACTTGCGAGGTCGGCTACGAACCTGAAGGCATTGCTTTCTACGAAGGTCATCTTTTCGTAGCCAATACTGGCGGATATAGTGGGGTGGGAGAAGACCACGAATTCGAGACAACAGTCAGCATCATCAATGCTGCTACGATGGCTTTGGAGAAGGACATTGACACAGGCATTTCCAACCTATATGGCGAGATGTCGCAAAGCGGACAATATCTCTGCATCAATTCGCCTGGAGACTACTATGAGATACCTCCTTGCGGTATTATCTTCGACTGTGAGAAGGCGCTTAGTGATGAAGATTGCTTCGTCGTCTTTGATTATCCTGTCACTTACAACACGACGACTATCGACGGCAAGTTCCTTGCAGTAGGTTCCGCTTTCTCCTATATTACGGGGCAATACGAGTTCTCTACTCTCACAATTGACCCCAAGGCTGTGATGGAGAGCCAAGGAGATAGTGGAATAGAGCAAGCATTGCCAGGCACATTAAGTGAAGACTTTGAGGACATGAGTCAGCCTTATGGAATTTATGTGAATCCCTATACTGGATATATCTACGGCACCGATGCTGGTTCATTCGAAGGTGCCGGCTATCTTTATCAATGGTCGCCCGAAGGTCAACTCTTAGGTAAGCACAAAGTCTATGTGAACCCAGGGCATTTTCTTGCCCTGCCTCCAGATGGGCACTTCGACGTCATAGCCCCGATTAATAATGTAATAATGGCAAATGATATCTATGATCTTCAGGGGCGCTGCGTAAATAAGTCCAGTTTGAAAGACGGGACCATATACATTAAGGAAGGAAAGAAATTTATATATAACCAATAATGTTTAATTTTAAATCTAACAACAACATGAAAAGGTTTTTACTATGTATCATGACGTTGACATTGTTCGCAATGAGTAATGCCTTTGCCACTCAGGTTGAAGTGACAATGAACGCCAAAAGTAAACTAATCAAATCGTTGGTTAATATGGCAACCAACGAGAGTGTGGCTGTGGGCGAACCTACCAGCAACAAGTACACCTTCGATGCTGCAGACGGATCTTATCTGCTGACTGCAACTGCTGGTGATGGCGAGACAGTGAGCGGCACCATTCAGCTCGACATTGATGCCGACCATACGACCTTCGCTATCTTCTCGCCAGAGATTACTGTGAAGAATAGTGGTTGGGAATATGGCACCGACTATACCTTCGAACTGAAGGTAACAACGAAGGAAGGTGCTGTGGTTAACACCACTATGGGCGAATACACATCGGGTAAAAAGATGTTCCTGGTGTTCAGCGGCAATACCTATTATCTTGACATGATTCCTTCTGAGGCTCGTCTGGAAGAAGGTTATCTTGCTGCGTCTTACACTGGCACAGTAACCTTCAATGCTTCTATCAATGCTGAAGCTCCAATGAGTTGTGCATATTCAGTCACAGTGCCTGAAGGAGCAACCTTCTTCCTTGGCACCAAGACGGCTCACTTCGTGAAGTTCAAGGAAGTAACTCCTATAAGTGTTACAAGCGGAGACGCAGGAAAGGTTTATAACTACATCCTCGCTGACAAGCAGCAATACAACTATCGTGTCAGCAAGGAAGGTAAGTACACTCATGGCGGTCTCTTCACGATGAGCACCGACGAGACAAAACGTCCGGAACTTGTCTTCACTGATGCTGATATGGAGGCTAAAGACCCGAAGTACATCGATCACGATGTGAATTCGAACAGTAAGTACAATGTCGGCGATTTGTTCCTGAACATCAACCCCGCTGGACACCTGAAGTTGGCTAATGTGGGTGACACATACGACATCCTGCCCATGCGCACATGGCAACTTGTTGAAAGCATCACAAACAACTACTTCATCGAGCCCGATTATCACTTCACCGTCGTCAACCTGAATGGACAGGAAGACAATAGTGTAGTGAAGGTAGAGGATGAACTGCTGACAGCCGTCGGCACAGGCACAGCCATTGTGCTCGTCACCTACGATGCCATCCACCTCGACCAGTATAGTGGTGCAACGAAGAAAGACTTTGTTGGCGGCAGCGATTGGGGAGCTATCTGGCCAGAGAATACAGGTGTGTTCGTTGTAACCGTTGGCGAAGCAGCTACAGGTATCACTCCCAACATTACCATCAATGAGGACTATCTGACCCAAGCTAATGGCGTTGACACAAAGATGGCTATGGCGAACCTCGATGCTGAGTTTGATGTGCTGTATTATCTCGACACTGAAGACGGCTTCGACTACACCTTCACACCCGAAGGCGTTAGCAGCGTGACTCTTGCCCGTCCCGTTATCGGTACGAATGCAGCTTCCTATACAGGCTTCTCTGCAGAAGGCGTCACTGCTAATGAAGATGGCAGCTACACCGTTCGTCTCACTATGGGACGCAACATCGTCTGCCTGACTGGTGCAGATGGTAAGAGCGTTTATCAGGTTATGACAGCCAAGCCTTGCCATCGCGAGATTTTGGTTGGCGAGGAAGTTGTAAAGAGTGTAAAGCCTGGCGATGCTGTTACTGTGCAGTATTCAGGCCTCTATCATCCCGCAAACAAGCTGGCAGGCATCCACAACTTCAATGCATTTGTGGCATACAAACAGGCAAGCGAAGGCATTACTGTGAAGAATGGTAAAGGCAACCAATATACAATGGCTGCAACACCTACCGCACAGGCTGTTACCTTCACCGTTCCTGAGGATTGGGCAACTCCAACGATTGAACTTACTGATGGCGTGATGAGCATTGGTGGCTGGGGCGACCCCGTCGGCAACCATCGTGCCACATCAAAGACAACAGGCCGTGCTCCTAACTTCACCGCTATCTCACAGAGTGCTTCCTTAGGTCGCGTGCCTGCTTTGAAACTGCCCGTCGAGGTGCCAAGTGTTGGTCCTGCTATTGCAACCTTCGAGGACATCACGGACATTACAGAGCCTGTTGATGGCCACATGAGTGTAAGCACAGAGGATGATGACGAGCGCGAGTTCTTCGTTAGTGGCGACTATGCGTTTGCCAGCGGCTGTATGCACGACTGGAGCTACTGGTATTGGTTCGGCTATGCTAATCGTACAGACACTAAGTACGAGACGCTCGACGACCAATGGAACAATGTTGTAGGTGGCGGCTATGACGGCTCTGCGACCTATGGCGTTGGCTTCTCAGCAGAGTTCAACGGTCCCAGTGAGGTCACTCTGCTTACCGAACCTGCAGTTGTTCCTGGCTTCTACATTACCAATAGCAGCTATGCTTACACATCGATGATGAACGGTGATGGCTTTGCCAAGAAGTTCGAGAGGGGCGACTGGTTCAAGCTGACTATTACTGGCTATGATGCCGACGACGAGGTGACAGGCACGAAGGAATACTACCTTGCTGACCTTCGTGATGCCAAGAAGGCATACATCATCGACGACTGGCGCTATGTTGACCTTTCCTGTCTTGGCGTAGTTGCTAAGATTGCCTTCTCCTTGAGCAGCAGCGACACAGGTGCCTACGGCATGAACACGCCAGGCTATTTCTGCTTCGATGACTTCGGTGCTGAAGGTACAGAAGTATTGCCCGAGAAGAACGTCACTCTGCCTCTTGAGATTGCCACCTTCGAAGAACTTGTAGTTCCTGCCGATGGCCACATGAGTGTGAGCACAGAAGAGGACGACGAGCGCACAGAGTTTGCAAGCGGCGACTATGAGTTTGCTTCCGGTTGCATGAGTGATTGGGACTACTGGTACTGGTTCGGTTATGCTAATCGTACAGAAACTAAGTACGAGACTCTTGACGATCAGTGGAACAATGTTGTAGGCGGTGGCTATAACGGCTCTGCTAACTATGGCGTTGCCTTTGCCGCTGAGTTCAACGGCCCCTGCTATGTGACTCTGCTCAGCGACGAGCCTGCAGTCGTTCCTGGCTTCTACATCACCAACTCTGCTTATGCTTACAATTCTTTGACTGGTGGCGACAGCTTTGCCAAGAAGTTTGCAAAGGGCGACTGGTTCAAGCTGACCATTACCGGCTATGATGCTGAAGACAAGGTAACTGGCACGAAGGATTACTATCTTGCCGACCTTCGCGATGAGGCTACTGCTTACATCATCAATGATTGGCGTTATGTTGACCTCTCTGGCCTTGGCGCAGTTGCAAAGATAGGCTTTGCATTGAGCAGCAGCGACACTGGCGACTGGGGTATGAATACTCCTGCTTATTTCTGCTTCGATAATTTTGGTGCTGAAGGCAAGGAAGTGCTGCCTGAGAATAATGTTGTTTTCGTCTCTTCTGTAGGTTATGCAACTTATGTGACAAAGAACAACGTCGACTTCTCTGAGACAGATGTTGAGGCTTACTCTGTGACGGAATCTACTACAGAAGGTTATGTTCATCTGGATCCCATCGATGCTGCTCCTACAGGCGAGGCTGTTCTCGTGAAGGCTGCTGAAGGCGCATACGTATTGCCCACAGCTGCTACGACTCCTGCCGCTCTTATCGGTAACTTGTTGAAACCTGCAGTAGAGGATGTTGTTGCTGATGGTTCTCAGTACATTCTTGCTAAGCCCGAAGGCGAAGAGGTTGGCTTCTATCAGGCAACTTCAGGCACCACAATCGCTGCAGGAAAGGGTTATTTGGAATTCACAAGCTCTCCCGTTAAGGCCTTCTACTTTGATGGTGATGGCGCAACAGGCATTAAGAACCTTAACCTTAACGATAACCTTAACGAGCCCATCTATAATGTTGCAGGTCAGCGTCTGCAGAAGATGCAGAGAGGCATCAATATTATTAACGGTAAGAAAGTGCTTTACTAATATGAAGAAGACATATTTGATTCCTGCTATGCAGGTTGAGGAGGCTCACGCAATACAGATGCTTGCCGAGAGCTTGATTATCAGCAACACTACTGTTGATGGAGGCAATGCCCTCACAAAAGAAGATAACAGTTGGGATATCTGGAGTGAAGAATAACCCAGACATCCTAGAATATGAAACGAAAGAAGGAGAGCAAACCGCTCTCCTTCTTTGTTTGTTGACTCCTTCCTTTATATTATTAGTAAAGATGTGCGGGAATGCGTTGCTTGGCATTCTCGAAGTCCTCAATCGTATCGAGTTCACAAGAGAAGAGATCTGTGACGTCGAGGACGGAGAAGGTGGTTCCTTTGGCGATGAGACGCAGGAAAGCGAGTTCGTAGAAGGTGTTCTCGAGGTGCTCCTGGTTCATCATAACCTCCAACTCCTTATAGAGAGCCGTCGTGTAAGCCTTGCCCATTCGTTCGATGCCGAGACTTTCGCCGGCTGCCAAAGCTGGGTCGCAAGTCTTGCTAATCTCGGTAATAGCACCATCTTCATTCATTACGACCTTCATTTCCTCTTCCCCAAGTTCGTGACGAATGAGGGTGAGAACGTTGTCGTGACTGTCTGCAAGGACTCGCTCAACGATTTGTCCGTCGTAGAGAAGGTCGCTGTCGAGTAGGAGAACCTCTTCTCCATCAGCTTTCGGACGAACCAACCAAAGGGAATAGATATTGTTGGTTGTCTCGTAATCCTTGTTGTGGATGAAGCACACATCGATGCTCTCGCCATAAGTTTGCTTGACGAAATCCTCGATTTGTTCATGCAAATAGCCCGTCACAATGCAGAATTCGCGGATGCCAGCCTTGATGAGGGCATCCATAGAACGTTGCAGAAGGGCTCGTTCGCCTACTTTGAGGAGACACTTTGGCGTGTGAAGCGTGAGGGGACGAAGTCGCGAGGCTGTGCCTGCAGCAAGGATGATGGCCTTCATCTTAGAGGCAACTTTTAATGGTATCCACGACTGTCTGAATCTGTTCGCGTCGTCCGAGAGTAATACGCAAGCAGTCTTCTAACCCCTTGTCGCCCATGAACTTAATCTTATAATCTTGGTCGGCAAGTGCTTTCTGCAGTTTCTCCTTGATGGAGGTCGGGTACTTGATGAGGATGAAGTTCGCCACACTCTTGTAAACCTTGAAGCCCGGCTTGTCGCCCAACTCTTTTTGGAAGAGCTTGCGCCCCCAATCCATCTCGTCTGCAACCTTGCGATAGTGCTCATCACTCTCGAGTGCAGCAAGGGCAACGGCTTCCGAGAAACGATTGTATCCCAGATACTTATTGCAATAACTCAGGAACTGGTCGTGGCCGGCACCAATGAAAGCGAAGCCTACACGCAGGCCTGGAAGTCCGTAGAACTTGGAGAGAGTGCGCGAGATGATGAGGTTGTTGTACTTGTTTACGAGAGGCGCGATGTAGTCCACATCAGTTGTGATGAAGGAAGCGTAAGCCTCGTCCACAAGCACCATTGTGTCGGAAGGAATGTTCTCCATGATGCGGCCAATCTCTTCGCTCGTCAAACTGTTGCCAGTCGGGTTGTTGGGCGAAGCCAAGAGCAGCATTCTGGGGTGAACGCGATTGGTGTAGGAGATGACTTCATCTACGTTGTAGGCGAAGGTGTCGCCAGTTTCGTAGAGCGGATACATCTCGAACGAACCGCCGCACTCGCCAGCAACTCTGTTGTAGTACCACCAGGAGAATTCGGGGATGAGGATAGTCTTGTTGTCACCCTCCATCAGGAAATAGTGGATGGCATTCTTCAGCATCTCTTCTCCGCCGTAACCAATGAGCACTTGCTCCTCGGGAACTCCGTAAATCTCACTCAATCTGACACTTACGACGCTCTTCTTTCCCTGATCATAGATGCGGGTATAGAAGCAGAGCGTACGAGGGTCGAAGTTCTTTATGGCCTCGATGACCTTCTGGGAAGGCTCGAAATTGAATTCGTTTCTGTCAAGATAGTTCATTATCTTTGTTAGATTAGATTTAGCGCACAAAGGTACGACTTTTCTCTCGAACCGCAAAACAAAAAGAAAAAAAAGGGGCAAGATGTGGCATAATTGGAAAAGATGTTGTACTTTTGCAGATTAAATGATGGGACTCTTCTGCAGGGTTGTCTGCAAACGACCCTCGTGAAGTTCGTCAACGACACACGTTACGATTGCAATCATAACACGTTAACTTTGCCAACTTAACACGTTACGTTTGCGATTTAACCACGTTACGTTTTGCAACCACTCTGGAAGAGTTCTCTAACTTGAAAGCAAAAGACAATATGATAAAAGACCTAAGAAAGAAAGTACAGGCAACCCTAAAGTCCTCTGAGACAGAGGATTGGCTTGATTATCGCGTAGTTCGTCCACTCAGTTATTTGTGGGCTTTGTTCTTCGCAAAACTCGACATTCACCCCAACACCGTTACCATCATCTCAATGTTTATTGGAGCTGCAGCCAGCATCTTCTTCATGCACGGCAGTTTCTACTACGAGGGTTGGAGCGGACTTCTGATGAACATTATCGGCATTCTGTTGCTCTGTCAGGCAGACATCTTCGATTGCACAGACGGACAGCTTGCCAGAATGACTGGAAAGAAGAGTCGTTTGGGCAGAATTCTCGATGGAATGGCGGGTTTTGTGTGGTTTATCCCCATCTATGTCCTCTTGATGGTTCGCTTCTATCACTACCATTCTTTGGAGTTTGGATGGCTTGGAATACCTGATACGCCACAGAATGCCCTCATCGCAACTGCCCTTGTTGTGGCCCTCGCACTCTATTCGGGCTTTGTAGGAATGGGTGGTCAGCAGAGACTTGCCGACTATTACATCCAGATTCACCTCTTCCTTCTTAAAGGCGAGAAAGGTAGCGAGTTGGACAACTCTGAGCAACAGCAGAAAGTCTATGACGAGACGCCAACTGAAGGCAATCGCCTTTGGAAGTATTTCCTCAAGACATACATTAATTATACACGCAAGCAAGAGAAGGTTACGCCTGAGTTTCAGAGACTTATGGCCACGTTGCGAGAGAAATATGGAAGTGCTGGAAATATGCCAGACGAGATTCGAGAGGAGCTTCATCGCGAGTCGAAAGGTGTGATGCCTTGGAACGCAATGCTCACCTTCAACTTCCGTTCGGCTATGTTCTTCCTGTTCTGTCTCATCGATTTCCCTCTCGGAAACTTCCTCTTCGAAGCTATTTGCATGGGACTTCTTACATATTATATTAATCGTCGTCACGAGGCCTTCTGTAAAAGAATTGCAGAAAAGGTAAAAGCATAAAGCATGAAGTGGAGCTGGAATAACTTCTTCTTTGTCCTCGGCATTGCCTGTGTCGTTGTGATGCTCTTTACGTTCGACGTGAGTTTCGTCGAACTTTGGGGCCACATCTGTCGTGCAGGTTATTGGCTCATCCCGATTGTCGGCATCTGGATACTTGTTTATGGCATTAATGCGCTTGCTTGGATGTCAGTCATCAAAGGCAATACAGACCCTGACGAAAAGGTCGGCTTCTGGAGAATATACAAGCTGACGATAACGGGTTACGCTCTCAATTATGCCACTCCAGTAGGCGGTTTGGGTGGAGAACCCTATCGCATCATGGAACTGAGCAAGGACATTTCGAAGCAGCATGCCACCTCTTCTGTCATTCTCTATGCGATGTTCCACGTTTTTGCCCATTTCTGGTTCTGGTTTACCTCAGTCTTTCTCTATCTCGCACTTGCTTTGATTGGCGACCTTCCCTTCGATACAACGGTAGGCATCGTGCTTGGCATCATCGTCGTCTTCTGCCTCATCGCCTTCTATCTCTTCTATAGAGGCTATAAGTATGGTCTTGTGGTGCGTCTTATCCGATGGATTGGGCACTTACCTCGCCTGAAAGGTTGGAGCGAACGCTTCCTTGCGGCTCATTCCGAGGCGTTGCATAATGTCGATGCACAAATTGCTGCTCTGCATCAACAAAGTCGCAAACATTTCTATGCGGCATTAGGACTCGAGTATCTTTCCCGCATTGTTCAGAGTGCGGAAGTGCTTTTCATGCTGCTCCTCTTTGGTCTTGATTGTGGAGGAGGCTTTGATGGCATCACGCTTACCTTCCTTCACAGCATCCTCATCGTGTCGCTCACCACACTTCTTTCCAACCTGATAGGCTTCCTGCCAATGCAGTTGGGCGTTCAGGAAGGAGGTTTCGCTATCTCCACAGCCGCGATGGGTTTGACTATAGAACAAGGTTTCTTCGTCAGCATCATCTGTCGTGTCCGCGAAATCATCTGGATTATCATCGGCATTGCCCTGATGAAGGTTGGCAACAAGCGAGAGTAAAGCTTGCCAACGTAACACGTTAAATCGTCAAACGTAGCACGTTAACTTTGCAATCATAACACGTTAAGTTTGCCAACGTAACTAGGGACGTTTACATACATAAAAAGAGAGGGTACCGATTGTGGCACCCTCTCACCAGTATAGAAGCTATAACGATTAAAGCTCAGCGAAGTACTTGATAGTACGAACCATCTGGCTGGTGTAGCTGTTCTCGTTGTCGTACCAGCTAACAACCTGTACGAGGTAGTTGCCGTCTTCCATCTTGCTAACCATTGTCTGGTTTGCGTCGAAGAGAGAACCGAACTTCATGCCGATGATGTCGCTGCTGACGAGCTTCTCCTCAGTGTAGCCGAAGCTTTCGTTCTGAGCTGCCTTCATAGCTGCGTTGATGCCTTCAACGGTAACGTCAGCACCCTTAACAACTGCGTGCAGGATGGTAGTAGAACCTGTGAAGGTGGGAACGCGCTGAGCTGCGCCGATGAGCTTGCCATTCAGTTCAGGAATTACGAGGCCGATAGCCTTTGCAGCACCTGTGCTGTTAGGAACGATGTTGGCAGCACCTGCACGAGCACGCTGGAGGTCACCCTTGCGCTGAGGACCGTCGAGAATCATCTGGTCGCCAGTATAAGCGTGTACGGTTGTCATGATACCGCTCTGGATGGGAGCGTAGTCGTTGAGAGCCTTTGTCATAGGAGCAAGGCAGTTGGTGGTGCAAGAAGCAGCGCTGATGACGTTGTCTTCCTTCTTCAGGGTCGTGTGGTTCACGTTGAACACGATGGTGGGAAGGTCGTTGCCTGCGGGAGCAGAGATGACCACCTTCTTGGCACCGGCTGCGATGTGAGCACTTGCCTTCTCCTTGGAGGTGTAGAAGCCTGTGCATTCCAGAACGACATCAACGCCGAGCTGACCCCAAGGCAGTTCAGCAGCATTGGGAACTGCATAGATGGTAATCTCCTTGCCATCGACGATGATAGAATTCTCTG
>JAFYNL010000040.1 GCA_017548075.1 Bacteroidaceae bacterium | reverse complement strand
TTGAGAGAACCTGAATGTGGTAGTTTCTCTTTCAATTTTTTTGTTTTTGATCTTGTCGCAGACAAAGAGAGCGTGTACTATTTGGATAAAGCAGACAAAGATATTGTTAAAGAGCATAGAATATACTTGTATAGGGATAAAATCCGTGTTTCTCCTTACGGTGATGCAGATAATGATTGGTTGGGAACAGATAAAAAAAGAGGTACAGGAAAAGCTGGAGGTTATCTTAGTAATGACCAAGTTGTTGGATTCGTGGATATTACGAAAAAAGGTAATCCAACATTGAAAGACAAGACTAATAGAGAAGGGCTTATAGAGGAAGGTAGGGCAACTAGAGATTTTATTATGCTTATTCATTCATTCTTGTTGTTTATTCGGCAACATCCCTATGAGCAATATAAGCAAAAAGTCAAACAAATAAAAGAACAGAAGGATGCTGAGCTTCGTGTTACTGAGAATAAATTTCTAAAATTGTATGACGTTGTTAAGGATAATCCTGAAGCAATAAGTTTGTATAAAGATTTACATTCTGCCTATATTAAAGAGAAAGACATTTATAATAATAGAATAAGTGTAACTGAAGAACTTGCTGCTGTTGGCCTTTCTGTAGAAACAGCATCACACGATTTAATGGCAATGCTTTCACAAGGTATAAATCAACTTGCAGATTTGTCTGATGCAGTAAAAAAAAGACAGATGGGAAAAGCTGAAATATCAAAGGAATTAGCTATTATAAAAGATGTATTTCTATTTGTTCAAGATGAGATGAGGAATATTCAATTATTATTTAAATCATCTAAACAAAGAAAGAGGGCTATACGGGTTGTTCCCATGCTTGAAAAAGTCGTACACATATATAAGAACACATTAAAAAGAGCAAACATCGATTTGAAAATCGAGAAAAAAGGAAGTCCTCTTATTGTAATATGTACCGATGCCGTTATTTTACAATTATTGATTAATCTTTTTGATAATGCTATCTATTGGCTGTCATCTATTAATTGTGTAGATAAGCAAATATGCATCGTGCTTGATGGTGACAAGAAAGAACTCGTTTTTGCAGACAATGGTCCAGGTGTTACTGAAGATGATAGACCCTATATATTTGAGGCTTTTTATTCGGGAAAAGATGAAGGTCGTGGTCTGGGATTGTATATAGCACGACAACTTTTAGACAGAATGGGATTTTCTATTTGGCTTTTGGATACTAATAGCATATTGTCTGGGGCAAATTTTAAAGTTGATTTTAATAATTTGGAGGTGTAAACATGACAATAGACAAAATAATTTCTCTTTTTAAGGGAGTTGGTGTGATTATTGATGAGAATATCGATAATGTAAATAGTCATGATGACATTCTGAAGATATATAAGTATTTTAATCGTAAGCGGATACCTGTACTTACATATACTTCAATACCAGAAGATGAGGTAATTCAAAATTTTAGGAATGCTAATTTCATCGTGTTGGATTGGAATTTACATAATCAAAATCCAATAACCGATATTACTATAGACGAAAACATTCATTTTATAGAAATAGTAAATAGTGTTTGTTTTGTTCCAATCTTTATTTTTACAAATGAAGGACCTCACGAAATTGAACTTACCTTGCAAAACCGAGGATTGTTTAATGAGGACAAATCTAATAACATATTTGTGAAAAGTAAATCGGAAATACGGAGTGGCAGAATGCTTTTTTCTGAGATTGCAAAATGGGTTAGGAAAACTCCTTCTGTATATGTAATGAAGCAATGGGAGATGAACACTCATAATGCTACTTCAAAATTGTTTCATGACTTGAATGGTATTTCGTCTGATTGGACCTCTATAATGATGGATACATATTTGGAAGATGTAGGAGCAGAAAATGCAGAAATAGGCAATTTGCTCTTTAATAATCTTACGTCAACATGTGCCCCATTAATTCTTGATAGGAGTATTGTTCGTAAAACAAAAAAGGGCATTGCTAAACAAGAATTACGCCAGTTGTTAGAACGAGGAAAATATATAAAGTCGGATTATCTTCTTCCATATCCTGCGTTAGGAGATATTTATAAAGAAGGTAAAAATTACTATTTTAATTTCAGACCTGATTGTGATTTAGTTCGTCAAGACAATCCAGAAATATACCTTGTAAAGGGAAAGGTCTTAAAAGAGAATGAACTAAAGAAACGGAATTCTCGCTACAAATTTTATAAAGGTGCTTTTCTGGATACGGTTGACTCTTCTGTAGTTCCTTTTATTGACGAGGGGAAAATAATTGTTTTTGAGTTTAAGAAGTTACGATGTGCCTTTTGGAAAGATTATGAGAATAAGCGTATTGGACGTTTGTTGCCACCGTATAGTATTAGACTTAAGTCACAACTAATGACCTATTTTCAACGTCAAGCCATTCCATCAATACCAGAAAAGGCTATTAAAGGATGAGATGTAGTTGGTGGGTAACTCAAACTCGATAACTTAAAGTAAAAATGGCAAAGAAGAATGATTATTGGACGGAAGAACAGATTACGATAGTGCTCTATGAGTATTGTCGGAATCCTTTTGGCCAGTTCTCGTCAACGAAGCCTTTTGTTGGGGAATTGGGGCGTTTGCATGGACGTTCGCCTGCAGCAATTCTTCTGGATGTTCGACGGGCTTAATAGCCATAGCACTTACGGAGTCCTCCATCTCCCAGAATGCGGAGTCCCGAAGCTCCTGGGCAAAGGCTTGTACTGCCCAGAGCAAAAGCAATATAGGAAGCAAACGTTTCATAACGGTTATATTTATGCCCTTTATCTATATAACGCCCGAGTATGCGATTTGTAACAATCTGAGTGCAAATTTATTGATTATTTATCGAAATTGCAACAGATTGGCAGGAAAAGAGTCCCTGCTGCATCTCACGACGTAGCAGGGACAAAGGATTTTATGAGTAGAAGATGTTGTTGGAATCTAATTAAAAGACAGAACGTGCGTTTCATCTTATTCCTCTATTAAAGTTATGGTGACCTTATGCATCACGTTTCCGCCCCAGGCACGAATTTCTGCAGCCTTTGATAGGATTGGCGAACCATTCTCCTCTTCAAAGTCATGTCGATATATAGTTTGGTATCTATTTCCGGAACTATAACTATTGATTTGTTTAATACAAAGGGACTGACTATCCAAATACCATTTCATTTTATGATTATTATAGAAAATCATATCCCTCTGCTTTTCCGGTTTCCTTTCATCAAGATGTAAGCGATAGATGCCTCTGCCCGTTTCATCTTCAATAATGTAGGCCGTAACGTCGTATACATTCAAGAGTCCTTTATACACCTTGTCTGAAGTGAAGCGAGTTAAAGCATTAGAAATGTTCATGTATTGCCATCGAATTTGTTTATGTTCCAAGTGTACACTGTGAGAATAAGAGCAAGAAACCTCAAATTCTATATCTGTACTATCACGGACTGTCATGCGGAAAGGTCCCTCAAAGTGCATGGGGCCTTCTTCTATGCAGTATTGGGGGTTCATAATATCAATGCCATTGTCGTCCTGAATGGAAAAAGTGCGGTTCACAAACAAAGGAGGTGGAGTTCTGACATTAAAAATCCCCTCCACTTTGTAATCACGCTTTGAATGCTTCTGCTGCAAGTCTTTCTCAAGACGCTGCAAGGCTTGTAGCAACAATCCTTCTGGATGTTCGACGGGCTTAATAGCCATTGCGCTCACAGAGTCCTCCATCTCCGCATCCCAGAATGCAGAATCGAGAGGCTCTTGGGCAAAGCCCTGAACCGCCACGAGCAGAAGGATTATGGAAATGAAGTGTTTCATCTTATTCGGGTATTATTTGTACTAGTCCCTTTTCTGTCGTGGTATGATCAGGGTCTCTTGTTGAGATAAAAACAATTCTCTTGAGAACAGGCTTCCCTCCCATATTATCATAATCAATAAGAAAGCGTGTGCTACCTGTAGAACCTATATTGAAAGGATACTCTGCAATCTCCGAAGCAGTTTCGCCCTTAAACTGGGTTATACGCAAAGTGTTGCGGTCGAAATATGCAGTAACTTTATAATTATCAAGCCAAAACTCATGATCATGTTCTCTCCACAGATACCTGTTTTTCTTCTTGTCAAGCTGTATGCGATATGCACCTTTGTTAGGTCCATATTCAATTTCGTAGGCTTTTATGTCATACCATCGCGTTGTCTCACTGTAATAGACAAACGGCGCTGGCGGGTAGTATACTTGATAGTACATGTGGCTTGCATGGGCGGGACTAAAATTTAGCAATTCGGCTAAATCTCCTATTAAAGAGGTGGTGTCTTGTGAACTTAGTTCGTGCGGTTCGTCATAGCTAAAATCTTCTAGAGTTATATTGTCACGATCAGCTCTCCCCCGTATTATTTCCAAACCATTGTCTCCTTCCACGGTATATATGCCTTTGACATAAAACGGGGGGAAATTCGATTTTCTGAAAGTTCCTTCCACCAGATACCTTCTGGTTTTATGCGTTTCTTTTAAATCTTCATGTAATCGCTCAATAATCTGCCCGAGCAGCTTCTTTGGATGTTTGACGGGCTTGATGGAGAGCGAACTCATCGAGTCCTTCATCTCTGCAAAAGCAGAGTCCCGAGGTTCTTGGGCAAAGCTCTGAACCGCCCAAAGCAGAAGGAATATAGGAAGCAAACGTTTCATCTTATTCTTTTATTTCGAGTGCATGATTACTTCAAGAATTCGTTCAATTTTTATTATCTCTATTTTCCAACTTCACACCCGTCCAACTCGTCAACTTGCCCTCTTTGTATATTACACCAATGAACTTCTGTAGCATGGGACATCCGTTTTCTTCACAATAGACATGCTTGTATACATTGCGGCGTCCTGGCTTATTTTGGCTAATATTGATCTGTATAAGGCGTAGGGACTGTTGGTCAATGTACCATTTGATTTTCTCATCTTCAAAAGGCACTACTTCCTTTTCCCATTTTTTCGGTTTCCTCTCATCAAAATGTATGCGATACACTCCTCTGCCCGAGTTGTCGACAATGTTGTAAGCCGTAACCTCATAAGCTTCTAGGATTCCTTTGAGAACCTTCTTCAATTTAACTCCGTTAAAAAGAGCCCTGAGGAAGAAACGGGGAGATCTGTACCCATTCACACGAATGGCGTTCGTATTAAGGTCTGCATGTATGTTAAGAGTGAACTCTATATCCAAACTGTCCTGCACGGTTATACGATAAGGACCTTCGAATTTCAGTGGACCTTTATTAATGATACGATCGTATTCCATGACTCCAATGCCGTTGTCGTCTTCTATAGTATAAGTCCGATAAACATACAACGCGCGTGGGCTGTTTATATTAAGTAATGACTCCAACATGTAGTCTCGTCTCGAATGCTTCTGCTGCAGGTCTTTTTCAAGGCGCTGCAAGACTTGTTGCAGCAATTCTTCTGGATGTTCGACGGGTTTAATAGCCATAGCACTTACAGAGTCCTCCATCTCCGCATCCAAGAATGCAGAGTCGAGAGGCTCTTGGGCAAAGCCCTGAACCGCCACGAGCAGAAGGATTATGGAAATGAAGCGTTTCATAATATTCTTTCATTCATTAGGCTTTGTTTCTAATGCTGTCATTCTGCATTTCTCCCGAAGGCCGCTTTCTCTTCTTCTTTTGTGCGCTTGATGATGTCGTACTTGCTCCAGAGGCTTTCGTCGTATCCTGCCTGACTCAGGGCTGTGACGATGTTCGAACCGCTTGCCTTCTTTCTTACCGATTCCTGCTTGTCTTCCTCAATGGCAAAGAGGAGCGCACGATAAATAGAAAAGGCATTTCCGCCTTGAATGGCCATATTCGAGACCGAAGCAGATTCCTTACTGTAGTCGTATTCCATGTGGAAATCGACGGCTGTGGGGTATGAAATCAGTCCCATTCTTACCTTACTGTTATGGCAGGAGCCATCAAAGCGAAGCAGTCTGCTAGTTTCGACATCTACGTATGCAGTACCCGTAATGTAGGGCTTCAGAGAGAGCCTCGTTATACATTCATCCTTCAGAGGGAATTCTATCCGATAGAGCGACTCTCCATCCTCGCCCGTCAAATACTCAAAACGCGGCTTGTAGTATTTTCGCATAGAGCTATAGCTTTGCAAGGGCTTGACGACACCCGACCAGAGATAGCTGTTTGCCGTCATCGGTCCGACCTCGATGAGGTTGTGAATGTTGGAGGATTTGAGGAGCAGCCTGTCCTTGCCAGTTCCTTGATCGTACCCTTGCAGCCCGCTCGTTATTTCTGCAGAACGGATGTTCACAATGGAGCAAGCGTTCATGAATGCCTCTGCAATATATGTGGCCGTCTCTTCTTCTATCAATGCCCGGAAGAAGTACTTCCTCGTCCACTCCGATTTCTTCTTATAATCCTTTTTCAGATTGTCGATAACGCGTTTCAAGACACCTTTCTCGTCGATAGGCAGGACAGTAATCTCCTGCAAGGGAGTCATATATGGCTTCAGTCTGACGATAGACGGAATTTCTGTTGCCCTAACCCTCAACTTGCCATAGCCGATGAAACTGAATGTCACGATGTCTGATTCTTCTGCCTGATATTTGAAATCTCCCTCAATATTTGTCAACGTCCCCCGTCCCTCTCCTACATAAATCGAGGCATACGGAAGAGGCTCTCCAGTCTCTGCATCCACAACACGACCTGCATAGTCATGTATCACTTGCCCTTGGGCGATGCGGAAACTTACCAGAAATGAAAGAGTTAAGATTAATCTAATAATCATTGATGGTATTCAGTAGGTATGATGAAGCTTCCTCCATATATATGGCATTCTCGCAATTCATTTTTTATATTATCAAAATATGAGAATGAGCCCATTATTAACATTTCGTATGCTTTAATCCATGAAGCACGGATATTTTCCTCCATAAGAACACATGAACTATCTTTAAAATATATGGAAATGTTCACTTCGGACATGTTATTACCAGTACCTGTCGTATTACCAGATGTCCAATGAAGCAAAACTTCTCCTTTTCCATTTATGATTGTTCCAGCGATACAGCTTCCAAAGGAAATAGGATGTTCCGGATCTCCCGAACTGCTGCCACTGCCACTACCTGAACAGCTACCCGAACCAGAGCCACTACCCGAACCAGAGCCACTACCCGAACCAGAGCCACTACCTTCACCAGAACCGCTACCGCTTCCCGAACCACAACCGCAACCGCATCCGCTTCCCGAATTTAGTGTTATTTGAAAATTCTGTATATAATGAATGTATCCAGTATAATCCTGTACCCATCCTCCTCCCCATATCTCATTTGAGATCATCTCGTTGTATAAGAACATCGAGCATGGGTTGCTTTGACTACCCAGTGAACTATCATATTCATTGTTGTTGGAGTCTATATACCTCAGGGTTGCTCCAAACAATACCCATCCTCCCAGCCAAATTCCATTTTGTATCATCTCGTTGTAGAAGTCACCGGGTACTGGATTGCTTTTTGTACAGTAACCAGTGTATGTTTCCGTCAAATACCTATTACGATAAATAAGGTAATTTTCGCTCTCTTCTATCCATCCACCAGTCCAGCTATCAGAACCAATTCCATTGAACTCACTTAGTGTATAGGGATTTTTTCTTGAACCTTTTGCCGCCATAATAATAACGTTTTTAATAATTAGTAAAATTGTTATATGGAGTTAATAATCCTTCGTTTAATAGTATTTGTATTTCAAGAATCCTTTCAAGTTATTATCGAATCTCATTCGGGTATTTCCTGTACGGTACTTTTTGACACAATCTTGTCATAGTGTATTTCGGTATGTTTGATTTGTCTGACCACGGGTGTTCCGTCTGTATCGTCGTAATCAATCTGATAAAGTCGGCGAACTTTTATTAAAGGAACAGGAGTGATTTTTTGAAAACTCATTTTAAACATGTGGGCATCTGCCCAACGGCCTGAATGTTTCGGATAACTGACTTCGCCTTTAATGCGTGTCAGATGCAGGGTGTTGCTGTCAAAATATGCTGTACCTGTAACCGCAATAGAGAAATGCGTCCCGTAGTCCACCTTGATTTCTCTCTCCTTGGGTGCAAACATTACGCGATACAGCCCCTTGCCCGATTCGGTGGTGATACTATAGACCTTCACATTATAATATTTCTTCATCATTGTCTTGAAAGCCATAGATTCCGACATATCTTCATACCAGGAAAGATTATCTATATTTTGAAGAATCGGGTTAAAAGGGAGGGCTATCGAGAGACGTAATTGGGTAGAGTCCTTGCTGGTCAGTTCGTATGGGCCTTCGTATCTGACTTTTCCTCCTTTGACGGGTTCCAACTTGATGCCAGCCTCCGCAGAAATGAGGAGCCTTACTTTCCATGGGTCAGAACCTTTTTCTATGTTAACCGACTCTACCATATATTTCTTAACCCGTGGCTTTTGCTTCATGTCTTTTACCAGTTGGTCGATGATGTTATCCAGCAACTTCCTTGGTTTCTTGACACGTTTGATGGTATAAGAACTCATCGAGTCCTCCATCCCTGAAAAAGCGGAATCCAGAGGCTCTTGACAGAAAGCTTGTACTGCCCAGAGCAGAAGGAATATGGAGAGCCAGCATTTCATCTTATTCGGTTATTTCCTGTATGGTAGTTTTCGACATTACCTTGTTGCGGTTCATTCTAATATATCTGATTTGTCTGACCTCTGGTGTCTCACCAAAGTTATCGTAATCAATCTGATAACGTTCTCGAGTATCAAAAATAGATACATAGGGAGATGATTGAAAACTCAATTTATCCATGGGGATAGCTTCCCAATGATAAGGATTCCTCGGATAACGAACCTCGCCCTTTATGCGGGTCAGATGCAGAGAGTGGATGTCAAAATATGCCGTACCAGAAATCGTCATTATATAATACTTCCAATTGTCTTGCGTTATTTCCTTCTTCTTTGGGGAAAATATTACGCGATACACTCCTCTGCCCGAGTTATCTGTGATACTATAGACTGTCACATCATAATATGTTCGCATCAGTTTCTTGAAAATCGTTGATTTCGACATTTCTCCATCTATGGAAATTCCGTCCACATTTTCAAGGATTGGGCTATAGCGGGAAAGGTCTATCGGGAGACTTATTAAGGAAGAGTCCTTGCTGGTCAGTTTATATGGGCCTTCATAACGGAATTCGCCCGTATTAATGGTTTCAAGCCTGATGCCAGCTTGCGCGGAAAGGGTCTGCCTTATTGTCCATGGAACAGAAATCCTTTCGACGTTGACAAACTCACACATATAATTCTTAACCTGAGACTTTTTCTCCAAGTCAAGCAAAAGTTGGTCGATGATGCTATTCAGCAACTTCTTAGGCTTTTTGATAGGTTTGATGGCAAGGGAACTCACGGAGTCCTCCATCTCCGCATCCAAGAATGCAGAATCGAGAGGCTCTTGGGCAAAGCACTGAACTGCCCAAAGCAGAAGTAATATGGAGAGCAAGCGTTTCATCTTATTCTGTTATTCTCCGTACTGTTGCTTTTATCTTAGTGCCTTTCACTTCCCATACTAATTTTGTTTGTCGAAGGATAGGAGTATCATTCTCTTCGTCGTAGTTGTTTTGAAAGTGAACATTGATGATATGCTCATCGTACGGCATACGGGCGTGCCCTTTGAATTGCGTTATGCGCAAAGAATGGATATCGAGATAAGCTGTGCCACTAATTATCTCACCCACTTCATATTTATTGTAGTCATACTCGAACCGTTGCGTCTTTTTATTATACAACTTTATTCGATTCTCAAACAGACGTTTTTTCTTGTTTCTACTAAAAACCAGACGGTAAATTCCTTTACCAGAGGCATCGCCAATACTATATGCACTATAATAATAGTAGCGCAAAGTAGTGTCGTAATCCTTCAGAGGATATAATATATCCCCTAACTTAACCATCATTCCGTGTATACTAGCTGGCGCAACACGGACAGGACTTGTTAATGGCAATTTGTTATGCTCTATTAGGGTAAACCATTTTATGTAATGTACTATATATGCGCTATCCTGTCGAGTCAATGTATATGGCCCGTCGTATTTGAAATTCTCTATAGAATAATTAATAGTGTAATTTCTTTCTATCAAGATATCGCAACTTACAGAGAATGAAGTCATGGAATCTCTATTGAAAGTCGCATTTATCTGATACTTATCGACCTTATGTTTATTTTGCAAGTCCTTTTCAGCTTTATCTATCGCTTTACTCAGTACTTTTCTAGCCAGTGTTGGTTTCAGGGGCGTGATGGAAAGTGAACTCATCGAGTCCTCCATCTCTGCAAAAGTGGAGCCCAGAGGCTCTTGGGCAAAAGCAATTACGTTCCCAAATATCATGAGAATGAGGATAGCACAACCTCTAATCATACTGACGAAATTCTTCTGGAATAATAAATTCATTATATACGTGACCTAGAGTAGATTCTCCATTTTGCGTGAAGATATAAGTTCCATGAATCCTCAGCTCGTAAGCATTAATCCATAC
This sequence comes from Bacteroidaceae bacterium, assembly GCA_017548075.1. Lineage (GTDB taxonomy): Bacteria > Bacteroidota > Bacteroidia > Bacteroidales > Bacteroidaceae > Physcousia. Next base: position 66,437 of record JAFYNL010000040.1, on the reverse strand, counting down.
CGTATATAAGTTATTCGTATTGAAAGTGTTTGAGTTTAATTGGGGACTTATAGAAATCGTAACAACTGACAATTCATGTTGGCCAATTGTATTGCCGCTTGTCCAGTTAGCGTGAAGAGTTCCTATTTGCTTTCCATTCTCATCGTGCACAGGCGCTACCACATGATTCCCTGCAGAAATAGAGCAACCGAGAGCTTCTAACTCGCCAGAGCCAGAACCAGCTTCCGGAACAGAACCACCACTTATACCGCTGCCATAGCCATTGCCACTTCCAGACCCTGAACTTATTACAATTTGAAGACTTTGAACATAACGTAATGTTCCATTATATTCTTGTACCCAACCTCCTTCCCATATCTCATTTGAAATCATTTCACCATATAGGGACAAGGAGCATGGATTACTTTCTTCGCATAGTGTACTTTCATATTCTGTTCCGTCAAAGGCGCGGTATTTCAATAGATACTGCTCAGTTCTATACCATCCTCCAAGCCAAATTCCATTTTGTATCATCTCACAAAAGATATTATAGGGTACAGGATAGCTTTTCGCACAGCTGCCTGTATATACATCCAATGCGTGCGTACGATAGTTATTTTCACCTCTTGATTCCACCCATCCACCTTGCCACGTATTCGAAGATACCTTTGTGGTGTACTCACTCCATGTGTAGGGGACTTGTCTTGAACCTTTTGTTGCCATAATAATAACGTTTTAATGATTAATAAAATTGTTATAAGGGGTTAATAATCCTTCGTTTAATAATATTTGTATTTCTGCAAGCCAAAGAGTACGCATCTCTTCTGACCTGCTTTTTGCGACTAGTTTGTTTAATAGCTCTAAAATTTTCATCGAACAGCCTTTCAGTTGTTCCAGAACTTGATGCTCTAATTCATACAATACATATTCCTTTCTCAGTTTGGATGAAAGTGTTGGAATGACTGCAATCTTTTCTATCGGAGCATCGTCTTTGCACGACAATCGCTTTCTTATTGTCTGTATTGTTTCCTCGTCCCATGAGGCCGGTACATCAAAGCACTTCAGATAAGGGTTGCGGCAGACACAGATATCGTTTAACACATCTTTGTGGAAGGAAAGCCTTTTACCTTCAATACGTCTCTGTTCCACATCAAATAAATCCTCCCATGAAATGCCACTCCACTCTCTTTCTGCGTTGTTCAAGAAATCAATATATAATTTGATGGGTATGTCGTTAGTCAGTAGCGGAATGTAAATCGTAGCTTTTATAAAACCTCTTGAATAGAGATGAGGAAAGAGTTTAACTATCGTTTTATAGTAATCTGGATAGTGCGCGATTAGTGTCTCTTCAAGAGAATCTATCAAATTCCTATTCCTTTTGTGTCCGCCAAGAAGGTGGAAGAAACCTTTATGTTCAAAGTCATCCAAATTGCAGAAGTCCTTAACGGTATAACCATTGTCATTGAATATCTGCGAGAAGATAGTGCTTACAGTCTGACCCTCCTTTTGGGCTTTGTATGCAAAAAGCATTTGCTCGAAAAGAAGATTGAAATTGCCATTCAGGCATATGGCCTTGTTCTTGTCACAGAGAGCCAATGCTTCTTCGCTATAAGCATGAATGAAATCCATGTCGTTACCACCGAACAAGCCCATATTATATGAAGCAATGGACTCCTCTTTCAGACCATCCTCTACGTATTTAGGAAGTTGGAGGGCTGATTCTTGCAGAATTCTGTCCATCATATGCCTGTAATATTCCGTACCAATTTCCTTGCTCTGTGCGATGAGCGGAGCATGGACGATATCCTCAGCAATTGGCTTGGAAAGGAAGATGTCGCCATCAATATGCAGAAAGGGCTTCGTTTGTAGCGAATAGGTCTTTATTTTTGCATACGACCAGTGTTGTGGCAAGCAGAGTGTCTCGTCATAGACGACATGAACTTCTGTATAAGGAAGATGAAGCAGATCAATGAGCACATGCTTACCTTGCTCATCAGTATATAGTGCGACCTCGTCGTAATGCTCGCGAAGGCTGAGCAGGCTCAGTGCCCATGACATGAGGTTGTACTCTGGACGTAACCATCCGAAGCTGTACTCCAGAGGGTTACGTCCTGCCGACCAGAAGGTTTGCACTATGCGCATAAACGATGTTAATCTTATCTGTTTTATAACTGAATTTCACCACGGAAGTATAGCCCATCGCAAACAACTTCGATGATATAAGTGCCAGAGAGGTCAGTGGGAAGCTGTACTGATGTCGTTGTCGCAGGTACGACAGTTGCATACTCCAAAGTCTCGTTGCCGACTTCGTCTACAGAGTAGAGATTGAGGGAAAGGTCGATTTCATCGAGGAAATAGAGTGTGTGATCTGTTTGTCCTATCTGCGGTATTTCAATAGGTGTGCGAGGATGAAGGGGGTCTGGATGGATTTCCACCAATGAAAGTTGGATGACGATACCAAATTGTGCAGGTTCCCATGCATGTAGGGGTGTCATAAGAAACATTGCGGTTGCCAACAAGAGTGATTTGAATAATGATGCTTTTGTTTTCATGTTTGTTAGTTTAGTTTGGTTAATAATTAGGTTTGTCACTCCAAAGATATGACTTTATTATTGTGTTTTACAAATAAAAAACTTCACAAAAACTTCACAATTTAGTTTTTGCCCATTCCATCGACATGTGATTTTTTGCCATTTTACAGAAAAACAAGGAACATGTATTACAACAGTCATTATTTACAATGCAGAGTACAAGGTAACTCAGACGCACTTAAGGCAACAATAAAAGAATTAGAGAGTTTCAAGAAAACAAATATCTTAGCCTTAAAAGCGTATATGAGCGTCGTATCTCGCCTTAGAGGTAGCAATCGAATCATGATGAATGAAGCGAAAACAACCTCTCAAAGAATGATGAAATGTGCAAATGTCCATGTTAACTAAGCCGAGCAATAATTAAATAGCATTCCCACATTTTTTAAATCATTCCAATAAACAGTTTTATTAATAGTATTATAATTTGTCAAAGAAATAGGAGACTTTTGACCTTGTGCGTGATGCCTTATTTTATAAAAGGGGTATCTACATCAGATTTATTATTGAGATTTTCAGGATTATCAGATGTATGAAATAAACAGGTTCCATTTTAAATGAAAGTAATTATCCCTTGTTCTCTTCTTCCTTCCATCTTACCTATAATTGTTTTACAAATTAGTAGTAATATTTGGTTGCAAAAGGAATTGTATGTCGTTGGTGAACTAGGGATATTTCATTTTATTTAGTCCTCAATTGTACTTATTGTGTCACAAACACCCTCCAACTGCCATCTTTCTCGCCTCGTTCTACATACTTCTTGTCAATCAACTGACCCATAAGCTTCTGCACTGCAGCAACACTGACACCTGTCACGGCACTCATATCCGCCAGTGTTAACGTTGGCTCTGTGCGCATGGCATTCAGTATCTTTGTATAATTAGGTGTGCGGAAAGCTATTCGTTCACCATCATACCACCACACATTCTCATCCTTTTCGCTCACAAAGAGTACATCATTATAAACCTCTGTAGCCACAAGTTCATTAAAGTACTTCAAAAATGGTTTGATATCCTTTATATCTGCACGAGCTCCATCGACAGGCACTGGCCCTACCTCAATGTCCGTCTGATGGAGAGCTTCCAGATATTCGCTCTTTTTACGGCTGCGAACTACAATCATAGGATAATCATGGCGTGTCAGGATGAAATTCACCATTAGGCGAGCAATGCGTCCATTCCCGTCTTCAAAAGGGTGGATGCGTATATAACGGTAGTGGAATAGAGCAGCTAATTCCACTGGTGAAAGTTTTCCTTCCTGCTCTGCCTTGTTATACCAATCCACCAAGTCGGTCATCAAACTGGAAGTTTCTTCTGGTGAGGCATATTCGAATCGGTCGCCATAGCGAGTGATGACACTATTGGGACGAGTCTTATACTGTCCTGCATGGATTACATAACTTGTTTGTACACCTCCAGGTAGTTCTCGATATACGGTATAGTCTTCACGGAGTAGGATCTTATGCAACGTGCGAATGAAGTTTTGTGTCAGTGGCGTTTCCTTCACAGCAGCTTCCTCAGTCATCATCTTTAGTCCCACGTTACTGGCAGTCATTTCTTGCACATCTCGCACATCGGCTTCGCCAATCACCTTACCGAAGAGTAACAATATTTCCGTCTGGCCATAAGTCAACGTGTTGCCCTCAATATGGTTGCTATTATAGTTAAAGTCCACAGTGAAACGACGACTTAGTCTTTCTCTATCCTTCTCTGACAGCGGTTGCAATTCCTGCCACGCTGCCAGTGCCTTCTTAATATTAAGATATTTCATACGGATACTAATATATCAATTTGTGCTGCAAATATACAAAAATTATTGGAAATGGTTATATGAGTACAACCTTTTTAAGCAATTTAATCTCGATTTTCAGATATTTATAATAAAAATCAAAACTACTCCACTCATTTCCCCTTAAAATTCTCTAGTTGTACCAACTTGACCACCATTACCTTCCTAATAGTGTGAACACCATCGAAAATATATCTTTTCTAATTGCGGAAACCAGACTGATGTCAGTTGTTTATCTAGAAAAATACCAGCCAAGAATAATAATGTAGCTATGGACTCACTCATTGCCTATCCTAAATTTCATATCCTTGCAACTTCTATAGAAGCATATAGAACAACTGCACCTTGGAACGAGTTTAGAACAATTTTGTTTTTACTAACGAAGATACTACTGAGAACGTAAAAAAAGATAGTGTTGTAGAATTGTATTTCTTGATTCTCCAGGTTCGTAAAGTTGCGAACTCCCCCAAAAGCATATACATTCAGGACGGGAAAAATAATAAGAGAGCCTATATACAGTTTGAGGCTCTCCTTATTTCTACTTAATCAAGACCTTTTGTCCGTCCTTGATGTAGATTCCCTTTCTCGGGTTGGCAACCTTTCGGCCTTGGAGGTCAAAGATGCAGGATTCTTGATGTGTTGTAGGAGTCGTAATGCCTGTCGGCAAAAACTCTTCAATAGTATTGAAAATTCTCCAGCCAGTCGTCGTTTCATATTTGGATTTTGTGCCAGCAGGCACTCGCAGGGTCACATCTCTCAATTTCGAATTAAAACTTTCGTACACCTCAAATGGTTCTTTTATTAATGAGGTGATGGTCTTGAGGGCAGGGGAATAGAATGCTTGCATATCTCCAATCTCCTCCACGCAGGAAGGGATGGTTATATCCGACATGCCACAAAACGAAAAGGCTCCACCTCCTATGCTTTTCAGGCTTTCGGGAAGAGATATTTGTTTTAAATTGGAACAATTATTGAATGCCAACCATCCTATCGAGTTTAATCCTTGGGAAAGAACAACATTTGACAAAGATGTACAATGCATAAATGCACCATATTCAATGGATCTGACAGAAGATGGAATTATAACTGATATGATGTTGTTCTTGTAAGAAAAAGCGCAATATCCTATCTTATCAACGATGTAATCCTTACCGTTTATTGTAATTTTGTCAAGAATGATGATTTCGTCCTTGGCATCAGGGGAACCAGGTTCATACAAATTCCCATACCAATCCTCATCATGTTCGTATCCCGCCTTCACCTCGGCCCTGTTCCCTGCAGGGTCGTAAGTATATAATACATTCGTTGCAGGGTCTTTGTATTCGTCTGCGAAGCATGTAATGAATGATGCTTGCATAAGCAAGAGATATAATATTTTTCTCATGTCTCGTTGTAGTTAATGATTACTGACGCAAATATACAATTATTTATGAATCTCCAATACAATTTATCTATTTTTGATTCGTAATTTTGTTCCTACAGAAACTTTTGTCCCAGGATGTAATTCCACCTGTTTACCCACTAAATAGTAGTTGCCTTGAGAAAAGGTAACATTCCCATGGGGCGGGGTTGTAACATGATTGCCTACCTTTATGGTTTTTGCCTCATAGCGACCACCATTTGTCAAGGTATCATTCTGAATGTAAAGCATATCAGGAACCTCTACTATAAGGGGAATCATGTTATGTGCAGAAATACACACTGATGTGTCAAGATCTCCGGGATGAGAAGCCGAATATCCAACACATGACCATACCTCATCCGTTATTGTGTTATAGAACGATATTGTAGCAAGAATTCCGCCAGTATTGACAGAAATTATGCCATTATCCAGTCTGTCAATAGTAACATTCGTAAAGGGTTGCGGCTGTTCAGTATATATCATCATGCTCGGATCGCCAAAACAGTGAAACACTTCTGATGTGTGTTGGGAATAAAGTGGGCGCGTGCTTCTTAAATATGCTTCGTCGCATCTTCTCAGTCCTTGGTCAAGAATCTGTCCTAATCGGAAAGTCGGTGTTGGCGTAGGGGAATATGATGGTATATTACCCATGTGTCCAAACAGAGGACGCAGATTCAAGGAAGGCCATATCGCATCGAACATGCCTTCTGCCAAGACGTCATTAGCCCCAGAAAGACTCTTATCTGATGCACCGTAAATAGCGACGCATCCACCACTACTTTTATCTAAGAAATGCTTACAAAAGCAAGTCGGTGATGCATACTCTCCAGTATGACAGCATATAGAAAATACAACGGGCAAATAATTCCCATTATTTAGTTGATCGATATTACCTGTGTCGAAAGAAGGTTTTACCCAACTATCTACAGCTCCGTGGTCTCGCATTAATACGTAGAAAGCCTTCTGATTAATACAGTTTATAATGTCCGCAGAATTACCATTCCAAGAAAAGGTAGGTCTCTGTAATTCAGGAGTAATCTCTTCTCTATTTGCATAAGTGTCTGGGTTCCAGTATTTAGGAGTTGCACTTCCTTCTGTAAAATAAACTCTAGTAATACTATCAACATGACAGAGCGTAGTATCTCTAAGCATGCTATCTCTAACTCTTTCGGATGTCAAAACAAAACGTCTGTCCTCACAGCTGTCATTTGGGGAAACATCCTGAAAATATGCGCAATGAACACCTGTCCTGTAAAATCGTTCATCACCAACATCAATAGGAGGATTCTTCTCGTAATTGATAATTTTATCAACAACAGTTAAAGCCGCATTACTTGTGCTTACTGGAATTCGCCCCCGAAATATATCCGGTGTGTAACCACAAGTATCCATGCATCCATAGTAAAGGTCCGTATCATGCTCATAATATTTATTGTTAAAGAATAAACTACGGGTAATGCCTGGAACATCATTACTACCTCCGAAAATCAAAAGATATTTTATGCTGTCTGTCTGATATGCATTTCGAACCACATTTTTTACCATAGTGGTATCCCAAGATTCCCTCATCTCAATTCGTACGTCAAATCCAAGTTTTCTCTTCCATTTGGCAAATTCGTTCACAGCAGATGTATATTTGGGGACTGAGACAATCAAATACTTATTGCTTATGGAATCTGTTGATGATACATCCCTTGGACTATGTGCCAATTCCCGAGACGGAATATTCAAAGCAATATTATCTAGGAATGAATCTCCACTTTTTCTTTCTTTAAGATATCTTGATAAAGACTTCGTTAAAGATGTAACATTGTATTGAATATTATATTGAATCATTGTGAATACACGTACTTTCTTATTATCAAAGTCATATTGAACCGGTGTGACACAAACGTCTAAAAGAGGCTGGCCTCTATAACTGTCATTACGTGTAGCAGAGATAAAACTGGTAGGAAAGAGCCCTCTATATCCAACGATTGGAATGACAATTTCTCTCGTATATGACTCATCTTCGCTATTAGACAATAACGGTCTTGCAGGAGAGAGCTCCATTGGAAACTCAACATAGGAACTATCGCTTATAACAACCTCCACATCTGTATTAGGTACGACAAATGTATCCCATCTTGAAAGTACAGACGGTTCGCCCACATTGCTATTTGGCCAAAAACCTTCTATTTTAACCATAGATGCATTGTTATACAATGGGTCATCTTGTGTAATAATATTGTTAAAACAATATGTAATTTTTACGCCATTCGGTGTTTCTTCAACATCTCGGGCAGGTATAGTTTTTCCTACGCCATTAGTTTCTGCCTTCGTCTGCAGACAAATTGTCTTTTGCGCTTTTAATGCACCAGCATACAAACACAGAATCATGGAAGCATATATATATTTATTCATATACATTTATCTATTTACCTTCTACTATCATTCTTCTTGTCACACTTACTTTGCCGTCTACTACGAGTGTATAGATATACATGCCTGCAGCAAGGTCGCTTGCATAAACAGTAATGTTTGTTTCGCCACGTTCGCCGACGGGAAGGCTCTGCACTTGCTTGCCATTCATATCATAGATATAGATATTGGCCGTCTGTGTTTCTTGGGGGATGTTGAGCGAAATGACGGTGCTTTCGCTGAAGGGATTGGGCTTATTCTGGTCCATTCTGACCATGTCAATGTCGGAAACACTCTCTTCTATGGCTGTTGGTTGGGCTTTTGCTTTCTTGGGAGACGTTCCTTTCAACTCTGCAATTTCATTCTTCAGTTCGTTGATGCATTGCACCAGAAGGGGGACCATTTCCACATAGTTGATGCTGACATTGCCATTGTTGTCTTCATATACTAGTTCCGGATAAACAGCCTTCAACTGATTGGCATCTAGTCCGTATTGAATTGGAGATAAATAGCGCTCTGGCTCTTCGTCCTCTAAGGCTTCCATAAGAGAGTCGAGTTCCTCTTGTGTTATGTTATCTAAGTCCAAATCACTAAGACCTGCCCTTGTAGTATTTGTTTCTTGAATTTGATCGTAGCGAAGGTATTGTAAAGCTTGCACCTGACTGAGTTTATCTGTCACACTTTCACCTCTTTCGGATAATATGGTCGTTCCGTTTTGTCCAGACGGTGAAGGACTTGCAGAAGGACTAAGAACTGTTGCATATATGCCGTTTGTCACACGTACCTTACCCTTGAAGTAACCTGCATATATATCAGAATAATTATAGGAACCAACTGTAAAAGAAGGATTAGCGATACCATCTGACCCATATATTCCTGCAAAATTTACATATGATGAGGGATAAACACTTTTTCTTCCCAAAACACCAATAGCGGTTGGAGCACGCCCAGCCTCTCCGCTTATACCAATTACATTTTGATAAGACTCCATGTTATTTTCACCAACTGCGACACTTCTTCCACCAAAACAATCTCCGCTAAGATTCCTGAGTCTAAAATAACTACCATAGGTTGTATTTGAGTTACTGAAAATGTTCGAGATTTTTATTCCATATGTTTTCCCATGTATGTCACATTCTATGGCTGCATCTTCATCGCCATCGGTTCCCACAGAAAGCAAAGATTTTGGTGCGTCCGTCCCGACTCCTACTCTACCTATTGAATCTACTACAAGTTGTGCGTTGATGTTCATGGCAGCAAATGCCATTACTAATGTAAGAAGAATCTTCTTCATGATTAATTTGTTTTGAAAGTAAATAATAATCGTTTATAATTCTATTTCGCCTCGGAAACACAAGCCATCGTAAACAACTTCGATGATATAGGTGCCTGAAAGGTCAGCGGGGAGTTGTACCGATGTTGTTGTCGCAGGTACGACAGTCGCATACTCCAAAGTTTCGTTGCCGCCATCATCTACAGAGTATAGATTGAGGGAAAGATCGATTTCATCGAGGAAATAGAGTGTGTGGTCTGTTTGTCCTATCTGCGGTACTTCGATAGGAGTGCGAGGATGAAGGGGGTCTGGATGGATTTCCACCAATGACAGTTGGATGACGATACCAAATTGTGCAGGTTCCCATGCATGTAAGGGTGTCATAAGAAACATTGCGGTTGCTAACAAGAGTGATTTGAATAATGATGCTTTTGTTTTCATGTTTGTTAGTTTAGTTTGGTTAATAATTAGGTTTGTCACCTCAAAGATATGACTTTATTATTGTGTTTTACAAAGAAAAAACTTCACAAAAACTTCACAATTTAGTTTTTACCCATTTCATCGGCGTGTGATTTTTTGCCATTTTACAGAAAAAACATATCTTTGCCACTAAAAAGAATCATAAAAAAGCTATGAAGCAACTCTTTATCGTTAGCCTATTATTGGTTTGTGTGTTTGGATGCAAGCCACATTCATCCGATATTAGCAAAGAAGAAGCTCATTCGATTATGAACGACATAAGACAACGCAACTTGGCATATATCCCTCTAACTGAGAGGGATGACACGTTGATGCGGCAGGTTGTAACGTATTACAAGAAGCACGGGACGAGCAATGAGCAGATGGAAGCTTACTATTTGCTTGGCAGTGTTTATCGCGACTTGCACGAGGCTCCCAAAGCTTTGGAGGCGTTTCTAGACGGGATAAATGCTGCAGACACAACGAGTGAAGATTGTCGGTACGATATTCTAGCTCGCTTGTATGGGCAGAAATGTGATATTCTGTACAAACAGAGTTTGCACTTACAATCTGTTGTGGCGGAAAGAAATGTTTATAAATATGCTGTTTTGGCAAAGGATACTTTGCTTATGATGACTGCCAAATGGGGAGAATTAGGAAAACTATTTGACTTAAGTGAATACCAGAGAATCGCTGATGAGTGCTGGAATGTGCTGGAAGAAAGCAAGCGATTAGGATTATATTCGTATGGTGCAGGTTGGCTTTGCACAAGCATCTTGGCAAATGTTGAGGTAGGCAGGATTGAGGATGCTACAAAATTACTTTCCATCTATGAGCAGCATAGTAATAATGTAAATCTTGTAACCTATGAGAGTTCCTTTCCTATATATTATTATGCGAAGGGCAGAGTGTTGGCGGCATTAGGCAAGTTGGACTCAGCAGAATACTTTTTTAGAAAGGAACTTGCCGCTTCGGATTGGAATAATCGTCAGGCTGCTTATCGTGGGCTTCGGATGGTGTTTGAACAGAAAAGGCAAACGGACTCAGTGTGCAAATACGCTCCCCTGCAATGCGATGCAGTGGATAGCTCTTATCAGGAAAAATTGTCGCTGCATCTGCAAAACCTGCATGAGATGTATGACTATAGTCGACTACAAACAGAGAATAATCAGAAAGAGTTACAATTGCAGGAGAGTCGAAGAAAGGCCATATACGTTTGGTGTGTGTTGGCATTTGTCATTATAAGCGTTCTGTTTCTCATCTTTTATCTTCATTCATGGTATAGGCAGAGGATAGCCAGTGCCGAATTAAAACTGGAACGAGCCAATGCTGATCTTGAGGAACGAGAGAATAACCTCGCCATATTGCACGATGAACTGGCAAAGGTAAAAGATGAAAGGGAAAAGCGGCAGTTAGCAATGGAGATTGAACAGGCAGAAAGGGAAACTGAGGAACAAAGGAAAGTCGTAATAAACAATCAGGAGAAGTTGGACGAATTGCGTCTGCGAGTAAGGACAAAGTCAAAGACATTACGACAGCAGTACTGTCAGGCTTCGCTGTTCCAAATGTTATTGTATAAGGCCAAAAAGAATTACATAGCTACAGAACGAGACTTTGAACTGATACATCGGGCATTGTCGGAGAAAGATGCAGAACTGTTGAATCGTTTTTGCAAGCTCTTGCCCAATTACTCAGAGACAGAATTGCAAGTTTTCCTGTTGTTGCGCTATGGAATGACAAAGACTGAAGCGGCCTTACTGACGGCACACAGTCAGGCTGCAATAATAAATATCTGCACTCGTCTTTTCCACAAAGTAAATGGTCGGAAAAGTTCCACAAGTGCCGAAGCGTATGACTGGCTGTTGAAGTTGTGAAAATAACTATAGTGTCATTGGGCAATGACACACGTTATAATTGCCAACGACACAAGGAGAGTTTGGCTTTTACCCTGTAGATGCCATAATATTTTCATTCTGCTATTATATATCGTTAAAGAAATCCCGTAGAAGCAATTAGGGAACATATGTGCTATGCTATTGGACTTGGTGAGACTTTAGGTGCTTTAGCGTTGGCAGAAGGCTTTATAAATGCTCAATATTTGGTGTTACACAAGTTGAAATCGCCATACGTTTTTACATTAAAACCCAGACCATAATGCTGTTGAGCTTCAATTACACAGCAACTGCCAAGATGTATGGAAATTTTAACCTTGACTCCAACTATATTTATGGTGAATTGGAACATCCAAAGAATATAATCGTTGGCTATGGTGATGAACTTGACAAAGACTATTAGGACATTCTTAACAGGAATGACAATGAGTTATTGAAGAACAATAAATCTTCGAGGTATCTGTTAACAAGGCATTACCACATCATGCTGGAGTTCCTTATGTTAGCCCCATTCCAAGTATTGATTATGGGACACTCCTGTGGCAACTCTGACAGGACTTTGCTTAACACGGTCTTTGAACATGAGAACTGCGTTTCAATAAAGTCATTCTTTCATAAATAGGCTGGCGGGGGCAACAATTATCCGGAACTTGTGCAGAATGTCTCACGCAACTTTACCAATATGCGATTGTTCAGAGATAGGGTTGTGAACAAGGAGCAATGTATAACCATGTAATGCAGTCTCCTGTTACTTCGCAAAACTGCGACACCCGTCGCAGTTATTTAGATTACATCGAAATTCCATTATTATTCTTATACTTTTCTATGCGCCAATCGTATCTGCCTTCGGCAACTCCGTTAACCTCATTGTGGGCACGTTTCAGTTCATTGGTATTGAACTTTCCCAAAGTACTTGCCAGCCAAACGAACCAATTAGCTACCTGTTTCAATGTCGCACTTGCAAGTTCGGCAAACGTTTTCATGTATTGTTTGATGGTATACGACTCGTTGTCCCAAAAGATGTCACCATGTTTGCCACCACGACATCCGAAGCCAGAATAGGCAAAGTCCTGAATGGCTTTAATGCAGAACTGTAAGCCCTCGTCAAAACGATAGATATAAGCGGACATACCAAAGAACATAGGGTCTTGCCAGTCGCCATGATCCTTGATGGTGAAGAGGTCTTGCAGCTTCTTATTGGCTTTCTCTTCCAGTTGATTTATTTTCTTCTCTTTGGCATCTATGGTTTCGTCAAGCGATTGGGAACGGTACTGCTTGCTTTGTATTTCACGGTCAAGGCGGTTACCGCATTCGACCTTCGTGCGGTTGGAACTTGTCAAATAGTCATGTGCTTTCCATAAATCTGCCACTTCTGTTTTCGCAGCTGCAACCTCTGCTTCGGCTTCCTCCTTCTCTGCAATGACTTTCTTCGTTTCTTCCTGGAGTTGCTTCTTTTTGCTCTCCTGCTTTTGGATGATGAAGTCGTTCCGCTCCAAATGGACAAGTTCTGTCTCGGACTTTTTCTGCCCTCGTTGCATGTCCAATGTCTCAGCTACCATGTCCTGTATCTCTGACATATCCTCTGCATTCAGTTTGTAGGACTTGCCTGTCGCGTGGTCTATCCAGTCCCAGATGATGTGTGCATGAAGGTTGGGCTGCCATGTGTCTTTGTCCTCAGGGTTCTCATAGTGTCCTTCGTCCTTGTGCATGTGTATCTGGATGGCTCTGATGCCCCACCTCTCATGCACTCGTTCGACATATTGCAGCAGGTCATCCATCGTCGTGTTAGGCTTGATATTCACGACACCTTCACGAATAGGACTGCTGCCCTTGCGGACACGCTTCACTCCTTTCTTGTCGGTATATTCCACGTCCTTCTCCTGCATGGCTCGACCTGTCTTTTCCTTGACCAGTGCTTTGAGATTGTCGTAGTGCTGCTGAAGGGTGATACCCACCATGTCAGGTGCGACATAGGTCTCATTGTCGTGGGTCAGTTCGGTGCGTATATATAGCTTTGAAGGACTTAGCGACTTGATGTATTCCTCGTCCCGTCTGTTGTGTCGCTCACATTGGGCGATGTTGCACGGCTTGATGTGCTCGGATGCTTTAGCTGTTGTACTCATATAATTCTGCTTTTGCGGATTGATTGTATAAATGGTTATCAGGGTATCGGGGCAGAGCCTTGATTGGAGAGTGCAGGGAGAGAGTCACTTCCTGCTCAGGGTTCTCAGGGGCAGATGCCATTGGGCGGAGTTTGCAAAGAGAGGGGCACTCTTTGCTCCAGATTTTAGGAGTGAAACGCCTGAGCGAGGTTTCGGGGCAGCGTCCTGAACGGGTCAAGGGCAGAGCCTTGTGGGTTCTTAGGGCAAAGCCATGAGTCCCTCGGAAGAGCCCACAACTACGAAAGCGCAGCGTGTAGTTATAGTGGGCTATAACAAGGCAAGCCTTTTTCCCTCCCATCACGTTACGGCTCGGCTTCGTTCTCATTTTCTTTCCCTTTTGTCGATTCCCCTTGGAGCAAGCTTTGGTCTTGATGGCAAGAAGGTTGCTGTGGCTCTTCCACGGCAGTTAGTTGTATGTCCCTTTCTTGCAGATAATCAGACAAGAGATTGCTGCTTGTAGGATAATGGCAGTTGTCAGCAACAGGTTTATTTGGCGAATGACAAGCTACGTTTACGCGCGAGCGCGTAATATCATTAGATAGTAGGGAAAGAGAAGAAGTAAGATTTTTCTCCTTCATCACCTCTGCCAGCGATTCGGGTAACATGACCTTGGTCACGTCGCCTGTATCGGCAGAAGATGTCCCACCTGAATCTGTTGATGTCAGCTTGCAGACTTCAACTGTTTCAGCATCGCTTTTAGGTGGGACATGATTTGTCTGTCTTGTCGGCTTCTCTATGGGCTTGACCGTAGGGTTGCTGACAAAGAAAGGATTCTTGATTGTCCGCTGATCCGTGAACCAAACGGACAGACATAACAGCGTGTGTATGGTCGTTCGGTTTGACGGTTCAGAACGGAGAATGCCCATCTGGTTAAACTCCTTGATGATTCGGGTGGCAGTCTTTCGGTTGCAACCCCACATCAGGGAAAGCTCGACCTTTGAAGCCATGAACTGCCCTGGCTGTAGGACAGCTGAAAAGTGCGTCTTAGTCACCTTGGTCTGTTCCATGACAGCCAGACGTACAAAGGTTTTGAAGCACTTCATTCGGTTGATGTCCTGACATTCATCCGACAGGTAATCATACTGCGCTTCATTCAGAAGTGTGCTGTATCTAACATTAGTGTATCGCATAAGTTAGTATTATTGGATGGGTAAAACAATTTGCTGTGTCCCACCTTCCAAGGTGGTTGAAATCACTATTCTCACACTCCAAGTTGGGATAAAACTTGTAGGTATGTGTATTATGTTTGTATGAAACTGTTTGAGAGTATATTTCATTGATTATTACTATTGTAGAGATTGTAGAAAATGTATGTTGACTTTACGAATTGTGAGCCAGGTCAAATGCCATGTAATCAGAATACAGACTGACTCCATAGGCAGCTTCTACGGCTTCAAAGTCAAGACAGAATGCCTGAACAGGCTTCTCACTCAGACGTGGCTGGCATTGAAAGCACTTTGCAGAAAATTGACGAGGCCAGTCCTTCACATTCTCTACAGAAGCAAACCGTACACTATTCACCTTGCCTATGTATTCGGGAGAGTTTTCTAGATAATACTTCAGTGTGTTCTCGGGAATAACCTTCTCACGGGTCTTTTGAAGATGGAGCGCATAGAGGGCAAACATACGGCTATTGGTTGGAATCATGAGAATCTTCTTGGCATTGCCAAATTCTCTGGTTACTGTCTGTCGTCTGCCATCCATCTTGATGTCAACTTTCAGACTGGTATATTCGTGAATGCGATAATCGCAGAGTCCGTATATCTGATTGTCTTGTTTGAGATAGTCAATGGTTTTCCAGAAAATGCTAAGTTCATTGCTATGCAAACATTCTTCGTTTTGGTATTCTACACCATTCAGCACAGTCTTGAAAACCTCCTCATAGGTAAAAGGAAACTGAATATGATGCTGCACAGCCATATAAGATGCCAGCACAACTGACCAGTTATGAAGGATGCGCTCATCAATGCAGATAGTCAAGGATGTGCAGATGCTCTTGACGGCCTGTTCATAACAGTCTTTGTAAGACTGTTCAAACAGTGTTCTGACCTGCAATAGTTCAAGAACAACATAAGATGTCCCTTCATACTCCCAATCTTTCAAGACACGGAAGTTCTCTTTCTCCTCAACGGTATGTGTATCTTTGTGGAATGGCAATACACATTGGCGAGAATACAAGGCAATATCAACGGTTGGTTTTTCCTGACCACTGACAATCACACCACTGAGGACTTTCGACTGTTCACGTTTGCGAGTTTCTATGTCAAGCTTGCTTCGTCCTTGGCAATCCCAAAGTCCTTTCAGCAGTTCAATCTTCTCCACATCGATGTCGTTCTTGTATTCGTCAAGATGCATGATGGCATCTTCGGCTTGTGACAAGACGGTGGCAAGGCTCGGCATGGTAGAAGTACGAAGATTTGGATGGTCACCATTATAGACGAACACACTTTGCAGCAGTTCACCGAATGCAGTCTTTCCTGTTCCCTTTGGGCCAAACAGAAAGAGTGTGGGAAACTCTCGTCGATGACGAATGATAATGTCCCTGAAAAGGCAAACCACAATAAAGCAGGTACCGATGATGGCATTGTCGCCATAGACCAATCGCATTTGTGTTGCAAACTGGAAGAAACGTACTTTGCTCTCAGGCAAATGAATGAACTTCTGTTCAAAAAGAAACTTCTCGCTATTATCTTCATTCATCTTGGAAAATGCAGGGAGATAAAATGAGCCTAACGGATTTCCCAATCGCACAATGCCTTCTTCGTTTACCGGATGCCATTTACCATTGAGTATGATGCCGTTCCCAAAAGCAAAGAAGCCTATCTTCTGCCATCCAAGAGTGGAAATCTTAGTGATGACCTCCATACTGGAGTAGAGGATGCCTCGCAACTTGTTGAACTTGGCCGACGTGCCGTACCACATGAAGTTTACTTCACGTTCAATACGGTTACGGAACTTTTGGAGGACAGTCATCTCTTCAATACTGAACTCAATGCGGACTTCAAAGCCCATGACATTCCGCAAGATGAATACGCGAGATGCAGATGCACCATCACGAATCAGGTAGAGTGGAATCATGATGAAGTTGGAGATCTCTTTTTCGCCCTCTTTGCTGTAGCCATAATAGCAGTTGTTGCCAACCTTAATCTCCGTGCCTTTGAAAAGGGCAGCATATTCTTCATCACTTATGGCAGAACTGACAACTGGCACTGGCATGGATTGAATTCCCATGATTTCACGTTTCCACATGTCTTCATGTCCATAGACACTGATGAGTTTATCCGTGTATGACTCCAGGAGAACCATGTCTGGAATAATCTTTACAAGCTCAACTACCTCATGGATGGCTTTCGCTTGTTGGGGGATGCCTTCTCCATCAACGTCTATGACTTTTGAAGCGTACCATATCACGAAATCTTGTTTGGGCAAGTCATCCAGTTTGTCTTTTGAAACCAGGTATGAATCGGGGTCATTTTTCCACGCAGCGAGTGGAATTTCCTGTATGGTTACAGCAAAACCAAGGGACAAAGCCAATTTCCCTGTGCGCATGGCACTTGTAAATCCAACGCCAAGGTGTTCTCCTTCTTTAGGAATATCACTATCTGGAATGATGTTGAGTTTGCCCATTATGCGTTTCAACATACTGAGTTGTGCCTCTGTCCACGAAGAGCCGAGAGGTGCAACAGTATTAGAAGAACCAATAACCTGTAAGCGCATCACGTCTGGCGCGCCCTCTACCAAGTTCATCACACCTGCTTTTGATGCTGCGTTCAATGCCACATCAATACCGAACAGGCTATTGCCCTTATCATATATAAGAGATGTGGAGCTGTTAATATACTTGGGAACATTAGGGTCATTGGCAAGGATGTCGGGCAGGATCCTTGCTGTAAAAGCAATGATTCGATGTTGTTTGTCGCGGATGGGAATCATAATGCGACCTCGGAATGTGTCATAAACATCATCGCTCATGCTTTTCTTCTTGACAAGTCCTAATTCAAGCAAAAGATCATTGTCGAGTCCCTTCTCTTTCGCCCATTGAGTAAAGCTATTCCAACTATTGCAAGCATAACCAATACCAAATGTACGGACATATTCCATTGGCCATCGGCTGGTGGCATAGTCTAAAGCTTTGTGTGACTCTTCTGTTTCTCTGAATAGAGTCTCGGTAAAGAACTTGGCTGCATAGTCATTGATGATGAGCATTGACTCTCGCTTGCGTTGGTTTGCATCATCAGCCTCTGAGTATGTTCCTTCAGGAATCTCAACGCCATACTTATTTGCCAACATCTTTACTGCATCAACAAAGGTGATTTTAAGATGCTCCTGCAAGAACTTAATCACATCACCAGAGGCATCACAAGCGAAACACTTGTAGATGCCCTTAGCGGAACTGACGGTTAATGACGGCGTGCTGTCACTATGAAATGGGCATAATCCTTTATAGTTCTGCCCACTCTTGTTGAGCGGCACATATTCGCCAATGACTTCAACAATATCAGCTTTCGCCTTTATTGCTTCTATGATGTCTGATGCTATTCTCATACCTATTAAAATTGGGGCATTCTTCTTTTTTTGTTCACATACTCTTCAGCTTCTCTTCGCAAATCATCCTGAGACTTGTGTTGCTCCTGTGAAAGCCATGCATCCAGTTCAGACTTAACAAAGTAGATACGCTTGCCAACCTTATGATAAGGTATCAGGCTGTTCGATGTCCATCCATAGATGGTTTGAACTGCGGGATGCCCAGGTATGTACTTTTGTACTTCTGTCACATCCATGCGCTGGTCCTCATCTTTAGAACTATTGGCTACAGATGATGCAATCTTCTTGTTGATGGCATCAAGTTTTGCTGACAGAATCTTGTTGTCTTCGAGAAGATTTGCCATCAGCATGGGAATCATGTCAAAGGTAGGAATGCCATTTGACGAATGTTTCTTTTCTTCCATTTTCAATGTTTTTTTAATTGTTAAACATCGTGACTGCGCAGTCAGCAATTATTTGAATTCGGCGGCAAAGTTAGTGCTTAAAACTAGCGTCCGCAAGGGCAGAATTTGCATTGAAAAATGTCCGTAGGCAACTCCGTATTAACAAACATCAATAAACAATAGAAAATGCCTATAATCAGGCACTTTCGGGAACAACATTTAACAATAAAAATCAAAAATAATTTAGAAACGGAATGGCGTACGGAATGCTTCCGTAGGCACTTCCGTATGAATGGAAGTTAAAAAGACAAGAAAAGCCACCTATGTACTCGCATAAGTGGCTTTGTTGTATAGTGGCCGATGATGGAGTTTATTATATCAAATCGCTTTGAAGTTCGAGCTTGATAGCATCGGCAGCATGTTCCTTCATGGGGTCGACTACCTTTGTGTATATCTGTGTCGTGCGAACACTGGTATGTCCCAACATTTTTGATATGGTGTAGATGTCCGTACCTTCTGCAAGTTGATTTGTTGCGAAGGAATGACGGAAGCAATGGAAGGTGATATGCTTCTTGATTCCAGCATCTTCAATCCACTTTTTCATAGGTTTGTTTATCCATGAAGGTTTTTGTAAGCCTTCGAATACCAACCTGTCTGGATCTCCAGGCTCTCCGCAGATGAGATAGGCTTGTTCCGATATAGGCAGGTATTGTACACCTTTTGTTTTCTTTTGGGTGAAGAGGATGCGGTATCGGTCACCTTCCTTAGACAACTCACTCCACTTCATTTTCCGAATATCGCTATGGCGAAGTCCTGTAAGAGCACTAAAAAAAGCAGCCTTTTCAACATGGGATAGTGGCATGGAGTTGCTGCAAGAATGTTGAGTTCCTCAATAGTAAGATACTCGCGTCTGCTTTCTTCTCCACTGATACCTTTGACCTTTGCTGGCAAGTCAACATCAAAATATCCATCTATGAATGCCTGATGCAGTCCGGCCTTGAAGATTGTGAAATAAGTTGAAGCGGTGTTCTGGGAGATGGTACCTGATTTGCCGCCTCCTCGTGGGGCGTTCATCAAAAAAGTCTTAAAACTCTCAATCAGAGGTAGATGAATCTTAGCAAATGGTAAAGGTTGATTGTTTGTGAAAATCTTTAGTAATTCATACACTCTGTCCCAATTAATAATGATGGATTTTGAACCGTTTTTATGACGGTTCTCAGCAACCTTGGCAAAGTAGTCAATAAAATTGACCTGCCCTTTTGCCTTTTTCTCAACCATTGCCAAATCAGTGTCTGAATAGAGTTCCGCATTATCATATTCACGCTGACGGAGCTGTCTGACATTATCGGCAAAGATACATACCTCACGGTCTGCTCTTGAGCGACAAATAATAACGCCATTAACATCCCGTTTGGGCTTATAAGACTGGTTACCGTATTCATCCCTACGAGCAGGCCGGGTTTTGTCCCACATAGGTGTGGTGATGATTCGGTTTAAGTACTCACGTTCTCGGTATGGCTTATCATGTCCAGGTTTGAAAACGGGATAAGCTTCGAGATAAACATACCATTCGTCACGATACTCCGACTTGCGGAGTCTGACGGACACTTTAGTGTGTAGCATTGATTTCTTCATAATACATCGGATTTATAGAGATTGTCAATTTCTTCTTTTGGGATATAGACATAGTTGCCTATCTGTCGTGATGGAATAGAGTATTTCCGGACATGTGACCATACGGTACTATCGTTGATACGATATTTCTTGCAGATTTCACCAACGGTATAGCAATTCTCTGGTTCAAGGTTGTAGAGTTTGGGCATGGGCTTGGTCTTTTCTTCTTTAATAGTATCGCGTGTGGGTATTAATTTCTCTAATTCCTCACGCTTGATTCTGGTAAGGCGAGTTCCTAAATTGATGGCAGGAATCCTTCCTTTTCTGATGAGTCTGTAGATAGTGTCACGTTCTACTCCAAATATGGCTACGGCTTCCTTGACCGAGATGTACTCTCTAGCTTCTGGAATTTGAAGGATGATTTGTGACAATCGCTTTTCTCTTTTCTCTGCATTGTGTTGAAGTTTACGGAACACATCACCACAACGTTTTGAGCAAAACTGTGAATCAAGTGTCTTCGCAAGGAAGACCTTTCCGCACACTTTGCATTTCCGTCTGATTTCTAATGCAATACCTGGCATAATTCTGTTCTAATTTAATGTTTAATACTGTTATGTATGTTTTAGTCGCTTGTTTACGACTTTTTTGTCGCGGTACAAATATGAAACATGTCTTGGATAGAAATCGATAGGTATTGATAACGAAAACCAAACCCCTTAAAACGGCAAATCCGTGTAACTCGTTGAGCTACACGGATTTGGTTTCCGATTGTTATTGTTGGCTATCTGCCGTTATTTCACCTCCTCGAAGTCTGCGTCCTGAATGTCAGGACCTTGTTGGTTGTTGTCGTTACCACCGTTTGTGGCTCCATTCATATCAGGTCCGGGCTGAGGACCAGCCTGCTGTTGAGCCTGATACAACTTGCCTGCGGCAGTCTGCAACTCATTCATGGCGGTATCGATGGCTGCGAGGTCTTGTGCTTGATGAGCAGTCTTGAGCTTTGCAACGGCTGCTTCCACTTCGCTCTTCACATCGGCAGGAATCTTGTCGCCGCTTTCCTTGAGCATGTTCTCGGTCTGGAAAATCATCGAGTCAGCCTGGTTGAGTTTATCGACTTTCTCGCGTTCCTTCTTATCTGCCTCTGCATTTGCTTCGGCTTCTGCCTTCATGCGTTCGATTTCTTCCTTAGAGAGGCCGCTTGATGCAGTAATTGTGATGTGCTGCTCCTTGCCGGTTGCCTTATCCTTTGCGCTAACGTTAAGGATACCGTTGGCATCGATGTCGAAGGTTACCTCAATCTGAGGAACGCCACGGCGAGCAGGTGCAATACCATCAAGATTGAACTGTCCGACACTCTTATTCTGGCTTGCCATAGGACGTTCGCCTTGCAGAACATGGATGGTGACTGCCGTCTGGTTGTCGGCTGCTGTGGAGAAGATTTCGCTCTTCTTGCAAGGGATGGTTGAGTTGGCATCGATGAGTCGAGTCATTACGCCGCCCATCGTCTCGATACCCATAGACAGAGGAGTTACGTCGAGCAGTACAATGTCGCTCTTATCGCCGGCCAAGACGGCGCCCTGAATGCTTGCGCCGATAGCCACAACCTCGTCTGGGTTCACGCCCTTGCTGGGTTCTTTGCCGAAGAAGTCAGCCACGAGCTTCTGCACAGCAGGAATACGTGTGGAGCCGCCCACGAGGATGACCTCGTTAATGTCAGAGTTAGAGAGACCTGCGTCTTGCATAGCCTTCTGGCAAGGTGCTTTACAAGCCTGGATGAGGCTGTCTGCGAGTTGCTCGAACTTTGCACGAGTGAGGCTCTTTACAAGGTGTTTGGGCACACCGCCAACGGCTGTGATGTAAGGAAGATTGATTTCAGTAGTCGTACTACTTGAGAGTTCTATCTTGGCTTTCTCAGCAGCTTCCTTCAGTCTCTGCAGAGCCATCGGGTCTTGCTTCAGGTCGATACCTTCCTCGGCCTTGAATTCACCAGCCAACCAATCGATGATAACTTGGTCGAAATCATCACCTCCGAGGTGTGTGTCACCATTAGTGGAGAGCACTTCGAACACGCCGCTACCGAACTCGAGGATAGAGATATCGAATGTTCCACCACCGAGGTCGAAGACGGCAATCTTCATATCCTTGTTGGCTTTATCAACTCCATAGGCCAATGCAGCTGCAGTAGGCTCGTTGACGATACGTTGAACGTTGAGTCCTGCAATCTGTCCTGCCTCCTTAGTTGCCTGACGTTGAGAGTCGGAGAAGTATGCAGGAACGGTGATGACGGCATCGGTAACCTCCTGTCCGAGGTAGTCTTCTGCGGTCTTCTTCATCTTCTGAAGAATCATCGCACTGATTTCCTGTGGCGTGTAAGCACGGCCATCAATTTCGACGCGAGGAGTGTTGTTGTCGCCCTTAACTACAGAATAAGGTACGCGTGCGATTTCCTTCTGCACCTGATCGTAAGTCTCGCCCATGAATCTCTTGATAGAGAAGATGGTCTTCTTCGGGTTTGTGATGGCCTGACGCTTAGCAGGATCACCCACTTTACGCTCGCCTCCATCTACGAAAGCCACAACAGAAGGAGTGGTACGCTTGCCTTCGCTGTTAGCGATAACTACGGGCTCGTTGCCCTCAAATACGGATACGCAACTATTTGTGGTACCCAAGTCAATTCCAATAATCTTTCCCATAATTGTATTTTGTTTAGTTTATACTCTTGTTTAATGACTCGTTTGTCTGCTTATATCAATACAAATGGTGTGCCAAAACGTGACATTCTGCCAAGAATATGACAAAAACTGACATCAAAACCTGAGAAAGATGACAAATCGGGGCCTCATATACATTATTTATATATAAGGAGAGCGGGAAATCGACTCCTGATTGAGGAGGACTTCCCGCTCTTATGATAAGTAGAGTAAAAGTGGTTACTTAACCGCGAACTTGTGGCCCTTGACTACATAGATACCTTGAGGAAGGTTCTGCTTGGCTGTGTTGATGTTTGTCTGAGAGAGGACGAGAGTGCCCTGAGCATTGTAAACATCGACGGTTGCGTTGGTTGCCTGCAGTTTCTCGATACTTGTCTCGATGTCGCTCAGGCTGGTAACATGCATGATTTCGAGTTTAGTTGCAGAGTTGTTCTGCTGGTCCCAAGTGAAACCACAACGGGTTGGCAGGAAAGCCTTATCGCCTTCAGTACGAATCAGAACACTCTCGAGAACGTAAGTATCCTGCTGAGCGGGGATTCCGTAACGGCCTTCAGTCTGAATGGCTTCCCATGAACTGCTGAAAGATACGGTATTGCCATTATCGTCACTCTTCGTGATGGTCTGAATCTCAGTATTGATGCCGGATGCCAGCGATGTGTTGGCACGAAGCGTCTGAAGTGTTGGAGAGAAGATGAGGTAAGGAACACCTGCCTGAATGCCCTCGTTTGTGCAGTCGAGGAAATACATATTCAGAGTGCTTCCCTCTTGGCGAATGGTCTCGAGACGCTCAATCTGAACGTCCTTAGCAGCAACCTGGAGTTGTTCTGCGCTGAGGCTCATGGGCAGGCAAATTGTGTTGTAACCTGCATAGAGAGTGCGGTTGAGAACTACAGGCTGAGCCTGATCCTGCAAAGCCTCCACATTGAGAGAGGTGGTGCTGGTATAGACATTCTTTGGCCTGGGCTGAGCGAAGGCGCTTGTACAAATGCTGGCAGCAGCCAACAAAAGAAGAGTAATGTGTTTCATAATGCTTCGTTTTTATGGTTTTCTTGTGCAATATTACGATTTATTTCGTGAACTGCCAATAGAATTGGCATGTTTTTTCTAAAAATTAACAACTCTTTACTTCAGACTTATCAATTCCATGATTTCCAATAGAGCTGGTTATGTCATTTCATGCCTGCAGTTAAGTTGCCAAACATAACACGTTAACTTTGCAAACTTAACAGGTTAAAATCGCAATCGTAACACGTTAACTTTGCCAACGTAACTAGGGTTGTTTGTCCTCGACACTTGGTTTGCTTCCGATGACCTGCTGATGGATGTGCAAATCTCTCTGCGGGAAAGGTATTTCGATATTGTTCTTGTTGAGTGTGTTATAGATGATTTCCTTTACTCGAGCCGTGATGGCAAGCTTCTGTTCTACAAGCATCCAAACGCAAACCTTGAGGTCTACGCTGCTCTCTCCAAAGTCGCTGAAGGCCACAGTTACAGGATTGTTTGTGTCCGTAAGTGTTTGTCCGTTCTCAGTCTTCTCCTTGCAGATAGGCTGAAGGGCTTCTACGAGGAGTTGTCTAACCTGCTCAACATCAGTACCATAAGCAACTCCGACAGGCACTTTGATGAGTTCGTAACGATGGTTTCGCGTCATATTCTTGAAAGTCTTCCCAAACAGAGCACTATTCAGGAAAGTAATTACGGAGCCGTCATTCGTGGTAATCTGAGTGCTTTGATAGGAGATGCTCTCCACTTTGCCAGCAACTCCGTCGCACTCAATATAGTCGCCAACATGAATTCGACCAGACATAAGACTGATTCCATAGAAGAAGTTCTCCAAAATACTCTGCATGGCAAAGCCGAGACCTGTAGCCAAACCTGCACTCACAATACTGATTCCACCCTTTGGAACGCGGAAAAGTACGAGCACTATGATAATGTAAAGACCCCAGCAAACGATTGCTATAATGTTGCGAGCCAAAGTCTTGTTAATGGCTTCGTTGCTTCCGACATATTGTTTCTTGTAGTGAAGGTAGAAACTTCGAATGGCGTAATTGATGTAGCGGAATATGAAGAAAAGTGCCGCAGCCATACAAATTCGATAGAGCGAAATGCGAATCAAGCCCGTCAGATTGACCAGATCTTTCTTAAAGACCTTTTGGCAAAGGCTCGTCATCTCGAAAACTTCAGCTGCCCAATAAATACTTACGAGTACTGAAGCTACTGCCAAGATGGGAACTAACGTTTTGCAGAAGAGGTCGTAAAACCAAGTCTGATCGATGAAATCGCCCTTTTTTACTCGTTTCAGCAAGTCAAGACGCTCGCTTGTACTTGTGAGATTGGCTCCAAGATGCTTGAGGAGATAGCGAGATTCGTACTTCTTCGTCAAGTCATAAATGAAGGTAATTGTCATGATGGCAGCCAGTTGGAATGTCCACCAAATCATAACTTGAACGGCAAGCAATGTGTAACCAATCCATGCAGCTACGCAAGCGAAGAACATAGCCGCGGTTGTGATGTTCGTATAGAACTTGTCGAGCATTGGAAGATATTGTCTGTGGTGCTTCGACACAAAGTATTGCCAAATGGAGAAAGCAAGCAAAATGGGTGGGAAGATAAGGTTCACCAACGCATTAGGAATGAGAACAATGCGGAACAGAATGACGATGAACGAAAGCAACATCAGCGGCATATAGATGATGGCTGCATGTCTCATCTGATCTCCCTTGAGTCGTACGTAAAGACTCAAGAAGATGGCTTCCAACAACCAAGCAATATTGATGATGAGACCTGTGCCCATCTGAATGAAATTGCGTTGAACAGTAGCCCTTAATAGCATAACTATAATGGCGAAAAGCGCGATTCCAACGATGTTGTTAAGCATCATTCGCTTTGTCTTAAAGTCTGGTCCGCGCCATTTCTTCGGCAGAAGCCAACGCAAGACTATGTAGCTGATTCCCAACGACAAAGCGAGATAGAAGATGAGGAAAATGCTGATGAAGAGCACAGTTGCGCCTCTCCATTCCGAATAGAGCTTCCCATGTCCCTCGAAAGGCTTGTACTTCATGTCGATGGTAGACTTTACCATCATAATCTGCATTGGGAGGCTGGCAAGGATTCTGAAGTAGTTCGCGCCTCCATTGCGGAAGATGTTGTCCTGCAAGAGCTTGTATCTGCTTTGTGCAAACTCGTCGAGTTCATGAACTTTCTCTCGAACGCTTTGGTAGTAAGCATTTTCTGCCTCGAGATTCTCAAGGAAGTGTTGCATGTTATTGCGAATCGTATCGGCAAATAAGAGGCAGGCATTTCTGTCTTTTTGCTGGGCTCGAGTCAGGAAAAGAGGCTCCAAGTTATCCTCCTCTTCCTCAGGTATTTCGTTGTTTTCCTCTTCCAAGATTTCCACAGACTCCTCATCCATCGAATTGCGAGCCACTAGAAGCGAGTCCTTCTTGCTAGCCAAAGAATCGATGGCTTGCAGCAGAACACTATCGCTTGCGCTAAGAATACTGTCGGCATCTATGACTGGAGGCATACGTTTTAACGAGCGAATCAGGTTGTCAGTCCGCTCTATCTCTTGCTTCAGACGAGCAATAATCTTGTCGTATTGCCGCATCTTACTGTTGCGATTGTCAAGGTCGCGTTTCAAGTTGGCAGCCTGTTGGCAGGCATAAGCCATATCGAAGGTGTTGTCTGTCGATTGCGAATAGAGCATCAACCCTATTTGCTCGCATTGATGCATGTACCAAACCAACTGTTGATGCTGTTGCATGCCTTGTTGCTCGTAACTTTGCATGAAGGCTTGCTGCTGCTCATAGTTGGCTTGCAACTCAGCTTTGAGTACTCCCAAAGTGCGTGCCAAGTCTTTCTCTTTCAGCACAGAATCGGCAGGAGTTATGAAGATAAGCAGCAATGCTGCCAGTAGGAAGATGCGTTTTGTCATTTGTGGTTTTACCTTATTATATATTACTTGTTTTCTCGTTCCTCGTTGGAAATGCAATTTTCACCTGCAAAATTACGAAAAAAAACGTTCTCCTCCTAATCTTGAGACAAAAAAGAGACGTTTCTTCTTTATGGCTGCCTTTTCAACTAGGCTAGCCTAATCGGAAAACTAAACGTGCCTAGTTGACAAATTAAACACGCCTAGTTGGTTAACTAGACGTGTTATATTATTCCTGCTCTGTAATGCTTAGGTAAATCAGCAAGGTAAAGACGGATAGGACATAGTATTTTATTCGATGAAATGGGCAATTTTTGTTGATTATGCGGTTTGCTGAGTGATTGGTTGTGAGGTGGTTTGTGAACCTTCGTTCAGTTTCCAATAAACTACTGGAAGCACAGTCACAACAAGAAGAAGCGTGCCTATTCCACCTGCGAAGATGGTAATGCCGACTGGCATCCAGAAGGATGAGCCTCCAAGTATCATGGGAATTACGCCGACAGCCGTCGTTGCAGTAGTCAGGAAAATAGGTACCATTCGTCTGCGACCTGCGTCGAAAGCAGCATCTCGAACAGACATTCCTTCCGCAATCTTCTGGTCTGCGTGCTCGAAGATAAGTATTTCATTGCGCATGATAATGCCCATTAATGTGATAAAGCCGAACAAACTGGTCAGGCCAAGCGTAATGTCTGCAATGCCAAGGCCAATCATCGCTCCTGGCAAAGAGAGAAGAATGGATGCCATACAAACGCCAGTCAGGCCGAAGCGACGGAAGTTGAAGAGCAGGAAAAAGAATATAATGACCAGAGCAATGCCGATACCTAAGGCTACTTCCGGCACTGTTTCCAGATTTTTCTCAGGTTCTCCACCTATCTCGGCACGGACACCAGACGGAAGAGGGAAGTCATTCTCCAGAATTCCCTTAACATTTTTCTGTACTTTAGCTGCCAAAACGCCGCGTTTATTCTCGGCTGTCACTGTGATGCAACGTTCTCCGTTACGATGGATAATGTTGGTCGGCAACCATTGTGTCTCGACGTTTGCCACTTGTCGCAAAGGTATGCTGCTGATTGGCTGTGCCAAAGGAGTAATATAGAGGTTTTCTATGTCTCCAATCTGCATTTGTTCTGCTTGCTTATCGCGTAGAACAACAGGCACTTCATAGTTTCCTTCCCAAATGGATGCCACTTGTGTTTTGCCCGTTTGCAATGCAAGTTGCAACTCCGCCATAGTTCGTGTGATGCCAAGCTGCGGGGCTGTGAGGGGATCAAGCGTAATGTCTACAATTGGAGAGGGCTGATCATAATCGGTATGCACCCATTCTAGTTCTGGCATTTGACGCATTTTCGCCATCAAGCGTTCTGCAGCAAGTTGAATGCTATCCAAGTCGTTCCCATAGAAACGATATTCGTAAGTCGGCACAGGCAAGTAGTCCATTTGCTTGAAACGCACGTAGGCTCCAGGCCAATGGTTGCTCAATCGAGGTGCGTATTCGTTTAGCATCTCAAAAGTTGTCTGTATGCTTGTGGTGTTGACGATAAGTTGTGCGAAGTTCTTACCACCTAGTTGCGGTTCATAGCAAGTCATAAAACGTGGAGAACTGCAGCCCATAAAAGTTGTGACACTCGTTACGCGATTATCCTTGGAGAGTGAATCGCGCAAAGCCTCTGTGATGGCTCGTGTCTCATCCAGTCCTGCACCTTGTGGCAGATACACTTCACAGGCAAATTGATTGCGGTCAGCAAAGGGGAATTGCCTTAATTTCAGCTTTAGGAAAATGAAGGAAGTCAGCACAACAAGCACGATACTACTGCATATAGTCAACCAAGGATGACGGAACGTCCACTTTAAGGCCTTGTAATAGTGGTACTGAACTTGATCTGTGACGCTGCGTTTGCCAGATTTCTTTTCTTGTACTTTCTTTATAAGACGAACATTTAAACCAGGAATAATGCAGGCTGCGACAGCCAAACTAACCATCAAGCAAATGGTTATTGTTGCAGGGAAGAAGCCGATTACATCTCCAGCTTCGCCAGACATTGTAAAGAGAATAGGGTAGAAGATAGCGCAAATGCAGACTGTTGCCAACAGCATTGGCATAAAATACTGCTTGACTGACATTACGGCAGCCTCGCGTCGATCCATTCCTCCACTCAGGTATTCGAGGTAACCATCAATGACGACAATACTATTATCTACAATCATACCCAGCACGACGATAAGCGAAGCCAGCGTGATAATGTTGAGAGGAATCCCTAAAAGGTACATGATTCCTACGCTGATAAAAGTAGAAAGTGGTATGGTAATTGCGGCAACGATGGCACTTCGAAGTGGGAAAAGCAGCATCATGACAAGGATGATGACCGCCATCGACTCTATAAGATTGATAAGGAAGTCTTTGACGCTAGCTTCCACAACCTTGGGTTGATCGGTGATGCGCAGCACATCTACATCAGCAGGCAAGTATTCTTTACGGAAAGTGTCGATAACTTTATTGACTTCTTCCCCGTAATGTACGATGTTATTCCCTTCTGTCATTTCAAGAGAAAGCAAGACACATCGCTTCCCATTACTTTCAATATAGCTGTCGGAGGTATCGTACTCGCGTTGAACGTCAGCAATGTCACGCACTCTTACTATTTGTCCGCTTGCATCAGAATATATGATGTGGTCCATCACTTCCTGTTCTGAGTGTCGAGTTGTTGCAAGATGTAATGGAATGTTTGTAGAAGAAGTGCTGACGCTACCACTCAAAGTGGTGAATCCTTCATCGGAAAGAGCCTTAATGAGAGATGCTTGTCCTATTCCATAAGCAGCAAGCCTTTCGCGATCAACATAGATGCTCAACTGTTCTTTCTTCTCTCCATATTGTTGAACATTACTGATACTTTTGACTCGACGCAGGCGATCTGCGAGTTCGTCGCTATACTCCTGAAGTTCGCGATAAGAGCGTTCGTTGCTTTCCAACGTGATAAGTAGGGCAGAAGCATTGCCGAAATCATCCTTGACAATAAGTGCAACAACTCCTTTTGGCAGTTGACTTTTATAGGCGTTGACACCATGCTTTATCTTGTTCCAAATGGGAGGAAGATTGGTGAGCCTTGCATCGAAGAAGACCTTCATGAAGCATAATCCGTTCATACTCTGTGTTGTAGTCTTCGCGCGGTCAACTTCCTTGAATGTAAAGATGTATCGTTCGAGTGGACGAGCCACTTGTGCCTCTATTTCTTCGCTTGTTGCTCCTGGCATAACGGCTACGATAACTCCCATTCTTATTGTGAATGGAGGGAACTCGTCCTTCGACATTTGCTCAAGACCATAGAAGCCAAATGCCAGAAATATGATGGTAATAAGTGCCGTAATGCCCCAGTTTCTGAGTGGCCAAGCAGACCAATGTCGCATCAAGACACTTTGTTTTCTTTGTTCCATGTGTTCCTTTTGTTCTACTTTACTTCGCTTCCTTCGCTAACTTTCTGATAGCCTTCGACAATAACTCTGTCTCCTTCTGTCAGACCAGAAAGGATGATGATGCGATCACCTTGAGTTTGTCCTACCTCAACAGGCTGACGACTTGCTTTCCCTCCCTTTACGAGCCAGACGAACTGATGTCCGTCAGCACTTTGTTGAACACTTCGAACGGGCACCGTTATAGTCCTGTTTCCGCCATCAAAGCCTGCTTCGTCGGCTTCTGTAGTTACGTTTACGACCATTCCTGGCAGCAGTTCCAGACCTGGGTTGAGTACTGTGAAACGAACGTCATAAGTGTGTGTGAGGACATCTCCTTGAACGTTTCGAACGAAGTACTTACTATGATACGTTTTTCCACCAAGGGCTTCGGCAGAAATGGTTACTCCTTTACCATTTCCTCCTTGCAGAGGGTTGAAGTCGGCAATCTCTTTTTCAGGGATAGAAACCTTAACCTTAACCTTCGAAATATCGAGGATAGTGCAAACTGGTTGCGAGGGAAGAGCGGTCATTCCGTTCTCCATCTCTTTCTTTCCGACGATTCCATTACAGGGAGCAAACAGGCGACAATCCTTCACGGCTTTAGTCGCCATATCAAGGCTGGACTGTGCTTGGCGCACTTTTGTCTGGACGTTTACCCAATCTATGTCAGGAATAGCCTGCGTTTCATGCAAGGCTTGCATGCGTTCTTGTGCATCAAGAGCCTGATCGAGGGCTGCTTTTGCGGCTTGACGGGTGTTTTCACATTGAGTGGGATCCATTTCAGCAATCAGCTGACCTCTTCTCACATATTGTCCTTCTTGCACATAAACTCTTGTTACTGTGCCCATACCTGTGAAGCTGACGGGTGTGCTGCTTTCTTCCTCAACCTTTCCTACATAGTGTTTTCCGAAGGTTGCGGAGTTTGCGGAAACAGTTTCTGTGGTGACTCTCAAGGG
Organism: Bacteroidaceae bacterium; assembly: GCA_017548075.1. Lineage (GTDB taxonomy): Bacteria > Bacteroidota > Bacteroidia > Bacteroidales > Bacteroidaceae > Physcousia. The sequence goes on along the minus strand of JAFYNL010000040.1, from coordinate 34,904 downwards.
CTCCACTTGGTAATTGTTCTCGCTTTTCCCGCAAGCAATCAGTAGTATTGTGGCTGTCAGACTAGCGAATTTGATGATTTTATTCATAGTGTTTTGGCTGTTTTTTCGTTTTGCGCTGCAAAATAACTACTTTTTCCCCACATAATTAATAAATATATGGCGCAAAGCTTGTCCTATTTCTCCACAAACTTCATCATTAGGCGAAAAAGTGAACAAAAAGATGTCTAAAAGGACACGAAAAGTGAAATAAAAGATTTAAATTTGCGGAAGAAAATGACATTACTATGGAAAAACTCGATATTCAAGCGATTGTTGGAAGCAAACTGAACTTTCATTTCAACGATCATGTTGCCATCTTTTCCGATTTTGAGGAGGTGCGCAACCTCAATGTCTCAGATGTTCTGGTAGAAGGCTTCTTTTTTGCTGTGGTAACTCACGGCCAAGCTCAGTTCTCAATCGACGATCAGACCTACCTTCTGAAAGAGGGCGATGTGATTACCTGCAAGCCTCGTAACATCTTCGAAAAGAGCATGATGAGTATGGACTTCAATGCGATGGTGCTTTTCCTCTCGCCAGAATATGTGGCACAACTTTCTCAGATGATTCGAATGGAGTGGACTTACTCCACTTTTTCCACTTCGCATAAGATTCTGCATGCCGATGAAACGGCGGTAAATCGCTATCGTCTCTACTTCGATCTGCTAAGTAATCACCTCTCGAGTCCTGATTCTCCACACAAGGAATTGAGCCTTCGTTTGCTCTTTGCCTCGATGGCTTACGATTTTCATGACTTGCAAAGGGTTCAGGATGAGGAGTTGTTCCACCAGACTTACAGTTCTGGAGAGAATATTTTGCGACAGTTCATGCAACATCTTCACGACCCTTCGCAACCCTACTTGAATGTCAACGAATACGCAAGTCTGTTCCACATTACTCCGAAGTACTTTTCGAGTGTCTGCAAACGACTGACTGGAAAGACCGCCAACCAGTTAATTAGCGATGAAATCGTGCGTTCTGCACAGATTACTCTTCGAGATAGCAGTAAAAGCATCAAGCAGATTGCGGCACTGATGGGCTTTAAGAATCAGTCTCATTTTGGTCGTTTCTTCCGTCAGCAGACTGGCGTTTCTCCTCAACAATATAGGGAGGGAAAGACGCTTTAGAACCCCTTGATTTTCAGAGGCCCAAGGTTCGCCAGCAAACAACTGCAGTTACGTTGGCAAACATAACACGTTAACTTTGCAATCTTAACACGTTAAAATTGCCAACGTAACACGTTAACTTTTCCAACTTAACTGGCGAAGTCTGCAAACCTCCCTCGTCAACTTTGTAAATTCGGCCTATAAAAGCACGCCTTTTGCCCTTTTCCTACAAAAAAAGTGCCACTAAAGAGCGAGCAATAAAAAAAAACACTATCTTTGTGCCGCTTTAAGTAAATAAATATGTACGCGGGCACGTATTACAATAACGAAATTATGACCAAATTCACACATAACAGGTTCCTCATTCTGCTGCCACTTTTGCTCATCATGGCAACCTCGTCGTATGCCTTCGATTCGAGTGTCGATCATCTTCTCGAGGGCACCATGATTTACTCTGGAACTGAGGAGAAAGCACAAAAAGCATTCGATGGGGATGCTTCGACCTACTATAGCACGAGTTCAAACAACTTTCAATGGGTGGGACTCGATCTGGGCGAACCTTATGTGATTACTCGTATCGGCTTCACTCCTGCATCACACAATCAGGGGCCGGACCGTATGTTGCTGAGCCTCTTCGAAGGTGCCAACAGTCCGGACTTCATGGATGCGATGCCCCTTTTCTTCATCAGCAGTAAGCCCGCAGCAGGGGTCAATACCTTAGCCGACGTGAATGTGAGTCGAGGTTTTCGTTATGTCCGATATGTAGGAGGTACAGGCTCTTACTGTAACATTGCGGAGTTGCAATTCTACGGGCATGCAGGAGAAGGCGACGACACTCAATTCTATCAGATTACCAACATTCCGACGCTCAGCATTCATGTGCAGAACAACATTCTTCCAACTGTTCGAGGCGAGGACTTCGAGTCGCAATCCACACTCATCTACGACGGCGGAACGCTTATTCAAGAGTATCCCATCCTCTTTCGAGTTCGCGGGAACTACTCTTCCTCGCACGAAAACAAAGCCTTCCGAATGAAGTATAACGATGGCAAGAGCCATCATGTAATGAGGGGAGGACACAACGAATCGCCTGGCAAATGCAGGAAATGGGTGCTCATCAACAGCTATCGCGACAAGACTTGTATGCGCAATCCTGTTGCTTGGGCCATGTCGAAGCGCGCCGAAAGGGATTGGACTCCGTGGAATCAAGTAGTTGATCTTTTAGTGAATGGCGACTATCGTGGCACATACACTCTGGCTGATGCGGTTTCTGTAGACAGGAATCGTATTGACATTACCGAGATGACAGAGTACGATATCGACGATGAAACGATAACTGGAGGCTATTTGGTAGAAGCGGATAACAACTATAGTCGCGAAACTTATCATTTCCTGTCTGATCATGGAAACACGATGTCCATCCACGAACCAGACGAGGATGTCATGCAGACGGAACAGTTCAACTACATCCGAAACTACTGGAATGGCATGGAGAATATTGTCTTTGGGTCGAACTATACTGACAGAGAGGCAGGTCTTCGCTCTGTTATTGACACGGAGACTTTCCTCAGGTGGTTCCTTGTGAGTGAGTTCAACGGCAATACCGATATGATTTGTCAGGTTTTCCTCTACAAGGAGCGAGACGATGGCCACTTCTATACCGGCCCTATCTGGGATGCAGACCTTGCCCTTGAGAACGACCAAACAACTTATCCGGCCAATCAACGTATGGATTGGACCTACAAGGTTCGCGACACAGGCGACTATAAGTCCTTTGTCAGCCGTATCCTTTCCGATGCTTCTGTCTTTGCTAATTTGCAAGAGATGTGGGCGAAACTTCGTAAGAAAGGCAATTTCGAGCCTGATGATGTTGCGGCAGATGTGGACTCAATCCGTAATGAGATAAGGGCTTCGACTACCCTGAACTTCATTCGTTGGCCTTACCTCAACCAATGGCTATCGCTCAACCCGGCCGTTCCAGGTGATTGGGAAGCGGAGGTTGACCGCGTTCGTGACTATGTTCGCGACAGAGTTGCGTGGATGGACGAGATGCTTTCCTACGGAACTATCCGCCAAGAAAACGGCATTTACCAAATTGCTTCTGCTCTCGACCTTTGTACTTTCAGCCAAATGGTTAACGAAAATGGAGAGACGACGGCAAAGGCTGTGCTTGTTACGGATATTGACATGATTGATTATAGCGAGGACTTTGAACCAATCGGAACAACTGCAAATCCTTTTGGAGGCAGTTTCGATGGCAAAGGACACACAATTCGCAACTTCAATCTTAGTGGTGGAGATGCTGTCGGACTGTTTGGTTATTGCGGCACTTGTACGCTAAGTAACATCATCTTCGATGAATCGTGTCATGTTGAAGGCGCAAACAATGTAGGAATGCTCTTGGGTAGTGTCCGAAATGGAACAGTCACGATGTCTGGCATAGAGAATCATGGTTCCGTTACTGCCACAGAAAATAGTGCGGGAGGACTTGTTGGTTATGGCAGAGTTCTGTCGGTCTTCAATATCAACTATTGCAGTAATACCGGCAATATTACTGCTGGAACGAATGCCGCAGCCTTCGTCGGACCTTCTGCTGGCAAGGTGAATGTGTCGAACAGCTACAATATAGGCACTATTACGGGTGCAACTGAGGGCAAAGAATTCGCTTTTGCCAACAAGAGTACAGTCCTCAATAATTGCTGGGACTACAGTTCCATGCAGACCAACAACATGAATCCCAGTCAGGTGGATAACGGCTATCTTTGCTATCAGCTTAATTCAAATGGCGGAGATAAATGGCGTCAGAACCTCGATAATGGTCGTTCGCATGATCCTTATCCTGTTCTTCGCAAGACTTCTGGCGTGGTTTACGAGAAGGAAGGACGCTATACAAATGTTAACGGAGAAGCGGCTAAGTACCGTTATTACAACCTTGTTATAACGCATTTGCAGGGTGGAAGTAGCGGCAGTCTGCAGTTCTCGGAGTTCGATATTCTGGATGAGTCGCTCAACGAAGTTGAGGATCTCTATGTTTACGACGGATATAGTGAGTCCTACTATAACGAAGGCTGGGACAATGCAGCTGATAATAGTGTCTATACAAAGTATTGTGGTCCTTTCTCGGGCAGTGCTTACTTCCTCTTCGATGCTGGTAGTGAGGTAGATGCTTATGGCTATCGAATCTATACGGCCAACGATACTCAGCGGAATTCTGACCGCAATCCGAGTGCTTGGAAACTTTTTGGAAGCAACACCCAACTGACTGATCCTTACGACGATGGCTGGGTTCTCATCGATCAGCAAGAAGATAATTGGACGATGGAAGCAACCAATTATACACCTTACGACTTCTACATTCCTCATGCTCTCGAGTCGTTGTCCCTGAACAAGCATTCCGCAACGGTTCTTCCAGACGATGAATTCCAGTTGGAAGCCAGCTATGCTCCTCTTGCCATACAGAATGTAAACATTCTTTGGACGAGTTCCGACGAATCGGTTGCAACAGTCGATCAGCAAGGACATGTGGTTGCTACGGGACTCGGAACTGCATATATCATCATCTCTGTGCCGAATTATAGCACTTTGCGCGACACTTGTACCGTTAAAGTGGTTGAGGAATTGCCTGGACATCGCTACTATCAGCTGGCAATCGAGGCAATTGGAGGAGGAAATACGATACAGTTCTGCGAGTTCGACCTCTTGGATACAGAGGGGAACGAGGTAAATCCTCTGTATCTTTACTACTGTACCGGTTCGTATATTAAGGATCATGATCAGGGCGATCTCTTCGACAATGATGTCAACACAAAGTATTGCGGCTCCTTCACTCAAGGCACCACATTATATATTTATATGGATGCAGGCGAACCCGTCATGCTTTCCGGCTATCGTATTACTACTGCAGCCGATACGCAGAAGTTCCCTGATCGCAATCCCAGTTCTTGGTCTTTGTACGGAAGCAACACTAAAAGTCAGGAGCCTGAAAGTGAGGTTTGGACGCTTCTCGACCATCGAGAGAACGATACCACGCTTGGAGCCACGAACTATACACCTTACGACTTCTTCTTCTCCTATCCGCACCCCATCATCCTGGGCGACGTGAATGGAGACGGAGAGGTAAATCTCCTCGACTATACAGCCCTGAAACTCTACATCGTAGGAAAGCCTGTAGAAGGCTTCATACCTGAGGCTGCCGACCTCAATACTGATGAAAAGATCAATGCTCAGGACCTCGTATTGCTCATGAACCTAATTAAAAACAACGGAACAGAATAAGAGAAGAAAAAACAACCGCAGTTAACTTCCCAAACGACTGCAGTTACGTTGGCAAACGTAACACGTTAAAATCGCAAACGTAACACGTTAAGTTTGGCAACATAACACGTTAACTTTGCAAACGCTCCCAGCCTACTCGAAAAAGAAAGGCTGAGGCGAAAGTTCGGCTCGCAGCCGTTAAAAAACGTTAATATACACCAAATAAAAGTCAACAAAAGCAAAAAGGCAAGCAAAAAATCCTTATCTTTGCCCGTTGCTAGGCATTATATATATGTCTACAAACAATAAAAACTACAGAAACAAACAAAAAAAATCATTTAATTAACCTAATTTATTAACTTCTAAAACCAAACAAAATGAAGAAACTAATTACATCTTCAAGCATTCTTTGGTCATGCCTCATTGCTATGGTAATGATGCTTGGCGCTCAGAATGCATGGGCGGAGTATGTTCCCCTCACTGCTTTGGACGGCTGGAATGCATGGTCCGGTGGTGGAGAAGGGTATACAAGCTTGGTCGACGCAAACAAGGAAACCAAGTGGGGAACATGGTTCCAACCCGAAAGCGAAGCGTACGAGGATGAGCGTATTGCCTACATCATCGTGAAGGCAGAAAAGGCTGTAAAGCCCGAATGGTACTTCCTCGTTACTGGTAACGACACGGGTGGCGATCCCAATCGTAACTGGAAGTCTTGGAAGATTTTCGGTGGTAACTTCGAAAGCGATGAATTGGCTGTTCGCGATGTAGAGAACTATGCAGGATGGACGCTCCTCGACAACAAGGAAGACGAGCCTCTGCCAGCACAGAACTTCGGCGTTGCCAACCTCCAGTTCGACTACACAGGCACAGAGACTTTCCAGTATTTCTGGATTGAGATTCTTGATGCTGTCGGGTATTCTGGCGATGATTATGATGTTTACCTCCAGATGTCTGAATGGGGCTTGGGTTCCTATGGTGACTTCGAGGCATACCTCAAGTGGCTGGAAGATAAGGGAACTGGTACCGACGAACCTCTCAACTACTTCTTCAAAGACGGTGCTCCTGCCGGCTTCGGTGGTGAAGGTCTGTCTAACCTCTTCGACGGCAGTTCTAGTACAAAGTGGTGCTGCAGCTTTACTAACAGAGAAAAGGGCGAAACCGCTAATGGTGGTTATGTCATCTTCAAGGCTTCTCGTAATATTGCTCCCACTTACTATAGCTTGACCACAGCCAACGACACACAGAGCAATCCTGGTCGTAACTGGAAACAGTGGCAGCTTTATGGTATGAATGCCATAGATGATGCAAGTGTAACTCGCGATGCTGAAGGTTGGGTATTGCTCGACGATAAGACCTCCGTTCCTGCTGGTACAGGACTGAACCAGCTTCCTGCAGCCAACTATACTCAGGCATTATTCACACTTTCTGAGGAGAATACCACAGAGTATAGGTACTTCAAGGTAGAACTTGATCAGGTTGTAACAAGTGGTCTCCAGCAGATGTCAGAACTTGCTCTTGGTGACGTTTACACAGTCATCCTTGACCGCTCAGCAATAGCAGAAGCTGCTACTGCAGACTTCAATCCTGATCTCTTCGCAGAGAAGGCTCTCCTCGACCAGATGGAATCTCTTATTTCGCAGCTTAATGCTTGCGAAGATCCCGTTGAATTGGGTCAGTTGAGTTCTGCAATTGATGAGTTGAAGGTTAAGATCAATGCTTCTGCTAGTAACTATGCAGAGTTGATTACTGCTCGCAACCAGGCTGTTATTGCTATCAATGGTGGCACGCTGTCTGATGAAGCTGTTGCTTATCTGACTGCTTGGATTAGCGAAACTGATGTTATCGCTCCTTGCGAAGACTATCCTGTTGGTAACCTTGCTTACATCAAGGCTAACCGTCAGCTCACAGGTGCAGAAGCTTTGGCTGAAGCAAACCGCATCAATGCTTTCAATATCACTAATTCTGAACTTCCTGAAGCAATTACAGCCAAGTATAAGTTCATCAGCGGTACTACTGATAACTGGAACGCAGGCGAAGGTCCTGAGTACCTGATTGACGGTCAGTCTGGTCTTTATGGTACAGAAAGCACCAAGTGGGGTACTGGTACTAGCCAGGATCGCTTCGTCATCTTCAAGAGTGTCAGCGCAGATGACGAAAATGTTAACGAACCTATCCAGCCTACTTACTACGGTCTCGTAACTGGTGGTGATACCGATACTTACAAGGATCGTAACTGGAAGAACTGGAAGATTTGGGCTGCAAACTTCGAAAACGATGAAGAAGCAACTAAGGATGCTGAAGGTTGGGTTCTGATTGATGTTAAGCAGAATGTTGGTACAGATATTCTGAAGACCACAAACTGCTTCGAGAGCTACATCTATCTCTCTGAAGGTTGCGCTGTTCCTTACACATACTTCAAGATTGAAGTTTACCACACTGGTGGTATGCAAATGAACGAGTTCACCTTCTACAACTCAGGTAATCTGTATGAGTATCGTGACGGCGTTGCAGAAGAGTTGGGCGAAGACTTCGATCCCAGTGAAAGACTCGCTTACGAAGGTTATGTCAACACTTACAAGGAGAAGTTCGAGGAACTGAAGACTACTGTCAACGCTCCTGATGTAATGAAGCTCAAGAACGAGTTGGTTGACATGCAGGCTGATATCAATGCTTCTGCTGATATGTATGAAGAATACGAGATTCAGGTTGAAGATATTGAAAGTCTGGATATGCCTTCTGCAAATCTGCAGGCTTGGCAGAATGGTTACCTCAATGATAACGTTGCTCCCAACAATGTTTACATGCGTGGTACCCACAACAATATTGTCAACGAAGAGACCAATACCGGTTCTCTCGACAACACCGAACTCGCAGCCGAGATGGATTATCTCCAGTGGATTTACAATGCAGTTGACGAAACCAATGATTGTCACTACATCCTCCTCGGCGGTCATACCGACAGTCAGTGGGGTGACGGTTACTATGGTCACCTCATCGATGGTATTGCAACTGCTTATGTAGATGAAGAAGGAAAGGAGCAGAAAGGTACAAAGTGGGGTGGCAATGCTAGTGCAACTGGTGACACCTATATCATTTTCCGCACACTCGATAAGACCAATCCGTTCTTCTATACTCTGACAACAGGTAATGATACGGCTGGTCACACAGGTCGTAACTGGGGTACTTGGTACATCTATGGCGCTAACTTCGAAGGTGACGGCGATGCTACTAAGGACGCTGAAGGCTGGGTACTCATCGATTCTAAGGAGAACATGGGTCAGGATCGTCTGCATCCCGTAAATGAGCAGCCTTCTTACTTCGGCTTTAGCACAGAGACTACCGAAGAGTATATGTATTATAAGGTAGTTGTTACAAAGGCTTACAGTGGCGTACAGATTCAGATGAACGAACTTATCTTTGGTACAGAAGAAGAGTTCGACGCAATCAAGGACGAATATACTGCTGCAGCTCAGGCCTTCGAACATGACGTCGTTGCTGACCAAGCTCTCATTGACGAGTATGTAGCAACTATTCCTGAAATCGAAGAGTGCATGAACATGGAGGCTCTCTTCCGTGTTAACTACACACTTGAGGAACTGCGTGCTGCCATTGAGACAAGTGCAGCTCTCTATCAGAAGTATCAGGAGGCAGTTGATGCAAACAAGACTTTTATTGGAGAGAATCCTTTGGCAGACAGCGAAGCTCTGACGATCTTCGCAAATTATCTGAATTTCGATGCTAGCGTAGAGCCCTCTGAACTCTATCCTAATGGCCCTGCAGCTTACATCCTCGACGAGCATGTATTGAATGACAGCATTCTGCTTGCAGAAATGGAGTTCATGGAATCTCTGAAGGCTGCTGCCGTAGCTGCTGGCTATCTTCCTGGTGCAGATATCACCTCTCTGATTGTTAACCGTACCTTCGCAAAGGCTAGCGAAACCAAGAAGGATGAGAATGGTGCCAACATCGGTCGTGAGGCTGAAGGTTGGGACGGCTACATCTATCGTACCGCTAATGCTGGAGGCGATATGTATGCAGCTGAGTTCTGTAACGAGAACAAGACCTTCGACATCAGTCAGACTCTCACTGACATGAAGAATGGTTTCTATAAGGTTACTCTCAATGCTGGTTTCCGTGCAAATGGAAATCTTTCAAGTTGCAACTATGCAGCTATGGCATACGCTAATGATGCTACTACTTATGTTCCCGTTCTCCGCGAAGGAATGGCAACTGAAGAAGAAAGATGGACAGGTACATATGCCGATAAGGAAATCTATGCTATCGACATTAACGAGCCCGCAGGTGATCCTGCAGTCGATTCTCTTGTAGTAGGTTACGTAATCTGGGGTTGCGAAGGTGCTGCTCACGCATTTGAGCAGGGTCGCTATGCAATCACTTTGGTTGCACAAGTAACCGACGGCACTCTGACATTTGGCGTAAAGAATGAAGGCACTAGTGGTAACGAATGGACTGCAGTAGGTAACTTCGGTCTCGTTTACCTCGGTGAAACAGAGGACGTCGCTGCTGAGGCTCTCGCAGAAGTTGCTGAGTACAATGCTGCTCGTATTGTAACTCTGACAGAGACCTATCAGCCCTCTACCGATGATGAGGCTCAGTATGTATTAGAACCTGGTTTCTCTGCAGCTCAGAAGGCTACACTTGCAGAGAATAGTGGCGTAGCTACCTATGCAGCAGAAAAGACCATTGGTGAAACCATGCAGTCTATCTACGAAACAAAGAAAGCTTACGCTGCTCTCTTTGAAGCTACAACTAAGGTATATTTGAAGTGGTTCGAATATGCTAGTGTAGATGGTTCTGATGATGCTGTTTATGAAGTTAGAGATAACCTCCAGGAAGGTACCTATGCTGATGCAGAAGCAGCTGTTGCCGCTAAGGATGAACTCTATGCTGCATGGCCAGAGTATCTGGAAGTCAAAGGCCAAGGCAAATTAAGTTATGTTCAGGATGGATTTACCCTCGATATCGCTACCGAAGGAACAAAACCATATATTGATCTTGCTAATCTCTATGAGCCTCTGACAGCAGATAAGGTAATCCTTGCTTTCGACTACAAAGCAGCACAAGCCCTCGAGAACGGTAAGGTTTATTACAATACTCCTAACCTGATGACTGAACCCATTGAGTCTCTCGATGCAGTTCCTGCTACAGAAGAATGGACAACAGTTTACGTTAACGTTGCAAAGGCTGTGAAGACTCTCAACTTCGGTTCTGCTGTTAATCACGGTATCCGTTGGTACGTTAACTACGCTGCAACTGCAGACGATGTTCTGGAACTCGGTGCTCGCAACTTCCACTTCATCACTAAGGCCGAAATGAAGGCTGCAGGTGGTAAGTCTCTCAATGCCGAACCTGGCGACGTGAATCGTGATGGTGAAATTACTATTGCTGACGGCGTAGCTGTTTTGAATGCAATGGCTGGCGAGGATGTTCCTGGCGACGCTGATGTAAATGGTGATGGTGATATTACTATTGCTGACTTCGTAGCAGTTCTTAACCTCATGGCAGAACAGTAATTCAGATAACCCTTTTAATTCTCTTGGTCAGGCCTCGAGCCTGACCAAGAGAATATATTTAATTTAAAGCAAACAACAAATAAAACACTACAATGAGGAAGCTCATTCTTTCACTTACCGCATTTCTCTTTATCATATGTTCTTGCACAGAGGACGTTGATACTTCTGCGCGTTATGTTTTCAGTGAATACACTATTGCCAGTTATCTTGAAGCGCATTCAGACTATTCTCAGTATGTCGAACTGACTAAACAGGTGCCCGTGAGTGGAAGGAGTAAGTCTTCCGTTTACCAGCTCTTGACGGCGCGTGGTAACTATACATGCTTCGCTCTAACAAACGAAGCTATCAACAATTACCTACAAGACCTTGTGGAACAAGGCTTGATTAGCGAACCTTCGTGGGACGCTTTCACAAATCCTCAGAAGCTCGACTCAGTTCGTAAGGTAGTCGTGCTTAATACCGTCATTGACGGCGGTGATATGGAGTCGCAGCGATATACGATTGACATTATCACCACAATTGGAAATGGAAAAGAAAATGCAGAGTTCCCTCTGCCCAATATATACGATCATAAGCTGACAGTCAGCAAGAGTAAGAGTGACACTATCTTCCTCGATAAGGAATGTCCAATGGATCCTATCAATTGCGATATTCCCGTCATCAATGGTGTCATACATAAACTTCATAAGGTTATTGCACCAAAGGACGAGTCGTGTGCTCGCTATATCCAAAACATTCTTGATGAAAAGCGAGAAGGTTACCTGATGTTTGCCAAGGCTCTGCAGGCTTGTGGATTGCTTGACACCCTGAGCAAGGTGCGCGACGAGGCATACGAGTCTTTGTATCAGCAATATGGCGATGAACTAGATATGAAGGATTATGTGGCAAAGGGTGGTGGTGATATGTCTGCTACGGCAGGTGACCCCGATGCCCATGCACCTGAACATCGTAAGTATGGTTTTACACTCTTCTGCGAAACGGATGAGTTCTGGCAGTCACAGGGGATTGACCCTACTGCTGCCGATGCAATAGAAAAGTTGCAGGATTGGATTGTCACGAACAACATGTTCCTCAGTGACGGAGGCTACCAGGCTAATAACGATTACACTTCGCCCAAGAACATGCTGCATCAGTGGCTGGTCTATCATATTCTTCCCATGAGAATTCCTGCCAACAAGCTTGTACACCACTGCAACGAGTTGGGTTATACTTATAGTTCTCCTTCGAAATACACTATTCCTGTCATGGAGTGGTATCCTGTATATGGCGGAGGTCGCCTTCTTAAGATATATGAGAGTCCTGAGAGTAATGGTATTTTCCTCAATCGATTCCCTGTGAGAAGGAATGGTATAACAGAAGACGGGCACGAGGATCATTGTGACGAAGATAAGGTAGGCGTCCATATCCTGACAAACAGCGAGATGGCTGTTGTTACCGACATTGTTAATGCCTGCATCTATCCTATCGACAAGCCTTTGGGCTATAATGATGTTACTCGTGATGACTTGGCTAAGGAGCGTATTCGTTTCGACCTTTTTGCTCTCTTCCCTGAAGCTATTACCAATGGCATTCGTCGTGCTGACAGTCCTCTCGGCAAGTGGCAGCATGTCTTTGTATCTCTTTACAACAGATACAATTACTTCGACAACATGAAGGTTATGAATGAGGAAACCCACTTCATTCACTACAATGGCTACAAGACACCTTGGGCAAATTATAGTGGTGATGAGGATAAGGCGTTTGGCCAGTTCGACATTATGTTCAGACTGCCTCCCGTTCCCAAGCGTAACACATATGAGTTCCGCTATAAACTGCTTGCTACTGCGGCTCGAGGCATTGTGCAGGTTTATTTCGGCAGCGATCCCGATAAACTTCCTGTAGCTGGCATCCCCATTAACATGACCATGAATGTGTATGACTTCTTTGGTGAAGGTGCGACTTGGGGAGATTTGCAGGACAGCGGAAAAGATGAAGATGAAATCATCGACATTGACCATAAGCTGCGTAACCATGGCTTGATGAAGGCTACAAGACATGAAACGGAGATGAACACGACAACTGCTCGAGCTAAGAGCAATTGTAGCCGTCACATTATCGTACGTCAGACGCTCGATCCAAACGAGACTTATTACGTTCGCTTCAAGTCCGTTCAACCCGACTTGTCCAGACCTGAGCTTTATCTTGACTACTTCGAGTACTGTCCGAAGGAAATCTACGACAGCCCCGAAAGACCTGAAGATATCTGGTAAAGGACAGTCTTTGAGTTATTGGAAAGAATGAAAAGAATAATAGGAGCGTGCTTTTATGTAGGTAAGGGCACGCTCTTGTTTCCAACAACTGCAGTGAAGTTTTGAAACAACCCCAGTTACGATTGCCAACGTAACACGTTAACTTTGCCAACGACACTAGCCTAGTTTGAAAGAGACATTACTTATAAGAGATAATAACCTATATGAAACGCTACATTCTTCTACTCCCAATCATGCTGACAGCCCTGTTCTCATCGGCTCAGCAGAAGTCTTTGCATGAGCTTCAGCAAGCCTTTGTCGACTTGCGATTCGGCATGTTCATCCATTACAATATGCCCACCTATTCTCTTGAGGACTGGCCCGACCCCGATATGCCTGTTTCTGCCTTTGCTCCGACAAACCTCGATTGCCGGCAATGGGCTAAGGCTGCTAAGGCTGCAAACATGAGTTATGGCTGTCTGACTACAAAGCATCATAGCGGCTTCTGCATTTGGGACACCAAGACTACCGACTATAATTCCATGCAATCGCCAGCCAAAGTGGATGTCGTCCGTCAGTATGTTGATGCTTTTCGCGAGGAAGGACTTGCTGTGATGCTCTATTTCAGCATTCTCGATACACACCATCGCATCCGTCCAGGCCATATAAAACCAGAGCATACAAAGTACATCAAGGCCCAGTTGAAAGAGCTTCTCACCAATTATGGCGAGATTACGGCTCTCATTATCGATGGTTGGGACGCTCCTTGGTCTCGCATTTCTTACGACGAAATCTCTTTCCCTGAGATATATAATTATGTAAAGAGCCTGCAACCCAACTGTTTATTGATGGATCTCAACGCAGCCAAGTATCCTCGCGAAGCCCTTTTCTATACCGATATCAAGTCGTATGAGCAGGGTGCAGGACAGAAGATAAGTACTAGCGAGAATCGTCTTCCGGCCCTTGCTTGCCTAAGTATTCAGCGAACTTGGTTCTGGAAAGAATCTATGCCGACTGATGAACTGAAGGATGTTCGCTGGCTTGTTGAGGAAAATGTCCGTCCTTACAATAATGCTTACTGCAATTTCATCCTCAATGTCGCTCCGAATCGAGAGGGCAGAATGGACGATAATGCAGTCGAAGCACTTCGCCAAATTGGCCAGATTTGGCAGAATGAAGGCCCCACGAAACCTATTCCAGATTGCGACGCACCCATCACTCAGCGCAATATCGCCAAGGGTTGTCCAACAGAATACAGTTGGAGCTATGACTATGGAATAGGAGATTTCGCCAATGACGACGACTTTGGAAAGGGCTGGACCCCACATCCAACCATCAAAGAACCTTGGTGGGAAGTGGATTTGCGAGGCAAGAAACACATCTCTATGGTCACCATCATGGAAGAAAGAAAAGGCAGTCTACAGTCATACAGGCTAGAGTATAAACTAGGTAAACGCTGGCACGTTCTCTTCGATGGAACGGCTCCTGAGTGCAGAGTAAAGCAACATCGATTTGCTCCAGTTAAAGCCGAAAAAGTCCGTATCACGATAACCCGACATCAAGGCAAAGTTGCCCTTACAGAGGTAGGCGTGTACTAAAGGAATATCTCCTGTTTGCCCTTTCTGTTCAGATATTGACAGATAGGGCTTTTTTTTTGAAAAGAAACGTTGGTATTCCAGAGTATTTTTGTATCTTCGTGCCGTAATTTGCACAAATATACATAATAAATAATGGAAAAGATACAAGAACTTACCGAGAAAATCCTGCGTGAAGGCGTAGAGAAAGGACAGGCTGAAGCTGCCCAAATCATCGAGCAGGCAAAGCAGCAGGCAGATAAGATTCTGCAGGATGCACGCCAGCAAGCTCAGGAAATCGCGGCTCAAGCACAGAAAAAGGCTGCCGAGACAGATGCCAACACTCGCAACGAACTCAAGATGTACACAGGTCAGGCTTTGAGTGCCCTCAAGAGCGAAGTCACAAACGTACTGACTGATGGCGTAGTTAAAGAGGCTGTGGAAGGTTTAACTGCAAGTCCTGATTTCCTCGGACAATTCGCCGTTGCTCTGGCAGAGAAGTGGTCAGGAAACGAGCCAGTCGTCATCTCCAGTAGCGAAGCAGACAAACTGAAGGCTTATTTCGCAGCAAAAGCAAAGGCACTCCTCGATAAGGGCGTTACCATCAATAAGGTAAACGGCAAGGACACCCTGCTGACTATTGCTCCTGCTGACGGCAGCTATAAGGTTAACTTCGGCAAAGAGGAGTTCGAAACCTATTTCAAGAACTTCCTGCGTCCACAGCTTGTGGACATGCTCTTCTAGCATAAAGGTAGATGGCCAATTACTATTGCATGATAGCCGGCTTGCCGGATATTGACCTGAAGGACACCAAGCCCGGGCTGAGCATTGAGGAAATGCGCGAACAATGCGAGGACCAACTTACGTCGCAGGACAAGAAGTTGCTCTTCTACTTCTTCTTGCACTTCGATTGCGTCAACTTGGTCAAACTGCTCAAGAACCCTGAGGCAGACATCGATCAATGGGGAAACTTCTCGCTCGACCAGCTTCGTGACCTTATCACAAGTGCTACGGAGCTCAACTTCAACGTGCATCGTTACCCGGCTTTCATGAGTATCTTTGCTCGTGAGTATGCCTTCAACAAGGACAAGGAAGGTTATTTCCCTGAGGACGAAATGGCTTATCAGTTCTTCGATTATGCCATCAAGACTTGTTCAAATCGCATGATGCGTCGTTGGTACAAACTCAACCTCGACATCACCAACATTCTTACAGCTATGTTGGCTCGCGGTCAGGGTTGGAGCGTCGGTGATTTCATCAAAGGAGAGGGTGAGGTGCAGGAAATGATTCGCGAGAACAAGACAAAGGACTTTAACCTTGGTCATGAGCTTGACTACATTCCTCAACTCATGAAGATAGTTGATGAGGAAGACCCAGTCCGCAAGGAAAAGATGATAGACGCTTTCAAGTGGATATGGCTCGACGAGCGTACTTTCTTCGAACCCTTCAGCATGGAAGCCGTTTTCGCTTATCTCTGCAAGCTCGAAATGCAGCAGCGTTGGGCAAAGCTCGATGTGGAACAAGGCAAGGAAACCTTCCAAAAGATAATCGACGACCTTCGTTCAGAGGCACAAGTGCCAGAAGAGTTCGTCGCTCCCACTATTCACAGACAAATATAAACACAACATAAAAACATGACAAAAGGTATTGTAAGTGGCGTTGTCGCCAATATGGTCACGCTCCGTGTCGATGGTCCCGTGCTCCAAGGCGAGATATGCTACATCACAACTGGCGGCGACCGTTTGATGGCAGAGGTCATTAAGGTGGTCGGACAAGACGTATATGTGCAGGTCTTTGAAAGCACTCGTGGCCTGAAAGTCGGTGCTGAGGCTGAGTTTACAGGACATATGCTTGAGATTCAACTTGGCCCGGGCATGCTCAGTCACAACTATGACGGACTGCAGAACGACCTTGACAAGATGGATGGTGTCTTCTTGAAGCGCGGTCAATACACAGAGGCTCTCGATGCTGAGCGTCTTTGGGAATTCGAACCTCTTGCAAAGGAAGGCGACAAAGTGCAGGCAAGCGACTGGCTCGGCAAGGTTGAAGAGAACCATCAGCCCTTGAAGATTATGGTTCCATTCCAAATGAAAGGAACTGCAACAGTCAAGAGCATTGTGGCGAAAGGCCAGTATAAGATTCACGACACCATTGCCGTCCTGACCGACGAGCAAGGCAACGACATCAAGGTTGATATGGTGCAGCATTGGCCTGTAAAGTTCGCTATGACCAACTATCGCGAGAAGCCGCGTCCATTCAAACTGCTTGAAACAGGTGTTCGGACCATCGATACTTTCAACCCTATCGTGGAAGGTGGCACAGGATTCATTCCTGGTCCTTTCGGTACAGGTAAGACTGTATTGCAGCACGCCATTTCGAAGCAGGCAGAAGCCGACATCGTGGTTATCGCAGCTTGCGGTGAACGTGCCAACGAGGTCGTGGAAATCTTCACAGAGTTCCCTGAACTTGTCGATCCCCATACTGGCCGTAAGTTGATGGAGCGCACAATCATCATTGCCAACACATCTAACATGCCTGTCGCTGCTCGTGAGGCTTCCGTCTATACAGCTATGACGATGGCGGAGTACTACCGTTCCATGGGACTCCGTGTTCTGCTGATGGCCGACTCCACTTCACGTTGGGCACAGGCACTTCGCGAAATGTCGAACCGTATGGAAGAACTGCCTGGACCTGATGCTTTCCCCATGGATTTGGGTGCTCTCATCAGCAACTTCTATGGTCGTGCAGGTTATGTAATCCTTAATAATGGTGAGGTTGGCTCCGTTACATTCTTGGGAACTGTGTCCCCCGCAGGTGGTAACTTGAAGGAACCCGTTACCGAAAGTACCAAGAAGGTTGCCCGTTGCTTCTATGCACTCGAGCAGGATCGTGCCGACAAGAAGCGTTATCCGGCCGTTAACCCCATTGATTCTTACTCGAAATACCTCGAGTATCCTGAATTTGCAGAGTACATCAAGGAACACATCAACGAAGGTTGGATTCCAAAAGTGCTTGCTTTGAAGACTCGAATGCAACGCGGTAAGGAGATTGCCGAGCAGATAAACATCTTGGGTGATGATGGTGTGCCTGTTGAATATCATGTTACCTTCTGGAAGTCGGAAGTGATTGACTATGTTGTTCTGCAGCAGGATGCCTTCGACGAGGTTGATGCCGTTACTTCCCTTGAACGCCAGGAGGAGATTCTCAACCTCGTTACGAAAGTCTGCGACAAGGACGATTACAAGTTCGACACCTTCCTTGAGGTCATCGATTACTTCAAGAAGTTGATCAACCTCTGCAAGCAGATGAACTACTCACAGTTTAAGAGTGAGCAGTACTACGACTACATAAAGCAAATCGAAGCAATGATTAATGCATAAGAAAGATGGCTACAGCATTTCAGAAAGTATATACAAAGATAAGCCAGATAACGAAGGCTACCTGTTCGCTCAAGGCTAAGGGCGTTGGTTACAATGAGTTGGCGACCATCAACGGCAAGTTGGCTCAGGTTGTAAAGATTATTGGTGACGATGTTACGCTTCAGGTCTTCGAGGGAACTGGCGGCATTCCCACCAATGCAGAGGTAGTGTTCTTGGGCAAGAGCCCGTCCCTGAAAGTCAGCGATCAGCTGGCAGGACGCTTCTTCAACGCTTACGGTCAGCCTATCGACGGCGGTCCCGAGGTTGAAGGTAAAGAGGTAGAGATTGGCGGCCCTTCTGTGAATCCTGTTCGCAGAAAGCAACCAAGTGAACTCATCGCCACAGGTATTGCAGGTATCGACCTCAACAATACGCTCGTTTCGGGACAGAAGATTCCTTTCTTCGCCGACCCCGACCAGCCTTTTAATGAGGTGATGGCGCTCGTTGCCATGCGTGCAAAGGCCGACAAGATTATTCTTGGTGGTATGGGTATGACTAATGACGACTACTACTTCTTCCGTAATACCTTTGCAAACGCCGGTGCTCTCGACCGTATCATCTCTTTCATCAACACCACCGAAGACCCTGCCGTAGAGCGACTTCTCATTCCTGATATGGCGTTGGCCGCAGCCGAGTATTTCGCTGTGGAGAAGCATGAGACCGTTCTTGTCCTGCTGACCGATATGACCAGCTATGCCGACTCACTCTCTATCGTGAGCAATCGTATGGACCAGATCCCGTCGAAGGACTCTATGCCGGGTTCTCTCTATTCCGATTTGGCGAAGATTTACGAGAAGGCCGTGCAGTTCCCCGAGAGTGTGGGAGGTGGTTCAATCACCATCATCGCCGTGACTACTCTGTCGGGTGGCGACATTACTCATGCCGTTCCCGATAATACGGGTTACATCACGGAAGGTCAGCTCTATCTGCGTCGCGATAGTGATGTGGGCAAGGTCATCGTCGATCCGTTCCGTTCACTGTCTCGTCTGAAGCAACTTGTTGCAGGTAAGAAGACAAGAAAGGACCACAGCCAAGTTATGAACGCTGCCATCCGACTCTATGCCGACGCGGCTAATGCCAAGACCAAGTTGGAGAACGGCTTCGACCTGACTGATTACGACAACCGTTGTCTCGACTTTGCGAAGGACTATTCGAGCAAGTTGCTTGCCATCGACGTCAACCTCAATACCGAGGAAATGCTCGATGTAACTTGGAGTCTCTTCCGTAAATACTTCAAACTCGAAGAGGTGAATATCAAGAGAGAGTTCACCGATATTTATTGGAAAGACTAAGTCATCAGAAAACAAAGCGTGCCGTGCATAAAAACACGGCACGTTACGTTTGTCATCATAACGTGTTAAGTTTGCAATCGTAACACGTTAAGTTTTCGATTAACCCACGTTAAGTTTGCAAACGTAACTGGGAGACTTTATTTGAGGACCTTTTTATCTTTGCCGACGAGCAATCCTCGAGAGTGATTTGTGGCAGGCAATCCTGCTGGAGTAAATAGGGTGTCATCATCTTTGCCTAGAGGCAGGACGATGGCATCTTCGTTTTCTCTCCTCAAGATAAGTGTGCCGGCAGGAATATCGGCATGAGCCTCGAAAGCACTCCCATCAAGTTGCAGATTCCATGATTTTGTGCTGTTGGAAGTCATTACGAGTGAGGAGGTAATGCCTGGCTCGAGCGATTCTCCGTCGATGGATGGAGCGTAGTAAGTGTTGTCGCTTGTTGTTGCATTTTCCGGCTCTACCACAATCATCGTCCAGAACTGCAGAGAAGGTACTGTCAGGGAAATGATCCCAGTAGCAGAGGTGTATCTGTAGTCCGTCAGTTCCTGCATGGCCCCTCCACAATAGTCAGGCGAAGCAACCCAGATTCGACGCACTTTTCCCATTCCTGTCATTCCTGTCAAACGGATGGAAAGGTTCTCGAAGCGCTTGGGCCAAGGTCGTGTCGCCATGTTATCGTGCCAGCAAAGCATATAGTCGTCATCGACGTTGGTTGCCGACTCTTCGTGTGTGAAGTTGAGCAAATGGATGACTTGCCTGCCGTTTACTTCTCGAGCGAGCATCGTCACGCGATTGGCTTGCGGTTCCCAAGTGTTGATAGTAATCGTGGAGCAAGTTGCTTTGACACTCGTCTTCTCCGTCCAATTGTCGCGAAGCAGGTTCTCATAAGCGGTCAGGAAGTCGTAGTATCGCGTCATCCAATCCTCTATTTGGCTGTGCCACCTCATATCGTTGCTGGGGAAGTACTCGCTGCAGAGCATGTGGTCGCCGCCAAGTTCGAGATGCGAACCGCCGAGAGCGAATATCACGGCATCGGCCATCACCACTCCAGGCGTGTTGAAGTCCTTGTTGTCGGTAAGGTAGTTCATGTATGCGGCAAGGACGGAGCGAAGATTCGGGCCTTTGCTGAGGTTCTCGTCGATAACATCCTTGATGTTCGAGAAACGCCCTTTGCCGCTTGTCAGGCTGTTGCCTTCCTGATTCCCCCACACCTCGGAGTACAGGAAATCCACCTTTCCCGTTCCTGCAATCTGCGAGACTCCCCATTGCCCGACAGCATTCATGATGAGTCGCTTCTCGGGATGTCGGTTCTTCATGTAGTTGATGAATGCCGCAAAGCCGTCGCGAAGGTTGAGGCTATTGCCGTCGTAGTCGTAGACAGAACCGCGTCCACCAAGTTGGTCAATCTGATAACCGTCGAAATCAAGGAAGGAATAAACCTCATCGTTGCGTTCTGCAAGGTAGGCAAGCCATTCTTCATTGCCGGGATTCACCAAGTAAATATCGCTTTTCCAAGAGTCAGGAAGGTCGTGTTTGTCTTTTGTCGTGTGGTTTCTATCCTTGAAGATGAACCATTCAGGCTTAACGCCTCGTCCTTCCCAACCGTCGAGCACACCATAGCAAAGGTTGTAGAAGATACTCTTCATGCCTCGGTCGTGTTGAGTTTTGATGTAGTTCTTGACGGCAGAAGTATAGATGGTTCGGTTCGCGATGTCTTTGTAAGAACTCCAAAGCCCGCCTTCTCGAGTGCCTCCTAACGGCCAATCGTGGCAATAATGCCAGTCCTGAAACTGCACACCATTGATGTGGCAGCGGTTGAGCCACTTCATCTCAGTCCTTGTTTTGGTAAGCGATTTGTCGCTTCCGAAAGTCGCCACAAATCCATATCGCGGGAATCGAGTCCAATCGGAACTGACGTCGATGCCGATGGTAGCAAGGATGTTGTCGGTATCTTCGCTTGGTCGATACACCTCCAACATATAGCCTCTGAAGTCTTCTGGCGGCGCTACCCAAGTCCAAATGCGAGTGGTAAGGAGAGTGTCAGCAATGATGTCGCCCATATAACGGTAGCGAATGCGAGTGCCGGAAGGCGGTGTGGAGGAGAGAGTGAATTTAATGGTATCGTTCGGCAGATAGCTGCATTTGTCAGTTTCAATGCTGTAACGCAGTTTCGGAAGCTTGACTGTCGCTCCTGTAGCTAAGACTGGAGCGATGGTATGAACGTCGGTTGTCTTCTTGTAAGGTTTGCTGTGGAGAGCCATCGTGCCTGTTCCGAGCGTGAGCAGACCGCTATAAGTGCCTGCATCGGGCGTATCCTCGTGGAGGGCGTAGTCGTTCTTGTCGTTGAAGGTTGTGCCTACAGCCGTCCCAACAGGATAGAGACAGGAGGGATAGGCGCGTGTTTCGGATTGGCTCGTAACTTTTGCCGGCATCACCAACAACAAGACAAGAAAGGTATAGGGCAGTCGCTTCATGCGTTATTATATTATATAATGTATATCTACTGCAAAGATAGTCTTTTTTAAGATAAGTAGGAGTCGTTAGAGCAAAACTTTCTGCTGCGTTTCTTGTTTCGTAAGCAAAAACCTCTTATCTTTGCAAGAAAAACCGAACAAAATATGGCAAATTACATCAAACAAAGCCTCGAGGAAGGCGAGCAAATCATCTTCAAGGGACGACTGCATTGGTCGTACATCTTCAGGTATCTTTTCTATTCGTTGTTCTTTACGATTGGCGGCATCGTTGCCATCGCTTTGGCTTACTACAAGTTCCCTGAACATAAGGATGCTCTCTTCTATACAGGCATAGCATTGCTCGTGCTTGCTTTCTTCATCTGGATAATCGGCCGAATCATTCGCACTCGTACTGAGTTTTCTATTACAAATACACGCTTTGTGCAGAAGGACGGCATCTTCAACATCAAGATGACAGAGATTCCTTTCTCTAAGATAGAGACTGTGAACTTCTATCAGTCTTTGTGGCAGCGTTTCCTCGGTACTGGCTGTGTTGAGATGGTTGGTAGTGGCGGCACTTCGCATATAGTTCATTGCATAGAACAACCAATGAAGGTGCGGAATATCATTTGTGCTTCCATCAAGAAGAAAGCGGAGGATAATCAAACACCGAGTGTTCAGAATACTCCGATTACTCCGAATAATACAGAAGAAAATGGAAGCGAAAGTTGAAGAGCGCGTTGCCTTTGTAGATTGGATACGCGTTATTGCTTGCTTTATGGTGATGCTGGTTCATGCCAGCGAGAACTTCTATGGTGCCGATGATAGCGGCTTAGCCGGAAATGTCTCGAAACTTGCCAACGAAGCCAACCGTTTCTGGGTGGCTTTCTATGATGGAGGGATTGGCCGTACTGCAGTTCCCCTCTTCATGACTATAAGTGCTTTCCTGCTTATTCCCCTGAAGCCGGGCATGAGCATGACGGAATTCTATCGCAAGCGTGCTTTGAGAATCCTTCCTCCGATGATTATTTTCATGCTGCTCTACTGCTTCCTACCCTTGGTTTGGGGTGGAATGACTTTGGAGACATCGTGGACCGACTTCTGCCGCCTGCCTTGGAACTTCCCATCGATGGCCGGACATCTTTGGTTTATGTATCCTTTGATTAGCCTCTATCTCATCATGCCAGTCGTTTCTCCTTGGCTCGAAAAGGCTTCTGCAAAGGACGAGCGCCTGTTCCTCTACATCTTTGCTTTCTCGACGACGATGCCTTGGCTGCATCGTTTTGTCAGCGAAGAGTTGTGGGGAGAGTGCTTCTGGAACGGCTTCCACATGCTTTGGTATTGCTCAGGTTATCTTGGATATTTGGTGTTGGCACACTATATCCGCTACCATCTCGAGTGGAGTAAAGAGCGCAGAATAAGCATCGGAATTCTTTGCTTCCTTGTTGGAGCGGCCTTTACGGCATGGAGTTTCTGGCTAAAAGGAGTGCCTGGAGTTGCGATAGAGACACCGATGTTGGAGTGGAGTTGGGAGTTCTGCACCTTTAATGTGCTGCTTGCCACCTTCGGACTTTTCCTTCTCTTCTCGACGATTCAGAAGCCTGCACCTCGACTCATCACGTCTATTTCAAAGATGAGCTTCGGAATGTACCTGATGCACATGTTCTTCCTCGCTCCCATCGCCGTTTATTTCGTTAATGGCAATCAGGCCGAGCCGCTAATTCCGGTTTGGGCAGCGATTCCTGCAATTGCGGTGCTGAGCTACATTTGCTGTGCTGTCACAACGAAGATTATTTCCCTGTTGCCCGGAAGCAAATGGATTGTAGGAGTATAGAGGCGAGCCGTTGATTTCCGCAAAGGCAGTTACGATACGAAACAACCCCTGTTAAGTTTGCCAATTTAACAGGGGTTGTTTGTTTTTTAACTGTGCTTTACCAGATATCTTCGGGTTTTTCAGGGTTGTCGTAGATATCCTTCGAGCAGTACTCTATGAAGTCCATGTAGAATTCTTTACGTTCTTCTTCGAGCACGGATTTGAGTTTGATGTAGTAGGTTTCGTTGGGGTCGAGAGTTTGACGGACGAAGATGTGGCGGATGTTCTCGCGGTCGTTATAGTCGCGCTCTGTTCCGTCGTTGGAGTTGATGGACTTCGGCCCTTTCATGTAGCCGTTGTTACGCATCTTCTTATCCACCTCGGCATCGTAGTCGTCGTCGCCTGTATCTTTCTCCCATCCAACCAGTTTTGCGGTGACATCGTTTCTGCAGTCCATCGTCAGGTCAAGCGGAATGCCTGCCACGGGCAACTTTTCGGGGTCGGTTCCGAAGTAAATCTGTGCCACGCCTCGCTTGGAGTTAGCAAGCACCTTGTAACGGACTTCGTAAGTTCCTCTGCGTGGAACGGGAGGAAGCTTGAACATAACCTCGAAACGTCCTACCGCCTTCATCTCGTCGCGATGGAGGTTGCACCAGTCGTCGTTCCATGCATTGTAGTAGACG
The DNA here is from genome assembly GCA_017548075.1 of Bacteroidaceae bacterium. GTDB lineage: Bacteria > Bacteroidota > Bacteroidia > Bacteroidales > Bacteroidaceae > Physcousia. Next base: position 10,512 of record JAFYNL010000040.1, on the reverse strand, counting down.
AAGTTCATTTCGGAATTCTGCTGCATGTTTTCGAGGTAGTTGTAGTGACGGACGGTGTTGGGGATGAAGACGTGTTTGTAGCGTTCTTCGGAAGCCTTCTTGAGTCGGAAGTCATTGTTCATGGCTTCGGGGAAGAGGCTCATGCCGTCGAAACGTATGCGTTCGCGCTGAAGGTTGTTGCGCGTTTCGTCGTTGTAGGAGATGGGAGCGCTGATGGGATAGATGTTGCAGTTTGCTATGTCGCTGAGAACTGCTAAAGGCGATTCTGTGTCGACAAGGCTGCCAACCTTCTTGGGGTCGCACCCTATCTCTTCGCCTGTACCTTGTCGTCCGTTGTCGGTGATGGGGAAGCGGTTGATGTGGACGCCGTTGCTGGTTCTGCTCTCGATGAGTTTGAAGAGGCGGCGCTTACCCATAGTCACATAGTATTCATAGACGGGGATGGCATAGACGTCGGGCCTGCTCAGGTTGTATCCGTATTCGTTGACATGGAACACGAGCTTACCCTTGGGAATCTTCATGGGGAGGATGTGATAGGTAATCCATTGATAGAGCAGGTTATCCTCGCTTTCGTAGTTCTCGTCGGTTGTAAAGTGGTCGTCGTCGCTATACTGATGGTTGTCGAGAATCCATTGCGTGAGTTCCTTGAGCAGGTCGGGACCGGCAGGATCTATGCCTTGCTCGCGCCAGAAGTCATCGGGTTCGGCAAAGATGGTGAAGCCATACAGACGATGCTTGGGAGCATAACCTATCTCGCCTTCCGCAAAGCCGTAGCTGCTTGCCATGCCTACCAAGTCGGGAATCTGTCCTGTCTGGTAGAGTTCCTCGTATTTTTCGTCGCGTATCGCTCTCAGCGTGTCGAGCAATCCGCAAGCCTGAATGACGCGGAAGCAAGCGAGGAAGCCGTCCCTCTTTTCGTCGAGGGCTTGCTGGATGTAGCTGGCTGCCGATATGTCTTTTGGAGCGATGACTTTTTCAATCTGATGGATGATGCCGTTGATGGTAAGGATGTCGCGTTCCTTTACACTGACGGGACAATCCTCGTTGATGTAGATGCTGTCGGGTTTGTTGGCGGGTTTCCTTACGGTAAGCTTCTTGTCGTTGAGGCATCCGAGGATAAACTCGTCCTTGTCTTGCGGGAATTGTGTGGTGTAGAAGAAGGCATCTGCCTCGTCTCCGCCGTCGATGATACTGTTGTAGACGATGACTTTTCGGATGGAGTCGGCCTTGTGTTCGCTTGGGAAAGCGTCCCACGATGGCTCGCTTATGAGTCCGTCCTCAACAAGATACTCCAGATACTTCTGTATCGCGTCGTTGGTTGGAGCAAAGACGGTGTAAACGCCTCGAGCGCTCAAGAGCTGGCTTACCTTCGAATCGCTAAGTTTGCTGATGTTCACCTGGCGCAGGACATCTACATAACTGCTATAGACATCGTGCTTCTCCAGATAACTCAGGATGGTGTCATCCCTGAAGACGTATCGGGCCGAAGTATCGACAGTTTCCTTGCAACCCCAGAGACACGCAATCAGAAAGCACAATTTGAATATGTTTGAGAGTCTTCTCATGTTAGATTATGGTTATATTTCTGCACAAAGATAACAGAAAATACGATACAAAGCAACAATTTTGTCCTTTTTCTTTTGCTTTTTACCCGCATAATTGTAACTTTGCTGCAAAATATGTCGAATTAAGTATACTAATTTATCAAAAAGTATGAAGAAAAATCTTTTCCTCGGTCTTGCTGCAATTGCAGTTGGACTTTGCATGACTTCTTGCAATAGCAAGACAGACGCAACTTCTGAAGAAGGTCTCACCCTTTCAGGCCTCAATCCTGCCGACTTCCAGAGCGACTCAACCGCTCTCTATGTCCTTTCCAACGAGGAAGGCATGGAGGTGTGCTTCACCAACTTCGGAGGCCGTATCGTCAGCATCATGGTTCCCGATAAGGACGGCAATATGACGGACGTCTGCCTCGGCCACGACAACATTGCCGACTACGAGAAGTACGGAGCCGAGGGTTGCAACTTCGGAGCCCTCATCGGTCGTTACGGCAACCGCATCGCGAAAGGTCAGTTCACCCTCGACGGCGAGAGCTATCAGCTGCCCATCAACAACGGCCCCAACAGCCTGCACGGAGGTGGCCCCATTGCTTTCCACAACCGCATTTGGGAAGCCAACCAGATTGACGATCAGAACATAGAGTTCACCACCACCAGCGCTGATGGCGAAGACGGCTATCCCGGCAACATCGAGGTGAAGGTGACCTATACTCTCCTCAAAGAATACTGCCTGCAAATCACTTATCAGGCAACTACCGACAAGGCTACCGTCCTGAACCTCACCAACCATTGCTACTTCAACCTCAGCGGCGACCCCTCGAAGGATTGCCTCGACGAAGTGCTCTGGCTCGATGCCGACAAGTTCACCGCAGTTGATGCCGACGTTGCCGTTACAGGCGAAGTGCTCGACGTAGAAGGCACTCCCTTCGACTTCCGCAACCCCACCGCTATTGGCGACCGCATCGACGACGAGAGCAACCAGCAGATCAAGAACGGCCACGGCTACGACCACAACTGGATTCTCAACAACAAGGGCGACCTCAGCAAGTCTTTTGCATACCTCTACGACCCCAACACAGGCATCCTGATGAATATGTACACCGATCAGCCCGGCGTTCAGTTCTATGCAGGCAACTTCCTCGACGGCAGCTTCGTAGGCAAGAAGGGCGTGAAGTATCCTCGTCGCAGCGCATTCTGCTTCGAGACTCAGCACTATCCCGACAGCCCCAACCATCCTGAATGGCCCAGCACCGTGCTCCGTCCGGGCGAAGAGTACAAGACCACAACAATCTATAGATTTGGTATACAATAAGTTTTTTGAGTTTATAGAAAAAGCAGCGGGCTTGGGTTCTGTTCCAGGCTCGCCGCTTTGTTTTTAGAGGGTAGCCTCAAAAGGTATTCCCGTTCGATAAAGTCCAAATAATTTGGCTTTTTGCTCGCTTTTTCGTAAATTTGCACTCGGATTCAACAAAAGATGACCATGAAACACAGGTTCCAAAAGTTTATTACATCCCTTTTGGTCGTATCCCCCTTGATTTTCTCATGTTCTGAGCATCTGGATGTCTCTGCCCGTTATGTTTTCACCGAGATGACGATTGCCAGCTATTTGTCGAGTCATGAAAACTATAGTGAATATGCCAGTCTGCTGTCAAAAGTTCCTGTAAGTGGTTTCACCCAAACCAGCCTGCAACAATTGTTGTCTGCACGCGGGCATTATACTGTCTTTGCGCCAACCAACCAAGCCATTCAGGAATACCTGGATACGCTGGTTGTAGATAGTGTGATAGATTACCCGTCGTGGGAGGCATTTACAGACAGTTTTAAGTTGGACTCCATCCGACGAGTGATTGTGCTGAACAGCATTATTGACAGTGGCGACGATGGTGAAGCCTATCCGACTTGGGATTTCCCAACTCTCTCCGGAAGGGAAATAGTCAGGACCAACATGAACAATCGCAAGTTGACGGTCTATTATACCAATAATCCCGACGACATCCTTATCAACGGAATCTACCCCGTCAATCATGCAAACAGGGATATCCAACTGCTGAATGGCGTCGTCCACCGGATGGAAAAGGTCGTGGCTCCGCATACGATTACGGCTGCCGACTATCTTTGGGAAATTATGGAGAAGAAGCGCGAAGGCTACCTTGTCATGGCTCGTGCCATAGAAGCATGCGGGCTGATGGACACGCTTCGCGTATGGCGCGACGAAACGTACGAAACGCTTTATCAGAAGGGGGTAATAACCGATTTGGAGAATATAAACGGACTGGGGTTTGCCGATGGCGGTAGTGCATACGCGCCTCCGCACAGACTCATCGGCTTTACCATTTTTGCCGAGCCGGACAGATTCTGGCGCACTCAAGGCTTCGATCCGACGGACGCCAACCTCCTGCCAAAGCTACAGAAGTGGATACAGGAACAGCACCTCGTTTCTGCAGACGAAGGATATACTGTGGATGACAACTACTGCGACGAGGACAACCTGCTCAACCTTTGGGTTACCTATCACATACTGCCCATGCGCATTCCTTCGGACAAGCTGGTCATCCACCACAACGAAAGCCGCTATTCCTTAAGCAAACCTACGGTCCTGGGAATGGCATGCGAGGAATTCTATACGTCTATGGGGCGCCGCCGACTGCTCAAGATATACGAGAGCAAGGAGAGTGGAGGCGTCTTCCTGAATCGTTTTCCCGTGCTCGACTGCGAGCGGCGAGGAAATGGAGCCGAAGTCCGATGCGATGCAGACAAAGTAGGCTGCTTCGTGGGGCGCGATGCTGAAGACGCGATACTTAGCGACATCATCAATTGTTGCATCTATCCTATAGACAAGCCTTTGGGGTATAGCGACCAGGTGCGAGACAACCTCCACAAGCAACGCCTGCGCATCGACGCCATGGGACTGCTGCCGGAAGCTCTGACAAACGACATCCGAAAGAAAGCCTCGACAAGCGAACGCGACCAGCAAGTCTATATCCCCAAGCAAAACATCTACAAGTACTTCAACGACATGTGGATGAACAACGACTGCAACATGGTCTATTTCAACGCCTACCGCTATTGGTGGCCCGGCAAGAACGGAGACGAGATGAAGGCCGTTGGCCGATACGAGGTAACCTACCGCTTGCCGCCCGTGCCGCGTTCCGGTGTTTACGAACTGCGCTATGCCATTATTGCCACCGATAGGCGAGGCGTAGCTCAAGTCTATTTCGGCTCCGATTTCGACAAGTTGCCTGTAGCCGGCATTCCCATGGACTGGACTATTCCGCCCTCAAACCCCATTACAGCTTGGGAAAGCGATACTAACGACGACGACTACAACGCCGAGATAGACAAGCGAATGCGCAACAACGGATATATGAATGGCGACAAGAGCAATTGCGTATCAGGCGATCCCAGCAATTCCCTACGCGAATACGCCGGAGCCATGCGCCGCATCCTCCTTCGCCAGTACATGAGTCCGGAAAAGACCTATTACATACGCATGAAATCCGTTATCGACTCCGATGCCAAGGAATTCTATATGGACTACATCGAACTCTGTCCCAAGGAAGTCTACGACAATCCGGAAAAGCCTGAAGACATTTGGTAGCCTTGTCTAACCTTGCGCATCTGCAAATTGGAGTCCCCACTCTTGACGGGGCTCTATAACTTGTTCCTGTTCGTTTGTTCTTCCTCCCTTATATCTTGAGGAGGAACGAAGGAACAGGAATATATAATTTCTGTGAGAAATTTCCCTAACAGCCTACATGCCTTCATAAAATCTCCTGAAAGTCTTTTATGATAGAGCTTTGCGAAAAATTAGAGCCTACACAAAGCCTACATATAACCTACATTACAAACAGTCTTAAGGTATCCAGGCTGAGACCTTAAGGTAAATCGCAAAAGACCTTAAGGTAATTTGCCAACGACGCACGTGAAGTTTGCAAAGATCACGTGTGAAGTTTACAATTTATCCACGTGAAGTTTGCTAACAATACTAGGGATGTTTGCTGACGATTCAATGAAACCCTTCTAAACAAAAAAACTTCCCGAGCAAATTTGCTTGGGAAGCTTTGTTTCAGGGTGCCTAGTCGGACTCGAACCGACGACATTCAGAACCACAATCTGACGCTCTAACCAACTGAACTATAGGCACCATGTAAGGTGTGCAAAGGAGGCGCTTGCCTCAAATGCGGTGCAAAGGTAAAAAGAATTTTTGGATTAGAGATTAGAGAATAGGGATTATTTTATTGCAAGGCTTGCAATTTAACATTTGTTTACAGAGTGGGGGCCTCTCAGAATCGCAGACATAACCTTTATTCCTGCTCTTCCGTGGAAGAGAGGAGACACTTTCATCGCCAAAAAGAAACCCAGCCTCCTGTGGAGGAGACTGGGGTGATGGGCTCTTATTTCAGCTTCGAAACAATCCAGAGGATGATGACTGCACCGACTACTGCGCAGATGAGCGAGCCGAGCCAGCCGGCAATGTTGATGCCGAGAAGACCGAACAGCCAGCTGCCGAACAGACCGCCGACAACACCCAGGAAGAGGTCGAGAAGCAATCCCTTGCCTGTGCCGCTCTGAAGCTTACTTGCGATGAAACCGGCCAAAATACCGGTAATGATACCAATAAGAAGTGTTTCCATTGTTTAAAGGATTTAGGTTATTAATATGGCCCCTCCTTTTAGGGAGGGGTTTGGGGTAGACTGTTTACAGGTTATTTTTTTCGATGTCCTTGAAGTACTTGTAGGTGCCGTGCTTCAGCTCGTCGGTAGCCGCTTCGTCGCATACGATGATGGCGTGCGGATGCATCTGCAGAGCGCTGATGGTCCATTCCTGACTGACGCCGCACTCGATGGCATGCTGCAGGGCGCGAGCCTTGTTGTGGCCGTTAGCAACGATGAGCACTTCCTTTGCGTCCATCACCGTACCTACGCCAACCGTCAGCGCCGTCTTGGGCACTTTGTTGACGTCGCCCTCGAAGAAACGGCTGTTGGCGATGATGGTGTCCGTGGTGAGGCTCTTCACTCGGGTACGGCTCTGGAGCGAGCTGAAGGGTTCGTTGAAAGCGATGTGTCCGTCGGGTCCGATGCCGCCCATGAAGAGGTCGATGCCGCCTGCAGCCTTGATGGCAGCCTCGTATTGAGCGCATTCTGCCTCCAGGTCTTTGGCGTTGCCGTTGAGGATGTGAACGTTCTCCTTCTTGATGTCGATGTGCGAGAAGAAGTTGTTCCACATGAAGCTGTGGTAGCTCTCGGGATGTTCCTCGGGAAGTCCCACGTATTCATCCATATTGAAGGTAATGACGTTCTGGAAAGACACTTTGCCGGCCTTGTTCAGTTCGATAAGGCGTTTGTAGAGGCCAAGCGGTGAGGAACCGGTAGGGCAGCCCAGTTTGAAAGGCTTTTCGGGAGTAGGATTTGCGGCGTTGATCTTAGCGGCAACATAGTCGGCAGCCCAACGGCTCAGGTTCTCATAGTCAGGTTCAATGATGACTCTCATAGTTTATTTGCGTTTTGAATTTGTTTTAAATTTAAATCTTGCTTGTTATCCGACCACAAAGATACATCTTTTTTGCGGTTTAATCGTAAAAAGAGGGCAAAAACTTTATGGAATGCCCCATATTTTATAATAAAAAATGTCTGAGATTGTTTGGCGGATAAGGAAAATAACTGTAACTTTGTGGTCTGAAACAAAGTATAACAACTAAAATAACAAGAAATCATGAAATTCCTGACTGACGAGAAACTCGTTATCGTTGGCGCCGGCGGTATGATCGGCTCCAACATGGTGCAGAGCGTTCTGATGCTCGGCCTCACCCCAAACATTAGTCTCTACGACATCTACGAACCCGGCGTTCACGGCGTTTACGACGAGATGTGCCATTGTGCATTCCCAGGCGCAAACATCTCCTATACCGTCGATCCGGCCGAGGCCTTCACGGGTGCCAAGTACATCATTTCCAGCGGCGGTGCTCCTCGCAAAGAGGGTATGACTCGCGAAGACTTGCTGAAGGGCAACTGCCAGATTGCAGCTGAGTTCGGCGAGAACATCAAGAAGTACTGCCCCGATGTGAAGCACGTTGTCGTTATCTTCAATCCCGCAGATGTGACCGCTCTCACAGCCCTCATCCATTCAGGCTTGAAGCCCAACCAACTCACCTCTCTCGCAGCTCTCGACTCAACCCGCCTCCAGCAGCAGCTTGCTCAGGAGTTCGGCGTTCAGCAGGACAAGGTGACCGATGCTTACACTTATGGCGGCCACGGCGAACAGATGGCAGTCTTCGCTTCGAAGGCAAAGATCGACGGCAAGCCTCTCGCAGAACTTCCTCTCACTCCCGAACGTTGGGCCGAAATCAAACACATGACCACTCAGGGCGGTAGCAACATCATCAAGTTGCGTGGCCGTTCTTCATTCCAAAGTCCCGCATATCAGGCAGTTAAGATGATTGAAGGTGCCATGGGCGGCGAACCCTTCAAGTGGCCTGCAGGTTGCTATGTGAACTGCGACAAGTGCGGCTTCAAGAATGTGATGATGGCCATGCCAACCGTTATCGACAAGGACGGCGTGCACTTCACTATGCCTGAAGGTACTCCAGAGGAAATGGCTTCGCTCCAGGCTTCATACGAGCACCTGCAGAAGATGCGCGACGAAATCATCGACCTCGGCATCATTCCTCCCGTTGCAAACTGGAAGGACGACAACGCCAACCTCTAACCTCTCGCGCGTACATTATATATAATATATAGGGAGAGGCGAGAACTCTCCAGGCGCAATTCCAGACACGGCACGCTGTAAATGCAAACGCAGCGTGCTGTGTTTGTCATCTTAACACGTTACGTTTGCCATCACAACACGCCTCAGTTTCGATGCGGTAGACTCGGTAAGCAGACAGTAAGTGTAATTTTTTCCTAAAAATCTTTGCCAATTCAAAAAGTATGTGTAATTTTGCGCCGCATTTTGACTCTATAAACCAATTATTTAATTAAAAACAACAAAAAAAGAAACAATGATTGTAGTATCCGTAAAAGAAGGTGAGAACATCGAGAAGGCTCTCAAGAAGTTCAAGCGTAAGTACGAGAAGACCGGTGTTGTAAAGGAACTCCGCGCTCGTCAGCAGTTCGACAAGCCCTCTGTTCTGAAGCGCCTCGCAATGGAACGCGCCATCTATGTGCAGAAGCTCCATCGCGTAGAAGATTAAAATTCCTTATTTTTTTGACGCTTCTCTTTGGATTGTCAAAAAAAAACGTTACCTTCGCAGAAGAAATAGTATGCGAAGTGCGTGAATTGGATTGAAGACTTCATAGATTATCTCCAGTATGAGCGGAATTATTCCCGCAAGACAACTGAAGAATACAAAGCCGACTTGGAAGCGTTCGAGCGGTTCTATGAAGCGATTGACAGCGACCTCAACTGGGCAGAAATGCCGGCCGACATCGTTCGGCAGTGGGTTGTGGAGATGATGGACAAAGGCAATGCCGCCACAAGCGTTCGCCGACGTCTCAGCTCGCTCCGCTCCTTCTACAAGTTCCTCTTGCGTCGCGGTCTCGTCAGCAAAGACCCCGTGCACAACATGCCAGGTCCGAAGGTGGAGAAGAAACTGCCAGCCTTTGTCCGCGAGACAGAGATGGACCGCCTCTTCGACGGAGACTTCTTCAGCGACGACTATCAAGGGTTCCGCGACCGCATGATTCTCCTCACATTCTACTCTACAGGCATACGACTCTCCGAACTCGTAGGTCTGAACGACAAGGATGTCGATCTGGATCAGATGCAACTGAAAGTCACAGGCAAACGCAACAAACAACGCATCATCCCCTACGGCGATGAGTTTGGCGACAGCCTGCGGCAATATCTGGAAGAGCGAGAAACCTTCGCCCAACAGAAGGGCTCCGAAGACACAAGCCTCTTTCTGGATGAGCAGAGAGGGCAGAGAATGACGCCAGCAAAAGTGCGAGGCATCGTCAAAAAGTATCTGTCGATGGTCACAACTCAGCAACGCAACAGCCCGCATGTGCTCAGGCACACGTTCGCAACAGCGATGCTCAACCACAAGGCCGACCTCCAGTCCGTCAAAGAACTGCTCGGGCATGAAAGCTTGTCAACAACCGAAATCTACACGCACACCACTTTCGAGCAATTGAAAGAAATGTATAACCAAGCCCATCCTCGGGCTAAAACAAAAGGAGGTAACTATGGAAATTAAAATTCAGGCAATCCACTTTGAGGCAACAGAGAAACTGGAGAAATTCATCGAAAAGAAACTCTCCAAACTCGCAAAGTTCAACGACGAAATAGGAAGGATAGAGGTGTCACTTAAGGTTGTAAAACCTGAGACCGCAATGAACAAGGAAGCCGCCTTAAGAGCAATCATGCCAGGCACAGAATTGTTCGCTCAGGAAACTTGCAACACATTCGAAGAAGCAATCGATCAAACAGTGGAATCCTTGCTGCGGCAAGCTTCCAAATATAAGGAAAAGCAAAAAAATCGTTAAAAAATCGACGAAACTTTTTGCTGGTTCGAAAAATATGTGTAATTTTGCAGCCGATTAGGCGCTTTTTACGCCGAATTGGCTGTAAATTGCCTCTTTAGCTCAGTTGGCCAGAGCACGTGATTTGTAATCTCGGGGTCGTTGGTTCGAATCCGACAAGAGGCTCAGCAAACCAAGAGTGGTAGCTGATTTGAAGCACGAAAGGGTGGTTACCAGAGTGGCCAAATGGGGCAGACTGTAAATCTGCTGGCTTTCGCCTTCGGTGGTTCGAATCCATCACCACCCACATCTTACTGAAAAAAAGGAATTGCGGAACATTCGTGCAAGTCGAACGCAGAAACAAGCTTGCTTGATTATGCTGAGACGTAGCCGAAGGAACCGGATTCTCGAAGAGAATGCGGAAGTAGCTCAGTCGATAGAGCACTAGCCTTCCAAGCTGGGGGTCGCGGGTTTGAGCCCCGTCTTCCGCTCTC
>JAFYNL010000039.1 GCA_017548075.1 Bacteroidaceae bacterium | reverse complement strand
GACCCTTATAAAGCTTTACCCACGCCTCATGAGGAATCACGCCACTACCGTTCTATGCTAGTTCATTTCGAGCGGAACAACGAAGTGCTTTACGATGTCTGGCCTAAAAAGGAAATCCCATCAGGCATAACCATTAAGGACGTCCAATCTGCAAACCAAGGCATCATCTTCGACCTCCAAGGCCGAAAACTTGATAAGATAACGCAACCCGGTATCTACATCAGAGACGGACGAAAAGTTCTGGTGAAGTAAACTTTCCTATAAACCTAGGGAGCCTCGAACACTTTCGGGGCTTTCTTTTTTGTGGTTTGGAAAATAATTCGTAAATTTGCAAAGCAAACAAACTTAAAATGATGATTAAGAAGGAAGAAGTGCTTGGGAAGTTGCCCGATTTGGACGGGGCGCTCTCGCCGGAGGAACGCGAACTAATCCTCAGTAAAATGCAGGTTCGAACTTATCGCAAGAATGAAACGATCTATCAGGAGGGCGATATTCCTTCGCATCTGCTCTGCCTGATTTCGGGCAAGGTGAAAATCTACAAGGACGGCGTGGGCGGCAGAGCGCAGATTGTCAGGGTGGCCGATGCGGTGGAGTACTTCGGCTATCGTGCGGCCTTTGCCGATGAGAACTATGTGACGGCGGCTGCGGCTTTCGAGACTTCCGTCATCGCCAGCATTCCTATCGGCCTCGTCCGTCAGCTCACCATGCGGAATGCTCAACTGGCCTGGTTCTTCGTCAGGAGGTTGGCTTGTGCCCTCGGCAAGAGCGATGCGAGGACGGTCAACCTCACGCAGAAGCACATCAGAGGTCGTCTGGCGGAGAGCATCCTGTTCCTCAAGGAGAGCTACGGCACCGAGGAGGACGGCAAGACGCTGAGCGTTCATCCCAGCCGCGAAGATATGGCGAACCTGAGCAATATGACGACGAGCAACGCCATTCGAACGCTGAGCACTTTTGTTCAGGAAGGCCTCATTGCCCTGGACGGTCGCAAGATAAAGATTCTCAACGAGGCCGCTCTGCAGAAGACCTCGAGAATGGGATGAATTGGATTAGGGATTAGGGATTAGAGCTATGAGACGCTTCGCTTTGCTTTTGTTGGCTGTGCTGGTTTGTGTCGGCAGTTTCGGCGAAAGACGGAAGATTGTCGGGAAGGACTTTGAGTCAATCCGCATGGCGTGGCTCGATTCTTTGCGAATGGCGACGGCTGAGGTGTTGCGCGACAGCATCATTCGTCAGGACGGAGACAGCATGAAGCTTTGGTGGACGGTCTATGGCGAGAGGCCTGCTGACGGGCGAAGTCTTTGGATTAGTCTGCATGGAGGAGGCGGGACGACGCCCGAGGTGAACGACCAGCAATGGCGGAATCAGATGCGCCTCTATCGTCCGCAGGAAGGCGTATATGTGGCTCCTCGCTCTCCCCTTGAGGCTTGGGATATGTGGTGCGAGCAACCGATAGACAGCATGTATCGCGTCCTCATCCGAACTATGATTGCGCATTATGATGTCAATCCCGATAAGGTCTATATCTTGGGCTATTCCGCAGGCGGCGATGGGGTGTGGCGAATGGCTCCGCGAATGGCCGATCATTGGGCTGCGGCAAGCATGATGGCAGGACATCCTGGAGATGTTCGGCTGGAGAACCTCCTGAACACGCCTTTCATGATTTGGTGTGGAGCCCTCGATGCGGCTTACAATCGCAACAAACTCGACCGCGAACGGGGCGTGCAGATGGACTCCCTTCAACGCACCTCTCCTGACGGTTACATTCATGAGACGCATATCATGGAAGGCAAGGGGCATTGGATGGATCGAGAGGATGCGGCGGCTCTTCCTTGGATGGCGCAATATCGGCGACAGGCTTGGCCCAAGCACATCATCTGGCAACAGGAAGCAGTCTATCGTCCCGACTTCTATTGGCTTTCGGCTCCCCAGAATGAACTGAAGCGAGGCAAGCGAGTCGATGCAGAAGTAAAGGGCAACATCATCGAGATAACGCGTTGCGATTACTCTTCACTCACGTTGTATTTGAGCGAGGAACTTGTGAACTTGAAGAAGCCCGTCACCATAAAACTTCGCGGAAAGAAAGTCTTCAAAGGCAAACTCAAACCTAGCGAAGACATTTACAGACAAACGCTTTACCTCCGCCAAGACCATCGCTTTGCGGCTCCTTGCAAAATAACAATAAGGTAGAAGGTTTACCTGCGGCGTTTGCTGGGGGTAAAGAAGGAATGGATGCCTGAAACGACACCCGAACAGAGGCGGAATCCTCTGTAGATAACAAGTCCGTTGACGAGAAGGCGGGTGATTCTCTGCACTCTGTCGGTCGTCTTTGGGATAGAGCCTCCCGTCAGGCAACTCACGTTGTCCGTCATTTGTGTGCGAGAAGCCTGCAACTTCTTCTTGATGGAGCGCTTCCTCTGCTGTATTGCGAGGAGAACGTCGGGAGAGTTTGCGATATTGCTCATAGTTCGTCCTCCTCTTCGTCTTCAGGAACAAAAAGCTTTGCCACAAAACGCGATACGGGTTGCACAATCCAGCGTTTGCGGAACAAAAGGGTGAGAATGATGACGAGCAGCAAGACTCCGCCCATAATGGAGAAGCTTTGTGCTATGCCAACCAGTTTCGCCAACCAGAATGCAAAGGCTACCACAAAGAAAATGAGTGCTACCAAGGCGAGTATGAGGCACAAGGCAGTTGTGGCTACTGCAGAGAGGAGCACGCTCAACTTCTCCGCAGAGTCCAACTTCAGATACTCTTTCTGCAGCTCCAGATAGTTCTTTGCTTCCGTCCAGAGCGATTGAATGTTCTCAGAATAGTTCATCTGCTTATTCTGCTTCCTTAGCAGCTTGCAGCTCTTCGGCTATCTCGTCAACGAGGTCAGACATTTCCTGACGGTTGAGCTTGATGCCACGCTTGCGAAGTGCTTCGGCAATTTTCTCACGCAGGTCGCTTCCCTTTTCAGGGGCAAAAAGCAAACCACAAGCAGCACCTACGACTGCTCCGCCTATGAAGGTTACCAGAAAATCTATTGCTTTCATCGCTTTCTCCTTTCTCTAAAAGTGTGACTTTTTATGTTCTTCGCCCACAAATATAGCGGTTTTTGGCTTTCTAACGACACAAAAATGCAAAAAAATGTTGAAAAGAAGGCTTTTTCTGCCTGATTTGTTGCATTTTAATGGAAAAAGCACTACTTTTGCAAGGAAAAATAAACGAAAAAATAACCAAACCCATAAAAACAACTTATGAAAAAGATTCTTTATGTATGCGCTGCTGTTTGCGCTGTGTTCATGATGTCCTCTTGCAAGAGCAAGGAAAGTGCTTACAAGAAAGCTTACGAAAAGGCTAAAGCTCAGCAAACTGAGCAGACTGTAACTACTACTCCTGTTCAGCAGGTTACTACTCAGACTGTGACTCCCGTCACCACAACTCCCGTGGCTGATTACAGCAATGTAGCAGTTCGTAACGAGAACGTTACTTTCGTTGAAGGCAGTCCTCTGAAGCAGTATGGTGTTGTTGTTGCTTCTGTTACCATCAAGAGCAATGGTGTTGCTCTCATGCAGAAACTTGCAGGTCAGGGCTACAACAGCTGCGTTGCTCAGGCTCAGGTGAACGGTCAGACTTTCTATCGTGTAGTTGCTTGCAGCTACGATACCAAGCCCGAAGCCGCTCAGAAGCGCGACCAGCTCGAGGGACAATATCCCGGCGCTTGGCTGCTCTATAAGAAGTAAAAAAGCCGAGCCCGTCCCCTTAATATATAATAATGTGGGAAGAGTTCTGGCAATAGATTACGGGGTCCGTCGTACAGGTTTGGCTGTGACGGACCCTTTGCAGATTATTCCGGGAGGCCTTACTACCGTTGAAACTCCTAAACTGCTGAACTTCCTGAAGGATTACCTCTCGAAGGAACAAGTGGAACGTTTCGTGGTAGGCCTGCCTAAGCAGACTAACGGGCGAGATAGCGACAACTTGCCCCGAGTGAGGGCTTTTGTGGAACAACTGCAAAAGACTTTCCCCGAGGTGCCCGTCGAGATGTGGGACGAACGCTATACAAGCGTCCTTGCTCAACAGGCAATCCTGCAAAGCGGCATCGGGAAGATGGCCCGTCGCAACAAAGCACTCGTCGATGAGGTGAGCGCCACAATCATCCTTCAAGGATGGATGGAACGTAAACAACTATGATTCTACCAATATACACATTCGGTCAGCCCGTCCTGAGGCAAGAGGCTGAGGAAATAGATAAGGACTATCCCGAGTTGGAGCAACTCATCAAGGATATGTATGAAACCCTCGAACGAAGCGAGGGCATCGGTCTTGCAGCGCCTCAAGTGGGGCTTCCCATCAGGTTGGTTGTCATCAATCTGGATGTTATCAGCGACGACCTTCCTGAGTACAAAGGCTACATCAAGACCTTCATCAACCCTTATATCGAGGAGTATGATGAAACGGAGACAGACACGATGGAGGAAGGTTGCCTCAGTCTGCCTGGCATTCACGAGAAGGTGAAGCGTCCCACTCGCATTCGTGTCTCCTATCAGGACGAGCAATTCCAGGAGCATGAAGAGTGGGTGACCGGATATTTGGCTCGAGTGATGCAACATGAGTTCGACCATCTCGACGGAGTAGTCTTCACAGATCATCTGCAAGGCCTTCGTCGTCAACTCACGAAATCCAAACTTCAGGATATCAGAAAAGGCAACTTTTCCTGCAACTATAAAGTGAAGGTGAAACGTTAATCGTTGAAAAAGTGCATTTCCATAGTTCTCTTTGTCCTGTCTTGTCTGTCGCTTTCGGCTCAGATTAACACGGATCGCGTCCTTTTGATGGGACGAAATGCATTGTACTACGAGGACTATGTGCTTGCCATTCAGCGCTTTAATATGGTCATCAACGTCAAGCCCTGGTTGGGAGAACCTTACTTCTACAGGGCTTTGGCGAAGTATTATCTTGAGGATTATCAAGGAGCGGAAATCGATTGCAATAATGCGGTAGAGCGCAATCCTTATGCCCTCAATCATTATGTGCTTCGAGCACTTTGTCGCATCAATCAGAACCGTTATGCTCTTGCCGAGGAGGACTATCAGAAGGCCATCGGCATCAATCCTTTGGATCATGGTTCGTGGCACAATATCGTCCTCTGTCAGATAGAATTGAAGGAGTACGAGAGGGCAGATTCTTCGCTCGATATGATGCTTCGTTATTGGCCGAAGGAGACTGAGCAATATACGATGAAAGCGCAGGTTTCCCTACTCCGGACAGATACTCTGCAAGCGGAGAAATGGACGGATCGCGCTATCGACCTTGATGCTTATGACGGACGAGCTTGGAGTCTCAAGGCAATGTTCCAGGCGAATCGAAAGGAATATAAGGAGGCAGAGGTTTCGCTCGACAAGGCTATTTTGCAACTGCCTAAAACGGCTGCGCTTTATGTGAATCGGGCTTTGGTTCGATACAATCAGGACAATCTGCGAGGGGCAATGTCCGATTACGACGCTTGTCTCGACCTCGAGCCTCGCAACTATCTTGCCCATTACAATCGAGGCTTGCTTCGTGCTCAAGTTGGTGAAGATAACCTTGCAATCGAGGACTTCAATTTCGTGCTCAACCTCGAGCCGGACAATACGATTGCCCTCTACAATCGTGCTCTTTTGCTCGACAATATCGGCGATTACAACGGAGCAATTCGCGACATAAGTGCGGTCATCAAGGACTATCCCGAGTTTTGGGACGGCTATCGCCAAAGAGCAGCCATCAAGCGAAAGATTGGCGACATAAATGGTGCTGAGCGAGACGAGTTCAAAGTCCTGCAAGCTCGATTGGATGCGGCGGCAGGAAAGAAGCATCCTGTCCGAACCCGAAAGAAGAGCGAACGAAATATCGAGGACTATGCGGCTCTGGTTGAGGAGGATACGCACGAAGAGGAAAACGAGTATGTAAGCGAGTATCGCGGAAAGGTTCAGAACCGTCAAACGGAACTGCAGCCTGAACCCATCTATTCGCTCACTTATTACAAACGCGAATCGGAGACAAATACTTACATTGCTTATTGTCCTGAGATAGAGAAACTTAACGACCGAAAAGTCCTTCCGAAACAGTTGTTCCTGACTGACAATGAGGCTTCGATGACTGAAAAGCAGACGGAAGCTCATCAAACTTCGATTAGTGCACTTTCCGAACAACTTGACAAGAAGCCGAACGAGCGCGATTTGTTGATGCGAAGGGCTCTCGACTACTATCATATCCGCGACTTTGAGAATGCGGTTTCGGACATGAATGCTTTGATTCAAGAGAATGGAGCAGATGCCTTGGCCTTAGTTTTGAGAGCGCAATGTCGTTTCGCTCAGCTGGAAGTTTCAAGGACAACGGCTTCCGCTTCCGACCTCCGACTCGGTTATCTTATGGTGGTTCAGGACTATTACAAGGCTTCCGACCTCATGCCTGACGCACCTTTCCTGCATTACAATATCGGTTGTGTGCAAGTTCAACTGGCCGATTACATGGCCGCTCAAAAGTCCTTCACTCGTGCTCTCGAACTTGATTCTCATTTCCCGAGTGCTTACTACGGAAGAGGCGTTGCCTATATTCTTGGAGGACAGACGGAGCAAGGCTTGAGCGACCTCTCTCAGGCTGGCGAATATGGACTTTATACCGCTTACAACCTCATCAAGAAGTACTCGAAGAAATAAGGTTATGAAGAAGATGCTACGGAAAACATTTTGGGGCAAAATCCTGTTGCAGGCCTTTCTTGTTGCGGGAATATTAATGCCTTCGACGAGCACGGCTTGTACTTCCTTTATCGTTTCCGGCAGAGTTACCAAAGATGGTAGGCCGATGATTTTCAAGAATCGCGATACGGGAGAGCAAAATAATGTGGTGGTGGTTATGCAAGGCGAACTCTATCGATACATGGGTATTGCCGCATATTGGGATAAGAAAGCCGTCGAGATTTGGGGTGGACACAACGAAGCGGGCTTTGCCATCATAAATACTGCAGCTTATAACCTTAACGGATGCAAGGGAAAAGATACGGATCATGACGGCATATTGATGCGTCGTGCTTTGGAAGTGTGCCGTACTTTGGCCGACTTTGAGCATCTGCTCGACACTCTGCCTAAGCCAAGAGATTTGAACTCCAACTTCGGCGTTCTTGATGCCGAAGGCGGATGTGCTTACTACGAGACTGGCGACAGTAGTTTTGTGAAGTTCGATGCTAACGACCCTGTTCAGGCTCCCGATGGCTACCTTGTGCGTACAAATCACGGCTTGACGGGTTGTCGCGACATAGATAGTGGGGTAGAGCGTTTTATGGCGATTAGCGACTTCATGGAAGAGGCCAATCGCGAGGGCCATATCGAATGTCAGTATCTCCTTACTCATGTGCCTCGTTACCTGACTCATGGCCTGACGAAACAGAACCTCTATGACGATCTGCCTTCGGATGAGAACGATGTGCAAATAGTTCCATTCATCGATTTCATTCCTCGCTATATTACCAGTTCGTGTTTGTTGGTGCAGGGCGTTGCAAAGGAAGAGCAGGCAAGCCACACAATCAGTTGGACCAACATTGGTTGGCCGTGTGCATCTGTGGCTATTCCTTTGATGCTTGAGTCCGAAGTATCGTTGCCTTCGATTGTTCAGCGTGACGAAACAGGCAAATCCTGGCTTTGCACGAAGTCTATCGAACAGAAACAGAAAGTGTTCTCCCTAAAGCGTGGAAATACCCGCAGTTACATCGATCTCTCCAAACTCGTTAATGCAAGTGGAACAGGTGTTTTGCAACGAGTGGAAAAGCTCGAGGAAGAAGTGCTTCTGCGTGGTGTGAAAGTTGTGGAGAAAGTGCGCAAAAAGAAGTCCGCCTCCGAGAATTTGCGCGATTATTATCAATGGGTGGACGAATACGTCAAGACACATTACTCGCAGGAATAAGCCTGTTCATAACCCATATTTTGTACAAAATTCAGCCTAAAGTGAAAAAAACTTGTGGCTTTAGGCGCGTGTGTGCGATTTTTTATGTACCTTTGCAGCCCAAAATGTTATAATTTTTGCAGAAAATGGTAAAGATAACCTTCCCCGATGGCTCTGTCCGCGAGTATGAGAATGGCGTTACTGGTTACGAGATAGCGCAGAGTATTTCACCCCGTTTGGCTCAAGACGTTGTTGCTTGTGGCGTGAATGGTGAGACTACAGAACTCAATCGCCCCATCACTACGGATGCAACCATCCAACTCTATAAGTTCGAGGACGAAGAGGGCAAGCATGCTTTCTGGCACACGAGTGCTCACCTCCTTGCTGAGGCTCTCCAAGAACTATATCCCGGCATTCAGTTCGGCTTTGGTCCCGCAATCGAGAACGGCTTCTTCTACGATGTGCTTCTGCCCGACGGCAAGCAGATTGGCGAAGGCGACTTCAAGGAGATTGAGGACAAGATGCTCGAGCTTGCCCGTAAGGATGAGGCTGTGGTTCGCAAGGAAGTTGGTAAGGCCGATTGCTTGGCTCAGTTCAAGGCTGCAGGTCAGACCTACAAGTGCGAGCACATCGACCAAGACCTCGAGGACGGAAGCATCACCACTTATACTCAAGGCAACTTCACCGACCTCTGTAAAGGTCCGCATATCGTCAGCACAGGCATCATCAAGGCCGTCAAGCTGATGAGCATTGCAGGAGCTTTCTGGCGTGGAGATGCTACGAAAGACCAGATGCAACGCCTCTACGGCATTTCCTATCCCAAGAAGAAGATGCTCGACGAGTATCTGCTCATGCTCGAGGAGGCTAAGAAGCGCGACCATCGCAAGATTGGCAAGGAGATGGAACTCTTCATGTTCAGCGAACGCGTGGGCAAGGGACTTCCCATCTGGCTTCCGAAGGGCACAGACCTGCGTCTTCGCCTTCAGGAGATGCTTCGCAAGATTCAGAAGGAGTACGGCTATCAGGAGGTAATTACGCCCAACATCGGCGGCAAGAACCTCTATCAGACTTCAGGGCATTGGGACCACTACGGCAAGGACAGCTTCCAGCCCATTCAGACTCCTGAAGAAGGCGAGGAATACTTGCTCAAGCCCATGAACTGCCCTCACCACTGCGAGATATTCGCCAACCGTCCTCGTTCCTATAAGGAACTGCCCTTCCGTTGCGCAGAGTTCGGTACCGTCTATCGTTACGAGCAGAGTGGCGAGCTTCACGGCTTGACGCGCGTTCGTTGCTTCACTCAAGACGACGCTCACATCTTCTGCCGTCCCGACCAGGTGAAGAAGGAGTTCATCAACGTGATGGATATCATTCAGCGCGTCTTCGCAACCTTCAACTTCAGCGACGAGAACGTGGAGGTTCAGATTTCCCTTCGCGACCCCAACAACAAGACGAAGTACATCGGTTCCGACGAAGACTGGGCAAATGCAGAGCAATCCATCATCGATGCTTGTGCCGAGAAGGGCATGAAGGCTCGTCAGGAGCTTGGCGAGGCCGCTTTCTATGGTCCTAAGCTCGACTTCATGGTGAAGGACGCCATCGGTCGTCGTTGGCAGCTCGGCACCATTCAGGTCGATTATCAGTTGCCTCAGCGTTTCGAACTGGAGTACGTCGGCGAGGATGGTCAGAAGCATCGTCCCGTCATGATTCACCGTGCCCCCTTCGGTTCTATGGAGCGTTTCGTGGCAGTCCTCATCGAGCACACAGCCGGTCACTTCCCCTTGTGGCTCACGCCCGATCAGGTGGCTATTCTGCCCGTCAGCGAGAAGTATCAGGAGTATGCCGAGAAGCTCAAGGCTTATTTCGATACAGTAGGTGTCCGTACCACAATCGACGACCGCAGCGAGAAGATTGGCCGCAAGATTCGCGACACCGAACTCAAGCACATCCCCTACATGCTCATCGTTGGCGAAAAAGAGCAGGAAGAGGGTACTGTAAGCTTCCGTCAAAGGGGTGGAGGAGAGCAAGGAACGATGAAATTTGAAGATTTTGCGAAGAAAATCCTCGAAGAAGTTAGGAAAATGACAGAAAAGTGCTAAATTTGCACCCGCTTAATAAAAATTAATGAAGAAACCTAACCTGAAACAACAGTATCGCGTCAACGAACAGATTCGTGGCGTTCGCGAAGTCCGTATCGTTGGTGACGATATCGCAAGTTCCGTAGTATCAGTCTCCCAGGCCCTGCAGATAGCCGACCAGATGGGCGTCGATCTCGTAGAGATTTCCCCCAATGCCGAGCCTCCTGTATGCCGACTCATCGACTACAGCAAGTTCATCTATCAGCAGAAGAAGCACCAAAAGGAGATTAAGGCTAAGCAGGTGAAAGTCGATGTGAAGGAAATCCGCTTCGGACCTCAGACCGACGATCACGACTACAATTTCAAGCTCAAGCATGCTCAGGGCTTCCTCAGCGATGGCGACAAGGTGAAAGCCTACGTCTTCTTCAAGGGTCGCAGCATCCTCTTCAAGGAGCAAGGCGAAGTGCTTCTGCTTCGTTTCGCACAAGATCTGGAAGAATACGGCAAGGTGGAGTCGATGCCTCAGCTCGAGGGAAAGCGCATGATCATGTTCCTCGCTCCCAAGAAGCAGACAGGCGGCAAGAAGCCTCAGGAAAGCGTAGGGGCAACCGTGGAAGAGCCCGTTCGCGAGAAGAAAGCACCCCAGCAGAAGGCTCGCAAAGAATATACAGGACCAAAGGTTGAGGGAGAAAACTTCGACGATTAGAAAATTAGAAAATAAGAAAAAGACAGTGCGTAACGCCCTGGTATATGCGTTGCCACGTCGATTATAATTACAAATTAATAATTCAAAATTCAAAAAAATGCCAAAAGTAAAGACTAACTCCGGCGCAAAGAAGAGATTCTCATTCACCGGAACCGGCAAGGTAAAGCGTCATCACGCCTACCACAGCCACATCCTGACAAAGAAAACTAAGAAGCAAAAGCGCAACCTCGACCACAGCGCTATCGTTGTGACCGAGAACATGAAGCAGGTTCGCGACCTCTTCTGCCTCCGCTAAACCTCTGTTAAACTCAGGAAAGAGAAATTTACTTTAGTTATTAACCGAATGCACAGCACCTAAAGACCGCAAAAAGCGGCGCTGACATTCAAAAAGAAACAAAATTATGCCAAGATCAGTAAATCATGTAGCTTCAAGAGCTAAGAGAAAGAAAATTCTGGGTCTGACCAGAGGTTACTTCGGTGCCCGCAAGAACGTATGGACCGTTGCCAAGAACACTTGGGAGAAGGGCCTTACCTACGCATTCCGCGACCGCCGCACCAAGAAGCGCAACTTCCGCGCATTGTGGATTCAGCGTATCAACGCTGCCGCTCGCATGGAAGGTCTCAGCTACAGCCAGCTCATGGGTCTGTTGCACAAGGCAGGTATCGAGATCAACCGCAAGGTGCTCGCCGACCTCGCTGTCAACTATCCCGAAGCATTCAAGGCTGTCGTAGCAAAAGTGAAGTAACTCACTCTAGATTTGCAAATCACAAAGGAGGGAAATGGCAAAACGCTGTTTCCCTCCTTTCTTTTGTTCAAAATACAGCGTGTTTCGATGGCAAACATGGCGTGTTACGTTGCCCAACTTAACGTGTTACGATGGCAAAGTTAACCTGTTACGTTTGCATTTTACCTTGCATTTGCTGGATCTTCTATCTTGCAGAAGCGGAATTTTGTGTCTATTTTTACCTTGATTTTTGAACTCGAAAACTGCAAAAATCGCCCATTTCATCGAGAAATTTGGCATTTTGAGGGCGGAATTTTCTGATATCAATTCGCAAGACCGAACAAACCGAACAACCCGAACACGGAAAATAAAGAGGCGATCTTTCTCTATTGCTGTGACAGAATGACACTTGTGACAAGCGAAAAAAAGTGATAGCCGAGTTTCGCTATATTATATAATTACCAATTACATGACTTAATTATAATATATATAATACAACGAGTCCTTTTCTCTCAAAATCGACTGTCACAATTGTCATTCTGTCATAAGATTGCTTGTTGGCATTGTCTTCAAGTTTTTCTCTCTCTTAAATCGGCTTGTTCGTTTTGTTCGTTTTGTTCGGATTGTTCTCGAAGCTCTCTGCTAAAAGAATTTTTATTATAAATATAAAAATAATTGCCGAAAAATTTGGAAGTTTCGAAAAATTGTTGTAACTTTGCACTCAGAAAGGAAACCTAAAATATGCGAACCATGAAAAAGATAATTCTACTATTTATTCTTACTGCATTGCTGCCTGTGTTGGCAGGCATTCCTGTAAATGCTCAGGGGCTGACATTATCTGATGTTCAGAATAGTGGCTGTATGCGTAGTATGCGGAGCCGTGCGAACGGAAATGAAATAAGGCGGACGATTATCCTGTTAAAAGAAGGGGACATCCTTTCGGCGCAACTACAGGGGTTTGTCAGCAATTGCGCCACGGAGGGTTTTGATATAACACCCAGCATGAGCGGCGGTAGTAATGGAGAATCCGTTTCTGTGTCCGTAGGTGTAGAGCCTATAGAGCCGGATGTGGCATCAATTTGCGTATGTCCTTTCAATGTGTCGTTCACCATACACGGCCTTGAGCCCAATAGTTTTCAGTTTTCATGCTGGTGGTACGACGGACAGATCAGCCTGACGGAAGGAGAACCATTGACGCTGGAAAGTATTACGGAAAGCATCAGTATGAATGATTGGTATTATTTTCTGGATAAAGTGAGTCACACAGCCATGCTGCAAGGCGTATTGGGAGCAAGTGGGGATTTGGTAATTCCTTTGGAATTTGAATACGAAGATCAGACATACTCCGTGACTAGCATCGACGAAGGTACATTTATTGCCTGTAACGCATTGACCTCTGTCACCCTTCCTTCGACCCTAACTCGTATTAGTGACTATGTTTTTTCATATTGCGACAACCTGACCAATGTCTATTGCTATGCCGGGAATGTCCCTGAAACAGGAAACAATGTGTTTAAAGAAACCCCTATCTCTTCTGCCACGCTTCATGTGCCTGCTGCTTCAGTAGAAGCATACAGAACTACTGCACCTTGGAGCGGCTTCGGCACAATCGTGGCAATCACAGCTACAGGAATAACCAATGTGGAGAACACCAAGAATGCGAAACAATTCGACCTCCAAGGTCGAAAGGTTAGCAATCCGCGAAAGGGAATCTACATAAAAGACGGCAACAAAGTCCTGATTAAGTAAGAGAAAAGAAAAGTTCAAAACAAATTTGGCTTTTTGCTCACTTATTCGTAACTTTGGCTTCGCCGAACTTACTTTCGTTCGACAAAAAAATAAAAAATAGGTTTTTATTTTGTATTGTGCTCACTTATTCGTAACTTTGCCCCCGCAAACATGAAAACCTGTATGAAGAAACTTTATTTTCTCCTGCTTGCTACGATGGCTTGGGGCTCTGCTCTGGCTCAGGACAATGCGTTCTATTTCACGGACGTAGCCCTTATGCCTGGCACGACGACGAACATCGAGCTTTGCATGAGGAATACCGCAACCGACCTGACTTGCTTGGAGGCTGAGATTCAGTTGCCCGAAGGCCTGAATGTGGTTCTCGACGAGGACGGCAATCCCGTTGCCACGCTATACGGGAACCGTACTACGGCTCACGAAATCCTGACGAATGTCTTGGATAACGGCAACCTGAAACTCCTCATCAGTTCCATTGGAGGCGACTTGTTTAGTGGCGAGGAAGGTCCGCTCTTGAGTTTCTGTGTGGAGGCCGACGAGGATGCTCCTACTGGCGAGTATCAGGTGGAAACCGTTGGCGAGTCGCTCCTCGTGAACATCTCAGCAGAGGCCTCTTATAGCGTTGGCGTGACTGGGAATGTCTTGATTACGGATGATCCGACAGGCATAAAGACAATCGACAACGGACAACTGACAACGGACGATAAGATTTACAATCTTGCAGGTCAGCGTGTAAGCAAGGCGAAGAACGGAATCTTCATCCGTGGCGGCAAAAAGGTGCTGGAGAAATAAGAAAATTAGAAAATAAGATAATAAGAAAAGGGCTTCTGATTACTCAGGAGCCCTTAACTTTTCTCTAATCTCTAATCCCTACTGACTTCGTCGAGACTGCTCACGCTTGGCATAGTCGATGCAAGCATCACTCTGCTCTCGCTTACTCGCAGCCTTCTCTAATCCGTTAGGGGTGAGGCTTTTATTCCTTTACTCGACCGAGGTAGCTGCCATCGCGGCTGTCAACCTCTACTGTCTCGCCTTCCTCGATGAAGAGAGGCACGCGAATCTCGGCACCAGTCTCAACGCGAGCGGGCTTCAAGGTGTTGGTGGCAGTATCGCCCTTCAGTCCGGGCTCTGTCCATACAACCTGCAGATGTACCTTGACGGGAACGTCGGCATAGAGCACAGTCTCGGTGCTTGCGTCGACCACAACTTCCACGTTTTCGCTCTCCTTGAGGAACTTCACGCCGTTCACCTGGTCGGGAGCGATGGTAATCTGTTCGTAAGTCTCGTTGTTCATGAACACCAGGTCGTCTCCGTCCTTATAGAGATACTGGCAGGGGCGACGCTCTACGCGTACATCCTCGAGGCGCTCGCCAATGTTGAAACGCTTCTCGATAACGCCGCCATTAACAACGTCCTTCAGGGTTACGTTCATGATAGTGTTGCCCTTTCCGGGTTTGCGATGAAGGAAGTCGATGCAGAAATAGAGCTTTCCGTCCATACGGATGCAGGTGCCCTTCTTGATGTCCTGTGAATTAATCATAAAATGGTTATTGTTTATTGGTTATAGGTCATTGATTTTGGTGCAAAGGTAAGAAGAAAATGAGAAAATAAGAAAATAAGAGGAGAAAAAGTTGCCCAATACTTGTGTAAATGAAAAAAAAGGCTTAATTTTGCACCCCGAATCGTAATGCGCATATAAATATTAAGCTTAATAAGATATGAAAAGAACATTTCAACCCCACAACCGTCGCCGCAACAACAAGCACGGTTTCCGTCAGAGAATGACTACCGCTACAGGTCGTCGTGTTTTGGCTTCTCGTCGCGCTAAAGGTCGCAAGAAGCTCACCGTTTCAGACGAAAGACACGGTAAGTAAACACAAATTTGCAACAAATAGGAAAAGAAGTAAGGGAAACTTTACTTCTTTTTCTTTTTTATTAGTATCTTTGACTATAGTCGAAGGTACTCTCGCTCGATAATAAAAGAAAAATTTGTTTTTTCTTTGTATTCTGCTTGCTTATTCGTACCTTTGTCGCGTAAATAATAAAGAAATCGTATTATGGCTCGGGAAGATTCCAAGAAGAAGTTCTTCGGTTCCTATGTCTTTAGGAACATATTGGCGATGGCGCTTGTTGCAGTAGCGCTCTGCATAGTGCTCTGGATATGGATGACGTATTACACGAAGCATGGCGAAAGTGTGGATGTGCCCGAAGTGAAAGGCATGATGATTAACGATGCCGAGTATGCCCTCGAGGAACTCGACTTGGTGGCAGTGGTGGTGGACTCCGCTTATGTCCGCAAGCAGCCTGCCGGCATTGTGCTGGAACAGAAGCCCGAGGGTGGAAGTCGTGTGAAATCAGGTCGCGAAATCTATCTCACCATCAATCAGAAACAGACACCCATGAATACGATTCCCGACATTGCAGGCAACTGCTCTCGCCGCGAAGCTGAAGCCCGTCTGCGAGCCCTCGGTTTCAAGATAGGTCCGATGGAGTTCGTGCCAGGCGACCCCGATTGGGTGATTGCCCTTAAAGTGAATGGCAGAGAGGTCTATACGGGCGAGCGGGTGCCTAACGATGCGCCTGTAACACTCGTTATCGGCAATACTGATTACGGAAGTGGCGAGGACGAGTTCGGCGACTCTTTGGACTCTGAAATATTTGAGCCTCTCGACGGATACGAAGAGGAGATTTTCTAGTTTCGACTTTCTGGGATGGCAGAACTGGAGGAAGACATACTTTTTGATGACGAGCTTCTGGAGGAACTCTCGGAGGAGCAACCTGAAGAGCACGAGCATTGGCGCATCGAGGTAGATAAAGGTCAGAGCTCAGTTCGCGTGGACAAGTTCCTGATGGACCACATGCCCGGAACGAGTCGCAACCGCATCCAGAAAGCTGCCGAAGCAGGAAGCATCCGAGCCAACGACAAACCCATCAAGAGCAACTATAAGGTCAAGGCTGGCGACATCATTACGCTTGTTCTCGATCATCCGAAGCGCGATTGGGAAATTGTTCCTGAGGACTTGCCGCTTGATGTCGTCTACGAAGATGAAGTCCTGCTCGTTATCAACAAACCTGCAGGCCTTGTGGTTCATCCAGGTTGCGGCAACTACGAAGGTACTTTGGTTAACGCGATAGCTTGGCATCTTCGTGATGATAAGACCTTCGACCCCAACGATCCGACGGTTGGATTGGTGCATCGAATTGACAAAGACACGAGCGGCCTCTTGGTCGTGGCAAAGACTGCGGATGCGAAGACACACTTGGCAAAGCAGTTCTTCTATCATACTTGTCGTCGAGAATATAATGCCCTCGTTTGGGGACCTTTCGGAGATGATGAGGGAACCATTACGGGCAACATAGGTCGGCATCCGAAGGACCGCCTGCAAATGGCAGTTTATCCGATGGATGGAGAGATTGGAAAGCCTGCAGTCACGCATTATAAAGTGCTCGAACGCTTCGGTCCTGTAACGCTCGTGGAGTGCCATTTGGAGACAGGAAGGACGCATCAAATCAGGGCACACATGCGGCATATCGGTCATCCGCTCTTTGGTGACGAGCGATATGGAGGGTGTCAAATCCTCCGAGGAGAGCAAACGGCTTCCTATAAGGCTTTCATCCACAACTGCATGGAACTTTGTCCTCGGCAGGCTCTTCATGCAAAGACACTCGGCTTCGTACATCCTGTAACGGAAAAGGAAATGTTCTTTTCGTCGGAACTGCCTGAGGATATGGAAGCATTATTGAATAAATGGAGAAAAAGAACGACATCAAACAATAACATATGAAGAAAACAGTAGCAATAGTTTGTGGGGGCGATAGCTCGGAACATGATGTGAGCATGCGAAGTGCAGAAGGCATCGCCTCGTTTATCGACCCTGAGCGTTATAATATATATAAGGTAGAGATTCATGCCGGCAAATGGGAGGCTTTGCTTCCTGACGGCAGTCGTTCGAAGGTCAATCGTGACGACTTCAGCTTCGAGGCTGAGGGAGGGACGGTTCATCCCGACTTCGCTTACATCACCATTCATGGCGCTCCAGGCGAGAACGGCGAGTTGCAGGGCTACTTCGACCTCATAAAGATGCCTTATTCCACTTGTGGCGTGCTCGTGGAGGCTATGACCTACGACAAGTTCGTGCTCAACAACTACATGCGAGCCTTTGGTGTTTCAGTGGCGGACAGTCTGTTGGTCAAGATAGGTCACGATAAAGAGGTTTCGGACGAAGAGATTGTTTCTCGAATAGGACTTCCTTGCTTCGTGAAGCCTTCTCGAGGCGGTTCCTCTTTCGGCACGACAAAGGTGAAGACAATCGAAGCGCTTCGTCCTGCTATCGAACTTGCTCTGAAGGAAGGCGAAGACGTGATGGTGGAGGCTTTCATGGGAGGAACAGAGCTGACTTGCGGTTGCTACAAGACGAAGACCAAGAGTGTTGTGTTCCCCATCACAGAAGTGGTTTCAAAGAACGAGTTCTTCGACTATGCCGCCAAGTATAATAATGAGAGCGACGAAATCACACCAGCCCGAATAAGCGAGAGCCTTGCGGAAAGAGTCAGCAAGTTGACCTCGATGATTTACAACATCTTGGGATGCTACGGAATCATCCGCATCGACTACATCATAACGGAAGGCGAAAAGATTAACCTGCTCGAAATCAACACAACTCCAGGCATGACAGCCACGAGTTTCATCCCTCAGCAAGTTCGTGCCGCAGGTCTGGACATTCGCGACGTAATGACTGATATCATAGAAGATAGGTTATGAATCACGAGTTCGACGAGATTCGTCCCTTTGCTGAAGGCGAGATAAAGCAAGCGGTCAATTCCTTGCTTGCCGACAGGCAGTTTTCGCGGATGCTGAAAGGCTTCGTTCCTTGGATGCCGAAGTGGGTGAGGAACGGCCTCATTCGCTTGGCTTTCATCGGAGTGAACACGCCTTTGCAGTTCCAGCTCCGCTTCATGAAGCCCGTCGTGAAGTACATCCTTCGCAAATGCAGCACGGGTTGCACCTTCGCTTATAGTGGGATAGAACCTGGTCCGGAACGTTATACTTTCATCAGCAATCATCGTGATATCGTCCTCGACAGCGCTATCCTCGACCTGATGCTTCATGAACATAAATTCCCAACGACCTGCGAGATAGCGATAGGCGACAATCTCCTCATCTATCCTTGGATTAAGACGCTCGTCAAGCTCAATAAAGCCTTCACGGTTAAGCGAGGCCTCAGTCCTCGAGAACTCTTGGAGAGCAGTCAAACGATGAGTCGCTATATGCATTATGCCATCCAAGAGAAGCACGAAAACATCTGGATTGCTCAACGAGAAGGCAGAGCCAAGGATAGTAGTGACCAGACGCAAGAGTCTCTGCTCAAGATGTTTGCGATGGCTGGAGAAGGTGAAATCGTAGACCGACTCAAGGAACTCAACCTCGTGCCCCTCAGTATCAGTTATGAGTACGATCCTTGCGACTACCTCAAGGCGCAGGAGTTCCAGCAAAAGAGGGACAATCCGAGCTTCAAGAAGAGCAAGCAAGACGACCTCGACAACATGAAGACGGGCATTATGGGAAAGAAGGGCCGCATCCATTACGAAGCGACTCCTCCCATCAACAACTGGCTCGACGAACTTGCGGAACTGCCTAAGACAGAGGTCTTTACAGAGATTGCCCGCCGAATCGACAAGCAGATTCATGCAGGCTATCAGCTCTATCCAGGCAATTATGTTGCCCTCGATTTACTTCAAGGCACTTCGGATTATGCCGATAAATATACTTCGGAGGAGAAGAAAACCTTCGAAACCTACTTGCAGAGCCGTATCGACCTCGTTCAGGTGGAGAACAAAGACGAGGCTTTCCTCAGGGAACGCATCCTCACAATGTACGCAAACCCAGTCCTTAACAAACAGAAAGCCCTGCAATGAAGAAGGTTCTTTTACTCTTTTTGATTGCTTGTCTGGCTTCGTGCAAAGACGATGGGGACGGGACTTCCGACATCTATCCGAATGTCGTGACTGAGTTTGCGATGCTTCGGACCGATGATTCTGGCACGATGATAGAACTCACGACTGATGACGAACGAACTTACACCCTCTCCAATCCGCAGTCGGGTTACAAGGAGAACTTCAGCTATCGAGCCGTTTGCGGCTATGTTCCTGAAGGTCAGACCGCGAGACTCTATAAAGCGACGGGAGCCTATCTGCTTTGCGACTCTACAGGACTTGCCTACGAACCCGACCCAATTAAGGTCACAAGCGTTTGGCAATCAGGTCGATACATTAATATGCAACTCGCTCCTCTCACGCAAGGAGGCACACAATACTGGGGTTATCGAGTGGACGAAGTGAGTGGAAACACTACCCATATCAGCCTTCATCATCGGCAGAATGGCGATCCTCTCTCCTATACGGAGACCGTTTATGCAAGCCTCAAAATGGATGATTTCGAGACGATTCCAGCAGGAAATAATATCGTCCTTCACATCAAGACCTTCAAAGGCGAGCAGGTTTGGACCTTCAAAAAGCCGTGAAAAGCGAGTCTTCTAAGTTGCTGAGAATCAGATGGCGTAGTTAAATGAAAAAGTTAACGTGGTTAAAAGCCAAACGTAACGTGTTATGATTGCAAACTTAACGTGTTAAGTTGGGCAACTTAATTAGGGTCGTTTGAAAAGTTATTATGGATTATGACAAGATAAAGGGCAGTGTGGCCGTTCTGATATCTGGCGGAGTGGATAGCGCAGTCGTTGTGCATCTGCTTTGCGAGGCTGGGTTGAAGCCTGACCTCCACTATATTAAAATAGGTATGGATGGGGAGTATTCGTCGTGCTCGGCTGAGGAGGACATCGAACTCTCGCAGGCAACGGCTCGGAAGTACGGCTTAAAACTCGAGGTGACTGACCTTCAGAAAGAATATTGGGAGCAGGTTGTGGGCTATACTATCGAGCGAATCAAGCTGGGACTGACGCCCAATCCGGATGTGATGTGCAATCGTCTCATCAAGTTTGGCGCTTTCGAGCAGAAGGTGGGGCACAACTATGATTATATCGCAACTGGGCATTATGCCACAAACGTCGAGCGAGACGGGAAGATGTGGCTCGGAACGGCGAAAGATCCAGTCAAGGATCAGACCGATTTTCTTGCTCAGCTCAGCTACGAGCGACTCAGTCATACGCTTTTCCCGATAGGTCATCTGATGAAGGACGAAGTCCGTCAAATAGCTCTCGATGCTAAACTTCCGAGTGCCAGACGCAAGGACAGTCAGGGCATCTGCTTCCTCGGCAAGATAAACTACAACGACTTCATCCGTCGCTTCATGGGCGAGCAGGAGGGCAAGATTATTGATATCGAGACGGGCAAGGTCGTCGGAAAGCATAAAGGTTTCTGGTTCCATACCATCGGACAAAGGAAAGGTTTGGGCTTGAGCGGTGGTCCGTGGTTCGTCGTAAAGAAGAATGTCAAGAAGAACATCATCTTTGTGGCGAACGGATGGGACACTCAACTGCAGTACGGACACGACTTCCGTTTGGCTGATTTCCACTATATAACGGAGCCTTTGCCTGTTCAGAAGAGCGAAGAACCCAAGCCGATTCAGTTCAAGGTAAGGCATGTGGATCATTTCATGCCTGGCCTTATCAGCCTCGATGACGAGGGCTATCACATCCATTCAGACGCTCCCATTCAAGGCATCGCACCTGGTCAGTTCGGTTGTATCTACGATGCCGAGGCAACAATCTGTTATGGAAGTGGCGAGATAAGCATTTACAAGGAAAGATAAGACATATATGAAATACGATTTCGACGAGATAATTCCCCGCATAGGGACAGATGCAATTAAGATTGACAGAGTAAAAGATGAGTGTGGAACCGACGACCTCATCCCGATGTGGGTGGCCGATATGGACTTCCGAACGCCTCCTTTCATCTTCAACGTCATTCGTAAACGCCTGGAACAAGGCATCTTAGGCTACACTTGCCAGAATCCTCCTTATTACGAAAGCATTTGTCGTTGGAACAAGGAACAGTATGGGATGGATGTCACGAGAGAGATGATTTGCTACATTCCTGGGGTTGTTTCGGGCATTTTCCTCGCTACGCAAGCATTCACGGAGAAAGGTGACCGCATTCTCATTCAGGAGCCCGTCTATCATCCCTTCTGTTTTGTGCCCGAAGCATGCAAGCGAGAAGTCGTACAATCTTCGCTTCGTCGGACCGAAACCTCTTTTGCAATGGACTTTGAGGCACTTCGCAAGGACATTAAAGGCTGCAAAATGATGATACTTTGCAATCCTCACAATCCTGCCGGCATTTGTTGGTCGAAGGAAGATTTGCAGCAAGTTGCCCATATTTGTGCAGAGGAAGGCGTCATCGTGATAAGTGACGAGATTCATTGCGATATGCTCTTCAAGGGACACAAGCACATCCCCTTCGCCAGCGTCAGCGAGGAGGCACGCCGCATCAGCATCACCCTGCAGGCTCCCTCGAAGACCTTCAACATGCCAGGCATCGTGGCGAGTCAAGCAATTGTCTATGATAAAAAGCTTCGTGAACAGTACTTCAACTATATTTGGGGCACGGACCAAGACCTCGGAAATGTCTTTGCCTGTGACTGCGTGATGGCTTGTTATAGCGACGAAGGCAGGGAATGGAAGCAACAAATGCTTGACTATGTGCAAGGAAACATCGACCTCGTCGTGAAGCGCTTTGCGGAGGAATGTCCGCAGATTCGTCCCATCGTTCCCGAAGCAAGTTTCCTTGTATTCTTGGATTGCACGGCTCTGGGCTTCAAGACACAAGGCGAGTTGGAACACTTCTTTGCCTTCGATGCCAAAATCGGCATGAATTCTGGAGCCATGTTCGGCAAAGGCGGCGTGGGTTTCATGCGCCTAAATGTCGGCTGTCCCCGTTCAGTTGTGAACGAGGCAATCGACAGAATCGTCAGAGCACTTAGTTGATAAGGAAGATTTTCTCTTTTCCTTCGTAAGTTGCGCGAATAGTTGCGCGACCATCTGTGATGGGGCTGACCTGGAACTGCACTTTGGGGTTCTCGGAAGTAGCCTTCAATACGCTGTTTGCTTTCAAGGCACCATAGACTTGATAGTGGTTCACCTCTGTGTAGCCGTTGGCATTACTGCTATAGATGGGCGTTTCGGGGATATTGAGAGGCTTGCCGTCGACTGTAATAGTGACCTGAGGAACTGCCTGTGGGAACATTGTGCCCTTTTTGCCAAACCAGATTCCGTGTAGGTCGAAGAGACCTTGTGGACGCTGTGGCTGCTGACGACGACCGAATTGCTGGCGTTGCTGGGGCTCTTGAACTTCCGGTCCTTCTACGACGAGATAGATGGCGTGCTTGCCCGCAAGGCCTTCTACTGCAGACACAGGAGCCATGAATTTCTGGGCTTCGCGCTTTGCATCGGCAGGAACATCGATAACTGCAATCTCGCGTCCCTTCCAAGTCTCGCCTGAATAAGGTCCGTCGAGCATAACATGAATCTTGAAAGCGCCACGACCGCTGGGAGTCAGGTGAAGGCAAAGCGAAGTGTTGTCGCCTTGCTTGGTTCCCTCGAAAGCCTTCACTCCCTTTGTATCCTTTGCGAGACCTTCGAAGCCGAAGTACTTGAAGCCGACAATGCCGCCGTTCTTGATGCCCGCCAAGTCCATGTGGTTCGACCATACATCGTGGTTGTCCTGCATCCATTCGTTGCTGCCAGGACCAGCTACATAACAGGCAATGCCGGCGCTGTAGTACTGATAAGGAGGCAGGCCGAAGATTTGGAAGCCCTCGCTCGTCACCTCTGCTCCAGTATATTCGTTGCCGTCGGAAGCCTTCGCTGTCCATTCATTGTTCTTGGCAAAGGGGTCGTAACCAGTAATGCGAACCTGTCCACCTTTGGCAACAGGCTTCTTGTCCCACTCAATCTTCACTGGCGCAACCATTGCCTGACGAGCATTGGCAAAGCCTCGAGGTGGACGATGATAGAAGACATACCACTGGCCGTTAATCTCTTGGAGCGAACCATGAGTGTTGTGAGCGAAGTTGGTGGTCGTCAGATGAGAACCATCCTCATTGAGAACGACGCCTCGACTATCGACCAATACGCCTCCAGAACGCCAAGGACCAAGTGGCGAGTCGCCATAAGCATAACGAAGCGCACTATTGGTATTGCCTAAGCCATATTCCTTTCCACTATAGCCAGAGAAGACCATCACATATTTGTTGCCGACCTGACGAATGGATGAAGCCTCGAAGAAGTTGAAGTCGAGCGGATTCTGACCTTCATAGAGAGCCTTGTACTCGCTGCCTTCTTTGTCCAAAAGCCTGCCATCATGACTGCTTGCAGGGATAAAGGGGTCAATCAACTCAGTGCCTGGACGCTTGCTGAACATCGTGTTCTGGTCAAGTTCACAGGCTGTACTATGCTGAAAACCGTAGAAGACATAGGCACGGAAGCCTTTGTCGTAATCCTTGTCCTTTTTATCCGTAATGTTTTCAATAAAGACACTTGGGTCGAAGTCAATCAAAGAACCCTCGACACAAGCGCGACCATCGGGTGTGAGATTCACGGGAGTAAATGGTCCATTAGGACGGTCACCCTTGCATACCATTGCTACGCGTCTCCAACCGCGAGAGTGGGGATAGAGCCAATATGTCTTTTTGCCAGTCGCCTTATCCTTGACTTCCACAAGGTCTGGAGCATACATCGTGTCCCAACGGCCATCGACGAAATGAGAAAAGATAGGACCTTCATCGCGCCAATTGGTGAGGTCTTCCACCGGAGCTGACCACATACGAATATCATTGCCGCAATACTCAGAGTAATGTGTATCGTGTGAACCAATAATATATGCACGCAACTTACCTGGATTATCAGGGTCTTCGAATACACGAGGCTCGCCATCAGGCAGATGTTCCCACAAAGGGAGATACGGGTTCTGAGCTTGTCCTGCTAAAGCCATCAGCAAGAAAGAAGCAAGGGAAAGGATTCTTTTCATAGTTGTGTTGTTAGTGGTCAAACATGTAAGGAATGACTGGTGTAAATAAAAAAAAGTCGGGGTGACCCGACTCGAACGGGCGACCACCTGGTCCCAAACCAGGTGCGCTACCAACTGCGCTACACCCCGATTGCTTATATCGCTAATTGCTCATTAGCGCGAAAAGCGGTGCAAAGATACAACAAAAAGTGAAAAGAGAAAAATTAAAAGTGAAAAATTATTGTTTAGAGTTCATAATTCTTCATTCTTTACGCTTTATTCTTTATTTTTTTGTATCTTTGTGGGCGCAAATTATAAAAGAATCATATAAAATCTTAAACAATGAAGA
This sequence comes from Bacteroidaceae bacterium, assembly GCA_017548075.1. Classification (GTDB taxonomy): domain Bacteria; phylum Bacteroidota; class Bacteroidia; order Bacteroidales; family Bacteroidaceae; genus Physcousia. The sequence continues at coordinate 9,606 of JAFYNL010000039.1, read as the reverse complement.
AGTACAATTTCAATGCCGGTCCTTCTATCCTTCCCAAAGAAGTGATGGAGGCAACCGCTGCTGCTTGCCTTGAGTTCGAGGGTAGTGGCCTCTCTCTTATGGAAACAAGCCATCGTGCAAAGAACTTCCAGCCCGTCGTTGACGAAGCTGTCGCTCTGTTCAAGGAACTGCTCGACATTCCCGAAGGCTATGCTGTCATCTTCCTCGGAGGCGGTGCAAGCCTCGAGTTCTGCATGGTGCCTTACAACTTCCTCGAGAAGAAGGCTGCTTACCTCAACACTGGCGTTTGGGCAACCAAAGCAGAGAAGGAGGCAAAGCTCTTCGGCGAAGTGGTCGAAGTGGCTTCCAGCAAGGACAAGAATTTCACTTACATCCCCAAGAACTTCACTATTCCTGCGGATGCCGACTACTTCCACATCACTACCAACAACACTATCTATGGCACCGAGATTCTGAAGGATTTCGATAGCCCTGTGCCTATGATTGCCGACATGAGCTCGGATATTCTCTCTCGTCCTCTCGATGTGAGCAAGTACGGCATGATTTATGGTGGTGCTCAGAAGAACTTGAGTATGGCTGGCGTGACCTTCTGCATCATCAAGGAAGACCTGCTTGGCAAGGTGAGTCGTCCTATTCCGACGATGCTCGACTATCGCACACATATCAGCAAGGGCAGCATGTTCAACACACCTCCAACAGTGCCCATTTATTGCGCTCTGCAGAACCTGAAGTGGATCAAGAAGCAGGGTGGCGTCGAGGCTATGGAGAAACTGGCTAAGAAGCGTGCAGAGATTGTTTATGGCGAGATTGACCGCAACAAACTCTTCGTCGGCACAGCCGAAGAGGACAGCCGTTCTCGTATGAACATCACCTTCGTCCTCAAGCCCGAATATCAGGAGCTGCAGGATGAGTTCATGGCCTTCGCAACCAGCAAGGGCATGGTTGGCGTGAAGGGACATCGTGACGTAGGCGGCTTCCGCGCAAGTTGCTACAACGCAATGACTATCGAAGGCTGCGAGGCTCTCGTGGCTTGCATGAAGGAGTTTGAGAAGAGTCATTGAATATTGAACATTGAGCATTGACCATTATGAAAGTTTTAATCGCTACAGAAAAGCCCTTCTCCGCTGTGGCCGTGAAGGGTATTAAAGAAGTTTTCGATGCAGCAGGCTATGAAGTAGCTATGCTCGAGAAATACACAGAGAAGAGTCAGTTGCTGGATGCAGTGAAGGATGTCGATGCGATGATTATCCGTTCGGATAAGGTTGACGCAGAGGTGCTGGATGCTGCAAAGCAATTGAAGATAGTGGTTCGCGCTGGTGCTGGTTACGACAACATTGACCTCGCAGCTGCCACGGCTCACAATGCGGTCGCTATGAACACGCCTGGACAGAACGCCAATAGTGTGGCAGAGCTTGTCTTCGGACTGCTCGTCTATGGCGTTCGCAACTTCTTCAATGGCACAAGCGGTACTGAGTTGAAGGGCAAGAAGCTTGGTATCCTCGCCTTTGGTAACGTAGGTCGTAATGTGGCTCGTGTGGCAAAGGGCTTCGATATGGAAGTTGCTGCCTACGATGCTTACTGCCCCGCCGAAGTGATTGAGGCTGCTGGAGTGACTGCAGCAAGGAGTCAGGAGGAACTCTTCGAGACTTGCGACATCGTGTCTCTCCACATTCCTGCTACTCCTGAGACGAAGCAGAGCATAAACTACGACCTCGTTGGCAAGCTGAAGAAGGGCGGCATTCTCGTCAACACAGCTCGCAAGGAAGTCATCGACGAAGCTGGTCTCATCAAGCTTATGGAAGAGCGCACAGACCTCAAGTACCTCACGGACATCAAGCCCGATGCAGATGCTGAGTTTGCTAAGTTCGAAGGCCGTTACTTCGCTACGCCGAAGAAGATGGGAGCACAGACAGCCGAAGCCAACGTCAATGCTGGCATCGCAGCTGCTAACCAGATTGTAGGCTTCCTTCGCGACGGTATTACCAAATTCAAAGTCAACTAAGATGGCTAAGATTAAACCTTTCAAAGGCATTCGTCCTCCGAAGGAACTCGTCGAGCAGGTAGAGAGCCGTCCTTACGACGTGCTTGATTCGGAAGAGGCTCGCGCTGAGGCTGGCGACAACGAGAAGTCGCTCTATCACATCATCAAGCCTGAAATAAACTTTCCCGTCGGCACGAGCGAGTACGACCCACGTGTCTATGAGGAGGCTGCGCGTCAGTTCCAGAAGTTCCAGGACAAGGGCTGGCTCAAGCAGGATGCAGACGAGATGTACTACATCTATGCCCAGACGATGAATGGCAAGACGCAATATGGCCTTGTTGTGGCTGCGGCAGTGGAGGACTACATGAACGGCGTCATCAAGAAGCACGAGCTGACTCGCCGAGATAAGGAAGAGGACCGCATGAAGCACGTCCGCGTGAACAATGCCAACATGGAGCCAGTCTTCTTTGCTTATCCTGATAATCCTGTGCTTGATGCACTTATAAGTCGCATAGCAAAGACAGAGCCCGAGTACGACTTCATCGCTCCTATCGACGGCTTCCGTCATCAGCTTTGGCTGGTCAAGCAGGCAGAAGACATCCGCACAATCACTGAGGCCTTTGCCGCTATACCTTATTTATATATAGCAGACGGGCATCATCGCAGTGCTGCGGCAGCCCTTGTGGGTGCAGAGAAAGCAAAGCAGAACCCCAATCATCGTGGCGATGAGGAGTACAACTACTTCATGGCGGTTTGCTTCCCTGCAAGTCAGTTGACCATCCTCGACTACAATCGTGTCGTCAAGGACTTGAACGGCATGACTGACGAGGAGTTCCTTTCGGCATTGGCTAAGAACTTCATCGTTACTGCGAAAGGCTCAGAGCCATATCGTCCTGCTCAACTGCATGAGTTCAGCCTCTATCTGAACGGTGTTTGGTACAGCTTGATGCTCAAGGAAGGTCTTGTTGATGAGAACGACCCAATAGGAAGTCTTGATGTGAGTGTGAGCAGTAATCTCATCTTGGACGAACTGCTTGATATCAAGGACTTGCGTTCTTCTCAGCGTATAGACTTCGTGGGCGGACTTCGTGGCTTGGGAGAGTTGAAGCGTCGCGTAGATAGCGGCGAGATGAAGATGGCTTTGGCTCTCTATCCCGTCAGTATGAATCAAATTATGAACATTGCCGATAGTGGAAACATCATGCCACCCAAGGCAACTTGGTTCGAACCGAAACTTCGTTCAGGACTTGTGATACACAAACTCAGCTGAAGTTGGTAGATATTTATAAGACCATAACAGACAAGAGCGAGGGCACTTACACTGAACTCAGGAGTAAGTTCCTCGCTTTTGCGCATCCTGTAAGTACTGTCGAGGAGGCGATGGCGTTGGTGGAGCAGTACCAGAAGAAGTACTACGACGCTCGTCATGTTTGCTGGGCCTATATGATTGGGGCAGAGCGGGAGACCTTTCGCTCTAACGATAATGGAGAACCGAGTGGAACCGCTGGCAAGCCTATCTTGGGACAAATCAATTCGAATGAGCTGACGAACATCATCATCCTGGTAGTACGTTACTTTGGAGGCGTGAAACTTGGTACAAGCGGTCTTATTGTGGCTTATCGCACAGCTGCGGCAGAAGCCATTGCCAACGCTACCATTGAGGAGCGGCAGGTCGAGGCGGAATACGACTTTACCTTCGAGTACCCGCTCATGAATGCGGTGATGAAGGTCGTTCGCGACATGGATGCTCGCGTACTCTCGCAGAGCTACGATATGGATTGCCAAATGAAAGTCAGCATCCGCAAAGGCCTTTTAGAGGAACTCCAAACCCGCATCAAGAAAGCAATTAATCCTTATTGATATGAAACATATTTCCCTTCTCTTTGCTTGCTTACTTATTACAAGCATCGCAAGTGCCCGTACAGAAAGAGTGTTGATTCAGGGCGACCACGGTAAGCTGGTGGCCGATTTGCAGACGCCTGATGTGATGCCCAAGAAGTGTCCGATTGTGATTTTATGTCACGGTTTTACAGGCAATAGGAATGGCGGCTTGGAACGCAGTATCGCTTACGATTTAGAGGCACAAGGCATTGCCAGCATTCGTTTTGACTTCAACGGTCACGGCGAGAGCGAAGGCGACTTCGTGCAGATGACTGTCCCCAATGAGATTGAAGACGCTCACCATGTTTACGACTGGGTGAAAGCAGATGGACGCTTTGGCAGAATCGGCATAGCAGGTCATTCTCAAGGTGGCGTCGTGACGGCAATGTTGGCAGGACGTTTGGGCAAGAAAGCCCTGAAGGGAGGCGTCGTTTTGTTGGCTCCAGCTGGAGTGCTGCGCGACGATGCCATCCGAGGCAATGTGCCTGGTCAAAAGGAACAAACAGGCGACCCGCTTGACCCTCCAGAATATGTCGAGGTGTGGGGACATCATCTTGGTCGCGACTACATCAAGACGGCCTTTTGGCTGCCTATTTATGAGACTGCAGAGGGCTATAAAGGTCGTGCTTGCATCATCCACGGCACTTCTGACCGCGTTGTTCCTTTCACCTACGGCCTTCGTTTCCATCAGCTCTGGAAGGGGAGCGAATGGCATCTGCTTGACCGCTACGACCACGGCTTTGGTCCTCATCCCGAGGTGGCTGTGAAGTTGGCCGTCGCATTCTTTGTGCAACAAATGAAATAAACCAATTATATTATGAAGAAGATTCTTTTTGGTATGACAGCAGTAATGTTACTTCTGGCATGTAACAACAATCGTCAGAACCCTTTCCTTACTGAGTGGGACACACCTTATGGCATCCCTCCTTTCGGGGACATCCAGGTCGATGACTACATCCCCGCTATTGAGGCAGGCATCGAGCAGCAGAGCAAAGAGATTGACTCGATTGTGAACAACCCTGAAGCGCCAACGTTCGAGAACACGATTCTGCCCTTGGAACTCTCAGGCGAAATCCTGAGCAAAGTGTCAGGCGTGTTGTATAACGTTTCTGAGACTGACCGCACAGACGCACTCGACTCAGTCATGGAGAAGACCATCCCTATGCTTACTGAACACGAGGACAACATCTCCTTCAACAAAGGCCTTTATGAGCGTATTGCGAAGCTCTACTTTGCTGACCAGAGCCAACTGACTCGAGAGCAACAGATGGTGCTGAAGAAGCATTTCGAGGCTTTCGAACGTAATGGCATAGGTCTTCCTGAAAAGCAACAAGCTCGCCTTCGCGAAATCAATACGGAGATGGCAACCAAGACGCAGAAGCTGGGTAACAACATCCTCTCCGAGAGCAATGCTTTCAAAGAGAAGTTCGGAATCAGCGTCTCTGACTATCCCAATGCCATGACTACGACAGAGGACCGTGCTCTTCGTCAGGAAATGCTGCAGGCATACACGATGCGAGGTCATAACGGCAACGAGTTCGACAACCGTCAGCTCGTCCTCGACATCATGCGTCTTCGCATTGAGAAGGCAAAGATTATGGGCTTCGATAACCCTGCAGCCTACATTCTCGAACCGAAGATGGCTCACGATCCTGCGACGGTCGATGCTTTCCTTGCCGACATTATGGCAGCTGCCGTAACGAAAGCAAAGGAAGAGGTTAATGATATGCAAAAGCTGATGGACGAGGACATTGCGGCAGGCAAACTCCCCGCTGGCAGCAAGATAGAGCCTTGGGACTGGTGGTATTATGCAGAGAAGGTGCGTAAACAGAAGTACGACCTGAACGAAGAACTCACCAAACCTTACTTCAAGCTGGAGAACGTTGTGAAAGGCATCTTCATCGCAGCCAACACCCTCTATGGCGTAAACATGGAGAAACTGGAGGATGTGCCTTCCTATAACCCAGATGTGGTTACCACTTATAAGGTTTCTGATGCAGAAGGTAATCTGCTTGGCATCTTTACGACCGACTATCTGCCTCGCAGCAGTAAGCGTGGCGGTGCTTGGATGAACAACATCCGCGAGCAATATGTGGATGCTGAGGGCAAGATGGTTCGTCCCATCATCGTCAACGTTGGCAATCTTGAAGAGAATCTTACCATCGACGAGGTGCAGACAGTCTTCCACGAGTTCGGTCATGCTTTGCACGGCTTGCTGACTCAATGCCATTATCCTTCTGTCAGCGGTACAAGCGTTAAGCGCGACTTCGTCGAGACTTTCTCGCAGTTCAACGAGAACTGGGCTTTCCAACCTGAACTCTTGGCGCAATATGCTACAAACGACAAGGGCGAAGTGATTCCTGCAGAACTGGTCGAGAAGATAAACAACTCCTTGAAGTTCAACCAGGGCTTCATGACTACAGAACTTTGTGCTGCCTCGATTCTTGACATGAAGTGGCACGAGTTGGAGAGCATCGAGGGAATTGACATCGATGACTTCGAGAAGAAGGTTTGTAAGGAGATGGGGCTCATTCCTGAGATTGGCCCTCGCTATCGTACTACCTACTTCAACCACATCTTCTCCAGCGGTTATAGTGCTGGCTACTATGGCTATCTTTGGGCAGAGGTGTTGGACAAGGACATCTTCTCCATCTTTGAGGCTTCAGGCAATGTCTGGAACAAGGAGTTGGCCACCAAGTTCAAGCAAACTTTCCTCGAGAAAGGTGGCGGTGAAGAGCCTATGATACTCTTCCAGCGCTTTGCTGACCGCATGCCAGACAACACCGCCTTTCTCGTAGGTCGCGGATTGAAGTAGAGTTATTTCCTTATCTTTAGGACAGGAGCAATCTTATTGCAGGGTTGGGGGAGAAGAACCTCCAGCCCTTCTTTTGTCTGCTTTGCTTTGAGTTTGCCGAAGCCTAAGAGCATGACGGAGGAGATGGGCTTCTTGAAGTCGGGATTGCCTTTTGCAAGGGATTTGATGAGGAGTTTGCCGTCTTCAGGCCAACCCATCGCAGTCACATAAAGGTGCTTCTCTGTTTGATTGAAGCGAATGTCGCGATAGTCCATCCCGTTGTACTGCCCTTCGTTGAAACCCTGCGAATTAATCGCGATATCTTTCTCTGCCACAGGACCTTCGCCGAACTTCACCCAAGGCCGAGTGCCGAAGATGCTCTCGCCATTTTGTGTCATCCAAGCCTCCAGTTCATCAAGGAACTTGGCAGCCTTCTCGTCGTAAGTCCCGTCGCCTCGAAGAGGAATGTTGAGGAGCAGGTTGCCATTCTTTGAGACGATATCGACAAGTTGCTTCACCATGTTTGTTGCTGTGCGATAGCCTCTTTCGTAAGTGCCGATGTTGTAGTGCCAATCGCCGATGCAATTGCAAGTCTGCCAAGGTTGCTCAATTATCTGATTAGGAGCACCTCGCTCCACATCCCAAGTCAAGGCCTTCTTCTGCTCGTCATTCAGTATCTTGCCGAAGACGACACCTCGAGGATTCTTATTATAAAGATGTGTGGCAATCTTCAGGCCGCAGTCGCTCAGGGGATAGAAGGGCAGAACGGTGACGTCGAAGTAGATGAGGTCTGGGTTGTAACGATTGATGGCGTCGAGCGTGCGATTGTAGAAGTTGTTGACGAACTCCTGCGAGGGCGGACAAGCGCCGTGGCTCCAATCCCATTGCCCATGAATAGCGCCGTTGTCCCACGAGCCCTTGCTCATCGGATGGTCTTGCTGATAAAGCATCTGCGGGTCAAGTCCTTCCCACCATTTGCCTTTGCCGTCCTCCTTTCTGAGGTTGCCATCATAATAGACGCCAGCCTTTTCGCCTTCGAGGTCATATCGCTGCGAAGGCTCGAACCAAGTCCAAGCATGGTCGGCATGGAAGGAGATTCCGAGAGGTAAGCCATACTTTTTGGCAGCAGCAGCCCATTCTCCTAAGATGTCTCGCTTAGGCCCGATGTTCTTGCTGTTCCAAGGTTGGTATTGGGAATCCCAAAGGTCGAAGTTATCGTGGTGATTTCCAAGGACAAAGAAGTACTGAGCACCACAACGTTTGTAGCGAGCCACAAGGCTGTCAGGTTGCCAATGCTCGGCCTTGAAGAGCGGCAGAATGTCCTTGTATCCGAACTCAGAAGGATGTCCGTAGTGCTCTCTGTGAAAGTTCGATTTGTAGTGCCCCTCCATATACATCTCGCGAGCCATCCAGTCGCCGCTGCCTTCCACGCATTGTGCTCCCCAATGTGCCCAGATGCCGAACTTTGCATTGCGGAACCATTCGGGTGTCTGATGCTGCTCTAGCGACTGCCAAGTAGGTTCAAACTGTCCTGTCTGCATCTTCTCGTTCTCCTCGCTGACAGGGATTCTGTAGGTCTCCTGCGCAACCGATATCGTGGCACAGAAGAAGGCTAAAATCAAGAGTGATTGTCTCATAGTATTGTGTGCTTATTTAGTTTTTAATCGTTCTTGTACGGTTTCCTTATACTTTCTGGAAATGGGGAGCCGGGTATCCTCGATGAGCACATTGTCGTGCTCCAGTCCTGTGCAGGCAGAGAGCCTTACGAGGAAAGAGCGATGAATGCGGAGATATTCGGCTCCAAGCAGGCGTTCCCATGACGATATGCTGGTCTTGTTGCGGAAGCGGCGGCCTTCTGTTGCATGAACCCAAACCTCTGTGTCGCAGCTCTCGACATAGAGAATCTCTTGCCTCGATAGAGTCACGCTTTGGCGGTCGCTGACAAAGGTTATCGTCTCTTCTGCCTCGGGCAAGCGCTTCCCAAGCATCTTTCCGAGCCCGTAGTCGCCAATTATCATGAGGGTGAGCATGGAGAGCAGGAAGACGGGATTGAGGAGCATAGAGGGCACGGAGAAGTCCAATTCAGACATCTGCCGGTAATCGAAGAGGATGATGGATTGGGCAACGTGCACAGCGAGGAAAGCCATCGTCAGCACAAAGAGAAGAATGAAGATGAGTGACTTGATGGACTCTCGACGATTGGCAGAAAAATCTAGGCGGGCAGTCATCTGGCGGAAGATGATGGCAACGGGCAGGAGCGAGGTGCTGAGCATCAAGGCTTCGGGCACGCGATAACCCATGCTGCAAAGGATGAAGGTCAGCAACAACATGGCTGCAGCCCAATAGAGGGCAAAGATGGCGAATCGTTTCATATCCGTAGCAAAGATACACATTTCTCGTCATACAAAAGCCATTCTCGCGAAGTAAAATCCCCTTTTAGAGGGTTTCTGCAAATTGACAGAGGGTTTTGACGGGCAAATTATTTGGCAGGAAGTCAATATCGCCGTACCTTTGCACCAGCAGCTGCAACAAAATGTTTAACCTCTAAAAAAAGAAAAAGACTATGATTACTCAGCTTTCAGATTTCTTCATCAGCGGCAACATGATTCACATGTCCATCCTTACGCTCTTGCTTGCGTTTGTTTTTCTCGCCGCATGGAAAGCACCGGCATGGGTGTGGAGGATAGGACTTCTCGCTTTGGTCTCGGGATTCCTGTTTGGCCTCCTTGGTTACTATCAGATATGCGATTATATGCATTCGCATGGCGATGTGTCTCCTGCTGTCCTTATGGGCGGATACAGATGCACGATGATTCCTGTGGTGTATGGTTTCATCATCTTCATCGTGTCCCTTATCATCAAAATCTTCCAGTCGCCAAGGATATAGGAATTTTGTGACATTGTGACATTGTGACATGTGACATTAAGCACCTTCCATATTGCAGACAGG
>JAFYNL010000038.1 GCA_017548075.1 Bacteroidaceae bacterium | reverse complement strand
ATTATCCATGAGTTATGAATGGGTAAGTTGGTCACTCTTTCATCACGCAGTTACTTTGCACTCGCTATGAGACGCATAGCCTTCGATTATTAACAAAACAAATTTCATACAAGTATGAGTAACATTTGCAAGACAGTAACCTTGCGTACGCGTAAGATAAAGAAAGGTACGCAACTGAGCTTCTACCTTGACTACTATCCAGGATACAGGGATGAGTCAACCATGAAGGTACAGAGACACGAGTCACTTGGCATCTACATCTTTGCCAAGCCCAAGAACCAGCGCGAGAAGGACTACAACGAGCGCATGACAGAGAAAGCCGAGGCACTACGATGCCGACGCTATGAGAGCATTGTGAACGAGAGGTACGATTTCTTTGACAAAGAAAGGATGAAAGGCGACTTCCTTGCCTACTTCAAGATGAAAGCAGACAAGAAGAACTGCAAATGGCAACACGTCTATAAGCACTTCGCCCGATTCTGCAACAACAAGTGCCGTTTTGACGAAATCAATGTTGACTTCTGCAACAGGTTCCGTGAATATCTGATGATAGCACCTCAGACCATCCACACGGAACACAAGCTACACATCAACAGCATAGCTGGCTATTGGTCAACTTTCCGTGCCGTACTTCATACCGCCTATAGGGAACATAAGATTATGGAGAACCCAAACGGCTTCTTGGAACGCATTGACACCATCCCAACGGAGAAAGAGCATCTGTCTAAGGATGAACTTGTCAAGTTGGCGAACACGCCTTGCGACTATCCCATTCTAAAGACAGCCTTCCTCTTTGCCTGTCTAACAGGACTACGAAAGAGCGACATCAAGCAGCTCACATGGGAGAACATCCAGCCCTACGGCGATGGTGGTATGTATGTCACACTTCGAATGCAGAAGACCAAGGAACTGGTGAACAACCCCATCAGTGACGAGGCACTGGAACTGATTGGCGAGAGAGGAACGGGGCAAGTCTTTGTCGGCTTTACAGACAAGCTCACCCAAACACCCTTGAAGAACTGGCTGAAAGCCGCTGGCATCACCAAGAAGATTTCTTTCCATTGCAGCCGCCATACATTCGGTTCCTTACAGGTGGATGCAGGTACGAGCGTCTATACCGTCCAGCATATGTTGGGCCACAAGAACGTGGAAACCACTCAGATCTATGCAACCATGGCAGACGAAAGCAAACGAGAATCCGTAAACCGCATCACATTGAAGCCAAGGATAACTCCACAGCTCAAAGTCGTCGGGCAGGGTTAAACAAGTTTCTTGGTTCTATTTCCTCCTGAAATGAAACCAAAGAAGTTTTTTCGTGTCAAAAACATCGGAAAATGAGAACCAACAGGATTGGCTCTCATTTTTCGTTATACCTTTGTCGAGCATTCAAACAATGGCAAATAAGGAGGAAAAAGGTCGAGTATGAAAATCATACTCAGACCAAGTATGATTCATAAATAAACGTAAATCATTGGCGTACAGAAGAAAAGACTATACGCCATGTGTAAAATTCTTCCTAACTTTGCAGCACGTTTTCTGAAACAACGAACAATAATACGTAAATACAATGAAAATAGATTCACCATCTTCAATCACTCCACGGGAGGCATCCATCCGGCTCGAATGGATCTCCACAAGAATACTGCCAGGAGTTGCAGTACTTCTTCTTTCAATTCCACTTTGCCAGTGGGCAGACTCAAACCTGCCCGATGACATAGTTCCTGTCTATGTCATCTACATGATGGCCGTGACTGTCCTATGGTCAGCATACATGGCTGTGCAGTATGCTTTCGTTGGAATAGTGCAAACGAGGAAAGCCAAGACTCATGCTTACAATAATCAAACAGCAACAAATGAATCAACTGCACAGATGCCTGTTTTTCTTTTGGAGGCAATGCCTGTTGTTAATGAACCAAATGCTACTGAAGACGTTTGCGATGCTGTGGTGGTCGAGGTGATTGCAGAGGATATAGCAGTTGCAGATACCAAGGTTGTATCGGAAGAAGTTAATCCAGCCAATGAGCCATCCACTGTTTCGTCAGTTCCTTCCAGTTCAACCTATCAGCAAGGTATTGATGACTTCTATCAGAGTCAGGCAGAAAGTCAGAAGAAGAAACTAGACACCATTCATGAATACCTTCTATACATCATGTCACCTTTCGTTTATGAGGAAGACATGGACGAGTTCTGCACCGACCTGCTGAAGTTTGCGACGGATCACAATTACCGTCCAGAAAATGAGTGGAAACGATTCAAGACAAAGCTGAGCAGCTTTGATGTCCGTCATCTGGTATGGAGCATCGCAACGAGATTGGGACTTGGCAAAGGCAAGGTATACAGCAATGATGATTGCGCCTGCTATATCGAGCGTCGTTTTGCTTCTTTGTGTGTAACAGCCAGTGGAGAGCCATTGTCACATAGCACACTCAGGAACTTGACAGTCACATCCAACAGCGACCAAATACATTGTGACATCCAGGGAGCAGACGGACTGTTATTCCATATTCCTTCACAACTGGGTGTGGAGAAAGGCTGAAGCTAATCTCCTTCACCTGTTCAGCATCAATACTTAAACATCACATATTGGAGCCACATCAGTAACCAAACTTTGGTGTGGCTCTTCTGTTCCTATGCCCTTTTGCGCTGAAATCTTACCCCAAAAACAGCCGAAATCCCAATTGTCATTCATTATACTTACATGTTCGATATTGTCAAAATCCACTTCAAAATCTTGTTTTATCCACGAATAACAACCAAAAAAGAGGCTCAACTGCGTGATTGTTTCGTGATGCACCAGTTACTTAAAAGTGGCTTGCCCTCCGTTTCGTAACGAGGTTCCTTTGCAGCACGATTCCACTAAAGGGTCGTGTTGTAAAATGATAAATAATGAATTAACGTTCAATGACCTTCCACAGGTCGTTGCCGAACTTCGGGATGAAGTGTCGGGCATGAAGGCATTACTGCTGAACCTTCAGAACAGACCAACTCAGCAGAGAGAGAACAGACACCGCCCTGTCACACCAGAGCAGGTTGCCGAGAACACCAACATTCCCCTTGCGACCATCTACCAGAAACTCGCAAACAGGGAAATCCCCGGCTCCAAGCCCGGCAAGCGATGGGTCATCTACCTTGACGAGATTGACAAGTGGCTGGAGGCGAACCGCAAGAATCCCATTCCTTTGACGGATGAGGAACAGAACGCTGCAATCCTTGCATCGCACAAACGCAAGCCCAATAAGTCCAGTTGGAACGATGAAGGTTTAGCTCAACGAAGTCAACCTGTTGTAAAACCATTTGATGGGGATAAAATCTAAAATCAAGCAATTATGTACGACCACAAAATTCATTACTGCTTCACGCTGTCCGAGGAACAGCTGGAGTATCTACGCAGCAAGAAGTACAAGATTGACCGCATGGAATGCTTCATGTCGCTTGTAGAACTTGCTGAACGCGAAACGAAACTGGTACAGAT
>JAFYNL010000037.1 GCA_017548075.1 Bacteroidaceae bacterium | reverse complement strand
CTCATCAAGTTCATCGATGCTCGTCAAGACCTCTCAATTCAGGTTCATCCTGATGATGCGCTTAGTGCAAAAAGGCATGGAAAGATGGGCAAGAACGAGATGTGGTATGTTGTGGATGCAGACAGAGGCAGTCAACTTATTGCAGGTTTCCGTCAGAAAATCGAGACAAGCGACTATGCTCAGAAGGTTGCCGACGGAAGCATCGAGGACGACCTCAACAAAGTGAACGTCAGCGAAGGCGATTGCTTCTATATTCCAGCAGGAAGAGTCCACGGAATCGGCGCTGGAATGGTGATTGCAGAGATTCAGCAGACAAGCGATGTGACCTATCGCATCTACGATTATCTGCGTCGTGACCGCGATGGAAACCTCCGTGAACTGCACACAGAACTCGCACTCGAAGCCATCAATTTCCAAGATATCACAACAGATCCGAAGGTGGCTTATACCGAGAGCCGCGATGCAGTAGTGAGTCTCGTGGAATGTCCCTTCTTTACAACGAACGAACTCAAGCTGACGAAGCCCTTCAAACGCGATTATGCAGGCATCGATAGCTTCAGAGTTTATATGTGTTTGGACGGCCAGGCTTGCTTCCTCAGCCCTGCAGGTCAAGGCATTTTCCTGCATCAAGGAGAGTCGCTCGTAGTGCCTGCATCCATCAAGGAGGTAACCATTCTTCCCGACGAAAACGCAAAGTTGCTGGAAAGCTACGTTGAATAATCTGCCCTAAAGGGCATCATATTGCTTCTTTTCTCAAAAAAAATCTTCAAAAGATTTGGCAGAACGGAAGAAAAAGCATACCTTTGCACCCGATTTATGCCGCAGAGGCTCGAAAAAGTGGGTCACGAGATGGCTCCGCCCCGCGGTCAAACCCGTTAAATAATTAAATAAAAACAATGTACGCAATCGTAGAGATTAACGGTCAACAGTTCCGTGTTGAGGAGGGTCAGAAGCTCTTCGTTCACCACATTGCCGACGCTGAAGCCGGTAAGACTGTTGAATTTGAGAATGTGTTGTTGGTCGATAACGGCACCATTACAGTGGGTACTCCCACCGTTGAAGGCGCAAAGGTTACGGCTGAAGTCGTTTCACCCCTGGTTAAGGGCGATAAGGTGCTCGTCTTCCACAAGAAGCGTCGCAAGGGCTATCGCAAGCTCAACGGTCATCGCCAGCAGTTCACCGAACTGACCATCAAGGGTATTAACGCTTAATGTTTAACACTAAAGACTAAACAAAATGGCACATAAAAAAGGTGTAGGTAGCTCTAAGAACGGTCGCGAATCGGCTGCTCAGAGATTAGGTGTTAAGATTTTCGGTGGCGAGAAGTGCGTTGCAGGCAACATCATCGTTCGTCAGCGTGGCACACGTCACTATCCCGGCACTAACGTTGCTATGGGTAAGGACAACACTCTGTATGCTCTCGTGGATGGAACTGTACAGTTCAAGAAAGGTCGTCTCGACCGTAGTACTGTAAGTGTAGTTCCCGTAACTGCTGAGGCATAAGGGCGCTTGCTCATCTGAAACAGACAATCACAACTCAAATTAAAGTCCCCTCTTGCTTTCAGCAGTGAGGGGACTATGTTTTTTAAGAAAGCATTATGAAAGGGCACACGATAAAAGAATGGATACTCGCCACAAGACCTTGGTCATTTCCGGCTTCTGCAATGCCAGTTATTGTGACCATTGTGTTCGTTTGGAGCCAGGGTTACCAAATGTCTTGGGGCTTAGGTTTGATGGCTTTGGTGAACATCATCTTGGTTCATGCTGCAGGTAATGTTTGGAGCGACTATCATGACTACAAGAAAGGTGTGGATGCCGACGACACTTATGGTGTTCGCATTCTTACAGATAAGCAGTTCACACCAAAAGAAGTGCTTGCTCTTTCTGTAACACTTCAAGTCCTTGCAGTCCTGATGGGCTTGCTGATGGTTTGGCTTACAGGCATCACTCTCCTTTGGTTCGGCTTAGCAGGAATCGCTCTTTCCTTGCTTTATCCGCCTTTGAAGTATGCTGCTCTTGGCGACCTCGTCATTATGGCTTGCTACTCTGTGCTGCCAATGCTCGGAACGACGTTCATCTGTTGCGGTAAGATAGTTCCCGAAGTCTTATGGCTTGCAGTTCCTATAGGAAGCATCACTGTTGCCATCCTGCATGCCAATAATACTCGCGACATCGAGACTGACCAACGAGCAGGCATACGAACCTTTCCTATTCTTGCCACTCGTTCTGAAGCAATCAGAATCTATGTGTGCGAACTCATCATTCCATACGCTTGGCTATTATTCATGACCCTTCTGCACTTGGTAAGCCCTTGGACCTTACTCACCATAATCACCCTGCCTTTGGCTCTGAAGAACTGCAAGCAAATGCTTGCCTGCAAAACCGAAGGCATCAAAGCAATTGCAAGGTTGGACGAAGCGACTGCAAAGTTGCAACTTGCCTTCAGCTTGATGCTTGCTTTGGGACTCACGTTAAAAGCGCTAACATAACACGATAAGTTTATGAACTTAACAGCAGTCAATCCACATCGTAACACAAGTCAACTCATATTGAGTCTGGTTGTGGCTGCTTTGCTGTGGTTCATTATGTTCTCGCCTTGGACGTCGCCCCACATAAACTTCTGGGTTTGCATGACGGCTTCGGCACTTATACTTACCTGCCTAGCCTTTGCTTTTGGCGGGAAAGAAAGTATAGGTACAGACAGCGACTTACCTGGAGCTAAGACTTCGACCGTTCTCATGGGCATTCTCATTGCAGTTGCGCTATGGGGAATCTTCTGGATTGGAGACAAACTTTCCCAGCTCCTTTTTTCTTTTTCGCGCGCGCAGGTGAACCTTATATATGATTTAAAGGACAACTTCTCGCCTACCCTGCTTGCTTTGCTCCTGCTCTTTATCATCGGACCAGCAGAAGAAATCTTTTGGCGAGGCTATATTCAAAGGACACTTTCAAAGCGTCTGTCACCATTCATAGCGTTTCTGCTGACGACAGCTTGCTACACGCTTGTGCATCTGCCTTCAGGAAACTTCATGCTCATCATGGCCGCTCTCGTTTGCGGCATCGTTTGGGGCGGTCTCTACTGGCTCATGCCTCAGAATCTAAGAGCAATCATCATAAGCCACGCACTCTGGGATGCAGCGGCATTTGTGTGGCTTCCTTTCTAAAGAATAACCAATAATTAGCAATATATGCTTACACTTAAACTCATCACAGAACAAACTGAACGCGTCATTGCAGGACTTGAGAAAAAGCACTTCGATGGTGCTCGCCAAGCTATTGACGAAGTTATCGCTGTCGACAAAGCACGTCGTCAAGCACAGACAGAACTCGACCAGAACCTCTCAAACGCAAAGAAACTTGCTGCCGAAATTGGCATGCTTATGAAGCAAGGCAAGCGTGAAGAGGCCGAAGCAGTTAAGGCCAAAGTCGCTGCACTCAAGGAAACCAGCAAGGAACTCGAGAATAAGAAGGAGTCTGCAGAACAGGAACTCACTCATCTTCTCTGCCAGATTCCCAACATTCCTTATGATGAAGTACCCGAAGGCACTTGTGCCGAATGCAACTGGGTCGTGAAGTCCAACCTCAAGGAATGTGTTCTTGGCAAAGATACCGTTGGCAATTGGGATGCGAATCCTGTTGTAGAGACGGCCAAGCTCCCGCATTGGGAACTCGCCAAGAAGTACAATCTCATCGATTTCGACCTTGGTGTCAAGATTTCAGGAGCAGGTTTCCCTGTCTATAGAGGCAAGGGCGCAAGACTGCAACGTGCTTTGATTGACTTCTTCCTCGATGAAGCGCAGAAGTCCGGCTACGAGGAAATCATGCCTCCAACTGTGGTGAATGCGGCTTCTGGCTATGGCACAGGACAGCTTCCAGACAAGGAAGGTCAGATGTATCATTGCGAGGTTGACGACCTTTACCTCATTCCAACGGCTGAGGTGCCTGTGACGAACATTTATCGAGATGTGATTCTCGACGAGAAAGACCTGCCCATCAAGAACTGCGCCTACACTCAATGTTTCCGTCGCGAAGCAGGTAGTTATGGCAAAGACGTGCGCGGCTTGAACCGTTTGCATGAGTTCAGCAAGATAGAAATCGTGCGAATTGATACACCGGAACACAGTGCTGAAAGCCACAAAGAGATGCTCGAGCATGTGGAAGGCTTGCTTCAGAAGCTCGAACTCCCCTATCGCATCCTTCGTCTTTGTGGTGGCGACCAAAGTTTTACCAGCGCGATTTGCTATGACTTCGAGGTTTATAGCGAGGCTCAGCAACGTTGGCTCGAGGTCAGCTCCGTATCGAACTTCGACACCTATCAGGCAAACCGACTGAAGTGCCGCGTTCGTCGTACCGCAACTGGCAAGACGGAACTCTGCCACACACTCAACGGCTCAGCCCTCGCTCTGCCTCGCATCGTGGCTTCCATCTTGGAGAACAACCAAACGGAGAATGGCATCCGAGTTCCCAAAGTGCTCGTTCCCTACATGGGTTGCGAGATAATTGACTAAACATAACAGATTGAAAACAGGATAAACTATGTTCAAGATTGTAAAGAAAGTTCAGTTCAGCGAGAAAGTTTTCCGCCTGGACGTTGAAGCTCCGCTGATTGCAAAGGCTCGCAAAGCAGGCCACTTCGTCATTGTTCGCGTTGATGAGAAGGGCGAGCGAGTGCCTTTGACGATAGCCGGAAGCGATAAAGATAAGGGAACCATCACGCTTGTAATCCAGACGGTTGGTGCCAGCACAAGTCAGCTCTGTGCTTTGAACGAAGGTGATTACATTGCAGATGTGGTTGGACCTCTTGGTCGTGCAACTCATATCGAGAACTACGGCACCGTGCTTTGCGCAGGTGGAGGTGTAGGAACGGCTCCTATGTTGCCCATCATTCAAGCTCTCAAGGCTGCTGGCAACCGCGTTATCAGCGTGATTGCAGGCAGAAGCAAAGAACTCATCATTCTTGAGGATGAGGTTCGCGCCGCAAGTGATGAGGTCATCATCATGACTGACGACGGTTCTTACGGCAAGCAAGGCGTCGTGACTGTCGGCATGGAGGAAGTCATCCAGCGTGAAAAGGTCGATAAGTGCTTTGCCATCGGCCCTGCCATCATGATGAAGTTCTGCTGCTTGCTGACTAAGAAATACGACATTCCGACTGATGTCAGCCTCAATACCATCATGGTTGACGGCACAGGAATGTGTGGTGCTTGTCGTGTAAGTGTTGGTGGAAAGACCAAGTTCGTCTGCGTTGACGGTCCTGAATTCGACGGTCATCAGGTTGATTTCAACGAAATGATGCAGCGAGGTGGCGCGTTCAAAGCAGAAGAATTGGAGGCTATGGCTGCTTATCAGGCTGCTTTGGAAGGCAAAAAGCCCACACAAACTTCTTCAAATAAGGAAGCTAAAGTCATTGTTCAAAGCTCGAATCTCGACGTAGAGAAGATGGATACAACGACTCCTCTGGCTGAACTTACTGACAGAAGTGCTGCTTGGAGAGACGAGATTCGCAAGTCGATGAAGGCAAAGGAGCGTACTGGTATTGAGCGTTGCAAGATGCCTGAACTCGATCCTGTCTATCGTGCTACGACAAGAACAGAGGAAGTGAACCAAGGTTTAACTGTAGAACAGGCTTTGACAGAAGCAAAACGTTGCCTTGACTGCGCTAATCCGACTTGTATGCAAGGCTGTCCTGTCAATATCAATATCCCGTCGTTCATCAAGAATATCGAGCGTGGAGAGTTCCTCAATGCTGCTCGAGTTTTGAAGAGCACCTCAGCTCTGCCTGCAGTTTGTGGTCGTGTTTGTCCTCAAGAGAAACAATGCGAGGCACAATGTATCCACCTGAAAATGAACGAACCTGCAGTTGCGATTGGCAACTTGGAACGTTTCGCAGCCGACTTTGAACGTGAATCAGGCAAGATGGCTCTGCCCGAAGTAGCTGAGAAGAACGGCAAGAAGATTGCAGTCATCGGCTCGGGTCCTTCAGGATTGAGTTTTGCAGGCGATATGGCGAAAGCTGGTTACGACGTAACTGTCTTTGAGGCTTTGCACGAAATTGGTGGTGTGCTGAAGTACGGCATTCCCGAATTTCGTCTGCCAAACGCGATTGTCGATGTCGAAATACAGAATTTGGAGAAGATTGGCGTGAAGTTCGTCAAGGATTGTGTCGTGGGTAAGACCATCACAATTGCAGATTTGGAGGCTCAAGACTTCAAGGGAATCTTCGTTGGTTCTGGCGCAGGTCTGCCAAACTTCATGAACATTCCAGGCGAGAACTCCAACGGAATCATGTCTTCCAACGAGTATCTGACTCGCGTTAACCTGATGGATGCAAGCAATCCAGAGTATGCTACGCCCATCAAGAAAGCGAAGAATGTAATGGTTGTGGGTGGCGGAAATACTGCTATGGACAGCTGTAGAACGGCAAAACGCTTGGGTGCTGAGCGCGTATTCATCGCTTATCGCAGAAGCGAGGAAGAGATGCCTGCCCGTCTCGAAGAGGTGAAGCATGCAAAAGAGGAGGGAATAGAGTTCCTCACTCTGCACAATCCTATTGAATATCATGCAGATGAGAAGGGAAATGTGACAGAAGTTGTGCTTCAGAAGATGGAGCTTGGCGAGCCTGACGCAAGTGGTCGTCGTTCTCCTGTACCCATTCCTGGAGCAACAGAAACAATCGCTATCGACCAAGCAATCGTGGCTGTAGGCGTAAGTCCTAACCCCATCGTACCTACTTCGATTCAAGGTCTCGAACTTGGTCGCAAGAATACTATCGTCGTGAACGAGGGTATGCAGACGAACATTCCGACCATCTTTGCTGGTGGCGATATCGTTCGAGGCGGCGCAACAGTCATCCTGGCAATGGGCGACGGACGTCGAGCTGCAGCTGCTATGCATGAGTATTTGACAAAGGAATAAGAGAAGATGTAAAACGTAACACGTTAACTTTGCCAACGTAACACGTTATGATTGCAATCGTAACACGTTAAGTTTGCGATTTAACCACGTTAACTTTTTAAACACACCAAACATCGTGAACGGTCTTTATACAATTTTACTGTTAGTTTGCAGCAATGTCTTTATGACACTTGCTTGGTACGGACACCTGAAACTCAACCAAGCCGGCATCTCTTCGAACTGGCCGTTGATTGCCGTAATTGGCTTCTCATGGCTGATTGCCGGCATAGAGTACTGCTTCTTGGTGCCTGCAAATCGTATCGGATTTATCGATAACGGAGGACCATTCACGTTGATGCAGTTGAAAGTCATACAGGAAGTCGTCTCTTTGATAGTTTTCTGCGTCGTTGCAAACGTGCTCTTCCAAGGGCAACAACTTCATTGGAATCACCTCGCAGCACTCATCTGCCTGGTTCTCGCAGTTTATTTCGTATTCAAGTAACTCGTTAACTCATGAAGAAATCGCTTTTCATAATAGCAGTTCTCTGTTTTTCTCTTTCCGCAACAGCTCAGAAAAGAGGGAAGAAAGTTCAGCAGCCCGTCTATACAGTAACGCCTCAAGAGGCTATGGCGGCATACGATTTCGCTCTTGCAGAGGAAATCCTTCAGCATCAGATTGCAGATTTGACGAAGAAGAAACAACCCACCATACACGAAGAAGAGCTGTTGGAAATGGCTCGCAAATCGCAGATTCGACTTCATGCAACTGAGCAAGTGACTTTCATCGACAGCCTTGTTTTGCCAAAGCAACAAGTCCTTCAGCAAATAAAGCTGTCCCAAGAGTGTGGAGCAATCTTGAGTTATGCCGACTTCTTCAAGACCAAAGGAGGCAATGAATGCACGCTTTTCCGCAACGAACTCGGCAATAGAATCGTCTATTCAGAAGCAAACGAGAAGGGACATCTCAGGCTAAAAGACCGTTCGCTTATTGGTGGAGAATGGTCGATGGAACGCCAACTGACTGGTTTTGAGGAGGAAGAAGAGGACAACCTCAACTTTCCGTTCATGCTCACAGACGGCATCACAATGTATTATGCTGCGGAATGCGAGGAAAGTATTGGGGGCTACGACATCTTCATGACTCGCTATGATGCTGATAATGGGCAGTTCCTGGCTCCCGAAAACATCGGAATGCCTTTCAACTCTCCTGCAAATGACTATCTGATGGTCATCGATGAGTTTCAGCAGTTGGGCTGGTTCGTGACAGACCGCAACCAGCCTGCCGATACGGTTTGTCTCTATACTTTCATTCCCACAGAAACGCGTAGAATCTATAACGAAAACGAGCTTGGAGCCAAGAAACTTGCTTCGTTTGCTCGCATCTCATCCATCAAGGACACTTGGAAGGACATGAATGTTGTAAATGCGGCAAAGAAGCGTCTTGCAGAAGCTCGTCAAGGGAAGAAGAATGAAACGAAAAACAGAGATTTCACCTTCGTCATCAACGACTATAAAACTTGCTACACAATAAGTGATTTCAAAGATCCGCTTGCTCAGCAAAAGGCTAAGATTTGGCTCGAAACACAGAAGGAATACGAAGCAAAAACCAAAGAGTTGAACTCGCTTCGAGCCAGATATGCCACAATGACTGAAGTTCAACGCGTTCAAATCGCGCCACAAATACGCCTTACAGAGTCTGCTTTCGAGCGTTTAGCTGCCGATAAATTGGCTCTGGAAAAGGAAATTCGTCGAATAGAACTCAACAAATAATACCACCCACCATGAAGAAGTACGAATCATCAGAACTTATCATCAACGAAGATGGCAGCATTTTCCATCTTCACATCAAGCCAAAACAACTTGCAGACCGCATCATTCTGGTTGGCGACCCAGGTAGAGTAGATACGGTTGCAAGCCATTTCGACTCGAAGGAATGCGACATCCAAAGTCGTGAGTTTCACACAATTACCGGCACATACAAGGGAAAACGCATCACTTGTCTGAGTCACGGAATCGGTTGCGACAACTTAGATATCGTGATGAACGAGCTTGACGCGCTTGCAAATATCGATTTCAAGGAACGAGAAGATAAGCCTGAACATCGCACACTCACGCTTGTTCGCATCGGAACTTGTGGAGGCTTACAGCCTGAAGCACCTTTAGGGACCTTCATTGCTAGCGTTAAGAGCATCGGCTTCGACGGTCTGCTCAACTATTATGCTGGCCGAAATGAGGTTTGCGACCTCGAGTTGGAAAAGGCTTTCACTAGTCACATGAATTGGTGTCCGCAGAAAGGAGCGCCATATGTTGCAGTTGCAGATCCCTCTCTAATTGACCAAGTTGCGGGAAAGGAAATGCTTCGTGGCATCACAATTGCTTGTGGTGGCTTCTACGGACCACAAGGTCGTCAGGTTCGCCTCAAGATTCAAGACCCGAATCAAAATGAGAAGATCGAATCTTTCCGCTATCAGACAAACAAAGGCGAGCTGAAGATTTGCAACTTCGAAATGGAGTCTTCCGCTCTTGCAGGCCTTGCATCTTTGCTTGGACATCGTGCTATGACTTGCTGCATGGTAATTGCCAATCGTTATGCAAAGGAGATGAACACCGAATATAAGAATAGCATCGACAACCTCATACAATTGGTTCTCGACAGAATATAATAAGGTATGAATACAGTAACACTAATCATTGCACTCGTTTCATTTATTATGAGCATCGTCATCGCCATAGGTAAAGGTGATTGGCTCATTGCTGGATACAACACTTCAAGCAAGGAAGAGAAGGAAAAGGTTAACATCAAACGGCTAAGGCTTCTTACTTCTCTAATGCTATTGATTGTCAGTGCTTTTGTTTTACTTTTGCCCTATGCCGCACAAGAGAAGACATCACTATATCTCTTGATAGGTGGCTTCTGGTGTGCCCTTATTGTATATCTCATTCTTGCCAACACTTGGTGCAAAAAGAAATAACGATGAAGACGTCCTTCGAAAGCGATTACAACAACGGAGCCCATCCTTTAGTGCTGCAACATCTCTTTGAGACGAATACGCAGCAAAGTCAGTCGTATGGCTTTGACGAGTGGAGCGAGAGTGCACGAGGCAAGATAAGAACCGCTTGCAAGTGTCCCGATGCCGACATTTTCTTTCTCGTTGGCGGCACACAAGCCAATGCAACCGTCATCGACGGAATGCTTGCAACCTACGAAGGAGTGATAGCTGTACAAACGGCACACATCAATGTGCATGAGTCGGGAGCAGTTGAAGCAAGCGGACACAAAGTCATTACCCTACCCTCGCATAATGGCAAGATGAGTGCAGAGGACTTGGAAGCTTGGCTAAAAGCCTTTCATGCAGACCCAACACTCGAGCATATGGTCATTCCAGGAATGGTATACATCACCTTTCCTACCGAGCTTGGAAGCGTTTATTCTGCAGTTGAGATAGAGAATATCTTGTCTGTTTGTCGCAAATATGACCTGCGTCTCTTCATCGATGGAGCGCGTTTGGGTTATGGTCTTGCGTCAAAAGAATGTGACTTCGACCTTGCCTGGTTGGCAAAACATTGTGATGCATTCTATATCGGAGGCACAAAGGTTGGTGCATTATGTGGTGAAGCCGTCGTCTTCCCTAATGGTAATGCGCCTCGACACTTTATGAATATTGTAAAGCGTCACGGGGCTTTGCTTGCCAAGAGTCGTTTGGCAGGCGTTCAGTTCGATGCTTTGTTCACAGAGAATCTCTACCTTCGTATTGCAAAGCACGCAATCGAAATGGCGATGAAAGTGCGTCAACTCTTTGCCGATGCCAGCATTCCACTTCGCGACTCAAGCACAAACCAACAGTTCGTCGAGCTTTCCAACAAACAGATGGAGCAGCTTTTGGAACACATCCTATTTGAGACTTGGGAGCCTATCGACGAGCATCATACCCTTTGTCGCTTCGTGACAAGTTGGGCAACGACTGATGAAGACATCAAAGCATTAAGTAAAGCCTTGCAAACCCTTTAACCAAACGAGTTTTATGACTCAAGACACCATTTGCGCTCTTGCAACTCCTCCTGGTGGAGCTATTGCCGTTGTTCGCGTTAGCGGGCCAGAGGCTGTGTCCATAACCGACAGCATCTTCTCCAAATCGATTAAGGATGTGGAGGGTTACACCTTGCATTTCGGACAGATTATGGATATGGATGGCAAGGAACTCGATGAGGTTCTTGTCTCAGTCTTTCGCGCTCCCCACTCTTATACGGGTGAAGACAGTGCGGAGATAAGCTGTCACGGGAGTTCGTATATCGTTCAGAGCCTTTTGGAATCACTCATCTGGGGTGGCGCTCGCCAAGCAGAACCTGGCGAATTTACAATGCGAGCCTTCATGAATGGGAAGCTCGATTTGAGTCAGGCAGAAGCGGTTGCCGACCTCATCTCCTCTTCGTCTCAGGCTACTCACCAAATGGCGATGAGTCAGATGCGAGGCCAATTCAGTCAAGAACTTAAGGACCTTCAGGCTCAATTGCTGCATCTCACCTCTCTATTGGAGTTGGAACTCGACTTCAACGACCAAGATGTTGAGTTTGCTGACCGAGAGAAACTCTCCAACTTGATGGACAAGATCGAGAAGCACATCAAGGGTTTGGCAGATTCGTTCCAAGTTGGAAATGCCATCAAGAATGGCGTTCCTGTTGCAATCATCGGGGCTCCGAATGTTGGAAAGTCAACCTTGCTCAATGCCCTTGTTGGTGAGGATAGAGCGATTGTCTCGAACATTCAGGGAACGACGCGAGACCTTATTGAGGACACAACACAGATTGGCGGCATTACCTTCCGCTTTATCGATACTGCAGGCATTCGCAGCACTCAGAACAAACTTGAGCGAATGGGCATAGAACGCTCAATTCAAGCGGCTGAGAAAGCAAAGATTATTCTCTTCATGACTGAGAGCAATCAGCCTTTCCCTGAGTTAAAAGACTTCAGAGAGGATCAGATTGTGCTCCAGGTCATCAATAAATGCGACCTTTCTTTGCCGAGCAGTTCTTATCTTTATCATCGTCAACCAGAAGGCAGGCTGTATCATATTTCTGCGGCAAACGGCGATGGTTTGGACCTTCTGCGAGAGGCTTTGGTGAAAGAGGCGTCTTTGCCTACAAACCTCGATACGACACATTCAGTTGTAACGAATGTTCGCCATTATAATGCTCTAAATCAAGCCCTCAAAGCGCTAAGGAGAGCAAAGAAATCTTTTGCTGCCCAAACCCCTACAGACCTTGTTGCAGAAGACCTTCGCGGCTGCCTTCATCACCTCGGAGAAATCACAGGAAGTGAGATTACTTCTGAGGACGTACTCCAGAATATCTTCAGGAATTTCTGCGTGGGAAAGTAGGTTATAACTAATTGATACACAATTAGTTACGATTAATTATTAAAGTATTTTAACAAGCTGTTACAATTTGACCAAAATTAAATATAAATATTTACAGGTCAGCAAATTAGCATAATTATTAATCAAGCTTCAATATTACATTCCGTATAAGATTTCGTCAGGGGTGATGGAAAAACCGTTCAAAAACCTGCAAATATCTGAGACTCATTTTGAG
>JAFYNL010000001.1 GCA_017548075.1 Bacteroidaceae bacterium | reverse complement strand
TCTTCGAGATAAGCCCGTTTGCACTTCGACGGTATCCACTTCACGCGGTTGAACTCGTTTTCCAACTGCCACAGGATGACGCCGCCCGTGCCGGGCTTCCGGTGGTATATCTGGTGCGGCTCGGTGACACGTGCCACAGCCTTGTACCAATGCTCGTTCCAAGCCATAAATACAGGGTCATCGCTCTGCAACCACACCTCGTGCTTCGTCTTGGCAGGACGCTTCTGCATAATCCACTGCGGGAAACCGCCACCGCTCCATTCCGCACAGATATACGGACCGGGACGCACGATGACATACAGTCCCAGTTCCCCGGCCAGTGAGAGGAAACGGTCCAGTTCGCCCAAATCGACCTTAGAGAAATCATCGACGGAGGCAGGCATCTCGCGCTCATGCCAATTCCACGGCACATAAGTCTCCACACAGTTGAAGCCCGCCGCACTAATCTTCTGCATGCGGTCGCGCCACAGGGGTTCGGGTGTGCGGAAATAGTGGAACGTGCCGCTCAACAGGAACATGTCCTTGCCCTCTATCTGCAGACAGCGATTGTCGTATCGGATGCGGTCGGGGTGCAGAAAGATACTATCTGCGATGGCGGATCCAGTGGTCCAGTCATCCAAATTCTGGATACTCGCGGTTCGGTCGGCCATAACGGCCAAATCTGTAATGTTCTGCGCCGTGGAATGGACAAAGCAAGCAGAACTGATGACAAAGATTGTTAGGAAGAAGGAATGTCTCATGCGTGTTTATTGTTGACAGATGAGTATTACTGTCCAAGGTTTCAGCTTGCGTTGGATGCTAAGATGACCGTTGGCATCGGCTCGGATAGTCTCTTGCAACGTAGCCTCGGATTGCTTTTGCACCCATGCGGTCTGTTCGCGGGTGGGTGCCGAAGGAGATCCTATTGAGCGGAAGGCCTGGATGGCGTTGCCGTGAGTGTCGTCGAGTGTCTCTATGGTGAAGGTGGCGTTGGCGGGTAGCTCTGTCAGCGTGAAACCTAGAGACTTGGACGTTGCCTGCATGTAGTTTTTTATATCGCGTGAGCAGGGTACGCGGTTGATATATTCGTCGGGATAGTTGAAGGCAAGTGCAGTAACTTTTCCTGTCTGGTCATTACGCGTCACGCACAACTGGTCGGAGTAGTAAAGCTGACGATTACCCAATTGATGAAGCATACGGTAAGCGTGGAACGAGGGTTTCTTCCACCCTTGGAAAGTAATCATGCCGAAGCCGCCGTGGAAGGGAGTCTGACCACCGCCTTTCTCCTCGAAAATGTCGGTGAAGGTCCAATACATGAGGCTGTTGCTGCCGTCGAGATTATCAAGTACGCCTTTGACGATAAATGCGGCAGGTGGCAGGTTGTCGTGCATTGGGTCGCGGCTGCTGGGGCTGGTGCTCCATTCGGTGAGATGGATCTCAGCCTTGGGGAAGGCGCTGGCTGCCACGGTCTTGCGTAGCCACGTCATATCGTCGGAGAGAGCTTTCATGTAGCGTACGGCGTCCTTGCTCTTGCCTGCTACGGGGTCAAGGGCATAGTCTGTGGGATAAGGGTGGCAGGAGATGAAATCCACTGGCAGCTTTTCCTTGGCGCAGAACGCGAGGAACTCCTCTATCCATGCGCCCTTCCACTGCTGCTTGTTGATCTGATCTTGTCCATAGAAACGGCTTTTGTTGGCATCATAGACTTCGCCCTCATAGCGGTTGTCTGGCACGAAGTTGCTGGTGGCGGGCCCACCCACGCGCAGCTGGCTGTCAACACTCTTCACGGCGCGGACAGAGAGGCGGTAGAGATTGAAATAGTCGCTCTTGGTGCCGTCGAAGAAGCCTGCCTTGGGGTAGAAGTTCAGGTTGGGTTCGTTCCACACCTCGAAGTACCAGTTGCGCACCTCGTCCAGGCCGTAGCGCTCCACGACATGCTGGGTGAAGGCGCGCACGAGTGCTTCCCACTTGGAGATGCGCGCTGGGTCGTAGCTCACGCAGTTGCGGTACCACATCTGGCGCAGGCTGTTCTCTTTGGCGATGAGTTCGGGGAAGAAGGATAGCTCCACGAAGGGTCGTACGCCAATTTCAAGCATGCGGTCGAACACCTCGTCGATGTACTGCCAGTTATAGATTGGATTGCCGTTGCGATCCTCGAAATAGACGCACATATCGTCGTCAAAGAGGCCGTGCATACGCAGGTACTGAAAGCCGCAAGCGTCGTGGACCTCGCGCAGCTGCTCGACCCATGAGGTGCGGAGTCCCTCGTTCACGCGCCCGGCACAGGTGCCGACGCTCCAGTAATGCTCCAGAGGCCTTCCCTCGCCCCGCACGTCAATCCTGACTTCCTGCGCCGAGGCCACGCTGGCTACGGCCAAGAGTACAATCGTTAGAATCTTTTTCATGTCTCAATATTTATTATGGTTTAGTATAAAGTTCATTTCAAGGCTGTTGCCGACAGCCACAAGTCAGCCATCTGCTGGTGGCCGGCGGGTGTGGGGTGGATGCCATCCCAGATCCAATAGTCGGCTCGCGGTGCCTGCTTTTGCAGACGGGCATAGAGCGCATGGAAATCGACGAAGGTGGCATTGTAATCCACACAGATGCGCGCCACAATGCGGCCCAACTGCGCAATCGTCTCTTGCCGCAGGGCGAAGTCGGCAGCCTGGCCCACCTTGCCGGAGGCTGCCACGAAGGGTGAGCATAGCACAACCTTCACGGCGGGGTTGGCTCCGCGCGCCGCATCTATCAGCGTGCGGTAGGCCGCCTCCCAGCGCACGAAGTCAAAGGGCTGCCCGTGACCGCCACGCAGCCACTCGTTCACGTCGTTCGTGCCGATAAGCACCGACAGCACATCGGGGTGCAGGTCAAGTACGTCTTGTTGCCAACGCATCTTCAGCCCCATGAGTGAGTCGCCGGAGATTCCGCGGTTCAGGAAGGTTGCGTCCTCGGTAGGGTGGTCGGCGGTGTAGCGGGCAGCACAGAGCATCACATAGCTGTGGCCCAGCAGGTGATTCTGATCCCAGTGGTTGCGCTTGTCGGAAGGCTTGGCCGACCCTCCGCTGTTGCCCCAGCCGCCGTCGGTGATGGAGTCGCCGATGTAGAGGATGCGCTTGCCCGTCTTGCGGTTGAAATCGCCGAAGAACAGCTGGTTGCTCGGCACCGTCTGGGCCCGGCTGCCAATCGCCAGCAGCAAGGCGATAATCGCCAATAGGTGTATTCTCATCGTTTTGTTCATAATGGCTGTCTGTTGTTTAGTCAGATGCCGACAGACGCGACCTTTCATTCGATCCTGAACGCCACGGCGGTCGCGAACGGCAGGGTGGCGGGAGCGGTGATCTCCAGGGCGTCGGTGGTGTGCTTCCACTTCAGCTTACCGCTATAGCCCAGCAGAGATACACGGCGGATCCTCTTCAGGTGCTGCTTTCCCATCGACTGGATGGTGACGGTCTGTCCTGCCTCGGGTGCCTTCATGCAGAAGGCGTAGAGGGCACCGCTCTTGCCCACGGTGAAGCGCAGGTCCTGCGACGTGAAGGGGAAGTCGGCGTGCTGCTGTTTCAGGGCATGGCCGGGCAGCTTGCGCAGATGGCCTTTCTCGTCCAGCGAGCCTTCGCCGTAGGTCGTCCATGCCTTGCTGCCATAGACGGCCTCGCCGCAGACCTCCATCCAGCGCCCCACCTCTTCCAGCATCTGCTCACAGGCGGGTTCTATCGAGCCGTCGGGCTTCATCGGGATGTTGATGGCGGCACAGCCGTCGCGACAGATGCTCTCGATGATATATCGGACGACGCTGCCAGCGTCATAGACAAACCCCGGCGCATAGAACCAGTCGCCGACGGCACCCTCGCGCATCCAGGGCTGGGCCGTGTTGATGCTGTCGGGCCATCCGAACTCGGCGGTGTTCACCGTGCCGTTGGTCGGATGGCGGAACTTCACGATGCTGAACGTGTTCACTTCGCCACGTGTCCGGAGCGTGCGGTTGTAGAAGTCGGCCATCACCAAGGGCATGGCGTTGCACTTGTAGAGCGTGCCGGTGCCGGTGCCGCAGAATGGTCCCTCCATCGTGCCGTCGGTATAGATGAAGTCGGGGTCGTAGCTGTGCGTCACGTCCATCATGCGCAGCGCCCACTGCGTGGTGTACCATCGGGCATAGTCCAGGTGGTTCCAGATGATGCCGTCCCTGGGAGGCGACCAGCCTGTGTGGGCCTTGGCATCGACATCCTCGTACTCGCGCAGGTCGATGCCGTAGAGACGGCGCGGATCCAGTCCTTCCCACCACTTGCCCTTGCCGTCCTCCGGGGTCAGGTGGCCGTCGTAGGGGATGCCGGCCTTGTCACCCTTGCTGTCGGCTCCGAAGGCTGTCTGCCACCACCACCAGGTGTATTCGTGGTGGAAGGTGACGCCATAGCGCATGTTGTACTTGTGGCACGCATCGGCCCACTCCCGAAGCAGGTCGCGCTTCGGGCCTACGTTCACTGAGTTCCAGGGCTGGTACTGCGAGTTCCACAGGTCGTAGTTGTCGTGGTGGACGCCCTGGATGAGCAGGAAGCGTGCGCCGGCCTTCTGGTAGAGTGCTGTCAGCCGCTCGGGGTCCAGCTTGTCGGGCTTCCAGTCGCGCAGCACCTCCTTGTAGCCCACCTCTGAGGGATGGCCGTAGCGGTTCATGTGATTGTTGTATGCGTGGTGTCCTTCCTTGTAGAGGTTGCGGGCATACCAGTCGCCGCTCTCCCCGGCCGCCTGCGGACCGAAGTGTACCCAGATGCCGAACTTGGCCTCGCGCAGCCACGACGGCGTGCCGGGATAGTTCTTCTCTATCGACTCCCACGAGGGCTGGAAGGGGCCTTCGGTGATGGGGATGTCGAGTTGTATCTCGCGGAAGGTGTTGACATCGCCCAGAGGTACGCTGCCGATAGCCCCGGGAGCATCGACCTCGGGCATGGGGGGCAGGACAGGCAGGTCCCTGGATGTCTGGGCCTGGATGGTGACGGCTGCCGTCGCCATCATCATTGTCGTCAGAACAAGTCTCTTCATTGCTATGTGTGATGATATGGTTTACTCGATATTTAGTGTGAAGCCGCCTTGCGGGTTATTCTGATGACTTGCAGCGTATGAGGCGGGAGCTCGATGCTGAGGCTGCGAGTAACTTTCATCGTGCTCTCCTGCGGACGGATGCGCGCATCGTCGAAGGTGTTTTGTGCGTCAGGCGTTCCTGTGAGGGTGATGACCTGAGCGGTCTTGCCCATGTGCTTGAAGCGGGAGAGGTCGGCCCTCACCTGCACGGTCACGCTGTCGGCATTGGCCAACTTCAGGATGACGTCGCCCGACTGGCTGTCGAACACACAGGAGCGCCCCAGCGTTGGCACGTCGCCTTCGACCTGGATGACATCGCCGTAGTAGTAATCGCCCGCATGGGTGGAGAAGAGTTGCTGGACGTAGTAGCTCGGTGTGGGACAGAGGCGTTCGTTGTCGAAATAGATGAGATTGGGGTTCCACTGGCAGTGGTCGCGCTTGCCGAAGAGCGGGGCGTAGGAGGCCATGCGCACGATGTCGCCGTTGCGTTCCAGCCCCGTCATATAAACGGCCTCGGCCAGGGCGTTGATGAGACGGCAGTCCTTGGTGGCATATTCGCCGAAATAGACCTGCGGCCCCGTGCGGTCGTAGCTGTCGTAGCGGTGCTGGTTCTTGATGAACCAGTCGGGGCGTTGGAAGTAGTGCTCATCGACGACCTTCATCCCCAGTTCGCGTGTCAATGCCCAGCCGCGGTCGTGGCTCTTGCCGTTGGCGGTGTATCCGCAGGTGCCGATGACAGTGATGGCGGGGTAACGGCTGTGGATGGCCTGGTAGAGCATCGTCAGGTTGCGCACGAGCGAGTCCGTCACGTTCTCCTCGTTGCCGATGGCGATATACTCCAGTTGGAACGGCTCGGGATGACCGGCCTCGGCACGCAGGCGTCCCCAGCGGGAGTCGGCACTGCCCGTTGCCCACTCTATCATGTCGAGGATGTCCTGCACATAGACGCGCATCTCGGCCTCGGTCAGCGAGTGCTGTCCCGTGCCGGGGATGTTCCACCCCTTGGCATCGCCCTGACAGGTCACGCCGGCATGAATCACCGGCACTGGCTTGCACCTCAGGTCCTCGCACATCAGGAAGTATTCATAGTAGCCCAGGCCCATCGTGTTGTGGTACTCCCAGCAGTTGGGCTGGCTCTTGCGCGTCTCCACGGGGCCGATGCCGTTCTTCCAGTTGTACATGTGCTTCAGCCCAGGCCCGTGTACCAGACATCCGCCGGGGAAGCGCATGAAGCGGGGATGCAGCGAGCGCAGGGCCTCCATCATGTCGGCACGCAGGCCGTTGGGACGTTCCTTGTAGGTGTGTTGTGGGAAAAGTGAAATCATGTCCAGGTCCACGCGTCCCCGCTCTACGGCCAACACCGCCAGTTGCCCGTCGGTGACTGTCGTGTCGCAGGTGAAGTGGGTGGTGTACTGCTGCCATCCGTCGTTGTCCACGCGGATAGTGTCGCTGCCCAGCGGCTTGCCCTTGCCATCCAATAGAGCCACCACCAACGGCATCCGTCCACGCGCCCACAATGAGACGTTATAGCGTTCGCCAGCCTTGAGCGACATGCCGTCGAAGCCCGCGTTCTGAAGACCTACACCGTGCAGAGGACTGTCGCCGCGGAACAGTCCCACGACTTCAGCCTCGAGCGTGACATAGTGCGGGTTGTTGGGATGCAAAGGACGATCCATGTTGACGGTCACATCGCCCGCCGAATGTCCGGGCTTCACGAACCGCCAGGCGGTGGTCGGTCCCCAGCCCTCATGTTCTGCGAGCGAATACTCGAACGAGTGGTTCTGCACCATCTCGGCATACAGCCCTCCGTCGCCCGCATAGTTGATGTCCTCGAAGAAGATGCCCCACAGCTCGCGGCTGATGGCCTTGCCGCCCGCGGTTGCAGGATAGGTCTTGGCTTGCGATAGCAGAGTCGCCACAGAGAAGATAAATAAAAGCAGTGTTGTCCGTTTCATTGCGTTTTAATATGATTCAGTTAAGGTTATCTGTTGTTGACTTGGTATTTGAAATAGTCGAAATCCGCAATGCCCTCGTCGGCCCCGGTGTTGTACGCCCACACGCAACGGGTCGGGATCGCTGTAGTCAGCCCGCAGGATGGGGTTGCGGAAGTTACCGTCGCCCTGGTCGCCCCATTGTCCTGTGGGCTTGGGAGATGTCTGGGCGGCAAGGATGATTGCCTGCAAGAAGAAAAGGAATAGGAGACCGTGCTTCATTATTTCTGACGGTGTAATTAATGAGCTAACGAACAACAACCTTGCGGCCATTCACAATATACAGTCCCTTGTTCAATTTACCATTTGACGATTTGCCATTTACGATTTTTCGTCCACTGAGGTCATAAATGAATTTACTATTTGACGATTTACCATTTACCATTTCATTTTTCACTTCCCAGATTCCCACAGGCTTGTTGATGTCCTCGAAGTGCCAGATAAAGGCAGATTCAGCAAGGTAGCCCACCTTCTTGTTGGTGAGCTGACGCCAGAAGGAGCCTTCGCCCCATGATCCTGCCGCGGCATTGGTAGCGCGGACTGCGAAAGCAGTACCGTTGTAATAGAGTACCTGCGAGTCGTAGTCCCAGCGATTGCCGCGGTTATGCGTGCGCAGGTAACCGCCGTTGCTGATGTTGCCGCCGGACATGGCAGGATTGGTGAAATAGACGAGTTTGTTGCTATATTTCTTTCCAGAAGTTATTTTCCAACTACGGCCTACATATCCACCCGTGACATTGGTCTGCTCGATGGTGAAGGTAGAAGCATTGGCTTCGCGAGTGGTGAACTGCGCACCGTTGCTCTCGGCGGCAGAGGGGTTGACGGCTTGCAGATAGTAGCGAGTGCCATCCAGCTCAACATATATACGATACTCACCATCGGGGACAGCGGTGAGGGCTGCGTTGTAGTGTGCTTCAACAGGTGTTTGCCACACGGCGATGACGGTTTTGAAGGCGGCTTCAGCTGCCACGAGGGCATTGTAGGCCTCCTGCATCTGTGTCTCGTCGCTGCTGTCGAGTGCGGCCTGTGCCTGAGTGATGGCTGCGGTGAGGGCAGCGCGCTCGTTGTCAACCTCGGCGGGTAAACCGCCGAGCACGGTGAGGGATTGCGCGGAGGTGATTTCCACTTCCAGTTTCTCGGCCAAGGTAGCCTCGGCAACATCGGTATAGGAGGCATAGACGGTGTTGGTGGTGGATGTGCCGTCAAAGGCGTAGCGAATCACCGCAACTTCGCCCGCCTTCAGGTGGAAGCACCAGTTATATTGCTCGAAGGCGGTGGAATTGATCGTTCGTGTGTGCGATTCGTCGATGGCGACGCTGGCATCGTAGGCTTCCTGCGGCGTGACCAACTCCAGGTTGAGCGATGAAGTGTAGCTGTTGCCTGCCTGATTTCGTGCCCGCACGGTGAAGAGGTAGTCACCGTCTTGAGTTGCGATAACGGGTACATAGACCATTGCTCCGGCCTTGACACTGCTGATACTTGCCTTGGCCACGGTGGCGGTTCCCGTCTTTCCGATATTCTTGGAATAGTCCAGCCTTCCCGGCACCTCACAGGCATCGTAGGCCGTCAGCGTTGCGATGAAGGTCTGGTAGGCTTTCTCCAGTTTAGCCGTTTCTGCTGTAATCTCATCTTCCGTGGCAGCACCCGACTGCGCGATGTAAGTGGCCAGCGTCAGTTCCTGGAAGAAGGGCATAAAGGCCGAGGTCTGGTAGGTCTGCGGTGCGCCGTCGGTGCTGAGTTGTGTGGCGGCTGTCTGTGCGAAAGCGAGGAGTTCCGTGACGCGGGCTTGCAGGGCGGAGGCGTCGGCACCGGAAGTGCCGACCGCACTCAATGTCTGTCCTTCGGCGAGTGCTGTAAGGGCATAGACCTTGGTAGTGAGGGGTGCGAGGGCGATGTCATTACTGAGCGTGACCGTCTCTCCTGTCGTCAGGTCTATGGCCTTCCCGCCGTTGAAGCCTTCGGCAAGTTCGAGGTTGTAGGTCTTTGTCTCGGAACAGTTCTGCGCTATCAGGTACTGTCCGAGCAATTGTTGATAATACTGGCTGCTTGTACGGGAGGAGATATAGTTTCCGGCGGCATCGTAGGCGGGATAGCGGTACGTCATGCCGCCGTATGCCATCTGCGGGTTATCGGGGTAGGTGATCTTGTGGTTGCCGTTCCAGTAGGTCTGCGGCATCGTTATCGTCTCAGAGGAGTTGAACTGCTTGCGCACTTCGGCTCCGAACTGGATGGTCTTGACCGTCGTGGGCGTGATGACGTGTGCGGCGCACGACCAGAGCGGGCAGTCGTTGGAGAGGAAGTTGACGAAGATGTGGTTGTCGCCATGCTTCACCGCTACGACCCCATCCTGGGGGTCGCCCACGGCGTAGTCGGGTTGTCCGTCGGTAGAAGGCATGGGCGTGTAGTCGCTGTCGTGCTCGGAAGCGTAGGCAATGAGTTGGTCAAGGGCATCGGCCAGCCAATAGCTGTGAGATTCGTAGGCAAAGAGCTTACCACTGGTGTCGGGGTCGTAGTTTCCTTCCTTGTAGGCTTGCAGGATGTGCCCCAGCACCTCCTCGTCGCCGGAGAGCGCCCCTGCAATGAGCGAACCATAGTAGTTCTTGCCCGGGTCGTAGCGGTTGCGCCAGCAGACGGAGCTCTCGCCGATGATGCCGCGGTAGCCGTCGCTGTCGACAGTGGGATAGGTGTAATAGGACTGCCACTTGGTGTTGGTGAGTGCCATCTGGAGGATGTCTTTATCACCTTCACCACCTGCATCAGTGCCCACATACGGGTCATAAAGGGTGGCCAGGTACATGTCGCACATACGTCCGGCCAGATTGCCGTAGCACGAGGTGCAGGTGTAGCCCTGTTCGCGTCCGTTGCCGCAGGCGGTGATGACGTGGAAGTTCTTGCCCCAGTAGTTGAGCTTCGTGTCGGTGGACGTGGGGCTGCCCAGCTTGTAGGTGGG
Organism: Bacteroidaceae bacterium; assembly: GCA_017548075.1. Lineage (GTDB taxonomy): Bacteria > Bacteroidota > Bacteroidia > Bacteroidales > Bacteroidaceae > Physcousia. Next base: position 79,006 of record JAFYNL010000001.1, on the reverse strand, counting down.
GTAGCCGTCGGCGTCCTTCAGCGTGGTGGTGAACTTGGCATTTGTGGGAACGCCCGTCCACACATCCACTCCCACGGCCTCGCGCATGAACTGTAAGCCTAGCTTCGGGGCGTTGTGGTAGGTCTGCGGGTCGAGGGCATAGAGGGCGAGGGCGGCGCCGTAGACGCTGTGCGCCGATTCCATGCATTGGTTGGCAATATAGCGGCGTCCGCTGAGGGTGAGTCCTGCGTCGAAGCTCTCGCGGAAGGCAGCTATCCACTGGCTGCGACGAGTGGCTGTGCCTTTACCTAAATCGACTTCAGCATCGAGGAACTCATCCGAGAGGCCACCTGCTTGCCAAAGCAGGTACATACCCATGCCCTGTCCGCCGAAGAGTCCGCCCCAACCAGAGGTGGCACTCTGCTGCGTGGCTGTCTGTCCCTTGGCGCTGATGCTGATGGTGGCTCCGCCCTTGCACAGGTTGTTGATATACACCATTGAGTCGATGGCCACCTGTATCTTCTTGGCCAGTGCCTCCTGCGTGGTGCCGTAGATGCCACGGCGGTAGGCGTAGCCCATGCACTGCACCACGTTGAAGTTATTGTTCATGTAGGCGGGCTTGAAGTCGTTGCCCGTCACCTCGCCGCGTATGGCAGTCGTCAGGGCGGACTTCACGGCGTTGCGGATGGCAGTGAGCGTCTTGGCGTTCTTTTTGGCTGGCGCTTCGGCATACGATGCCAGCTTACCCTGCACCTCGTCTGTGAGTTCGAAATTGGGATTGGTGGAGGTGTAGATGGCATAGATGGGTGGCAGGTCGCTCTCCATCGCATATTGGTAGCGGGCGAAGTTGCCGATGGGGGCATAGCCCCAGTAGCGTCCCAATGAGCGTACCCGTACCACGACTTGCTTTTTACCTTTCGTCACAGCTTGCGGGATGACCAGTGTGGAGTAGGCAAACACGCCTGGAGCCTTGTCCGCGCTGAAGGCCACAGCATCACGGGTGTAGTCCTGCAAGTTCTTGCCTTCAATTTGGATATGGTAGCGCGAGCCGTCAGTATAGCCGTCACCGCCATTAGTGCGCAACGTCAAGTAGTTCTGCGTCGTACCATCCACGCGCAGCACAAACGAGTATTCGCCGCCATAGATGCCGTCATATTCGCCACAGAACGGGTTCTTGGCAAAGGGTTTCACATAGCGTCCCGTCTGTCCGAGGAATCCGTTCTCAGTGACAGCTGTATTGTCTGGACAATAGGTAATAAGGCCGTGTGTCGCTTCGCTCTCGGTGTTGCCGAGAAGGATGCGGTCGGTAACCTGTGACATGACATGCAATGAGGTGGCCGTCAATAATAACGCAATCAGGTTTCGTTTAAACATATTTTTATGTAATTATTTATGTTAACACGCTACAAAGGTACGACAACACTCCCTTAATATGCAAAATCCGATGCACTTATTTTGTTCATACATAGTGCATCGGATTCAATTCTTAATTTCATATTGGTTTTCAAGGATTTGCATCTAAGACGAACTTTGTCCGTCAGGCTTGGACGAACTCCTGTTTCGCCTTATCCACTCGGCAGGCGAACAGCCTTCTTTCTTGGCAAAAGCCGTATAGAAGGAGGTCTTCTTAAACCCACACTTTTCCGCGATGGCCAAGGTGCTAAGGTGCGCAAACTTCCCATCCAATGCCCTACGCTTGAACTCCTCGATGCGATAATCGTTGATGAAGTCATAGAAGGTTGCCTCAGCGTACTGCGAGAGCATCTGCGATAGTTTGTTGGGGGTGGAATGGAGTGCGTGCGCTACATCGGCCACACGGAGGTCGGCCTGACGATAAGGACGTTCGTTCTCCATCAGATGTTTCAGTTCGCGCAGCAGTCGGCGGTATTCCTCTTGCGAGGAGCGCGCCCGCTGGTACATCATTGCTCGTCGTGCCTCTTCAACTTCGTGCCGTTGCTGTTCCTCCTCCTGAATATGACGTTCCACCGCTTTGCGGGCATGGACTTCCATCTCTATGGCACGTTTACGTTTTCGTAACGCCCGAGCACGCATCACCCTACGTTGGTATCCTATTAGTAAGGGTATGCTGATAAGAAGCAATAGAACAAATGCGACCTCGAACCAAAACGCGGCATTAGGCCAGACACTGACGATATAGGTCTGTGCTTCTTCACTGCCGGGGATGAAAAGTTTAAGATGGTGACGCCCTAACGACAAACCGGTTAGACGAATAGGTCGTCGGTCCGTGGTGACTTGCATGGGACCGTCATCAACACACCACTCCAGATAGGTGGCGCGTCCGTCGGAATAATCCAGTGGTGTTGCCGTCATTTCCACGACTTCTTGGCCAAAGTTCCAGCCTGTTTTTATTGTCCGCTCTTCCGCCATTCCGATACAGGTGGCTAATGGTAGCGCACGTCCGTCAACAACAATGGACGAGAAATAGAGTGGTGCGTAACCTGAACTATCACGTTTCACGTTTTTATTCATCACCTGACATAATCCCTTGTCCGTAGAGAACCAGAAAGTTCCGTCGGTTGTGCATTGCCAACTTTGACTGTTGCAAAAGAGAGATGGCAGCCCCTCTGCCAAACCATAGTGTCGGAAACGCTGGAAAAGGCTGTCCATTAGGAATAGACCGCGGTCTGTTCCAATCCAGTAGCCGTCGTCCTGTCTGGCGACAAAAGTCACGCTGTTCACATCCAGATGGCTGACGATATCAATGCTGTCCCAGCGACTAAGATCGTCAGAACTACGGTAAAGCCCGTTCTCGCTGACCGCCAGTACATCGCCCCTCTTGTCTAAGGCGAAGTTTACAGCCACCTCATGGTTGAAAAAACCGTTAGGGAATCCCGATTGCTGTATTATTCCATTCACGGGGTCGTAGAGTGCGAGACCATTGCTGCCAGAGAGCCATGCCTTGCCCTTGGAATCGAAAAGAAAATCTGTCAGTACACCACTCTGAAGTCCTGAATTACGGCTGTCGTAAGCCTGGATGACATGCAACTGCTCGTCAAGGATGACGATGCGCTCTGAGATTGCCATAAGATGTGATGATGTCATCGTTCCCACTTTCGTGAAATTTCCTTTGCGCAACACAGCCTCATCAGGTCGTATGGCCACGCCCCTCTCTGGGTCAATACTACACAGACCGCCATCGAACGTTGCCACCACAAACCTCTCGGCGAACCATGCGATGCTCAACACGTTGGCTCCTCCTAACTCTGTGCTGTTGAAATGTCGTGCCGAGCCAGTATTCTCATCCACAAGCCACAGGCCCTCGCGTGTGCCTATAGCCTTCCATGGTGCATGAATGCAGAAACTGCGCACAGGGAGTCCGCAACTATTAAATGAGCCGGATTGATATGTTGTAGCCATCGGATGTACTGCTAAACTGTGAGCAAATCCCTGACGGAAGAATCCAAAAAACGAAACCCCGAGGTTGCTGTCCTGCCAGAAGGTATAGACGCTGTTCGAGGGTAGCCCTCCATTGGCATCGTCATGCGCGTAGCGCTGTACCACACTATCTGTATGGGTATTGAGGACCACTGCACCTGCTCCATCCAATGCCACAAACAGTTTACCCTGACCATCGCTGTGCAGGTCGGCGACTACACCGTCAGCCACCGCTTCAATCACCTTAAGATTACGTCGGGCGGAATCGTAGCAGAGCAAGCCCTGCCAACTGGTGCCGATATATACTTTCCCACCTACGGCACAGAGACATCGCATCCCGTCGCGAACCATACTGAAATCGGCATCAATGCGAGTGGCATTTAAATGCTGATCCAAATGATAAAGCGCAGAATTGCTCATAATCCATGCACCTCCATTTCCGTCAGCACACACGTCAATTATTCGGTTATCGCGGGACATCCGGCTGTTACCCAATATTACGGGAGTAACTTTCCAATCTCTGGCATACTTCAATAATAGTAAGCCGCTGCTACTCCCAACGAGAAGCGAGTCACCCATTACGAGCAATGAACGTATATCTGTTACAGGCATGGATAGCGGACAACGTATAAACTTCCATTCCCCGTCTTTTGTATATGAATTATCGTGAGACACCTGCAAGATGAAGAGTCCCCCCCTCATGGCTGCCACAATACTTCCGTCCGGGAGTTCTACCAGATCATACACCAGATTTAAACTGCGTCTGGCATCGCAAGGTATAGGTTGCACCTTGCGACCATCATACAGACAAACGCCATTATTTGTCCCTACCCACGTTAGGCCGCGTGAGTCCCGCAGAATACTATACACACAGTCTCCTGTCAGGCCCTCGTCAATGTTCACATGCCGCAAAACATCGCTGCCTATACTTGCTACCAACATAACACAGTGACAAAAGAGGAATAACGCGAGCATTATCATTCTGCCTATTAATCGTGCAAAATAATTGTACATGGTACGAATAATGTTGTTTTTATTGTTGCAAAGGTAAGAAAAAAAAGTGGATGAGGAAACCTGATAGCGACAAAGATGAAGCAAACGACACGAAAACACTTATTTCTTAACACTTATTTGCAAAATGAGACAAACTCAAGTCATGAGGAAGGGACAGGATTGAAAAAGCTATGCGGATCAATATATTTCTCTTTCAAAAAATGAACAATGTAAACACTCTTATTCAGACTACAGCCATACCCATCTATTAATATGCAGTTGCTTGTTGAATTCGCATCCTGTTATAAAAAGTTAAAACCGTTAAATCTTCATCTTTTCCAATCTCTCCAAAATCTTCGCCGTCACTTTTCTATCGTTTAAGACGTAAGTAGCTGATATAAAAACATTTGCAAATACGATAATTGCACAGGACTAACCTCTGTCATTATCGGCAGTAACGTGAATAATATTGGAAATTATGCTTTCTATGGTTGTAGTAACCTTGCAGATGTCTATTGTTATGCAGAGAATGTACCCACTACAGGAAAAGATGTCTTTAAAGAGATACCACTTGCTTCTTCCACACTTCATGTACCAAAGTCTTCAGTTGATTTATACAGAAATACAGAACCTTGGAGTGGTTTTGGCAACATTGTTGCTCTTACAGACGATGATCCAACAGGAATAGTAAAAGTAGGAAGTGAAAATAATATGATACACTTTGACCTGCAAGGCCGAATGACTACTAATCCAAGAAATGGAATCTATATTAAGGATGGCAAGAAACTCTTGCTGAAGTAAAATAATTAGAGGCGTTACCGATTGGCAGCGCCTCTTTTGTTATTTTATTGCCCCCAATATTGAGGTGACTTGTTCGGGGGTGGCTCCTAGGCGGATGGCGGTTTTGCAGTCTTGCTGGGCAAGTTTTTTCTTCTTCATGGCGAGATAGAGCGAGGCTCTTGTCAAATAGCACTCAGGGTTTTCTGGCTCCAGTTCCAGCGCCATGCTGATGTCTTTCTTTGCCCTTTCGTAGTCCTTCCGCTGCTCCAACAAACTGCAGCGAGCCAGGTAGTGCTTGGCATGATTGGGATAGAAATGCACCAAGGCATCGAGCTGCTCCATTGCCTCCTTTGGTCTGCCGTCCTTGCTGTTCAGGATTGCCAAGCCAAGCCTTGCATCCTCGTGCATGGGGTTCAGTTCCAGCAGGTGCCTGTAGTCAGTCCGAGCCTCCTTATACTTCCTCTGAGCGGACAGAATGAAGGCACGAAAGAAGAGTGCTTCCTCGTTGTCAGGCTCTGCCTCAAGGACTTTGTTGTAGTCCTGTAAGGCTCTGTCCTGATTGTTCAGCTGCAGATAGAGAGAACTGCGGCTCAGGAAGAGGTCGAGTGTGGTAGGGGAGAGGTCAATGCCTTTTGTATAAGCCTCCAGGGCTTGCTCGTTCTTGCCTTGCCGCTGGTAGATTTCGCCAAGATACTGATACAGCACAGCATTGCTCTTCCTCATTGGGTCGAGCTTGATAGTCTCTTGTATCAGTCCCTCAGCCTTCTGCAAAGAATCAACGGCAAGCGCCTCGATGATTTGCTTCACACCAAGCTCATAAAGGCTTTGAGCCTGTAGAAGTGAAAATGAGAATAAGAGAATAAGAAAATAAGAAAACCTTTTCACATTTTTTCCTTTAAATTCTTCACTCTTGACTTCGTCGAGACTGCTTTCGCATTCTTCACTCTTCACTCTTCATTCTTCACTTTAACGTGTGATTGTCTGTTCGCGGTCTGGGCCTACGGATACAATGGTAATGGGGGTTCCTGTGGCTTTCTCTATGTAGGCGATGTAGTCCTTCAGCTCTTTGGGGAACTGGCTCTCGCTTGTCATCTGTGTGAGGTCTGTCTGCCAGCCAGGAAGCGTCTCATATACTGCCTCCCAACCCTCTGTGTTGTAGGGCATTTCCTCTGTTGTGATGCCGTTCTTGGTGTACTTGGTGCAGACCTTAATCTTGGCAAAACTGTCAAGCACATCGCTCTTCATCATAATGAGCTGAGTGACGCCATTTATCATGATGGCATACTTGAGAGCCACAAGGTCGAGCCAGCCACAACGGCGGTTTCTGCCTGTCACTGCTCCATACTCATGACCTATCTCACGAATCTTGTCGCCTGTCTCATCAAAGAGTTCTACAGGGAAAGGACCAGAGCCAACGCGAGTGGAGTAGGCCTTGAAGATGCCAAACACCTCGCCAATGGCATTGGGAGCCACGCCAAGACCTGTGCAGACACCACCGCTGACTGTGTTGGAGGAAGAGACATAGGGATAGGTGCCGTGGTCAATGTCGAGCATAGTGCCCTGAGCACCTTCTGCAAGCACCTTCTTGCCTTCCTGAAGGGCTTTGCCAAGCTCAATCTCCGTGTCTGTGAGGGGGAACTGCTGCATGTATTTGATGCCTTCCATCCAGAGCTTCTCCTCGTCTGTGATGTCATAATCTGTATAGTTTAGGTCGCGCAAAACCTGCTCATGACGGGCCTTCAGAGTCTGGTACTTCTCCTCGAAGTTCTCCAGAATGTCACCAACGCGGAGGCCAGTACGGCTGGCTTTCTCACTATAAGTGGGACCAATGCCCTTGCCTGTAGTGCCGACTTTGTTCTTGCCCTTGGCAGCCTCGTAAGCACGGTCCAGCACACGGTGTGTGGGCAGAATGAGGTGTGCCCGCTTGCTGATGTGCAGACGGCTCTTGAGGTCATAGCCAGCAGCCTCCAGCTCCTTGGCTTCCTGCATGAAGAGGTCGGGAGCAATCACACAGCCATTGCCTATGATGTTGAGCTTGCCCTCATCGAAGATGCCACTGGGAATGCTGCGGAGCACAAACTTCTTTCCTTCGAAGATGATGGTGTGACCAGCATTGGGGCCACCTGCAAAACGTGCAACAATATCGTATTTAGGAGTGAAGACATCCACTACCTTACCTTTTCCTTCGTCGCCAAAAACAATGCCCAGAAGAGCATCAACTTTTCCTTTTCCCATTTTTATTCTTGTCCTGTTTGTTTAATTCTTGTTTCTTCTTCCTTGCCTCTTGTCGGTTCTTTGCCTGACAGTTGCGGCAAATGCCATGGATGTAGAGCAACTTGTCCTCTGTGTTGAAGTAGCGAACCTTCAGGTTCTGAAGGGCAAGTTTTGCCGTGCTGGTAGAGACTTTTGCGATGCTGTTACACTGGTGGCAGATGGTGTAAGCCTTTGGGTTGCAATCAGTTCGCAACTCATAATGGGCTGCAGTTGCCAACGCGTGCTTGATAATCAGACCTGCATCGTAGAACAGCTCCATGGTGTTGAATATTGTGCCACGACTCACCTGGAACTTGGCATGCTTCTTCATGAGTTGCATGAGGTCATCGATGGTGAAGATGGTCTCAGCAAGCTCAGCCACACGCAGAATCTCGTACCTCTCAGGAGTCTTGCGCAAGTCATGCTCTTTCACATATTGCGTCAGTCTGTCGCGCAATGGAGCAAGTGGAAGTTGCTTCTTGTCCATACCAAGGTGCAAATATACAAAAAAAAGAACAAAGAAGCGTGAAGTGGGAAGAATTATTTTGCGTTGAGAGCTTCTTTGAGAGTTTGAATGGCTTTTCTGAGGTGAAGATTTGTCGTTGGAAGCATTTTTGTGGTGCATTCTCCGATGATTTCGGCTTCCTTTTGCTCAAGTTTTGTTCCTTGAACAAGCATACGTCTCAGGCAAAGGCAGGCACAGACTGAGGGTAGGGACTTTCCTGTGTTGAGCCAGCTCAGGCAGGTCGCTTTGGCGTGCTTGGTCTTAGAGAGCAAAAGCATAGCCAGGACTTGTGCTTCTTCGGCAGTCAGCAACGTTTCAGCCCACGAGTTTGCAACCTCAGCTGTGAAGGCTTCTACAGGCATGAGCATGATGGCCAGCAGTCTGGTCTCCCTGATGTTCTGGCTCCAGAGTTGTTGGGCAAGTTCCGCATCCTGAGGAAACTCGGCAGCAATATTTTGAAGCCTTGGCAACTCCACACCAAAGATGAGTTTGAAGGGCATGCCAGCCTCCCGCATCCTTGCAGAGAGGATACCGTTCATGCTTGCCCTAAGCTCTTTCTTTAAGTCCTTGAGCACTTGGTCCGTGGCGAAAAATTCTTCACTCTTCACTTTTCACTCTTCACTTATAACGTATTGTATTCTTGGCTGTAACGCAGCATTTGCTCATCATAAGCTTCATCGTAGGAAATGCTCACATCTGTGATGTTTCCTTCTGCATCTTGCACAAGTTTATACCTCGGATTGATGAAGCCTTTATAGGGGGCAAGATTGAGTTTTTGGTAACGCTCGCGAATCTCTTTGTGCAGCTTTGCGTCAAGCTTGATGCCATACTTCTCAACAAGTTGCCTTGCAGCCTCAAAGTCACCCTCACTCTTGATGCGTTGTACCTCTGCAAGCAGCTCTCCGAATGCATTTCTGAGCAAAGGATAGTCGTTGACCTGAACATAATGCTTGCCATCCTTTTCCACAATCTGAACTGCCTCGGGGTAGTGTTCAAGTGTCCAACGAGAGATGAGTGCCCTGTTTCGCATGTGGGCTTCCTCAATCTGATGACCTTCCTCAATGCGAACCATTTGTGTCAGCAAGCCATTCATCAAGTAGCTGTAATACTGCGACTTGTATGCTTCATCATTAGGTGTCAGGCCCAACTCTACAAGCTTCTGGTCAGCAATGTAATAGAGGCCAAAGAGGTCGGCTCTGGCTTCCTCGAGCGTGCTTCCATAAGCCTTGAGCGCATCAGCATCCACACCAGGCAGAAGTTGTCCGCTTCCGTGTCCCAGGCACTCATGCAAATCTGTGTGAAGGTCATCACAAACATCTCCATATTGGCTGAGAAGCTGCCTTGTTTCCTCGTCTATAACAAACTCCTCGCGCATTCCAGAGCCTTTGGCTGCCAGGTTATAAGCATGAGTCAGGTTGGCAATCGTCACACTCTTGCTACCATATTCTGCTCTAATCCAGTTGCTATTAGGGAGGTTGATGCCAATGGCGCTACTGGGGTAGAGCTCGCCACCAAGCATGGCTGCACTAATGACCTTTGCACTCACGCCTTTGCACTCTTTCTTTTTAAATCTTTCATCTACAGGCGATTGATTTTCAAACCATTGCGCATTATCACTTAAAGCTTTAGCTCTACGGCTTGCTTCATGGTCTATGATGTTGACATAGCCTTCCCAACTTGCCTTCAAACCAAGCGGGTCGCCATATACTTCTGTGAATCCATTGGTGAAATCAATCTCGCCATCAGTCTCTCCAACCCAAAGGATGGCATATTCATCGAAGGTCTTCAAGTCACCTGTCCTGTAGAACTCCATGAGTTTGTCTATAACCCTTTGCTGATGGGCATTCTCAGCATACTTGCGAGCCTTGCCAAGCATCCCGCAAATGCGTTCAATAGCCTTTCCATAAAGACCTCCTGAACGCCAGACATTCTCATAAAGAGAGCCATCTTCCTTGCGTTCCAGACGACTGTTCAAACCCAGCATGGGAGGCCTGTTTGCGTCAACTTTACTCTTCAGGTCGGCATAGAAAGCCTCTGCCTCTGCTTGCGTAATGCCTTCAGCATAGTAATTGCAAGAGGAAGTGAGCAGCAAATCCTCTCCATCAGCCTGATTGACGCGCTTTGGCATCACTTCAGGATTGAAGATGAGCTCAACAATCTTGTCAATTGTCTGTTGACTGTTGTCCGTAGTCCGTAGTCTCTCTTCGAGAAACTCCTTGCTGAAGCCAGGTTCGAACTTCTGGTAACTATAGTGATGATGGATGCCGTTTGAGAACCAAACACGCTTCAGATAGACCACAAAAGCCTGCCAATCAGCATCATCTTTTGGTCCGTCATAATGCGTGTAAATGGCCTCCAGAGCCTGTCTGAGCAGAAGTCCGTACTTGCAATTCTGGTCCCACAGAATGTCACGACCTAAGAGGGCTGCTTCTGCAAGGTAATAGACATACAACTTTTGCTTGAGAGGCAACAGCTGGAAGTCTGGCACCTCATAGCGCAACAGTTGCAGGTCGGCAAATCTTTCCTGCAAAGTTTCGAAAGAGCGCATCATTACTTCTTTGTGCTCTTCCTTTTAGGAGTGGCTTTGGAAGCTGCTTTGGGCTTTCTGCCTCTCTTCTTTGGAGCAGCCTTCTTTACCTTCTTCTTTTTCTTTGGAGCAGGCTTGGGTTTGGGCAAAACTCCAAACTTTTGCCTGTATTCTTTGGGAGTCATTCCACACAAACGGTAGAATGTGGCATAGAAGCTTTGTCGCGTTGTGAATCCAACATTGATGGCAATGTCCTCCATCTTCATGTCAGCATAGTTCGAGTCCTGAAGCATGTACTTGGCTTCCTGGATACGCATTGTACCAACCAGTTCTGCATAGTTCTGTTGGAAACGCAAACTGACCACAGCACTGATGTGTCGCATGTTCACTCCAAGGTCTTTTGCAAGGAGTTTAGCTGAGTAGTTGGGGTCGCGATACTTCTTCTCAATCAACAGTTTGATGATAATTCTCGTTGAGATATCATCCACCAACTCCGGAGAAATGGAGTTTTTGTAAGAGAGAGCAGACTTCTTCTCCTTCTTTTCAGTGATGTTGTACTTCATGTTATTGCTTTTTATTTATTTCCTTAAGCTTGTCGGGGTCATTGGTTGTGATAATGTCAATGCCCTTCATATCTGCAAAATGCTTGAGTTCTTCTTCGCCATCCACAGTCCAGACATTAACCTCGAGGCCAATTTTCTTTGCCTCTTCAGGCCATTCCGGATGCTTTTCAAAAGTCTTTATACTATAGTCGATGCCTGTCCAACCCTGGTCCTTCACCTCTTTTGGAGAGAGGTCTCCACTCAGATAGGCAACCTTAGCCTCTGGAGCAATCTCGTGAAGTCGTTTGCAAACCTGCTTGCTGAACGAGATGTAGTCAGTTCTGTCGGCCAATCCAAGCATATTTATCAGCTCAACAGAAAGGTCTGAAATCATATTGTCTCGCTTTGCATTGCGATGAGATTTAATTTCAAATATCAGCCTGCAGTTAGGCCACTTCTGAGCCTCGACAAGATACTGTTGCAGAGTAGGGATGAACTCACCATTTTGCAGACGAATGTTCATCAAAGTAGCATAAGTTGTATCCTCAATGCGAATGCCTTCCACAATTGCATCGTGAAAGACTACAGGCACCCCGTCAGCAGTCATCCAGACATCAAACTCGCTGCCCCAACAACCAATTTCCGCAGCTTTCTGGAAAGATGCAATAGAATTTTGAGCACTTCCATCGGTACGCCAAAAGCCGCGATGGGCTACAATATTAGGCTGTCCAAGAGCAATCATGGAGCTGATTAAAAGCAGAGAAAATGTAAAAATCCTATACATATTATATAATGTTATATATGGTTTTCCGCTGCAAATATAGTGTTTTCTATAATACAAGCATATTTTTTTAAGAAAATTTTTTACATTTGCAGCAATTTTCTACCAATAAAAAAACAAAATGAAGCTGCCAGCATAGGTCAACTTCATTAGTAATGTTTCCAAACGACCCTCAGTTAAAATCAAAACGTAACACGTTAAGTTTGCGAACTTAACACGTTAAAATGGCCAACTTAACACGTTAACTTTGGCAACGTAACTGGGGTTGTTTCGCCTCCCTCCTTTTATCCTCTGTTTTTGAAGTAGTCGTTGTAGATTTTGATGCCGAAGACGATGATGCTGCAGACTGTTGTGATAAAGTTGGTGAGCACGAGCGACCAGATGATGTCGGGCTTGTGAAGGAGGCCTTGAAGCATGAAGGCAATACCTCCTATGGCCGTCATCAAGAAGGTGGGAAGTGCGATTCCATCAGTGTTTCGAGTGCGAATGGTCTGTATCGCTTGTGGCAGATAACCCAGTATCAATCCTATGCTTGCCACGATGCCGCAAATGTCGGTAAATGTAGTTTGTTCCATCTTTTTATGCTTAATTCATTGCAAATTTATGAAAAAATCTTTAATCCCCATCTTCAATCTCTATTTTTTTTGTATCTTTGCAAAAGATATGAAGCTTAAGGAACTTACCATATTTAATTATAAGAACATTGCGGAGGCACAGTTGCGCTTTTCGCCAAACTTGAATTGCTTCATCGGAGGCAATGGTCAGGGCAAGACAAATGTGCTCGATGCCATTCATTTCCTGAGTTTCTGTCGAAGTTACAGCAGCAGTATTGATATGCTGAGCGTTCGTCATGGACAGGAATTCATGTCTCTTCAAGGCCTTTATGAGAACGAAGATGGGACAAAGGAAGACATTCATTTGGGCTTGAAAGTGGGGCAGAAGAAGGTTGTTCGCAGAGGAAAGAAGGCTTATCGCAAGCTTTCAGAACACATAGGACTCATTCCTCTTGTGATGGTTTCGCCTGCAGACCAGATGCTTGTTTCGGGTGGGAGTGAGGAAAGGCGTCGTTTTGTGGATATGGTGATTTGTCAGTACGACTCAGCTTACACAGAGTCTTTGATGCGTTACAACAAGGCTCTGCAACAGAGAAATGCCCTACTCAAGCAGGAAGAAGAGTTCGACCAGGAAATCTACCTGATTTGGGAAGAACAGATGGCTCGTGAAGGTGAGTATATCTTCAAGAAACGAAACGAATATATCTCTGAACTTATCCCCATCTTCCAGCAGTTTTACAACCAGATTTCGCAGAACAAAGAGCAGGTTGAACTGCGCTATGTCTCTCATTTACAGCGAGGTCCTCTGCTGGAGCAACTCACAACTGGTCGTTTCAAGGACAGAGCCGTTGGTTATTCTCTGCATGGAATTCACAAGGACGACCTCGAGATGTTGCAAGGCGGCTATCCTGTTCGCAGAGAGGGCTCGCAAGGTCAGAGCAAGACTTTCCTCATTGCTTTGAAGCTCGCTCAATTTGATTTCCTCAGCAGAACTGGCTCTCGGACAACGCCTCTGCTTTTGTTGGACGACATTTTCGACAAGCTCGACGCAGAAAGGGTTGAGCAGATTGTGAAGTTAGTTAGTGGAGAGCGCTTCGGACAAATCTTTATCACAGACACAAATCGCGACCATCTTGATGCCATCCTTGCTTCGATGGAGAGCGACAGCAAGATTTTCTTTGTGGAGAAAGGAGAGGTGAAATCATGATTAAGACCAATACGCATTCCATGCATGATGCTTTGCTGGCTTTCCTTCGCGAAGAAGGTTTGGAGACTCCGCTTCTTGAATATCGCATCACTCAAGCTTGGCAGGAAGTGATGGGCGAAGTGATTGGTCGTTACACAAAGCAGGTTTTTGTGCGAGAAGGCAAGTTGCAAGTGCAACTCAACAACCCATCGCTTCGTCAAAACCTTATGATGGAGCACAAACGCATTGCCCAAAAGCTTAACGAACATGTTGGCTCGTATGTGATAAGCGATGTTTGTTTCTTTTGATATTTCATACCTTCTTTCTTTATTATTTCATTATTTCTTCGTACCTTTGCAGCGCGAAATAATATAATAAGGTAAAAGAAATGTTGAGAATAGCAGTTCAGTCGAAAGGACGACTCTTTGAAGATACAATATCTTTGCTTGCTGAAGCAGGCATAAAGGTGGGCAGTAGCAGACGCACACTTCTTGTGCAGAGCAGCAATTTCCCTGTCGAAATCCTCTATCTTCGCGATGATGACATTCCTCAAAGCGTGGCAAGTGGAGTGGCAGACCTCGGAATAGTTGGCCAAAACGAGTTTGAAGAAAGGGCAGAAGATGCGGAAGTGGTTCGCGCTCTTGGTTTTAGCAAATGTCGTCTCTCTTTAGCAGTTCCCAAAGGTGAGGATTATTACGGCTTGAAGTGGTTCGAAGGCAAGAAGATTGCCACGAGTTATCCCAATATCCTTCGCCGCTTCATGCAGAAGAATCGAATTGCTGCAGACATTCATGTCATTACTGGAAGCGTTGAGATAAGTCCGGGTATCGGCCTTGCAGATGCGATCTTCGATATTGTCAGCAGCGGTTCCACACTCGTCAGCAACAATCTTGTTGAGGTGGAAACGGTAATGCAAAGTGAGGCTCTCCTTATTGCCAACAAGAATCTCGACGAGGAAAAGCGGGCTGTGTTGGATGAACTCCTGTTCCGAATAGAAGCAGTCAAGGCTGCGGAAGACAAGAAATATGTCCTGATGAATGTGCCTACAGACCGTCTGAAAGAGATTGTCGCAGTTCTGCCTGGTGTCAAGAGTCCTACTGTTATGCCTCTCGCAACTGAGGGTTGGAGCAGCGTTCACACAGTTATCGACGAGAAACGTTTCTGGGAGATTATCCGTGAACTGAAGAGTCTTGGCGCGGAAGGTATCCTTGTTGTGCCGATTGAGAAAATGATTCCTTGAGTGATTCTTTGAACATGAACATCTATAAATATCCAACATCTGCTGAACTTGATGCTTTGTTGAAGCGTCCTGTTCGCGATGCTTCAGAACTGAATGCAACCGTCTCTGCAGTCCTTCAGAATGTTAAGCAAAGAGGCGATGCGGCAGTTCGCGAGTATGAGGAGCGTTTTGATAAGGTTCGCCTAGATGATTTGGCAGTTTCGGAAGCTGAGATGCTTGCTGCCGAAAGCCTTGTAAGCGAGGAGCTCAAACAGGCTATCCGTCTTGCTCATCAGAACATTGAACGCTTCCATGCTAAGCAACGCTTTGAAGGAGAGCATGTTCAAGTGACAGAAGGTGTGGAATGTTGGCAGAAGTCAGTTGCCATCGAGCGTGTAGGTCTCTACATTCCTGGCGGTACCGCTCCTCTTTTCAGTACAGTTCTTATGCTCGCAACACCTGCAAAAATAGCTGGATGCAAGGAGATTGTGCTTTGTACGCCGCCTTCAAAAGATGGAAATGTTAATCCCGCCATCCTTGTTGCCGCAAAGGTTGCGGGAGTGAGCCGCATCTACAAGATTGGTGGCGTTCAGGCAATTGGGGCGATGGCCTACGGAACTGAGAGTGTGCCAAAGGTTTATAAGATATTCGGCCCTGGCAATCAGTTCGTTATGTGTGCTAAGCAACAAGTCAGCTTGCATGATGTTGCCATAGATATGCCTGCTGGTCCGAGTGAAGTTGAAGTGCTTGCAGACGAAACGAGCAACATTTCTTTCGTTGCTGCCGACCTTCTCAGTCAAGCAGAACACGGCATAGACAGCCAAGTCCTGCTTGTTTGCAAGAGTGAAGAAACTGCTCGAAAGGTAGAAGCAGAAGTGGTGCGTCAATTAACTCTACTGCCCAGAAAAGATATTGCGGCTCAGGCACTTGAACATAGCAAAGCAATCGTTGTCCATAATGACGACGAGATGATGGAAGTCACGAATCGTTATGCTCCAGAACATCTCATCATCGAGACTGCCAATTACATGGAACTTGCCAAGAAGGTAATGAATGCCGGAAGTGTCTTTCTCGGCTCGTTAACGCCAGAAAGCGCCGGCGATTATGCTAGTGGAACGAATCATACTTTGCCGACAAACGGCTATGCTGTGGCTTATAGCGGAGTCAATCTCGACAGTTTCTGCCGCAAGATAACCTTCCAGCATATTCAACCTGAAGGCATTAAAGCAATAGGTAGAGCCGTAGAACTGATGGCCGAAGCCGAGGGACTTGATGCTCACAAGAATGCAATGACGCTAAGAATGAAGAGCCTATGAACTTAGAATCACTTGTTCGCCCTAATATCTGGGCGCTTGAACCATACAGTTGTGCCCGAGATGAATTCAAGGGAATGGATGCACACGTCTTTCTTGATGCCAACGAGAATCCTTACAATGACCCGATAAACCGCTATCCCGACCCATTGCAAGAGAAGTTGAAGGCGCGTCTTGCACCCTTGAAGGGAGTGCGTCCCTCGCAGATATTCCTTGGTAACGGAAGTGACGAAGCCATCGACCTTGTCTATCGGATCTTCTGCAACCCGGAAAAGGATAATGTGGTTGCAATGGCTCCGACTTATGGCATGTATAAAGTGTGTGCGGATATCAATAATGTTGAATACAGAAGTGTTCCATTATCAGACGATTGGCAACTCGACCCTAAAGCTCTTCTTGAGGCAACTGATGCAAGGACAAAGGTCATCTGGATATGTTCACCCAACAATCCTACTGGCAACGATATCCCTCGTGAAGTCATTCACGAAGTGTTGACGAATTTCGAAGGTATTGTTGTTGTGGATGAAGCCTATTCTGACTTCTCGACGAATCAGCCTTTCCGTAGTGTGCTTGACAAGTATCCTAACCTGATTGTCCTGAATACTTTCAGTAAGGCTTGGGCTTCGGCAGCTATCCGATTGGGTATGGCGTTTGCAAGCGAAGAGATTATCGCACTCTTCAATAAGGTCAAATATCCTTACAATGTTAATCTGCTTACTCAAGAGAAAGCTTGTGCTTTGCTGAGTGACCTCGGCACAATCGACAGTTGGATGGCTCAAATTCGTCGGGAGAAAGAGAATGTTTTGCCTGCACTCTATGAGTTGCCAATCGTCCTGAAAGTCTACCCAACTGATGCAAACTTTGTTCTTGTCCGAGTGACCGATGCCAACAGTATCTATCGCTACTTGATAGAGAAGGGTATTGTGGTGCGCAATCGCAGTCGTGTCCAACTTTGCGAGAACTGCCTTCGCATTACGATTGGCACAAGACAAGAGAATAATGAACTGCTTGGAGCGTTGCGCTTCTACAAATAAAAGCCTATGAAACAGCGAATTCTTTTCATCGACAGAGACGGCACAATACTTCGCGAACCTGCTGACGAGCAGATAGATAGCTTCGAGAAGTTCAGTTTTGTGCCTGGTGCTATTAGTGCTTTACGCTTCCTTCGCCAGCATACAGACTTCCTCTTTGTGATGGTCAGCAATCAGGACGGACTTGGTACAGAGAGTTACCCCGAGGAGGACTTTTGGCCGACACAAAATCTTATGCTCGACATCCTGAAAGGCGAGGGCTTTACCTTCGATGCAATACATATTGACAGGAGTCTTCCGAAGGACAATCTGCCGACTCGAAAGCCAGGTATAGGCATGCTTACTGCCTATATGACAGAGGATTATGACTTGGCTGGCAGCTTTGTTATTGGCGACAGACAAACGGATGCAAAGCTTGCAGAGAACCTTGGATGCAATAGTCTCATTCTTAGTAACGACTTGACTTGGGAGAAGATTGCCGAGTTGCTCTTTACTGGGGAACGAAATGCAACAGTCAAGCGTACCACAAAGGAAACAGATATTGAGGTTCGGGTGTGTCTTGATGGCGACGGAAAGAGCGATATTCAGACAGGACTTGGCTTTTTCGACCATATGTTGGAACAGATTGCAAAGCACGGCATGATTGACCTCTATGTCCGTTGTAAAGGCGATTTGGAGGTGGATGAACATCATACAATCGAGGATGTGGCACTTGCTCTTGGCGAGTGCATCAAGAAAGCACTTGGCGATAAGCGAGGCATTGAACGTTACGGCTTCTGTTTGCCGATGGATGATTGCCTTTGTCAAGTTGCAATTGACTTTGGAGGTCGTCCATGGCTCGTTTGGGATGCAGAGTTTCGTCGCGAGAAAGTTGGCGAAATGCCTACTGAAATGTTTCTCCACTTCTTCAAGAGTCTGTCCGATAGTGCCGCTATAAACCTTAATATAAAGGCAGAAGGAGAGAACGAGCACCACAAGATAGAAGGCATCTTCAAAGCCTTTGCTCGCAGCCTCAGAATGGCTGTCCGTAGAGATGTAACACATTTCCAACTTCCATCAAGTAAAGGCGTTTTGTAGGATGTTGCAGTCACACTACTCTTCAGAGCTTCTCGAGAAAGCCGTAAACGAAATCAATCGTCTGCCTGGAATCGGTAGTAAGACGGCTTTGAGGCTTGCTCTTCATTTGCTTCGTCAGGATGAAGAGAGGGTGGAGGCTTTGGCTGAGAGCCTTGTGGAAATGCGAAAGGGAGTTCATTATTGCAAGGTTTGCTACAATATCTGCGACGAAGAAAAGTGTGAGATTTGTAGCAATCCGACTCGAGACAGCAGTCTTGTTTGTGTGGTTGAGAATGTTCAGGATGTAATGGCTATCGAGAACACGATGCAGTACAGAGGTTTGTATCATGTTCTTGGCGGCGTCATTAGTCCGATGGATGGCATTGGTCCGAGCGATTTGCAGATTGAAAGCCTAGTGGAACGCGTGAAAAAGGGTGGGGTGGAAGAAGTGATTCTTGCTCTAAGTCCTACGATGGAAGGCGATACAACCAACTATTTCATCTACCGCAAACTCGAAGAGACAGGCGTCAAAGTGACTGTCATAGCTCGAGGAATTGCGCAAAATGATGAACTACAATATACCGACGAAGTGACCCTCGGCAGAGCCCTTGCAGGGCGAATCCCGTTTGGGAAATAAACAACCCCAGTTACGATGCCAAACGTAACACGTTAAGTTTGCAAACATAACACGTTAAAATGACCAACGTAACACGTTAACTTTTGAATTTACCTACGTTAAATCTAAAAACGACACTATGCTGACTTATATTCTAACCTTGATTTGCGCGGCAACTATTCTGCTTGCGGCATTTTTCGCGATTCGTTACAGGAAGGTAAATGCCTGGCTTCGTCTGGCTGCACTTGCTTTTTCTGCTCTCTTTGTGTTGGTGCTTTACTTCAAGTACGACAACACATCACAGCTGTATGGCCTGGGCATCTTGGCAATCGCTTTCATATTTCCGTTAATTGACATCAAGCGAAATGCTAAAGAGTAGCAAGCTAAAGTTGAGAGCCGTTGAGCCTGAGGACCTCGACTTGATGTATCTCATTGAGAATGATACCGAGTTGTGGCCTTGCGGACAGGCTTCTGTGCCATTCTCATACTATGCCCTAAAGCAGTACATAGCCGAGAGTAGCAACGATTTCTTCCATGACCGTCAGTTGAGATTGGTGCTCGAAACTGCTGAAGGAACGAGTGTGGGTTTTGTGGATTTGCAGAATTACGACCCTCTTCATCATCGAGCAGAAGTAGGAATCGTTGTGGTTCCAGAGCAACAGAGGAAAGGTTTGGCGACAGAAGCTCTTCGTCTGCTTGCAAAGTATGTGTCTGCTCATCTTGGCATTCACCAACTCTATGCCCTTGTTCCACAAGATAATTCGGCTTCTTTGGCTCTCTTCAAGAAATGTGGCTACAAAGAAACTGCCACCCTTCAGGATTGGTTGAATAGTCCCAAAGGATGGCAGTCGGTAGTTGTCTATCAGCTTGTTTTCTAAAGTTTACTTGCCGAAGTAGCGTTTCAGCAAGCCTGCGAAGCCAGCACCATGACGGGCTTCGTCCTTAGCCATCTCGTGAACCGTGTCGTGAATGGCATCAAAGCCTGCAGCCTTAGCATTCTTAGCGATGCGGAACTTGTCCTCGCAAGCACCAGCCTCAGCAGCTGCGCGCTTTTCAAGATTTGTCTTAGTGTCCCAAACACACTCGCCAAGCAACTCTGCGAAGCGGCTTGCATGATCAGCCTCTTCGAAAGCATAACGCTTGAAAGCCTCAGCAATCTCGGGATAACCTTCGCGGTCAGCCTGACGAGCCATTGCCAGATACATACCAACCTCGCCACATTCTCCGTTGAAGTGGGCTCTCAGGTCGTTAATCATCTCCTCTGAAACACCTTCAGGCTTGCCGTCGCCAATCTTGTGAACGGTAGCATATGTAACATCTCCATCATCTTTCAGTTCAGAAAACTTAGAGGCAGGAGCCTTACAGATTGGGCATTGTTCGGGAGCTGCATCGCCTTCATAGATATATCCACAAACGGCGCAAATGAATTTCTTCTTCATAATGGTTAAGTTTTTAGGTTTGTAAGTTAATATGTTTATGAGTTATATTTGATGCAAATATAGTGTTTTTCTGCATACAATGAATGTTTTTCCTTTATTATTTATTATCCTTTAACTATTTTTTCGTAACTTTGTAGCGAGAAACATACAATTGCGATAGTAGCTCAGTTGGTAGAGCTTTGGCTTCCCAAGCCAAAGGTCGCGGGTTCGAGCCCCGTCTATCGCTCTGTTGCGAATGAGAATGATAAACCCCGAGAGTCGTTTGATGGACTTTCGGGGTTTGCTTTGCAGTTTGTGATTTCTTACTTCTTTTTATTAGCGTAGATGTAATAGCTGATGCCTCGCCGAACGTTTTCTATAACAGCTTCAGACGAAACAGTTGCGCCTGTAACAACGTCCACCTTCTGCTTTTCAGCAACCTTGACAGGCTTTCCATTCCATTTCTTGAGGAGACCTTTTACCACCATATCGAAGTACTTCGGCGTTTCTTCGTTCTCGAGAGCCTCGATTCGCAATACTTTATCGCCTTGTATGTAGACCTTTACGGGTGTTTGAGCAACATATCCTTCTATGTCTGTGGCAAGGGATGTAGTGTTGATGATGGTAATGTCTTTCTGTTTAGTCAGTATCGGTTCGTTTGTAGTTTGACTTGTAAGGAAGAAGAATGCTCCGATGAGAGCAAACGAAATCAGTATTCTATTCTTGTTCATTTCGATTCTTTTATGCTTGTTTCTTTCTTGTCATCTCTACGAGTTTGCTCAAGTTCGTTGGGATGGGAAGTTGTTGCGGACATTTACTTAGACATTCTCCGCAGTCTTGACATCTGTTTGCTCTTGCTTTGCTTGGAATTGCAGCTTGATATGCGGCAACATAAGCCTGTCGCTTTTCTTCGAAATCAGGTGCAGAACTATCGGGGAGAGGCAAACTACCTTCTACGACAGCCTTGTTATAGAAAGCAAAATTGCCAGGAATATCGACGCCATGTTTGCAAGGCATACAATATGCACAAGTGGTGCATCCAATGGTTGGAAGACCTGCCATTTTATCTGCGATGCGAGCCAAAAGCTCATTATCCACTGTGGTACACGGGTCAAGTGGCGAAAAGGTTTCCAAGTTCTCTTTGAGGTGCTCCATACGATTCATGCCGCTCAAGGTAGTCAGAACATCTGGATGAGAAGCTACCCAACGGAAGCCCCACTTTGCAGGTGTGTCGTCCTTACGGGCACGACTCAATTGCTCACGAACATCGTCATTCACATTTGCAAGAGAACCACCTCTTAATGGCTCCATAATGACTGCTTGAATACCCAACTTCTCGAGTCTGTCATAGAGATATTCAGCATTTGCATCACCTCTGCCACGCCTTCCTCGTCTTTGTGCATAATTCCAGTCGAGGTAGTTCATCTGGATTTGTACGAAGTCCCAATGATATTTGTCGTTGTTGTCGAGCAACCAATCGAATACCTTCACATCGCCATGATAGCTGAAGCCAAGATGACGGATGCGACCAGCTTTACGCTCTTCCAAGAGGAAATCCAAGAGTCCGTTGTTGATGAAGCGTCCTTTCAGATTGTCTAAACCGCCACCACCAACGCTATGCAACAGGTAATAGTCGATGTAGTCCACTTGCAACTTGCGGAACGAGTTCTCGTACATCTCCTTGGCTTTCTCAAAGTCCCAAAGTGCTTCGTTCTGGTTGGACATCTTTGTTGCAACATAATAAGTGTTGCGAGGATGGCGACTCAGGGCAATACCTGTGGCTGTTTCGTTGCTGCCTCCACCATACATAGGGGCAGTATCAAAGTAGTTAACTCCATGAGCCAGAGCGTAATCCACCAGTTCGTTAACCTGTTCCTGCTCGCGAGGCAAGCGCATCATGCCGAAGCCAAGTAAAGAGATTTTCTCGCCTGTACCGTTTTGTGTGCGGTAAGTCATCTTCACTCCCTCAGAAGTATCATCTTCGAGAGCCTTCCTGACTGTGCTAGGCGAAGCAATAACTTGCAAAGGTCCAACTGCCATCAACGATATAGCTGTGGCCGAACCAATGCCTAATCGCTCCAAGAACTGGCGACGATTCATCTCGTGTGCATCATTGCATTTCTTTTTCATGTCCAAACCCTTTTTATATATAATTATGACACGCGCGAAACGAAATGGTTTAATCCGATGTTTGATACTTAGTCACTAAGAGAGTAGGGCTTGCCTGTGGTAATGCAACGCTTTTTGTTGGGAGTGGGACTCATGACGAATTCGAGCGTGCCTCCGTTCATGATGTCTGAATGCGTGAGATAAAGTTTGTCATACGTCTTTCCGTTGAGCTTCACTTCCTTTACATAACGCTTCTTATCGCTGACTCCTGGAGCCTTGATGAGGAAGGTTTTTCCATTGGGAAGGGTGAGTTTGCAGCTCGGAACATAAGGTGCTCCAAGCACATATTGGTCGCTTCCTGGACAAACAGGATAGAAACCCATTGCCGTAAAGATGTACCAAGCCGACATTTGTCCGCAGTCGTCATTACCATGAAGACCATCTATGTTGTTGACATACATGTGGTTCATAATCTCGCGAAGCCAGTACTGAGCCTTCCATGGTTGAGAAGTCCATGCATACAGATAAGGAATATGATGGCTGGGCTCGTTGCCGTGAACGTAACCGCCAAGCAGACATTCTTCCTCGATGTCCTCGTTATCCTCGTAATACTTCTTGTCGAGAGGCTCAGCAAAGAGATTGTCGAGACGTTCGATGAACTTCTTGTCGCCACCAAAGCACGCAATCATACCCTTCACATCATGTGGAACATGGAACGAATAGTTGGCACTATTGCCCTCGATAAAGCCTTCGCCATAGGTCTGAAGAGGAGAGAAATCCTTCTTCCAACTGCCGTCCTTGTACTTCGGACAAGCGAGGCCTAAAGCGGGATTGAACACATTCTTATAATTAAGGGCACGCTTCTTGAAGGTCTCAGCCATTTCGTTATCGCCTGCATCAAGAGCCGCCTGATAGATTGCCCAGTCGTCATAAGCATATTCAAGTGTGTTGCTTGCACTCGTACCACATCTATCATAAGGCACATAGCCGTATTGAATGTAATCTGTGAGGCCTTCCATCCACTTGGAGTTGGCAGTAGCTTTCATTGCTTCAAGCATAGCTTTCTTGTCCTTTATACCGAGTTTTTTGGCGACATCAGAAAGGACTGCAACCGAATGATAGCCGCTCATGCACCAGCCTTCGTTTGCCATCAGATACCAAACGGGCAAGAGGTGGAGCGCGCTTTGTTGCTGAATGCGAATCATGCTCTCAGCCATATCGGCTCCTTGTTTTGGCTTGATGAGGTTAAGTAGCGGATGCTCAGCACGATAAGTGTCCCAAAGAGAGAAGATGGTGTAGTTTGTGAAACTATCGGCCTGATGAATTTCCATATCGTTGCCACGATACTTTCCGTCCACATCCATATAGACAGAGGGGTTAATCATAGTGTGATAGAGGGAAGTGTAGAACAGAGCTTTCTGGTCGTCTGTACCTTCAATTTCAAGCCCAGTGAGTTCCTTCGTCCATTGCTCTGTGGCTTTTGCCTTGGCTTGCTCAAAAGTGAGATCTGCTGCCTCTGCTTTGAGGTTGGCAAGAGCACCACTCTGACTAACTGCAGAAAGTGCAACCTTGATAGTCAACTTGTGGCTTGCAGGAAGCTTTGTCTGGAAGTAAGCCGTCATTTCTCGGCCAGCCATATCTGGGAAGTTGTGATGAATGTCGTTCTTGCGCCAGAAGCCCGAATACTTCATCCTTTGCTTGTCCTTGTAGCCATACTGCTGAATAGGCTCGGAAAGCGAGATGGCGAAGTAAGTGTAGTTCTGTCTTGCCCAACCATTTGTGATGCGATAGCCCGTGAGAAGTGTATCGTTCTCAACGCGAAGATAGCTCCAAAGCGTCTTGCCATCGTAGTTGTAGATGCCGTGACCAAGGTCGAGAATAAACTGAGCCTCTTCTTTTGGGAAAGTGTATTGATGAACGCCGACTCTCTGTGTCGCGGTCAATTGAGCAAGAATGTCGTAGTCCTCGAGCTTCACCTCGTAGTAGCCAGGAGTGCATTTCTCTGTGTCGTGAGAGAAGCGAGAACGATAGCCAGCCTCCGGATTATTTGCTGTACCCGGATTCGTTTGTATCTTACCTGTTGTAGGCATGATGAGAATGTCGCCCAAATCAGAGTGGCCTGTGCCAGAAAGATGAGTGTGAGAGAAGCCCACGATGGTCTTGTCCTTGTGTTGATAGCCTGCGCAGTACTCATAGACTCTGCCTTGATAGCGGCCATCCACATTGTGAGGAATCGTATCTGTTTCAGGACTTAGCTGCACAATACCAAATGGTACGCAAGCACCAGGGAAAGTGTGTCCCATGCCGTTTGTGCCGATGATGGGATTGACATAGTCTATTACGCCTTGTGCGGACAACAGACAAGAGACAACCGACAACAGACTGAATAAAATATATTTCTTCATGATTCTATTATATATAAAAAAAGCTTCCCGTTTTGAGGAAGCTTATTAAGCCTCCCCTTAATGGGGGAGGTTTGTGTGTGGTTTATTATTTCTTCTTACCCACTGCATCCTGGAAGTCCTTGCAGGGCTTGAAGTAAGGAATATCGTGAGCAGGAATAACGATAGTCGTATTCTTGGTGATATTGCGTGCAGTCTTCTTAGCGCGATGTTTGAGTGTCCAAGTACCCCAGCCGCGGATATACACGTTTTCCTTCTGAATGAGAGACTCCTTGAGTGAGTCGATGAAGCCTTCTACAGCAGCCAATGCTGTGGGCTGGTCGATGCCAGTCTTTTCGGCGACTTTCTTTACAAGTTCAATTTTAGTCATAATTGTTTGTTTTATATGTAATTATACGATTTGTTCGGAAAAGTGATGCAAAGGTAAGACTAATAATTTAAAATTCAAAAAACCTAATTCAAAATTTTGTGTTTTTGTGCTAAAAAAGTAATTCTGAGGTGTTTTGAGTGCGTTTTATAGCCTTTCGTAGCCCCATTCGTCGAGAACTTCGCCCCAATGTTCGTTCACGAGTTGAACAGTTCGAGGGTCATATTGATACTTATTCTTCTTGTAACCCTTCTTGCTTTGGATGTACTTCTCGATTGCAGGCTTTGCTTCTTCCCAACCGGGAATATCGAGTTTTTTGTAGATGTCTTCCGTGATGGCCAATGCATCTTGCTCGATGTCTTCAAAGCGGACCTCATAGAGTGCACCTTCGGGTAGAACTTGCTTCTGTTCCTTATAGGCATGATAGAGTTCCATGTAGTTGCGAAGGATGTTCTGCTCCATCTCTTCGTCTGTAATGGTGTGGAACTCCAGGGGCTTGATGGTGTTGAGGAAGAAGGACCTTGTGCTCTCGAAGACAGTGTAGGGATTGCGCATCAGATAGACGAACTTCGCATTTGGGAAGAGTTCCGTAAGGGCTTTGATGCGACCTGTGTGGGGTGGATTCTTGCTCAAGTATTGAGTGCCGCCAGTATTCCAAAGGCTTATCTTTACAAGCTTTTCGAAGGTCTGCTTGAACTCCTGCAACTCGTCGTCTTTGATATTTTTGAAGGTCAGGAAGCGGTCGCACCACTCCTGCATCCTTTCGGGGAAGAACCAGAAGTTGTAGTAATTGTAGGGTGTCATGTTGGCAAGCGAGAATTCTTCTTCTTGAGGAAGATCGGGAGCCAATTCCATGTTGTCTGTTGGGCGCTTATTGGGCATGAATACTTTCATGCATGGCTTGAACAGACCTTGCATCGACATGATATAGTGCGGAAAGACGGTCTGATAGGTCGTTGTGTAGCCGAAATGTTTGTCTTGAGCGAAGATGTTGTGGACGAAAGTCGTGCCGCTTCTCCAATGACCAAGGATGAAAACGGGGTCATTCTGTAAGGGCTTGTCTGCTAATTGCTTACGATACTTTCGTTCTTGTAAAGCTACAAAAGGACTAAGGATGCGGCAGATGGTTT
The DNA here is from genome assembly GCA_017548075.1 of Bacteroidaceae bacterium. GTDB lineage: Bacteria > Bacteroidota > Bacteroidia > Bacteroidales > Bacteroidaceae > Physcousia. The sequence continues at coordinate 52,849 of JAFYNL010000001.1, read as the reverse complement.
TAGTGAGTCGGTAACTTGACTTCTTGTCCTTAGCGATATGCTGACCTTCGGTTATTTTCTTGAATGTCTTCCAATCGGCTCCGACGAGGGTGTTTACAGGAAGTGCGTCGAATTTAAATAGGCCCATTTTACTTCTTTATTACAATCTCCAATCCTTGTTTACTAAGCTCTTTCACAGCCTTCTCGATGGCTTCGTAGTGCTCTGGTCCGATGCCGAGCTTGGGAAGGTCGAGCGTTGGCAAATCCTCTTCCAAAAGGTCTTCTTCGGCAAGCGGATTCTCAATCATTCCCACTGCACTTGTGTTGTTTGTGATGGGGTCGATGAGGACGAAAGCACCAGTTGCGCGGTTCTTTTTGTAAGCATCGAAGAAGAGTGTCTTTGCCGTTGTAATCTGCACCTGACCTATCTCGTTGAGCTTGAAATCGGCTCCAGGCAAGTGCTCCATTGTGTTCACATCAATACGGTAATCGATTGCACTGATAGTGGCTCTAGTTGTGTTTGTGTTTGCCTTGAGGAAGAACTGCTTGCTGCGGTCCATTGGTTCTTCGTCCATCCATACGAGCTTTGTCTGAAGGTGGCGACCAATGAAGGGCAGATTGTTGGGTTTGACGAGCATTTCGCCTCTGCTGATGTCAATCTCGTCTTCGAGAGTGATGGTAACGCATTGCGGACAGAAAGCGTAATCCAGTTCGCCGTCGTAAGTGACGATGCTCTTCACTCGACTTGTTTTGCGACTGGGCAGAGCCATTATCTCGTCGCCTTTGTGTATGACGCCGCTTGCCACCTTTCCGCAGAAGCCACGGAAGTCGAGGTTGGGACGCAAAACGTACTGGACTGGGAAACGGAAGTCCTGCATGTTTCTGTCGCGGTCTATGGGGACAGTTTCAAGGAACTCGAGCAGGGAAACACCCTCGAACCAAGGTGTTCTGTCGCTCTTTTCCACCACATTATCGCCTTCGAGAGCCGAGATGGGGAAGCACGTAACATCCTCTATGCCAAGATGATTGGTGAGGGCAAGGTACTCGTCCCGGATGTCGTTGAACACCTCTTCCGAGAAGTCCACGAGGTCCATCTTATTGACGGCAAGAACGATGTGTTTGATGCCGAGCAACGAGACGAGGAAGGTGTGGCGCCGTGTTTGTGTGATGACACCGGTTCGGGCATCCACGAGGATGATTGCGAGGTTGGCAGTAGAGCCGCCTGTAATCATGTTTCGGGTGTATTGCTCGTGCCCCGGAGTATCGGCAATGATGAACTTTCGCAGGTTCGTAGAGAAGTAGCGATAAGCCACATCGATGGTGATGCCTTCTTCTCGTTCAGCCTTCAAGCCATCGAGTAGGAGAGCGTAGTCAATTTGTCCTGCACCGGCATTGCCCACACGCTTGGAGTCGCGCTCCAGAGCCTGCAACTGGTCCTCGTAGAGTTTCTTGCTATCGAAGAGCAGACGACCAATGAGCGTGGATTTTCCGTCGTCCACACTGCCGGCAGTAAGTAATCTGAGGAGCGACTTTCGCTCGTCAGCATCAAGGAATTCGCGTATATTTTGTTTCATTGAACGTTGACAATTGAACATTGAACATTAGAGCGGTAGCAAATTCTTCACTCTTCACTCTTCATTCTTCATTCTTCTCAGAAGTATCCCTCCCTCTTTTTCTGCTCCATCGAGGCTTCCTGGTCGAAGTCGATGACGCGGGTTGTGCGTTCGCTCTTTGTGGTGGTCATCATCTCTTCCACAATCTCCTCTATGGTGGTGGCGTTGCTTTCTACAGCTCCCGTCAGAGGCCAGCAGCCAAGTGTGCGGAAGCGGACCATGCGGTTGTGAATCTTCGGCACAAGCTCCTTCGGCAAACGGTCGTCGTCGGCCATGATGAGGTTGCCGTCAATCTCTACACAAGGCCTTTCCTTTGCGAAGTAGAGGGGCACGATGGGGATGTTTTCGAGGCGGATGTACTGCCAGACATCAAGCTCAGTCCAGTTGCTGAGGGGGAAGACGCGGATGCTCTCGCCCTTGTGGACGCGGCTGTTGTAGATGTCCCAAAGCTCAGGTCGCTGGTTCTTGGGGTCCCACTGGTTGAATTGGTCACGGAAGCTGAAGATGCGCTCCTTTGCTCTCGATTTTTCTTCATCACGACGAGCGCCACCGAAAGCGGCATCGAACTTCCATTTGTTCAGGGCATCGAGCAGCGCCTTTGTCTTCATCAGGTCGGTATGCACTTTGCTGCCATGAGTGAAAGGCCCTACGCCAGCGTTGAAGGCTTCCATGTTGCTCTCCACAATCAGGTTCCATCCGTGCTCCTTGGCATAGCTGTCGCGGAACTCAATCATCTCGCGGAACTTCCATTTGCTGTCGATGTGCATGAGTGGGAACGGCACTTTGCCCGGAGCGAAAGCCTTCTCGGCCAGTCGCACCATCACGGAGCTGTCCTTGCCGATGCTGTAGAGCATGACAGGATTCTCGAACTCAGCCGCCACCTCACGGATGATGTGAATCGACTCAGCCTCGAGTTCCTGCAGGTGACTTAAACGATATTCTTCCATTAAATTATTTAGTCATTTACATTTTCGCCTGCAAAGTTACGAATAAGTGAGCAAAAAGCCAAATATATTTGCACATATTATTTCTCAACAATTAGTGTTGTTTGCAAACATAGCGTGTTACGTCGACGATTTTAACGTGTGACGTTGGCCATTTTCGCGTGCGATGTTTGCAAACATCACGTGTAATGTTTTCGGATTACCTTAGACGAGTTTTTTCGGGGTCTTCGCGGGGGAGATAATCACTTAATCATATAATCATATATCTACAGGAAGCGAAAGTGACTGAATTACTACACGAGTATAAGATTATTAATAGAGTTTTATTATTAATAATATTATAATATAAATAATAGATAATAATTATTATCTCTTCTTTACCGCGGCAGAACTAACTGAAAAGCCATTCCTGTAGAATTATGATTTTATGACTTTCTGACTTTCTCGCTTGCAAGTATGAAAGGAAAGTCGTATCTTTGTCATTCGAAAACATATAAACAATTATGAAAAAGCTGTTTTTAGTAGCATTGATGGCCTTGATGGGACTGCAACTGGATGCGCAAAATGTAACTGTCAGCAAGGGGCTTCTCAAGCAGGGTGACGATTTGAATTGGGCTAAGCCCGAAATGGATGATACCTCTTGGAGCGAGGTTGACATCACCAAGAGATGGGACGAGCAAGGCTTTCCTCAGAACACCAAGGCTTACGGCTGGTATCGCATTCACGTGACTATTCCCAAAAGCGTGTTCCAGGGCGCTGACCAGCAGAATGCTCTCATCCTGAACATGCCAAAAGCCGATGATGTGGACGAGTGCTACCTGAATGGCAAACTGATTGGCTCGACTGGACGTATGCCGACAAATGCTGCGGGCTATTTCCCTGCCAGCAATGACGTTCGCAACTATGTAGTCAACATCAAAGAAGATTGCGTCCGCTTGGATGCGGAGAATGTGATTGCTGTTCGAGTCTATAATCGCGGAGGTTCTGGCGGTTTGTACAACAATCCTCTGACGATTACCTGCCCCAAGGCTGCCGAAGGTCTTTCCATGCGTCTATCAGACACAAATGTCGGGCAATACCATTACGATATAGAGGTCAACAACGCTTATTCAACGGCAACAAATGGAACGCTGGACGTCACGATTATAGACCGTGAGACGGGAGCCAAGGTGAAGTCCCTGAGCAAGAAGCTTTCCCTCAAGCGAAACAAGCCCGTGCGCGTGACTGTACCTTATAATATGGATAAAATGTGTCAGCTCACGGCAACCTATACCGATGCCAAGACGGGAAAGGTGCTCAGCGAAAGCAAACAACTGAAATACGTCCTGACACCAGCAGCTCCTGCAACACCTCGTTTCAACGGCGCTCCTGTATTTGGTGTACGTCCAGGCTCTCCCGTCATCTATCGTTTCCCCGTATCGGGCGAAAAGCCTATGAAATTCACTTGTAACGACCTTCCTGCAGGCCTTCAACTCACAGAAAGTGGTGTTTTGAGCGGAAAAATCGGCAAGCCAGCTGTCCTGACCTTTACCGTCGTGGCTGAGAATGCAAAAGGAAAGGCTTCGCAGGAGTTCACTCTGAAAGTGGGTGCAGACATGATTGGCCAGACTCCGCCGATGGGCTGGAATTCGTGGAACTGCTGGGGACTGACTGTAACGCAGGAGAAGGTAATGGCTTCTACGCAGGCGCTTATCGATAAAGGCTTGGCCGAATATGGTTATAGCTACATCAACATCGATGATGGATGGGAAGCTCCAGAGCGCAACCCCGACGGCACGCTCGACGCAAACCAAAAGTTCCCATCGATGAAGGGACTGGTTGATTGGCTCCACGAGCGCGGACTGAAGTTCGGCATCTACAGCGCGCCTGGTGCAACCACATGTGGTGGCTATCTTGGTAGCCTCGGTTACGAGAAAGAGGATGCTGAGGTATGGAACAAATGGGGCGTGGATTACCTAAAATACGACTGGTGCAGCTACGAGAATGTGCGAGCCCAAGAGAACGATTATGGCTTTGCCAGCTGCATTCGTCCCTATCTCTTGATGCAGAAGTTCTTGCGCCAGCAACCTCGAGACATCTTCTACAGCCTCGGTCCCTTGGGCGGAACGCAGGTCTATCTGTGGGGACTTTATTGCGACGGCAACAGTTGGCGTACGGCTCAGGACATCAACGACACATGGCATTCAATCTATGATGTGGGTTTTCGTCAGCAATTGGGTAAATCCCAATATTCTTCTATCGGCCATTGGAATGACCCCGATATGCTTGTTGTGGGCAAAGTTGGTTATGGTTTGGGCGAGAACACAAAAGGCCTTCGCGAAACGCGTCTGACGCCTGATGAACAATACACTCACATCACGCTTTGGACTCTCGTTTCTTCCAATATGCTCATTGGCTGCGACATCGCACAGATGGATGACTTTACACTAAATCTCCTCTGCAACAACGAGGTAAATGCCATCGACCAAGACCTCTTGGGCAAGCAGGCCGACCGTGCCCTGAAGGAAGGTGACATTGAGGTTTGGAGCCGTCCTTTGGCAGACGGAGCGATTGCTGTAGGCATCTTCAACGTTGGTGAAACGGACCGGCAGGTAGATATGAAGAAACTCATTCCTTCAGAGAAGCCTGCAAAGAATGTTCGTGACCTCTGGCGTCAGAAAGACCTCTCCGAAAGCGAACTTAACTGCACCATTCCATTACACGGATGCAGGTATCTGAAAGTGTGGTTCTAATTTAGCTTCTTAGGCAAAGGTCCACTACAGCTTCGACTTCATCTTTGAGTGTCATTTGACTGGTATCGAGGCTGAGGTCGGGATTCGTGGGAGCTTCGAAGGGGGCACTAATGCCTGTGAAATCCTTCACTTCTCCCTTTCTGGCACGAGCATACAACCCTTTTACATCCCTGCGTTCACATTCCTCCAAAGGCGTTGCGATATAGACTTCACGGAAGTCGTCGGGACCGATTATCTCGCGTGCCATCTGACGAAGTTCAAGGGTGGGGGAAACAAAGCAGGCAATCGTGACAATGCCCGTATCGACGAAGAGTTTGCCTATTTCTGCGATACGACGGATGTTCTCCTTTCTGTCTTCTGCCGAGAAGCCGAGATTGGAGTTGATGCCTGCTCGGATGTTGTCGCCATCGAGGATACGACAAAGAATGCCTCGCTTCTGCAACTCTCGCTCTACGCCAATAGCGACAGTACTTTTTCCGCTGCCACTGAGACCTGTCATCCATATCATGATGCCTCGCTGACCAAGCAATTGTTCTTTGTCCTGGCGAGTTAGCATTTTATCGAAAATAGGGAAAATTTCCATTAGATTAGGGATTAGAGATTAGGGAGTAGGGTTAATGTATTGGTACGATGGGCCAAATCATTGGTATGACAAATACGCTGATGAGGAAGACGATGATGTTGAGGGGCAGACCGACTTTTGTATAATCGGTGAAGCGATAGCCGCCGATGCCTTGCACGAGGAGGTTTGTTTGATAGCCAATCGGTGTGCTGAAGGCTGCGCTTGCAGCTACACAAATGCAGATGAAGAAGGGCATCGGGTCGACTCCCAACTTCTCTGCTACGGCCAAAGCCAATGGGAAGGAGAGGGCTGCTGCTGCGTTGTTCGTAATCAGCTCAGTAAAGAGATTGGTAATAATGAAGAGTATTGCCAACATAGCGTACGAGCCGTGCTCGGATTGCCCAATTGCATCGGCACAAGCGATGATGATGTCGGCTATGCAGTCGGCAAAACCTGAGTTCTGCATGCCTTTTGAAATGGCGAAAGCACAGGCAATTGTCACAAGAACATCCCACGAGACATATTTGCTATACCTGCGAGGGTTGAATATCTTTGCCCAAGCCATGATGACGGTAGTGAGACATACAAAGAAGAACATATCGAACTTGAAGCTAGGCACAGCATCTCTTACGAAAGGAAGTTCGCCTATAGTGGCTCCCGTTATCATGAAGACGAGCAGGATGAGGGCAAGATAGCGTTTGTGGTGGGCAAGCGGCTGATTGTCGGCATCGTAACTGGAAATGAGGAACGATGACGATTCGTTATAAGTTTGAACGAATTTTTCGTCAGTATCAAGCAAGAGTGTATCGTGGTTCTCAAGCGGCATATTCATCCAGTCACCACTTAGCAAGACACTTCCTCTGCGAATACTTCGAACCGTAGCACCATATTGGCGATAGAAGTCGAATTCACGAAGTGTTTGGCCAAGTCCCTTGAATCGGCTTCTCAGCACAATTTCGACGCGATGAACGCCCTCTGCCTTCTCGTCATCTTCCGTCTCGCTCTCGCGATTGTCGGGCAAGAGATAATGGCTGTAGAAGATGAGGTAAGCAAGGCCAACAATGCAGATTATGATACCGACTTTACCCAACTCAAACATCGACATTCCCTCTCTGCCAGAATCGATGATAAGGCCATCTACAACAAGGTTCGTGCTCGTACCAATCAAGGTACAAATGCCGCCAAGAACTGTTGCATAGCTCAAAGGAATGAGGAACTTCGTGTGCGAAAGTCCAACCTTCCTCGCCCAGTTCTTGATGATGGGAGCAAAGATGACGACTACTGGTGTGTTGTTGAGGAAAGCTGAAAGCGCAGCGATGGTTGGCAGGAGCTTTGCGTTGGCTCGAGTAACTGTGGTATGCTTGATGGGAAGCAGTTTGAGAATGATTTGCTCAAGGATGCCACTCCTGCGAACGCCTTCGCTCACGAGGAAGAGTAGGGCAACGGTTATCATTCCCTTGTTTGAGAAGCCTTCCAGACACTCTTTCGGCTGCAGGATGCCTGCACAAAGCATCATCACAACGCAGGAGAAAAGGATGAGTCCTGGCTTCAAACGGTCTGCAATAAGTGCCCAAATCATGAACACCAAGCAAAATGCTACAAATATAACGCTAAATGACATATTTTATATTATTGTTGAAGTCATCCGAATAGTTCTCTTACAGTTTCTACCACTCTGCGAACTGGCACGAGTTCTATTTTGTATCCCTTAGGATTGAGTCCGTTCATGTTATGCGAAGGAATGAGTATGCGCTTGAAACCAAGCTTTTGAGCCTCTGTAATCCTCTGTTCTATTCGAGAAACAGGCCTTATCTCTCCGCTCAAGCCAACCTCGCCAGCCATGCAAACATCGCCTTCGATAGGCATATCTCCATTGCTCGAAAGGACGGCTGCAACCACACTCAAGTCGATGGCGGGGTCTGTGACGCGAAGTCCTCCAGCAATGTTTAGGAAGACATCTTTCTGTGCAAGCTTGAAGCCAACTCTCTTCTCGAGAACGGCAAGGAGCATGTTCAGTCGCCTTCCATCAAAGCCAGTCGTACTTCTTTGGGCAGTTCCGTAAGCCGCCGTGCTAACCAAAGCTTGTGTCTCAATCAGGATAGGACGGACACCTTCTATCGAGCAGGAAATGGCCACACCTGAAAGTCCTTCGCGATTGTCCGTGAGGAGCAGTTCGCTTGGGTTGCTCACCTGCCTCAAGCCATCGTGTCGCATTTCATAAATGCCTATCTCACTGGTACTTCCGAAGCGGTTCTTAATGCTTCGCAAGATGCGGTAAAGGTGGTGTTGGTCGCCTTCGAATTGCAGAACGACATCAACAATATGCTCCAAAACTTTGGGGCCTGCCAGCGCTCCTTCCTTATTAATATGGCCGATTAGGAGAATGGAAACGCCTCCCGTCTTTGCGTATCTCAGGAGAGCTGCCGCGCATTCTCGAATCTGTGCAAGCGAGCCTGCGGAAGACTCGACGGTTTCGGTCTGCACAGTTTGGATGGAGTCGATAACAACGAGGTCAGGCTTCATCTCTTCGATGTGCAGGAAAATCTGTTCGAGAGACGTCTCGCAAAGCACGAAAAGCCCTTCGTTGGCTGGACCTAATCTGTCCGCCCTTAGTTTTATCTGCCTTGCACTTTCTTCGCCACTCACATAGAGAATGCGTTTTCCTTGCAGTTTTAGGACAGTTTGAAGCGAGAGTGTACTCTTTCCAATTCCAGGTTCGCCACCAAGAAGCACGAGACTTCCTGGCACAAGACCTCCGCCTAGAACGCGATTCAACTCTTCGTCGCCCATATTCATTCGCGGCTCGGAAGTAGAATCAATTTGGTGAAGAGGTATGCGTCCTGCAGCCTTTTCCGAAGAAGAGGAGGGGATATTCAGCGACTTTGAGGAAGGTTTGGATGGAGCGACCTTAAACTCTTTCATCGTGTCCCAACGTCCACAGGCAGGACATTTGCCCATCCACTTCACGCTTTCCTGTCCACAGTACTCGCAAACATAAACTGTCTTATCCTTTGCCATCTTGAATGTGTTTCATACTTAACGAGATTCGTTGCCTTTGGAGGTCAACTCCAATGACTCGAACCATTACTTGTTGCTGGACTTTCACCACAGTTGTAGGGTCTTTCACATAGTGGTCGGCGAGTTGCGAAACATGCACCAAACCCTTCTCATGGACGCCGATATCAACGAAAGCGCCAAAGTTTGTGATGTTTGTCACGATTCCAGGCAGCACCATTCCCTCGCGAAGGTCGCCTATTTCATGAACTGTTGGGTCGAAAGCGAAAGCATGCAAAGGCTGTCGAGGGTCGAGTCCAGGCTTATCCAGCTCAGTCATAATGTCTTGAAGGGTAGGGAGTCCCACCTCTCTACTCACATATTGATTCACATCTATCTTGTCTCTGAGCGACTTATCTGCCATAAGTTCCGCCACAGAACACTTTTGGTCGTGAGCCATTTGCTCAACCAATTCGTATCTTTCGGGATGAACTGCACTATTGTCGAGCGGCTCATCTCCGCCTTTTATGCGAAGGAAACCAGCTGATTGCTCGAAGGCTTTTGCTCCAAGACGAGGCACTTTCATCAACTCTTTTCGAGAGTGGAAAGGCCCATTCTCACGTCGATAGCGAACGATATTCTGGGCAAGTGAAGGTCCGAGGCCACTCACATAAGTCAAGAGCCATTGGCTTGCAGTATTGAGGTTCACGCCAACTCTGTTCACACAAGCAACCACAGTCTCTTCGAGGCTCTTTTTGAGGGCAGTTTGATTGACGTCTTTCTGGTACTGCCCCACGCCGATACTCGACGGATCTATCTTTACGAGTTCGGCAAGTGGGTCCATCAAACGCCGACCTATGCTGACGGCTCCGCGAACGGTCACATCCTCGTTGGGGAACTCTTCGCGGGCAATCTCGCTTGCACTATAGATGCTGGCTCCGTCCTCGCTCACGCTATAAACCTCCACATTATCGGGAAGGTCGAGGTGACGAACGAAATCTTCAGTCTCGCGACCTGCAGTTCCGTTGCCGATACTGATGGCCTGAACACCATATTTCTCGACAAGATTCTGGACGGTCAGCATCGCCTTAACTCGCTCAGCTCGAGGAGGGTGGGGGAAGATGACGTCGTGATGGAGGAGATTGCCTTCTGCGTCGAGGCAAACCACCTTGCAACCAGTTCGAAAACCCGGGTCGATGCCCATTACACGCTTTTGTCCGAGAGGCGAAGCCATGAGCAATTGTTCCAAATTTCTAACGAAGATACGGATGGCTTCCTCGTCTGCTTTCTGCTTCGACGAAGCGCCAAACTCGTTGCTGATGCTGGGTTCGAGGAGTCGCTTATAACCATCCTCGACGGCTTCTCGCACAGCCTGACTGCTCTCGCTATTGCCTCTGACGAACTGACGAGCGATTCGTTCCATCGCCGGCTCATCGTCAACACAAATCGAAACCCTCAGTATGCCTTCAGCCTCACCACGCCTCATTGCCAGCAAACGATGGCTGGAACAGCGTTTCAAGGGTTCTTGCCAATCGAAATAATCGCGGAAGTTTTGGCCTTCTACGTCTTTGCCTTTGATGAGTTTGCTCTGAATCTGAGCATGAATCGAGAAGGTCGTCCTGAGAGTTTGCCTTGCTCGTTCGTCTTCACTCACTTTTTCGGCGATTATATCTTTTGCTCCTTGCAGAGCATCCTCATAGCTTCCTTCGAAGCCATCGAGTGTCTTGTCGGCAAGTTGCTTCAGAGGCGTATAACTTTGCTTCAAGATGGCTTCGGCAAAGGGCTCAAGTCCGGCTTCTCTTGCGACTTGTGCTCTGGTTCTGCGCTTTTGTTTGTATGGCAGATAAATGTCTTCCAGAGTCGTCTCGTCCCAACATTCCTCAATCCTTTTTCGTAGTTCGGGAGTGAGCTTTCCCTGTCCTTCGATAGTGGTGAGAATGAACTTCTTACGATGCTCAAGCTCTGTTACATTGTCGAGTTCTGTAGCCACTTGAGCCACCTCGACATCGGTCATTCCGCCAGTTGCTTCCTTGCGATAACGGCTGATGAAGGGCACAGTAGCCCCATCCTGCAACAAATCCACAACTTGTCGCACATATTTCTCCTTGAGGCCAGTTCGTTCGGCAATCAGTTCGTAATTCATTCTCTTCACTCTTTACAGAGTGCAAATTTACGAAAAAGAAATGAAAAGAAGAAACAACTCAGGAAAAAATAATCGAGATAAAATGTCGAACCTCAAAACAACCCCAGTGTCGTTGCCAAACATAACACGTTACGATTGCAATCTTAACTCGTTAAGTTTGCCAACGTAACACGTTAACTTTTGATTTTAACTGAGGGTCGTTTTCTTCCTCGCTTAAAAGTCTCTTCCTTATTAAAATATATAATGTGTATTTGAGCCATTTTTCTGGACTCAAAACAATTAGGGCCGCAACTCGGAAAGTCGCAGTCCTAATGCTTGTTCAAGTGACTCCGGAGGGATTCTAACCCTCGACCTTCAGAACCGGAATCTGACGCTCTATACAGCTAAGCTACGGAGCCAGAGTGGTTTAGGCTCTTAGAAGGGGAGTTCGTCTGTTGGAGCGGGAGCCTCGAAAGGTATGGGAGCGGGCTCAGCCATTGGGGCAACTGGAGCGGCGTCTGGAGTTGGAGCAGCTTCTGCAGAAGCAGTTGGAGCGGCCTGACCTCTGTCGATTCGGAAAGCGCGAACATCGTTGAACCAACGTCCGTTGTATTCATGAGCATCGATATCAAAGCTAACCGTTACTGTTTCGCCAATCTGAAGGTTGAAAGCCTGCAGACGGTCAGCTCCGAAAACATCGAAAACCAACTTTCTGGGATAGTCTCCAGGTACCTCCAAAACGTATGATTTAGCCTTCCATTCGTTGCCAGTTCTGTTGCTTACTCCGCCTCGCTCATTGAACTCGGCAATAATCTTTCCTGTTAATTCCATAATGTGTATTTTTTTAAATTTTGCCTGCAAAGGTACAAAATAAAGTTTAAAGAATAAAGTTTAAAGTTTAAAGTTTTTGTTTTTGCGTGTTTTTTTCTCCTCTTTTCTTTGTTGTCGCACGAAAAAAAACTATCTTTGTCGTGCAAAAGTATACACATAACTAAAAAGCAATATGAATTTCAAAGTATCTAGCACGGCTTTGTATGGCCGTCTGACTGCTGCCAGCAAAGTGATGGCCAGCAAGAACTCTATGCCCATTCTAGATTGTTTCCTGCTCGATGTAGCTAACGGAACGATTACTATTACTGCTTCCGATAGCGAGAAGTATTTCATTACCTCCGTTCCAGCCATCGAGCAAAGTGGTGACGCTCGCTTCTGCATTCCTGCAAAGACCATTATTGAGTCGATGAAGGAACTGGCCGAACAGCCCCTCAACATTGGTTACAATCCCGATACTCAAGAAGTTAAGGTGGTTCACAACTCAGGTTCGTTTGTCGTTATGGCTATGGACGCAGCTCCTTATCCAATGGCAAAGACTGTGGGTGACGACGCTACCCGCATCGAAATGCCTGCAAGCGTTCTGCTGAACGGTATCAATCGTTGCCTCTTCGCAACTGCAAACGATGAGATTCGTCTCGTGATGAATGGCATCTATGTCGACATCAAACCCGATAGCATCGTGTTTGCCGGAACTGATGGTCGTAAGCTGGTTCGCAACACGAATCGTACCGTCAAGAGTGGTCTGACCGCAGGTTTCATCCTTCAGAAAAAGGTTTCTGCCATCTTGAAGGCAGTCCTGACGAAGGAAGAGGAGAATATCACCATCGCTTTCGACTCAGAGAAGGCTTCGATTACTTCTCCTGATATGACGATGCACTTCCGCCTCATCGAAGGTCGCTACCCGAACTACAATGCCGTTATTCCTGAGAACAATCCATTCTCGGCTCGCGTCGATCGTCAGGCTCTCATTAGTGCTCTGAAGCGTGTGAGCGTCTTCTGCAACCAAAGCAGCGGTCTCGTGAAGCTTGAACTCGGCAATAACAACATCAAACTTACTGGTCAGGACAACGAATACTCTACTCGCGCAGAGGAGTTTATCGTTTGTGAGTACACCAGCAACCCCATCAGCATTGGCTTCAGCTGCACTTTCCTGCTCGAGATTGCAGGCATTCTTGATAGCGAAACGCTGAAGGTCGAGGTGGCAGATCCCAGCCGTCCTGGTGTGATTCGTCCTGCCGACGATAACCCTGAGGATGAGGTTCTGATGCTCCTCATGCCGATGCGCGTGGAAGACTAAGCAATTAAACTGTAATGAAACTCAAGCTCGAGAGACCCATTATCTTCTTCGACCTCGAGACGACAGGTCTGGCGATTGGTAAGGATCATATCGTAGAATTGTGTTATATCCGTCTCGAGCCGAATGGATGTGAACGTGCAGAGACTCTGCGCTTCAATCCAGGTATGCCCATTCCTAAAGAGGCAAGTGCAGTTCACGGCATTACCGATAAGGATGTTAAAGACTGTCCCACCTTCGCGGAAAAGGCTGAGGAACTTGCAAAGGTGTTCGAAGACTGCGACCTTGCCGGCTATAACAGCAATCGTTTCGATGTTCCAATGCTTGCTGAGGAGTTTGCTATTTGCGGCATAGACATCCATATCAATGAGAAGAAAATGGTCGATGTGCAGAACATCTTCCATAAAATGGAACAACGCACCCTTGTGGCTGCTTACAAGTTCTATTGTGGGAAGGATCTCGAAAATGCTCATAGTGCTCTTGCCGATACTCGAGCCACACTCGAAGTGCTCGAGGCGCAACTGGATCGCTATCCTGAACTGAAGAATGATGTCGCATATCTAGCCGACTTTACCCGAATGTTTCGAGGTGTTGACCTTGCCTGTCGTTTCGTTTATGACGAGAAAGGTTTGGAGATAATCAACTTCGGAAAATACAAAGGACAAGCAGTAAAAGATATCCTCAAGAAAGATCCTAACTACAAAGTCTGGATGCTTCAGGGTGACTTCACACAGAATACTAAACAAACACTTGAGCGACTTGCGCTTAAATATGCTGAAAAATAAGAAGATAGTACTGGGCATAACAGGAAGCATAGCTGCCTATAAGGCTTGCATTCTTGTTCGACTTCTCATCAAGAAAGGTGCCGAAGTTCAGGTTGTAATGACTCCCGCAGCAAAGGAGTTCATCACTCCACTCACACTTTCTACTTTGACGCAGAAGCCTGTCGTTAGTGAGTTCTTCGACCGTAGAGATGGAAGTTGGCATTCTCACGTCAGTCTTGGGCTTTGGGCAGATGCTATGATTGTGGCTCCTGCCTCAGCAAGTACGATTGGCAAGATGGCAAACGGAGTTGCCGACAACATGCTTATTACCACATATCTCAGCATGAAAGCACCCGTCTTTGTTGCTCCTGCAATGGATCTCGATATGTATGCTCATCCTACGACTCAGCAAAACCTCAAGAAGCTGGCCAGTTACGGCAACCATATCATCGAGCCAGGCACAGGTTTTCTTGCTTCTAACCTCGAAGGCAAAGGCCGCATGGAAGAGCCCGAAAAGATTGTGGAAGCCATAGAGCAATACTTCGCAAAACAGTCTTTGTTAGCAGGAAAGAAGGTCCTCATTACTGCTGGACCTACCTACGAAAAGATTGATCCTGTCCGCTTTATCGGCAATTACAGCAGCGGAAAGATGGGGTTTGCTCTTGCTGAAGTGTGTGCTGAGCAGGGAGCTGAAGTGACACTCGTTAGCGGTCCTGTCTCGTTGACAACCAAGCATCCTGCCATCAAAAGGATAGATGTGGAGAGTGCCGCAGAGATGTATAATGCTGCGACCAAATGTTTTCCTAAAGCAGATATTGCTATTCTCTGTGCAGCCGTCGCAGACTTCACACCTAAGGTTACTGCCGACAAGAAGATTAAGCGTAAAGGGGACAACCTGAAACTCGAACTGCAACCAACCCAAGACATTGCCGCAGCTCTTGGTGCCGCCAAGAAAAAGAAGCAAGTGCTTGTGGGCTTTGCGCTCGAAACCAACGACGAACTCAAGAATGCTCGCGATAAGATGAAGCGTAAGAACCTCGACTTCATTGTTATGAATAGTCTTCAAGATAAGGGCGCAGGCTTTCGAGTTGATACAAACAAGGTGACAATTCTTGATAGTCACGGCCTCACAGCCTTTGATACAAAGTCGAAGAGGGAAGTAGCAGAAGATATTGTGGAACACTTAAGCCAGTTGCTGAAATGAAACATCGTATTCTTTTCTTGATATCTCTACTCTTGTGGCAATGTTCCATCATGAGTGCTCAAGAGCTTGATGCTCGCGTGAACATTAATTATACTAAGATTGAAACCACTCGAACAGAGGTGTTTGATGCTTTGAAGACGAAGCTCACGGAGTTCCTCAACAACCATAAATGGACGGAGATTCCTTTCCGCGAGAACGAGAAGATACAATGCAACTTCAATATTACCGTTAATACCTACAAGCAGGATGAGAATGTTTTAGAGTGCACTCTGCTTATGAACAGTAGTCGACCTGTCTATGGAAGCACCTATAATACTGTTGCTTATGCTGTAAACGATGTGGATTTTACTTTCGAATTCAACGAGTTCGACCAGCTTGAGTATCAGGAGAACCAAATCGACAACAACCTCGTAGCCCTCCTTGCCTATTATGCTTATATGATAATCGGCATGGACCTCGACACAATGGCTCTAAAAGGTGGTACCGATTGCTTCACTATAGCTGAGGATATTGCGACCGCAGGGGAAAGTATGGGATTCCCTGGATGGAAGACTTTTGGTGATAGTGGCAATCGTTATGCTCTTTTGCACGACTATATGGATGGTTCGATGGAAGTAATGCGCGAGTTCAACTACGTATATCATCGCAAAGGACTTGACCGTATGGTAGAGGCTCCCGATAGTGCTAGAGCCACTATTTGCGATGCGCTTGAGATGCTCCACGAGGCTAATACCGCAAAGAATATGACCAAAGTGGCGCAACTCTTTACAGAATACAAGCGCGACGAACTCGTCAACATCTTTGCTAAGAAAGGCACTAACGACGAGAAGGACAGAGCATATGAAATCCTTTTCGCCATCGATGCTTCCCAAAGCAACACATGGGAAAAGATAAAGAGGTAATTATAGTTCTGCTTGCAGCCTTAGCATCTCGTCGCGAAGGATGGCTGCATCTACAAACTCCATTCTCTTAGCTGCTTCTTGCATCTTGCGTCTTAGGCTTTCTATACGCTTTTTCTTTTGCTCTACAGTTAATGTTTCTGCTTCTGCAACTGCTAGTACTTCGTAATGAGGTTCAACATAAGCTCTTTGTTCGGCTTGTTGACCATGTTGCATAAGGTCGCCCATCGTCTGAGCTTTGCGAATCTGCTGAGGTGTGATGCCGTGTTTTTCATTATATTTTAGTTGCTTCTCTCTTCTACGATTCGTCTCGTTGATGGTGGCAGCCATACTGTCTGTAATCGTATCAGCATACATAATTGCACGACCATTCACGTTTCGAGCGGCTCTTCCTATTGTTTGAGTCAAGCTTCTCGCATTACGAAGGAAGCCTTCTTTATCGGCATCGAGAATAGCGACCAAAGAAACTTCTGGCAAATCGAGACCTTCTCTCAAGAGGTTTACGCCAACGAGTACATCATAAATGCCTGAGCGAAGTTCTGTTAGAATACGCACTCGCTCCAAAGTATCCACATCGCTATGGATATATGCAGTCTGAATGCCAACGCCCAAAAGGTATTCCGTCAGTTCTTCTGCCATTCTCTTGGTGAGAGTGACAACAAGGACTCGCTCCTTCCTTTCCACACATTGTTGAATCTCTTCCATGAGATCATCCACTTGATTCTCTGTTGGACGGACATCTATCTTAGGGTCGAGAAGGCCTGTTGGACGGATAACTTGTTCTACTACAACACCTTCGCTCTCGGCAATCTCATAATCGGCAGGAGTCGCACTAACGTAAATTACTTGGTTAGTCATCTCCTGGAACTCCTCGAACTTAAGAGGACGATTATCTTTTGCTGCAGGTAAACGGAAGCCATAATCCACGAGAGTTGTCTTGCGAGCATGGTCTCCTCCATACATTGCATGCAGTTGAGGCATAGACACATGACTTTCATCTACAACAAGAAGATAGTCTTTGGGGAAGAAGTCGAGCAAACAATAGGGGCGTTCACCAGGTTTGCGGCCATCGAAGTAACGGCTATAGTTCTCAATTCCAGAGCAATGTCCAAGCTCGCGAATCATTTCGATATCGTAGGTAACTCGCTCAAACAAACGCTTTGCTTCTAGTTCTTTCCCTTGACTTTCAAAGAAGGTAACTTGCTCGCGAAGGTCTTCTTGAATCTGCACAATGGCACGCTCCTGAGCATCTTTTGTTGTCATGAAGAGGTTAGCAGGATAGACCTTATAGCAATCGTAGAGATGAATGCAGACAAGTGTCTCATAATCAAGTTCTTCTATTCCTTCAATTTCATCTCCCCAAAAGGTTATTCTAAGCAAGAAATCACTATAAGCGAGGGCAATATCCACAGTATCTCCTTTTACTCGATATTCTCCTCTTGATATGGAAATATCGTTGCGAACATAAAGGAGTTCGTTGAGTCGGCGAAGAAGTTCATTTCTGTCAATCTTCTGTCCTGCATAAAGTTCGAGTACAGTCTCGTAGAAAGAAGCAGGATTGCCCATTCCATAGATGCACGAAACACTACTTACAACAATCACATCCGATCTTCCTGAAAGCAAAGCACTTGTGGCAGAAAGACGCATCTTGTCAATCTCGTCGTTGATAGCCAAGTCCTTCTCGATATAAGTATCAGTTGAAGGCATATAGGCTTCTGGCTGATAGTAGTCGTAGTAGCTGACATAGTACTCAACCGCATTGTGCGGAAAGAATTGCTTCATCTCGCCATATAACTGAGCCGCAAGCGTTTTGTTATGCGACAGAATGAGGGTGGGGCGTCCAATATTGCGGATGACATTGGCAATGGTAAACGTCTTGCCGCTACCTGTAACACCCAGCAAAGTCTGCGCTTTCACTCCTTGACGAATGCCTTCAGTAAGTTGCTCAATTGCCTCAGGCTGGTCGCCAGTAGGTTTATAATCAGATATAAGTTCGAATGTTTTCATGCTTTAATAAGCAAAATTAGTATTTTTTTTCTTGCTGACGGCAACTTTTCAAAAATATTTTGTACTTTTGTGCATCCAAACGTAAATATACCATTATTATAATATGAAGGAAGAAACGAAAGTCGAAAAGAAGAAAGCGACAAAGAAGAACGTCAAAACATTGGAAAGCATACTCGATCTGAATGCCAACAACATTTGGGATTTGGACGAGTTCGCCATTGCTGATGCATGGGAGAAAGACCGCGAGGGAGAGGATTTCAGCATTAGTGAGCAGAAGCTTCTCAATACCATAAGACTTGCTTTCGAGGTTGTACACTATAATCCTGAAGACGAACGCGAAGCCAAGAAATACGAGAACGGAGGCTGGGCAAAGGTTACACATTGCGATCCAACGAAAGGCTGCGTCGCCATTCGCCGCAAGGCTATCGAGCGCATAACTGACCTGAGCTACGAGAACATCAGACACATCTCAACTGCTATGCTTTTGGAACTCATTGATCGCAACTTTGGTGGCGGTTGGGACTCCATTGCTCTTGCCATTCGCGACATCATTGAAACAGGCTTCGAGATAAGTACCACTCAACTTCCAGCAAGTCGCATCCACGCTCCTGGAGGCACGGTAGAGAAGAAGAAAGCTCAAGGTTTCGATGTCCTCGAGATTCCCAAAGGAACTTGGATTGAAGCCATCTTTGCTAAGAAGAAAGATCCTGTCGAGAAGATTCACATGGATTTGCCAGAAAGGGAATACGATGAAGATGGTAACCTGATTCCTCTTTCGGATGGACAAGATATGGGAGAAGAGAATGAAGAAGACGGACTCGAGAACGACGACACCTACTTCAGCAGCCTTACTCCTGAAGCTGACGTGAAAGACCTCGAAGAAGAAGGGCTTTCCATAGAAGATGTTAACGAAAGCGAAGACGAGGAAGAATAAGAGATGAAAAATTCTTCATCTTTTTATATCCCTAAGGTCATCTGAAAACATAACACGTTAACTTCGCCAACTTAACACGTTAAGATTGCAAACGTAACACGTTAACTTTTTATTTTAACTGTGTTAACTTTGCCAACGACACTAGCCTAGTTTCCTAACTAGGCTAGTTTAGTTTTGCATCCTTCTGCGGAACTCAGCACAAACAATGCCGGTTGCGACTGCAACATTCAGGCTTTCAGTAGTTTGTGAGCCTTGTGGGAAGTTGGGAACATAAAGGCGTCGATTGATGAGTTTCGACACTTCTTCGCTAATTCCGTTTCCTTCGTTTCCCATCACAATAATGCCGTTTTGTGAGAGTTCTTCCTTATAAATATCAGTCCCATCGAGGAAAGTGCCATAAACTGGCATTTCAACTTCATTCAGAACCTCAGTCAGATTGCAGTAGAAGACCTCGACTCTTGCCAAAGCACCCATACAAGATTGAACGCATTTAGGATTGAAAACATCTGCCGTTCCCTCTGAACAAAGGACTTTATGAATGCCAAACCAATCGGCAATCCTTAGGATAGTTCCCAGATTCCCAGGGTCTTGCACACCATCGAGAGCAATAACGAGTTGATCTTGCAAAAATGAAATGTCGAGTTTCCTTTGTGGAATAGGCATTACAGCCAAGACACTTTGTGGAGTTCGAAGAAGGCTTGCTCTTTCCAGTTCTGCCTGACTCACTTCATCCACCTCTTTAACCTTACCAATCAGGCTAGTGTTTTGAGTCAGCCAATCCTTTGTGGCAGCGATATAGAGCGGGGTAGAGTAGGGAAGCAATTCGCCTACAAGTTTTGGTCCTTCTGCCACAAAAGCTTGGTGTTGCAGACGAAACTTGCGCATTTCGAGCGACTTAATCCATTTGATGCGAGCCTTGCTTATCATCGTTATCGAGTTAGAATTTTGAGGCAAAGTTATGTTTTTTTGCGGAAAAAGCAGTATCTTTGTAGCGTGAATTTCGTTAAACGATACATAAAGGCATTTGTTCTGCTGCATTTCCTCATTCTTTTGAGTGGATGCAAGACTTCTCGTTTCATTCCAGAAGACAGTTATTTGCTTACGGGAACCGTCATTACAACTGAAGGAAAACAGGTTGGAACAGACGAGTTGCAGGCTTATATGCCTCAACGCCCCAATAATAAATGGTTCTCTCTCTTCAAGGTTCCTCTCGGCATCTACAGTCTTTCTGGTCGAGATAGCACAAAACGTTTCAATCGTTTCCTGCGTCATCTTGGCGAAGCTCCAGTCATTTACGACAGAGAACGAACTATTCAGGCCTGCAACAATATGCAGATGAGTGTCCGCAACATGGGTTATCTGAATGCGGAAGTCCTGCTTTTGGAGAAGACGAAGAAGAACAAGATGAAAATCTACTACCGCATCATTCCGCATGAACGCTATTATATCCGAGATTTTACGCTGAATGTTCAGGACGATTCTCTCAAGCAAACACTCGATAGTCTCAACTATAAGCCGACTCTGAGTCAAGGTTACGGTTTGGGAACTCAGCCATATAGTGTGAATGGATTGGATGCTGAGCGAAGTCGCTTATATGGTTTGCTCATCGAAAACGGCTACTATAAGTTCAACAAAGAATACATTCATTTCCGCGTAGATACTACTCTTGGCCACCATCTTGCCGATGTGGAAATGATTGTGAAGCAGGCTCAAGGTAATTCCGATTCTCTTGATCTCTCGCATCATCGCTACCATATTGGGGACATTACTTATGATTATGCTGACGGAAAGACCTTCCTTCGCCCCAAAGTTGTAAGGAATGCGACGGCCATCAGTAGTGGCCAACTCTATCGCGAATCCGAGATGCATGAAACCTATTCTCGTTTGTCGCGACTTAGTGCCGTTGCAGGAGCGAATGTTCGCGTCCAGCCTCGAGAAGACGATAGTGACACTTTGGATGTGAATGTATCGTTGTCTCCAAACAAGCCAAACTCGTTTAGTGCGGAATTGGAAGGCACTAACTCGGCTGGAGACTTTGGTGCCGCAGCCAGTCTAACCTACCAGAATCGTAATCTTTTCCGAGGTTCGGAACTCTTTAATATTAAGGTTCGTGGCGCTTTCGAAGCGATTAAAGGTCTGAGTGGTTATGCCGACCAGAACTTCATCGAGTATAGTGTTGAGACCGGTATCACTTTCCCTGACTTCAAACTGCCTTTCATCAATCCATCTTTCCGCAGAAATGCTCAAGCCACAACCGAGGTGAATGTGGCTTATGATTCGCAAGACCGACCTGAGTTCCATCGTCGAGTCCTTACTGGAGTGCTTCGATATCGTTGGACACGCATGAATAGGCAGCTTCAGCATCGCTTCGACCTCTTGAATCTCGACTATGTCTTCATGCCTTGGATAAGTGATACATTCCGCGAGAAATACCTTAGCGACCCGCAGAATCGCAACGCAATCCTGAAGTACAACTACGAGAACCTCTTCATCATGAACTGGGCTTACCACTTTGCCTACACTTCGATGCCTCTTGGTGCTTCAGCTTCGAACTACGGAACAAATGCCTATACTCTCCGACTTGGCATCGAAACCGCAGGCAATTTCCTTTATGGAATTACGAGCGCAGCCCATACTCAGCAGAATGCAGAAGGGCAATATACGCTCTTCAACATCGCTTATGCTCAATATGCAAAGTTCGATATTGCTTATTGCAAGAGCTTCCTCATCAACAAGAATAATTCATTGGCGCTTCATGCGGCTCTCGGAATCGCCTATCCATACGGCAATTCCCACATTCTGCCTTATGAAAAACGTTACTTCAGCGGAGGTGCAAATAGTGTTCGAGGCTGGAGTGTTCGAGAGTTAGGACCAGGCAGTTTTCAAGGTTCGGATGGTCGAATCGACTTCATCAACCAGACTGGCGACATCAAGCTCGACTTGAATGTGGAGTACAGAACTCATCTCTTCTGGAAATTCGATGGCGCAGCCTTTATTGATGCAGGTAATATCTGGACAATCAGGGACTATAAAGACCAGCCTGGAGGCCAGTTTAAGTTCGACGAATTCTGGCGTCAAATCGCCGTTTCCTATGGTCTCGGACTTCGACTCAACTTCAACTATTTCATCCTGCGACTTGATGGAGGCATGAAAGCGGTTCATC
This sequence comes from Bacteroidaceae bacterium, assembly GCA_017548075.1. GTDB lineage: Bacteria > Bacteroidota > Bacteroidia > Bacteroidales > Bacteroidaceae > Physcousia. The sequence continues at coordinate 30,807 of JAFYNL010000001.1, read as the reverse complement.
CTGCTTATACCGATAGCCACAGACATTTCCCAATTATTCATCCTAAGTTCAAACGCGACTTTACTTTCCATTTTGCAGTCGGAATGCCGTTCTAGCTGTTTTGAAATGTGAACTTATAAATTTTGAAATTGTGAAACTCTCCATCCTCATTCCTACATACAACTACGATTGCAGCCAACTTGTGCAACAACTGCAACAACAATTGCCAGAAGATGCAGAGATAATTGTTGGCGACGATAGCCCTCCTCATAATCTTGGAAGGGCTGCAAGGCGAAATGCTCTTGCTCGAGAGGCAAAAGGAGAGTGGCTGTTATTCATAGATGCTGATGCTCAGGTGCGAAGTTCGCACTTCATTGCCGACTATCTGGCTGCTTCAAAACAAGCTCAAGTTGTTTGTGGAGGAACAGGAAACTTGCCTGAATGTCCTCGCGCCAAAGCCCGTCTTCGCTATGATTATGAAGTAAAGGCAGAGAAACGCCTGACCTTAGAACATCGACAAAAACATCCTTACATAGGTTTTACCACTTTTAACTTCCTGATTGAACGCAATCTGTTTCTATCTATCCTCTTCGATGAGCGACTGAAAGATTATGGTCACGAAGACACTCTCTTTGGTTTGGAGTTGAAGAAAAGAGGCATAAACATCCTACATATCGATAATAAACTGACTCATCTGGGGCTTGAAGATGCTGACGAATATCTTCAAAAGACAGAGGTTGCGCTTCGTTCTCTTGCATTTATGCCGCTTGAACAACAGGAAAATGTCCGAGTTTCGGCTCTGGCACAAAGGTTGAAGCGTTTCTGTCTACAGGGTTTTGTGCGTTTTGTTTTCAAAATTTGCAAACCTCTTCTCCGCTTAAATTTACTGGGGAAGCACCCTAACCAAACCCTCTTTGCATTCTACAAATTGGGCTATTTCGTGTCACAAAATCAAAAGGTTCAAGGATAGTTTTCAAACAACTCTAGTGTCGTTGCCAAAGTTAACGTGGGTTGTTGACGATTTTAACGTGTTAAGTTTGCAAAGTTAACGTGTTAAGTTGGCCGACTTAACTAGGCTATTTTCAAACTACCTTAATTTTCTTCATCCTTAATTTCTTTTTGTCCTTTTTTCTTCGTATCTTTGCACTCGTTATGCAACCTTTAGCAGAAAGAATGCGTCCGTTGACGCTCGACAATTATATCGGACAAAAACACTTGGTAGGACCAGGTGCGGTACTCCGTAAAATGTTGGAGAGCGGTCACGTTAACAGCTTCATACTCTGGGGACCTCCTGGAGTTGGAAAGACCACGCTTGCAAGCATTATAGCCCGTAAGTTGGAAGTGCCTTTCTTTACTCTGAGCGCAGTTACAAGCGGAGTTAAGGATGTGCGAGATATCATCGAAAAGGCCCGTTCTTCGCGATTCTTCAACCAGAACAATCCCATTCTTTTCATCGACGAGATTCACCGTTTCTCTAAGTCGCAACAAGACTCTTTGCTTGGGGCTGTAGAGCAGGGAGTCGTCACACTTATCGGCGCAACAACGGAGAATCCTTCTTTCGAAGTGATTCGTCCGCTTCTTTCCCGTTGCCAGGTTTATACATTAAAGCCGCTCGAAGAAGACGATTTGATGCAACTTGCTCACTATACTGTTGAGCATGACATCGAGTTGAGTAAGCGCGTATTCCATTTCACAGAAACGGGTGCTTTGCTTCGATATAGCGCAGGTGACGCTCGTAAACTTCTTAACATTCTTGAGCTTGTATATGAGTCGGCTCCCAAAGATGGCGATATAGAGATTAAGGATGAGATTGTGGCGAATTGCTTGCAACAGAATCCGCTTGCTTACGATAAGGATGGCGAGATGCATTACGACATCATTTCGGCCTTCATCAAGAGTATTCGAGGAAGCGATCCGGATGCCGCAATCTATTGGCTGGCCCGAATGATTGAGGGTGGGGAAGACCCTGCTTTCATAGCCAGAAGGCTTGTCATTAGCGCGAGTGAGGATATTGGACTCGCCAATCCGAATGCCCTTCTGTTGGCCAATGCCGCTTTCGACGCGGTCATGAAGATAGGTTGGCCAGAAGGTCGCATCCCTTTAGCTGAAGCAACCATCTATCTTGCCACAAGTCCGAAGAGCAATTCTGCATATATGGCTATCAACGACGCACTTCAAAATGTTCAGGAAACCGGCAATCAACCTGTGCCTCTTCACCTTAGAAATGCTCCCACATCGTTGATGAAAGATCTGGGTTACAGCAAAGGATATAAGTATGCTCACGACTATGAAGGCAATTTCGTTCTTCAGCAGTTCCTCCCCGATGAATTAAAGGGGCAACAATTCTGGCAACCTCAGAACAATGTGGCTGAGGATAGGCTTCGCGCACAAATGGAAAAGTGCTGGGGAAAGGACAAATATGAGAAGAAGTAATGCTTTTAGGAGAACCATTTTAAAGAGTCAAAGATGAGCGACGGAAACTTCAATAGAGCTTTACTTCCATCCACTCCTTACAGAAGTGGCGTTAGGATGGGGCAACAACAAGCTAAGACAAAGGCAATCGAGGCACTTCGTCTTGCTTTGGAACAAGCAGAGCCTTCTCTCACAAGTGAGCAGAAGGATGCCATCTTAAAGTGTTTTGAGAAGGAATTAAGGCTTCTTCCTTAATTTTCGCAACAATTCTTTGTTAATTGTGCTGATGCGTCTTTGACCTTCTTTGAAGTCTGCTTTCAGGTCGGCACTAAAGGTAGAAATCTCCTCGTTCACTCCATGATAGAAGTCCGCAAAAGTTCGAAGTAGGGGAGGAAGGTAAGGTTGTTCCTTCGTATTGACAACCATTTTGATTCCTTTCGGCACCAATCTTACATCAAGTTCCTCGCCAGCATCCTTCGGATCGCCATCGAAATGAATCACTCCAGGAGCACTTCTCTTAATATGCAAATGCTGACAACGGAACGAATGAATGCGGCTGTTGGTCGTTATCGTCTTGTTAAAGAGCTGAATAGCCATTTGAGGAGCCTCCAGTACGGTAAAGGGTTCAATCAAAGTAACATCCATCAAACCATCACTCATACTTGCATAGGGCGCAATATAAACGTTGTTTCCGTACTGATTGGCATTTGCGCATGCAATGAGGAATGCTTTATAAACTTGACGCTCGCCATCAATCGTTATCTCATAAGTGTCCGGTTTGTACTTCAAACCCTCTTTGAGTGTATTCTCGATATATGTAAGAAGACCTCGACGATTGCTTTTGGCAAAGCGGTCACTAATGAATGCGTCGAAACCTACGCCACAAGTGCAGAAGAAAGGCTGCTGGTCGATGATGCCATAATCGAGGCTCTCAATGTGGCAATCCGCAAGAACTTGGAGAGCGCCATCAGGATTCATCGGAATATAAAGGTGACGAGCCAGCCCGTTTCCGCTGCCACAAGGAATGATTCCAAGTGCTGTATCAGTATGAATCAGACTTCGCGCAACCTCATTAACAGTACCGTCTCCGCCCACAGCCACAGCTATGTCGGCTCCGTCCTGAATGGCCTTTCCAACGAACTCTGCAGCATGACCTTTGTGTTCGGTCTTGCAGATGGTCCACTCAAACAGGCGACTATCCAAATACTTCGGGATAAGGTCGATGATATGTTGCTTGTCCGAAGTACCCGATATAGGGTTTACGATGAATACTATTTTGGTCTTTTTCTCCATATTTCGTGGTGCAAAGGTAAGGAAAAATGTTCAATTCTCGTACATTATTTATATAAATAGACACACTATGCATTTTTTTTCCGATAAGATGGGTAATATTTCAAGAAAAAGGAGTACCTTTGCAGTCGAATTTAACCCTTTTAAGGGTGAGGTAAAAGAATTTTATGGGATTATTACAAGACAGATGTGCCAAATATACTCTCCCTCAAGAGTTTATGGCACAGGGTATTTACCCTTACTTTCGCGAGATAGAAGGCAAGCAAGGCACTGAGGTGATTATGGAAGGTCGCCGAGTGTTGATGTTTGGCTCAAATGCATATACAGGCTTGACTGGTGACCAGCGCGTTATTGATGCAGGTTGCGCAGCTATGCAGAAATATGGTAGCGGTTGCGCTGGCAGCCGTTTCCTTAATGGCACGCTCGACATTCATGTTCAGCTCGAGAAAGAGCTTGCAGAGTTTGTTGGCAAAGATGAAGCGCTCTGCTTTGCAACTGGTTTCACAGTTAATAGCGGCGTCATAAGTCAACTCGTTGACCGTAACGACTATGTTATCTGCGATGACCGCGACCACGCGAGCATCGTAGATGGTCGTCGTCTCAGCTTTGCAACGCAGCTCAAGTACAAGCATAATGATATGGATGATCTGGAGAAGATGATCCAGAAGTGCGAGCCTGATCGCGTTAAACTCATTGTCGTGGATGGTGTATTCAGCATGGAAGGTGACCTCTGCAAATTGCCTGAAATCGTTGAACTGAAGAAGAAGTACGACAATGTTGCCATTATGGTAGACGAAGCTCACGGCATTGGCGTCTTCGGCAAACAGGGTAGGGGCGTCTGCAACCACTTTGGCTTGACCGATGAAGTTGACCTGATTATGGGCACATTCTCAAAGAGTTTGGCATCCATCGGTGGTTTCATCGCAGCAGACAGCAGCATTATCAACTGGCTTCGCCACACAGCTCGCACCTACATCTTCAGTGCAAGTTGTACTCCAGCTGCAACTGCAGCGGCTCGCGAAGCACTTCATATCATTCAGAACGAGCCAGAGCGTCTGGAAGCACTTTGGAGTGTAACGAATTACGCACTTAAGCGTTTCCGCGAAGAAGGCTTCGAGATTGGCGACACAGAAAGTCCCATCATTCCTCTTTATGTTCGCGATACGGATAAGACCTTCATGGCAGTTGCTAAGGCATTTAATGAAGGCGTCTTCATCAATCCAGTTATTCCGCCAGCTTGTGCACCGCAGGACACTCTCGTTCGCTATGCACTTATGGCAAACCACACTCGCGAACAGGTCGACGAATCAGTCATTAAACTTAAGAAAGTCTTCAAGGAATTAGGGATTTTCTAAGCGAACGATAATCGAATCACTATTAAGGCAATGCAACCTTACAACAAGGATGCGTTGCCTTTTTTGTGTCTTTACAGTAAACGACTGCAGTTACGATGGCAAACATAACGTGTTAAGTTGGCAAAGTTAACGTGTTACGTTTGCAATCATAACACGTTACGTTGAGCAACTTAACTGGCGTCACCATTCATCGACCTTTTGCTCTATGCGGAAAGCATCGAGTTGCTTCTGAAGTTGAGCCAAATGTTTTGCATACTTTTTCTCAGCTATGACGTTCTGAAGCTCGTTTGGATCTTTCTTCAAATCAAAGAGTTCGTCGTAAGAACCCTTAGGTCCGTAGAAGTGAATGAGCTTGTATCTGCCATCGCTCACGCCATCATGACGCATCACATTATGTTCCGCAGGACAATCATAATAATGGTAATACAGATACTTACGCCAATTCTTTGGTGCCTTGCCGCCTTTCGACATGATAGGTAGCAACGAAGTTCCAACCATTTGCTGGGGCTTTTCGGCATCCGCAATATCGAGGAAAGTTGGAGCAAAGTCAATGTTCTGAACAAGAGCATCACTCTTCTGACCGCCTTTCATGCCTGGTGCACAGACGAGTAGGGGAGTGCGGAACGACTCCTCATACATAAAACGTTTATCGAACCAGCCGTGCTCTCCCATATAGAAACCCTGGTCGCTCGTATAGACTACCATCGTGTTGTCCATCAAATCGTTAGCCTCCAAGTAGTCGAGCAACCGTCCAACTTGCTCGTCGATACTGTGGATAACCCTCATATAATCGCGGATATACCGCTGATATTTCCACTGAAGAAGGGCATCGCCAGTAAGATGTTGAGCCAACATGGCCTCGTTTCGAGGGTTATAGACGGACTCCCATTTCTCTCTTTGTTCTGGCGACATTCGAGAGAGTTGGTGGCGGAATCCATCGCCATTACGTTCATGAGTGTAACCCATGCCTGGCTTTATCTGCGTCACCTTAAGGTCGTAACACATTTCCATGTCTTTCTCGATGCTCATCTGCTGCTCCTTTGCGGCCTGACCTCTCGTGGAATAATCATCTCGGAAGGTCTCAGGAAGCGGAAACTCAACATCTTCATAAAGGTCGAGCATATCGAGTGGTGGCATCCAATTCCTGTGAGGAGCCTTGTGATGAACGAAGAGTGCGAATGGCTTTGACTTGTCGCGAGTTTCAAGGAACTGTATTGCATAGTCTGTGATGAGGTTCGTCGCATAGCCTTTCTCCACAATATACTTGCCATTAGTCTCTTTCGAACGGAACCTCGGATCATAATAATCGCCTTGACCAGGAACGATGTGATAGTCGTCGAAGCCTTTCGGTTCGCAAAGCATGTGCCATTTGCCAATTATACTCGTCTGGTAACCAGCCTGTTGCAGATACTCGCTTACGAACGGAGCATTCTCATCAATTGGGCAATCAAGCGTCCTCTGTCCGCTCTGATGACTATACATTCCAGTCATCAAACAAGCTCGACTTGGTGTACTCAGCGAGTTCTCGACATATGCACGACGGAAGAGCATTCCCCGTTCAGCAAGTCGGTCGAGGTTGGGAGTTGGCGCTTGCTTGCTAAGTTGATGACCATAAGCACTTATCGCTTGATAGGAATGGTCGTCACTCATGATGTAAACGATGTTCCAACGCTGTGCTTGGGCTGCATTTACGGCACAACTGCCAAGCAGGAAAAGTGGTAGTTTCTTCATGATATCATACGTTCTTTTGCGATGGCAATCTCTTGCATTATTCGCGTTAAATATGGAATAACTATGTGGCATTCCTGCCTGTTCTCAATGAGATTCAGGAACTCGCGGAACTCATAACTGAGCCTGTGATGTCCCTTCTCATTCTCAATGGTAATGGGCTCCTTGCCTTTCAGGTGAACGGTAAAGGAGTTGAGGGTGCTTACGGAACCGTGCACCTCGATGTAACCTTCTTCGCCTTGGATGCAGCCATACGAAAGGCCATCAGAATCCTTTGAAGCACTCAGCACAGCAAGCGAGGTAGGGTAGTGGCATAGAAGTGTTCCGCTAGTATCGATGCCGTTATAACCTCGATTACATTCATAGCGAACTGTGCGAGGAGGACCGAACAAAGCAATCGCGAAACAAAGGTTGTAGACATTGAGGTCGGCAAGTGTTCCGCCAGCCATTGCTGGGTCGAAGACAGGAGTCAGCTCGCCACTAAGGTAACGGTCATAGCGACTACTGCGTTGAGCATAGTTGCAATGAATCATCCTAATCGTTCCAAGTTGCGGAATAAACTCTTGCAACTTCCTGAACATCGGCATATATAATAAGGAATAAGCCGGCAGACAATAGACGCAACGCTGTATTGCGGTATCGATAAGTTCCTCTGTCTGAACACGATCCACCGCAATTGGTTTCTCCACAATCACATTCTTTCCTGCCATCATGGCTTGCATTGCATACTCATGATGCACATGATTTGCGTTGGCAATATACACGAAGTCGGCTTCTGCTTCTTGAAGCATTCTCAGATAATCCGTATAAACGAAGCCCGTTTGAGCATAGGCTTGACAGAGGTCGATAGCATGTTCCACGCTTTGTTCGCGAGCATAAATGCCAGTCACTTCAATCTCGCCAGCAAACTCATCATGCAACATTCGCATGACCTCCTCGGCAATCTTTCCCGTTCCTGCAATTGAAATCTTCATTTGAAGATGCTTTTATGGTTTCTGCCACAAAGTTAGTCAATAAATTTGAAAGCACAAAACAATAGGGCAATAATATTTCAATCACAATTCCTACTAAACATAACGTCAATTAGAATTTGCAGGCAGACATTTATGACCTATATCAATAAATAATGTACGCGCGTAGAGAATGTCGCATACAAATGTTGTTATGTGAATAAAATTTCGTACCTTTGCCGCGCAAAACGAATAATAAAACACAAAAGACAATGAAAGCATTTGTATTTCCCGGTCAAGGAGCTCAGTTCACAGGCATGGGCAAAGAGCTTTACGACACAAATCCCAAAGCAAAAGAACTTTTCGAAAAAGCAAACGAGATACTTGGTTTCCGCATCACAGATATCATGTTCGAGGGCGATGCTGAGGAGTTGAAGCAAACTAAGGTTACTCAACCCGCAGTCTTCCTCCATAGTGTTATCACGGCAATCTGTCTTGGAGACGCCTTCAAGCCAGATATGGTTGGTGGTCACAGCCTTGGTGAGTTCAGCGCTCTCGTTGCTGCTGGAGCACTTTCTTTTGAGGACGGACTTCGTCTTGTGCATGCTCGTGCAATGGCTATGCAGAAGGCTTGCGAAGCCGCTCCCAGCACAATGGCAGCCATCATCAATCTTCCAGATGAGACAGTCGAGCAGATTTGTGCTGAAGTGACTGCAAATGGTAAGGGAGTTGTCGTTCCTGCTAACTACAATTGCCCAGGTCAATTGGTCATCAGCGGCAATGTTGATGAGATTAATACTGCTTGCGAGAAGCTGAAAGAAGCTGGTGCAAAGCGCGCTATCGTACTGCCTGTTGGTGGAGCTTTCCATAGTCCCCTCATGCAACCTGCAAAGGATGAACTTCAGGCAGCCATCGAAAAGACTGAGTTCCACACTCCTTCTTGCCCCATCTATCAGAATGTAGATGCTAAGGCACATACGGATGCAGCCGAAATCAAGCAGAATCTTATTGCTCAGCTCACAGCCTCTGTTCGTTGGACTCAAGAGGTTCAGAACATGATTGAGGCAGGTGCGACTGAATTTACAGAATGCGGTCCTGGCAAAGCTCTGCAGGGCATGATTACCAAGATTGCTAAAGGAAACGAGAGCATCACTATCGACGGCATTCAATGACCATTTATCAAGTCTTCACCCGCCTTTTCGGTAACGACAAGACTGCCTGCATTCCTTTTGGAACAATGCAGGAGAACGGGTGCGGCTTGATGCAAGACTTTACAGCCAAGGCTCTGGAACAAATCCGGGCACTTGGCTGTACTCATATCTGGTACACAGGTATCATCGAACATGCGAGCAAGACAGATTACTCGGCTTATGGCATTCCGAAGGACAATCCTGATGTTGTGAAAGGAGAAGCCGGCAGTCCCTATGCCATTCGCGACTATTATGATGTTGACCCAGACCTTGCGAAGAATCCAAACGAACGCATTCATGAGTTCGAATTGCTTGTGGCAAGGACACACAAAGCAGGTTTGAAAGTCATCATCGACTTTGTCCCCAATCATGTTGCTCGCCAGTATCATTCCGATGCAAAGCCTTCAGCAATGGTTCGCGACCTTGGTGAAGATGACAATGTAACCTGCTCGTTCTCAGCGGATAACAACTTTTACTACCTTCCTGCAGAGCAATTGCATCTTGATAACATTCTGCCCCACTCTACTTATAAAGAGGTTCCTGCGAAGGCTACGGGCAATGACAACTTCACTTCTTGGCCGTCGAAAAATGATTGGTACGAGACTGTGAAACTCAATTACGGCATCGATTATCTTGGAGGCAAGCAAGGTCACTTCTCCCCTACTCCAGATACTTGGAATAAGATGCTGCAAATCCTGCTCTATTGGGCCTCGAAGGGAATTGATGGATTCCGTTGTGATATGGCCGAGATGGTGCCTGTAGAGTTCTGGGAATGGGCTTTGCCGCAAGTTAAGAGCCAATACCCTGACCTCATTTTCATTGCCGAAGTTTACAATCCGAACCTATATCGCGACTACATTCATCGAGGCCATTTTGACTATCTTTACGATAAAGTCGGGCTTTACGACACGCTTCTGAATGTTTGTCGAGGGCAAAGCACCCAAAGCATAACTGCATGTTGGCAAGCCGTTGACGATATTCGTGGGAAGATGCTCAACTTCCTAGAGAACCACGATGAACAAAGGCTTGCGAGCGATTTCCTGCTTGGCGATGCAAAGAAAGCCCTTCCTGCACTTCTTGTAAGCAGCCTTATGCCCTGCCCTTTCATGCTTTATTTCGGACAAGAACTTGGCGAGCGAGGCATGGATGCAGAAGGTTTCAGCGGAAAAGACGGGCGAACCACTATTTTTGATTATTGGACGATTTCTTCTATTCAAAGATGGCGTAACAAAGGTCGCTTTGATGGGAAACTGCTTACAAATGAGGAACTTACATTACAGAAAACCTATCAAACCATTCTAAACCTTCGAGAGCAAGACCTTTATGCAAAAGGAGGTTTCTATGATTTGATGTATGCGAACCCGCATCTGCAAAGACAATATGCTTTCATCCGTCATAAAGGCAAGAAGTTCGCACTCGTAATTGCTAATTTTTCCGATAAGGAAGAGACGATTTCGCTCAACCTACCCCACCATTTCTTTGAATTTACAGACATTAAAGAAAAGGCTGAGGTTACCTTATATAACACGCTGACTAACAAGAAGGTAAGAATGTCGTTCAATTCAAACGAGCCGCTTACCCTTACACTCCCAGCCAACTTTGGAGTTATACTGAGTTATGTTGGCAAACATCACTAGGGTTATCGCGAACCTTCGCCTTCGGTATAGTTCTCGAAATAGAGTTGCTCGCCATTATAAACGGCGTAGGTGAACTGCTTAATCCAGTCTCCAAGAATGATAACGCGCGTTTGATGGCTTAGAGCAAGGTCGAGTTCAATGTGGCGATGACCGAAAATGAAGTAATCGACTCCCGGATGCTCCTTCAAATACTGCTTTGCATAGATGACGAGCGGCTCCTTATCTTCCCCTTGATAAGGCGCTTCTTCGCTATGGTCTATGCGGCTTCGCTTTGCCCAATTCAAGCCGAAACGCACTCCTAAATCAGGATGAAGCCATCGGAAAGCCCATTGACAGAACTTATTGTGGAAGATGCTACGAATGAACTGGAACTTCTTGTCTGTGTCGCCGAGGCCGTCGCCATGAGCAAGATAGAACGTCTGGTCGCCAATTTCGAGAGTTAGAGGATTGCGATGGAGAATGACTCCGCACTCCCTTTCGAGGTAGTTCAGGCACCAAATATCGTGATTGCCCGTGAAATAGTGCACCTCGATATGCATGTCGGTCAGTTCGCTCAGTTTGCCAAGGAAACGCGTAAAGCCTTTAGGCACAACTGTCTGATATTCAAACCAAAAGTCGAACATATCGCCAAGCAAATAGATTGCTCCAGCCTTGTCCTTAATCTCATCGAGGAAGCGAACCAAACGACGTTCCTGTTGACGACGATGCCTGATTGCAAGACTACCCAGATGGGCATCACTTATAAAGTAAACGTTCTTCATATCTATAGAAATCCAAGTTCCATTTTTGCTTCTTCGCTCATCATATCCTTGTCCCATTCAGGCTCGAAGACGAGGTTCACTTCCACCTTTTCTATGCCTGTAATGGTTTCGAGCTTCTGTCGGACATCCTCCACGATAAAGTCTGCTGCAGGACAATTTGGGGCAGTAAGCGTCATATCGACACTCAATTCGGTGTTATCTTCGTTAAACTCAATACGATAGATGAGCCCGAGGTCGTAGATATTGACGGGAATTTCGGGGTCGAAAACGGTCTTGAGCACCTCAATCACCCGCTCCTGCATCTCCAGTTCGGAGTTGACTTTCTTCGATTTACGCTTCATATCTTTCCGTTTTCCTGATAGCTGTAATAGTCGTCACCTGCAAAGATGATGTGGTCAACAAAGCGAATACCAACAGTCTGGCAAGCTTCTGCGGCCTTTTTTGTGAGGTTGTCATCTTCGCGACTTGGCTTTGTTCTTCCGCTTGGATGATTGTGGCAAAGCACGACTGCAACTGCCTGACCCAGAAGAGCTTCCTTTAACAGGCAACGCACATCAACCGAAGCCCCTGCAATGCCTCCCCTACTCAGCAGGACAGAGCCTTTCACGCCCATTCCTTGGTCGAGAAGAAGAAGGTGGCATTCCTCTATTGTGAGGTCTTGCATTCGAGGACGGAAGTAGTTGACCGCATCCGTTGAGTCCTTTATTCGCATTCGTTTCGGAAGGTTTTCCTTGAGTCGTTGATTGGCAAGCTGACAAGCCGCAACAATCGTGACAGCCTTCGCCTCGCCGATGCCTTCATATCGCATCAAATCCTTTACCGAAGCCTTTCCGAGAGACATCAGACTGTCGCCATAATCTGCCAGAATGGAACGCATGATATCCACAGCCGACTTGCCCGGCACACCACTCCCAATAAGGATTGCAAGCAGTTCTGCCTTGCTCAGAGTGTCCGCTCCATTTGCAAGGAGTCGTTCACGAGGTCGGTCTTCTGGAGCCCAGTCTTTAATGGCTTTCATCTCTATAGTCAGTTGTCCGTTGTCTGTAGTCCGTTGTCTTTACTTGTAGAAATTATCTTTGAATGCCTGAAGTTCCTCGTTTCTGCCGCAAACACACCTCAGCCACCAAGCGCGAAGGAAGCCTGTTCCGTAGCCGATGAGCTGGATAAAGCTTGCCCAAATGGAGAGGAAGCCTATCTTGAGGCTCTTATTTCGTAAAGCAGAATCGATGAAGATGACGAGCGATAAGAGTATGAGGGGTAAGAGAGCAAGCGCCATCAAAGCCGCTCCAAAGTAAGCGACCACGAGTCCCATATTGCATCCGCCGCCTCCAAAGAAACCCGCATAAAGTCCAAGAACTGTGAAGACAAGCCCTGTTAGGAACAAGAGAAGCAGGAGAAAAACTCCGATTGTGAAGATTGCAGGCAGGATATGAACGAGTTTCAGACTGCCTGGATGCCGCTTCATCAGGTTGATGCGAGCAATACCGGAGTTGTGAACTTGCTTGAAGAACTTCTTGAAGTCGGTTCTGCGCTTGTGCCAAACCCAAGCTTCCGGGAAAAGTCGGCAAGTTGCGCCACTCTCGTAAATGCGCAAACTCAAGTCGATATCTTCGCCGAAACGCATGGAAGAAAAGCCGCCCAACTGCCTGTAGAGACTGCGACGAATGCCCAGATTAAAGGAGCGCGGATAGAACTTCTTGTCCATCTGCTTCTTGCCCCCACGAATGCCACCAGTCGTAATGAACGAGGTCATGCTGTAGTTGATGGCCTTTTGGACTGGCGTAAAGCTTTCGTGAGCCTTATCCGGTCCGCCCCAAGCATCGCATTCCTTTCTATTCAGCTCATCCTCAACGGCTTGCAGGAAGCCTGGAGGAAGCACGCAATCGCTATCAAGGAAGATGAGAAACTCGCCTTGGCTGTGCTCTGCAGCAAAGTTTCTGGTAGGTCCGGGGCCGCTGTTCTCCTTCGTGAAATAGCGAAGTTGAAGCTTGCCGGCATACTTCTGAACTACAGAATCGCAAGGCAAGGAAGAGCCGTCCTCCACAATCACGACTTCCATATCGCGGAAAGTCTGCTGTGTAAGGCTTTGCAGCAATTCGTCCACCTCATCCGGACGATTGTAAACGGGAACTATGATGGAGTATTTCATTTACTTGTTTATTAGGAAAATTGCGGGCACTTTGCTGAGGTCGGGCAACTTAGTGTTCTTCCATTCCGAGATGTGAAGGGTGCGGATGTATTCGTCTTCCGTCGTTATTCCAGCCGCGACACAGAGGCGGGTTTGTGGCCGAAGTGTGCAAAGGAGTGCATCGAACATCTTCTGATTGCGGTAAGGCGTTTCGATGAAGAGTTGCGTCTGTCCTTCCGTCCAAGCCCTTGACTCGAGAGCCTTCAGGCGCTTTGCTCTATCGGCAGGTTCTACAGGCAGATAGCCATTGAATGCAAAGCTTTGTCCATTCAATCCGCTTCCCATCACAGCCATAATCATACTGCTCGGACCAACCAGAGGAACCACTCGAAGTCCTTCCCTTTGCGCAATCTTGACGATATCCGCTCCCGGATCGGCTACTGCGGGACAACCAGCCTCGCTGATAACCCCAACCGGTTTGCCTTCGCGAAGGGGCTGCAGATATTGGCTGAACAGCTTTTCGTCGGCGTGTTTGCCCATCTCGAAGAATGTGCTCTCGTCGATAGGAAACGCCTTATCTGTCTGGCGAAGAAAACGCCTTGCAGAGCGGATGTTCTCGACAATGAAGTGCCGAATGCCCATGATAACCTCATGATTATACGAGGGCAAGACTTGCTCAATCGAGGTCTCGCCAAGCGTAACAGGGATGAGGTACAATGCTGCAAGCATTCGGATTAGAGATTAGGGATTAGAGATTAGGGATGATTTCTTCTGGCTTTACGAGTTTCTGTTCGCCGGTTGTCATGTTCTTGAGCATGACTTTTCCTTCCGCCATTTCCGTCTCGCCAGTCATGATGACGAACGGAATGCCCTTCTGGTTGGCATATTGCATTTGCTTCTTCATCTTGCTGGCATCTGGATAGATTTCGCAACGGATTCCCTGTTCGCGAAGCTGCTTAAGGATAGGAAGTGAGTAATCCGTTTCCTTCTCGCCGAAGTTGATGAAGAGCACCTGAGTTGCCGTCGTCACTTCTTCGGGATAGAGGTTCAGCTGGTTCAGGACATCGTAGATGCGGTCGGCACCAAAGCTAATCCCTACTCCACTCAAGCCAGGCATTCCGAAGATGCCAGTCAGGTTGTCGTATCGACCGCCACCAGTTATCGAACCAATCTCGACATCCAGAGCCTTCACCTCGAAGATGCAACCCGTATAGTAGTTGAGTCCGCGAGCAAGCGTAAGGTCTAATTCAAGTGAAGAGTGAAGAATGAAGAGTGAAGAATTCCTTAAGACATACTCCACTTCGTCCAGGCCTTTCTGCCCTATCTCGCTGTCTTGCAGCACTTTGCGCATTGTGGCAATCTTCTCGTCGTTCGTTCCGCTGAGGTTGATGATGGGCTGCAGTTTCTGGATGGCTTCCTCGCTGATTCCGTCCTCGCGAAGCTCTTCGTTCACGGCGTCGAGGCCAATCTTGTCGAGCTTGTCTATGGCAACCGTAATGTCCACAATCTTGTCGGCCTCGCCAATCATTTCGGCTATTCCGGAGAGGATTTTGCGGTTGTTAATCTTGATGCAGACGCGAATGCCAAACCGGCGGAACACCTCGTCGATGATTTGCATCAACTCCACTTCGCAGAGCAGCGAGTCGCTTCCCACCACATCGGCATCGCACTGATAGAACTCGCGATAGCGGCCTTTCTGCGGACGGTCGGCTCGCCAGACAGGTTGAATCTGATAGCGGCGGAACGGCAAAGTCAACTCCTCTCTGTGCTGAACCACATAACGAGCGAAAGGTACCGTCAAATCGTACCTCAAGCCCTTTTCGCAAAGCTGGGCAGCCAAGTGTCCGGTTGCTCCGTTTGCAAGGTCTTCGGAAGATATTCCGCGCAGGAAATCGCCGCTGTTCAGGATCTTGAAGAGCAACTTGTCGCCTTCTTCGCCGTACTTGCCCATCAGGGTTGAGAGGTTCTCCATTGCAGGCGTCTCGATTTGCTGGAAGCCATAGAGCGAATAGACCTCGCGAATGGTATTGAAGATATAGTTGCGGCGCGACATTTCCTGTGGTCCGAAGTCGCGCGTTCCCTTTGGTATGCTTGGTTTTTGTGCCATAATCTGTTCCTTTATTCTAATTTCGCGTGCAAAGGTACAAAAAAAAGTTTAGAGTTTAGGGTTTAGAGTTTAGAGTTTTTCTCGAATTGAGCCATTTCCGCACCGGTTCGTCGTAGAAGAACATGCAAAGCAGAGCCAGGAACAGCGCTGCCACGATGGTGATGATGGCTGCCAGCCACGGCTGCGCGCTCGTTTCGTAGGAGAATCCGCTCTTCTGAACCCAAGAGATGTAGAGGTAAACCAGCGGGAAATGGACGGCATAGAGCGGATAGGACAAACGGCCCAGAATGGAGACTGCCCCCCTACTCTTGCCCGTCACCATGCCTCTTGCGCCGTACCAGATAATGGTCGGGAAGAACGAGAAGATGCAGACCAGCTGATAAATCGACTCCCCGTCTTTGCTACCCACAAAAGGCAGTCCCAGGAGCACCACGAGCGCCAGACTGCAATAGAGGAAAACGTGGCCGTGCAGAGGCTTTGGCTGTCGTTCACGGAACACCCTTGCCATCAAAAGTCCCATGGGATAGGCATAGAGCATCCTGAGCGCACCGCCGCACAGGTTCGCAGGTTCCGACGACCAGCCGTAGGCAATCCCGCCGTCCTCAATCATCAGCGCATAACCAGCTATCGTCACAATGCTGCAAGCCACCCACACCCTCAGCCATTTCGTAGAGAGTCGGTGCAGGAAAAGGCCGTAGAGCAGACTGCCGATGTACTCGAAGAAGAGCGACCATTGCGGGCCGTTCAGCGGGAAGATTTCCGTGTTGCCCCGCACATCCATGCTTGCCGGCGAAGGAATCATGAAGAGCCCCAGCAAAGTCGCCCACATCAAAGCACGGACGGTAACCTCCTCCCCGCTCCATTTCGTCATGCCTTGCAAGGCGAAGCAGACCACTCCCACCAGCACTCCCATCACAATCATCGGATGCAATCGGATGAGCCTCCGCTTCACGAAACCGCTTAGAGTCAGGGTTGAGGCCTTCAATTTCTCGTCATAAGCGTAGCCCATCACGAAGCCCGACAGGATGAAGAAGAAATCGACAGCCAGGAAACTATGAAAGAACTCGTTGACAGGCGTCGGCCACACGAAGAAGCTCTTCGCATCGTTGAAGACATGGTACAGCAGCACCATCACCGCCGCCACCCCGCGCAACCCATCCAGAATATCATACCTTGGTTTATCCATAAAAAAGAAGCTTTGCTTCTGCAAAGTTACGAATAAGTGAATACAATACAAAATAAATTCATTTATTTTTATTGTTGAGCGGGAGTAAGTTCGACGAAGTCAAAGTTACGATATTTTTTTGAATTACAAAAAAGAATACAAAAAGAAAGCCCCGAAACTAAATTCGAGGCTCCCCTTTTAGTTCCGCCTGCTCATAATTCTTCACTCTTCATTCTTCACTCTTCACTTAGAATGGGCCTTTGCCCATACACGAGGTGGTTGTGATGGCGGTCAAGGCTGCCGTTATGGCGGCGACGATGACCTTGAGAATGAGTTCCCAGATGTTATTCTTTTTCATGGCTCTTGAAATGGTGATTGGTTATTGAAGCTTTTGGGGGCTTCTTCCTCTCTCGTGTGAAGATTGCAATCGTAACTCGTTAAATTGCGCACTTTAACTTGTTAAGTTTGCCGAGGACGCTGCAGTCGTTCTCTCATCTTTCACATTGCAAATTTACGACATTCCGGCCGCGCTGCCAAATTTCAGCACCTCAATTCAGCCGATTTTCAGCACCAATTGACGCGATTTTTGCAACGCATTGATTTTCAGCACGATTTGCCCACAATTCTGGACTTTCCACAATTTCCACAAAGTTCACAAGTGGAAAATGAGACACACGCTGTTTGCTATCTTTATTAATTACCCATATCATATTTGTAATATAATAATATATATATAGTCTTCGCACCTCTATTAAAATTAGTTGTGGAATTTGTGGAATTTGTGGAATTGTGGAAAAACCCGGATTCAGAACTTCCTTGTTAAAAACGGCGTCAATTGCACATCCAAAATTTGGTGGTATAGAAAAAAAGTCATACCTTTGCATCGTGATGAGAACAGAAGTTCTGAGATGCTTAGCACTCAGGCGCGCTGTTAAGGCGCGGAACTTAGCATAGAAACAAGATGAATTTCTTTAGCAAAAAGAGTAAAGAGGACAACCGACAACAGACAAGCAACGCTCGACGGCCGGAGGGAAAGTCAACGGACAACAGTCAACTGACAACCGACAAGCAACGCTCGACGGCCGAAGGGAAAGTCAACGGTCAACTGACAACGGACAATGGTCTGGAGGCTGTGGGGACGGTTCCGGGTGCGGACGATTTGGGCATCAATTTCAATATGGAGGAGCTGTCTTCCAGTATTCATTCAAAGCGTAATCCAAGAATACTTAACTCTACTCAGCTTCAACGAGTTAAGGATGCTAAAAAACTTGCGGAGACGAAGTTGGTGGGGCTGGAGGAAAGTCTCTCCCGACTGCAAGCGCAACTGGCGTGGCTGCGGCGCTTCAACGAGACGAAAATGGCGCTGGACCGCGAGAAGAAACACCTCTTCGAGCTGGGCAAGCAGAGTGCCATGATGGCGAAGGAATCGAGCATGCTGGAACGCTACGACCTGTTCGAGGGCATTCACGGCACCTACCAGAAAATAAAGGTGCTGAGGGAACAGATTGGTCAGGAAAAGCGCGGCCTCTCCCTTCTGGAACGCGAGACGGACGAGAACCGACAGAAATGGACGGACCAGGAGAAGCGCCAGCAACAGGCCAACGAACAGCTGATGAACGCTCAGACCAATATGACTGCCGTCTTCGACCACGTCTGCTCGGCTTATCAGCTGACGGGCGCGAACGATTCGCTGGAAACGGAAACGGCTTTCCTGATTGACTATAATAATAAGGTAAAGGACGAGATGGAGGCGCTGTCGTCGCTCATCGCCGAGAAGGAGAAGGAGACGGAGGCGCTGCAGGGCGTGGTGGAGAAGCTCAGAACCAAGCGCCAGAGCATGGAAATCCACGAGAATATGCTCCGCCATGGCGAGGCTGTGCTCCTGCAACTCAAACACCTGGAAGACAGGGACAAACGCCGCGCCGAGCTGCAGCAAAAACATCAGCAGTCCGTCAGACGCCAGAACGAGCAGAACGAGTTGCTGGGCAGGGCTTTCGGGCAGTTCCAGGACTTGGTTTCGCAGGCCGAATCGACGGAGGCGGAACTGAGCATGCATCGCTCGTACATTCAAGGTCAGGACGGTCTGATGCTTCAGGAAAGAGCCTTGATGCTGAAAGGTCGCAGGCAAATGCTCCACTCTGCCCTATCGCTCTGGAAACGCATCAGCACGGGCTACGAAAGCATTGAGGAGAAGAGCAAAAAGGTGACTGCGCTCAGGTTGGACATCCAGCATCTGGAGGACAATGTGCGCGAGCTGGAAGAGGAGGTGGGCAAGGCTCAGAGACTCTGCAAGGAGAAGGAATACACCTACCTCTTGAGCAAAGGTCAGGACATCATCCAGCTGCGGGCCGACCTGCGCGAAGGCGTGAGTTGCTCGGTTTGTGGCGCCACGCATCATCCCTATCACAGCGACACGATTCTGGACCAGAGCAAGCTCATCGGCCAGATGAAAACCGACTACGAGCTGCTGGCTTCGGAAGCGAATGCGAAACAGCAACAACTCTCGGAACTGAAGGGCGAACTGGCGAAGGCCCAAGGCAGCCTGAATGCCGAAGAGGAGGCGCTCAACACTATTCGCATCCGCCAGAACGAGGACGTGATTGAGTGGAAACTCTATGCCCAACTGGACCCGACTTTTGTGGAGTGTTCCGAGAGCACGAATCTGGATGCCAGAACGGCTTTGCTCCGACAGTTCATAGAGAACGTGAGTCGCGATGCAGAAACGGCCGAGAAGGAGCTGGAGACCTTCACTTTCCACCAAAGCAGCATCGCAAAACTGGGCGAGGAGTTGCAGAAGATTGAGCAGAAAAAGAGCGAGGTGAATACGCGTTTGAGCGAGCTGAACACAGGTCTGCAAGTGCTCAGCAGAGAGGTGGACCACATCGGTCAGCGCCTGGAAAACGTCAACAAACAGTTCACTCGCATCTACGAAAGCATGCAGCAATCCATCACTCTGAAGGACTGGTATTCGCTCTGGCAAAAGGCTCCGGAGCAACTCTACGAGCAGATTCAGAGGCTTTGCACGGACTGGTTCAATGTGGAGCAGGACATTACGGAAAAGCAAGCTACGCTCGATACCGAGAAAGCCAAGCTGGAAGGCATGAAAGCGCAATATCAGTCGTTGGCTCGTTCTTCGTCGGTCATCGCTAAACAGACAGAAGATTTGCAAGGCAGAAAAGCCGAAAACCTGAAGGCCTACCAGCAAATGATTCCGGAAAGGGATGCGAAGAGCTATCACGAAAAGAATCTGCTGGCCTTGAATACGGCAAGGGAACGTTTCGAGGAGGAACGCGGCAAAATGGACGAAATACGCCACAATGCCGACATCACGCAAGGGCGGCACGACTACTATCTGGCTCACATCAACAAGCTGGAAGGCGAACAGAAGCAATACAACGAGAAACTCGACCTCTGGATGCATGCTTTCAACCTGCAACATCCGCCAGTTCAGCAGAGCGAACTCGACGAGGTCTTTGCCGACGGAAAGGACTGGAGCAAGATTCGAGGCAGCCTAAAACAGATTAACCGCGACACGCTCTTGTGCCAGGCAAAAGTGGAAGACCTGAACAGTCGCATCATTGCTCTGGAAACGGAAGACGGACATTGCAACACTTCCACTCCCGACATTCAGGAAAGCATTACGGCAAAGCAGCAAGCCCTCACAAAACAAAGGAACGATACGATGATGCAAATTGCCCGACTGACGGTTCAACTGGAGGAGCACGAAAAAGCCCTCGCCGCCGAAAGAAACTCGGCAGAACCGGAAACGCATCTTGCATAAATAGTCTTAATAAAATATAAACTCTAACCGCTAACCGCTCAACTCTGAACAATTTTTCGTAATTTTGCAGCCGAATTAAAATTTAACTCTTAACTAAATATGAAACGTACACTCACAATTATCGTAGCAAGCGCTTTTGCAATCGGTATTCAGGCACAGGCAATCTTCAAAGACACAAAGTACCACGCTCCCATTAAGGTGGAGAAAAAGTGGCTCAAACATAATCCCGGAGACGTAGAATTCCACGACGAAGCTCCCGAAAGCGAGGGTTCTCGCATCTATCACAACATCATTCCAAATCCCGTTCCCTACATTCAGGAGAACGCTTTGCGAGTTCTGCAGACGCTCTATTGGGGACCGAACGACCCGAATGTGCCACAATTGAAGCGCATCATCTACACCATAAAGGACTACAACGGCATTAGCGAAAAGTACGGTAGCGGCGACCATGTTGGCATTCGCTACTCTACGAACTGGATTGAGAAGTGCTTTGCCGGTAACGACACTTTGAAGCTCGATTACGAGACGCGTGGCGTCCTCTATCACGAACTCACTCATGCCTACCAGCTTTCGCCCGAAGGTTGCGGAGAGTACGACAACAAGAGCGAGTACTGGATTTTCATCGAAGGTCTGGCCGATGCAGTTCGTGTGGCTTGCGGTTGCTTCGAGCAGGACTTCCAGAGCAAGGACCGTCCTCGTGCAAACACATGGAAGAAGGGCTATCGCGTAACAGGATATTTCCTCTACTGGCTCTCTCTGAACAAGGATAAGGACTTCATCCGCAAGTTCAATCGTTCCGCAGTCGAGCTGAAGCCCTGGTCGTGGGACAAAGCCATGAAGCACATCCTTGGCGACAAGCCCGAGAACTCTGTAGATGCGCTTTGGGACGAGTATCAGAAAGCAATTGGCGACAAAAACTAATATGACTAGCGCGCTCGTAGTTCTTTCAGGCGGCCAGGACAGCACAACTTGCCTCTATTGGGCGCTCAAGCACTTCGACGAGGTGCGAGCCCTTACTTTCCGCTATGGACAGAGGCACGTAAAAGAGGTCGAGATTGCCAAACAACTGGCAGAAGAGGCTGGCGTTCCTTGGGAAAGCATGGACATCAGTTTCATCTCGCAACTCAGTCCTTCTTGCAGCCTGACGAACACGGCACTCAATATCGAAGAAGAGAAGAAGGAAGGTTCGCCCTACCCCACTACTTTTGTGCCCGGACGAAACCTCTTCTTCCTTTCCATCGCAGCCGTTTATGCCCGTAATCACGGCATTTACGACATCATTACTGGTGTGGGACAAGCCGATTTCAGCGGCTATCCCGATTGCAGAGACGGTTTCATCAAAAGTCTGAACACGACGCTCAACCTTGCTCTCGACGAGCAGTTCCGCCTCCATACACCTTTGATGTGGCTCGACAAACAACAGACTTGGGCACTTGCGGACGAGTTGGGAGTGCTCGATACCATTCGCTATCGCACCCTAACTTGCTATAATGGAGTGGTTGGCGACGGCTGCGGACATTGTCCTTCGTGCAAGTTGAGAAGAGAAGGCTTACAGAAATACCTTGAAAGTAAAAACTAATCATATGGGAAACAGAGAGAAGGAGGGCTTGAAAGCTCTCGGCAAAAAGGCAGAAATACCTCAGGACTATGCTCCCGAAGTCTTGGAAGCATTCGAGAACAAGCATCCCGAAAACGATTATTGGGTACGCTTCAACTGTCCAGAGTTCACGGCTTTATGCCCTATTACAGGTCAGCCCGACTTCGCAGAGATTCGCATCAGCTACCTTCCTGACAAAAAGATGGTAGAGAGCAAGAGCCTCAAACTCTATCTTTTCAGTTTCCGCAATCACGGAAGCTTTCACGAGGATTGTGTCAACATCATCATGAAGGACTTAATCCGACTGATGGAACCCAAATACATCGAGGTTACGGGAATCTTTGTTCCGAGAGGCGGCATCAGTATTTATCCCTTTGCCAACTACGGCAAGCCCGGCACAAAGTACGAGGAAATGGCTCAGTACCGCCTCCTCCATCACGACCTCTAATTAGTCGAGCATCTCTTTGAAGTGCTTCGTAATCTGGCGGAAGAGGTGATTGCGCGTATTGCCTCCGTAAATGCTGTGATTGCGGTTTGTATAAGTCAACTCGCGGAAATCCTTATCTGCCTGAACGAGTGCTTCCGTATATTCCGCGGCATTACGGAAATGGACATTATCATCCGCCATTCCATGAATGAGAAGCAACTTTCCGCTCAATTTTGAAGCCCTACTGATGGGACTTTCGTCATAACCAGGACCATTCTCGTTGGGCGTACGCATGAAGCGCTCGGTATAAATACTATCGTAATAGCGCCAACTTGTAGGAGCCGCAACTGCCACGCCACAAGCAAAGACGGGACGACCTTCGCTCATACTCATCAAAGTATTGAAGCCTCCGTAGCTCCATCCCCAAATGGCAATCTTGTCCTTATCGACATAGCTTTGCTGACCAAGCCAAATGGCAGCTTCCACTTGGTCGTGACTCTCTAACTGTCCGAGTTTCAGGTAAGTACATTGCTCGAAGTCGCGACCTCTGCCTCCAGTTCCTCTTCCATCCACACAAACAGAAATGAAACCTTCTTGCGCGAGGTATTGCTCGTAAAGGCAGCCACCCATATTGCCTGCGCCCCAACTATCCACAACCGATTGAGAACCAGGGCCACTATACTGATGCATCACGACTGGGTACTTCTTGTTAGGATTAAAACCGGCAGGCAAAACCATAAAGCCGTTGAGCTGAACGCCATCGCCAGTTGTAAAGGTAAAGAACTTGCGTTCTCCAAGCTTCAACCCTGCAAGTTTATTTCGAAGGACTGCATTATCTTCAAGCGTCTTGAGCGTCTTGCCCGAAGCATCACAAAGCGTCGTAACCGAAGGCGTATTCAGGTCGCTCCAAGTGTTCATAAAGTAACGGAAGTCTGTACTGAAAATGGCACTATTAGTTCCTGTAGTCGAAGTGCTGAGTCGCGTCACTTTTCCCTTTGCGTCGCTCTTGTAAACGCTCTTTCTAAGCGGACTTTCCTGATTGCTTGCGTAGTAGGTATTACCCGTCTTGGTGTCATAACCATAAAGCGCCGTCACCTCATAGTTTCCACTTGTAAGTTGGCGTCTAAGCGTTCCGTTTAAGTCGTAGAGATACAGATGCTTATATCCACCTCGTTCACTCATTAGTACAAATCCATTAGGAATAACCTTGAATGCCTTAAGCGTCTCTTCCGGCACATAACATTCTGCCTTTTCACGAACGATAACTCGGCACTCCGTACTCCTTGGATTTGCAAGATAAATGTCCAGTTGGTCCTGATGACGATTGAGAGTCAAGATAAGCAATTTCTCGGCATCGTCTGTAAAGAAAATGCGAGGGACATATCCATCTTCCGGAATTGGAAGTTGCATCTTGCGGATAACGCGACTCTTAATGTCGAAACTATGCACGCTCACAACACTATTCTTCGCCCCGGCAATAGGATACTTGTAATCGTAGGAGCCCGGATACTGCGCATATTCACTCTTCACAGGACTCATGCCTTTGTACCACGGAAAACTGAACATCGGGACTTCCGTCTCGTCATAACGAATCCAAGCAATCATCGTATTGTCGGCATTGAAGTCGAAAGCACGAGCAAACGAAAACTCCTCCTCGTTCACCCAATCCGGCTTGCCATTGATAACCTTATTGAACTCGCCATCTTTCGTAATCTGGCTCTCGCTATTGTTGAACAGGAGCTTGACGAGGAACAGATTTCCTTCGCGAACAAAAGCCACCATCGTGCCGTCCCTGCTCCAAAGGGGTTGCTCTTGAGGACCATTTTCGCTAAGACGGGCAAGCGTGCGATTCTTTACATTATATATATAATATTCAGCCGTCTTGCTATGGCGATAGATGCTCTTCGTCTCGGTCTGGACAAGGATATTCTTCTCGTCCGGACTCATCAGATAGCCGTCGATGTGGTTAATCTTGACGCGGTTCCTGATATTATCAACATCGAATAGAACGCCCGTTTCTGCACCCGTACGGAAACTGTGAGCAACAATCTGCTTGCCTCCAGGAGCAAGTTGGCTGTAGCTCTCGCCATCGAGCAAAGGCGTTACGCCAGAAATGCCTCTCTGCGAATAAACGCCACCAGTAAGTTCGTTCAAAGTCATCTTGTCCGCTGCATTCGAGCAAAAGATGGCACATACGAGTGCCAAGAGTGTTATGATTCGTCTCATCGTTCAAATGATTATTTTTCGACGCAAAGATACAACATTTTTCCAATACTGACCTCATCTTTTCACAAAAAGCCGTATCTTTGCAGAGGATTTTAACAAAGAATAGAAATGGAGAACAATTATCCGTTTATAAGTATGCTCCGCAAATACGTGAGCAGTAGCGTACTTCTGGTCATAGCCACAATAGCCGCACTCATCATAGCCAACAGCCCTTGGGGCGACCTCTATCGCAAGTTCTGGGAACTGCCGATAAGTCTGAGCATTGGTGGCTTTAATTTCTTCAGTCACAACGGACATGCCATGTCTTTGGGTTCCTTTATCAACGATTTCCTGATGGCAATTTTCTTCCTGAGTGTTGGTCTCGAGATAAAGCGAGAAGTGCTTTGTGGCGAGCTTTCCAGCATGAAGAAAGCCCTTGCGCCTGTCATCGGAGCTTGTGGAGGCATGATAATTCCCGTTGTGGTGTTCTTCTTTGTTTGTCCCAACAATCCCGTTATGGAACGAGGAATGGCGATTCCCATGGCTACGGATATTGCGTTCTCGCTAGGTTGTTTGAGCATCTTCAGCAAGCGCTGTCCCTTAGGTTTGAAAGTTTTCCTTGCAGCCCTTGCTGTTGCCGACGACTTGGGAGGCATTATCGTTATTGCAATCCGCTATACAGAGAACCTGAATGTGTGGTATCTGCTCATCTCGGCCCTGATTGTAGGCGTCCTTTGCATCGGTAATTGGCGAGGCATTCGCACGAAAGCGTTCTACCTTAATACAGGTCTCATTTTGTGGTTCTTTATGCTTGGAAGCGGCGTTCATGCCACCATTGCAGGCGTAATGCTTGCTTTCTGCATTCCTGCCAACATTCCGAGAGGTACGAAGTTCTATATCGAGCGCATTCGTCATCAACTCGACCACTTCCCTTCTACCGTCGTTACTCGAGCCGACCGCAACAAGCCTGTCGTGCTTTCCGATGAAGAGATTGCATTACTGAAGAGCGTGGAGTCTGCTTCCGACCATCTTGTAAGCCCGCTTCAAGACATGGAGGACGTATTGAAAATGTCCGTCAACTACCACATCATTCCACTCTTTGCCTTTGCAAATGCAGGCGTAAATCTCGCAGGAATGAGTCTGATGAGTCTCTTCTCGGGAGTAGGTTTGGCAGTCTTCTTGGGCTTGCTTATCGGCAAGTTCTGTGGCGTGCTGAGCTTCTCTTGGCTGGGCATCAAACTTGGACTCATGCAAATGCCGCAAAACGCCAACTGGAAGTCGTTTGCAAGTATCTGTATGCTGTGCGGAATCGGCTTTACGGTAAGTATGTTTATGGCAGCCTTGAGCTACCCTTCAGCCGAACATGCCGACCTCCTGAACGATGCGAAACTTGGCATCCTTTGCGGCACAATCTGTAGCGCCATCGTAGGTTGCCTGATGCTGAATCTGTTCTTGCCGAAAGAAGAGCAAGCCCCACTCTAGCGCGACTCTACCTTTATCTTCAGCTCCTTCCCTTCTGCAAGGTCTTCGTGCTTCACGAACCAGCCTTTCAAGGGTTGACCGCCGACGGTAATGCTCTTAATCTTCTCGCCACTACCCTCTTTGACGATGTCGAAACTCTTGCCATTACCTAGGGTAAAGTGCACTTTGTCGAAGAGCGGAACTGTTACAATGTACTCCGGATCAGCTGGCGAATAGGTATAAATGCCGATGGCGTTAAGCACAAACCAACTCGACATCTCGCCTGCATCGTCCATTCCTGCATACGCCAAGCCTTCCTTTCCCATGCCGTAATACTTGTGCATCAAGGTGTTCAGGACATGCTGAGCCTTCTCCTGCTTGTCCACGAAATAATAGGTAAAAGGAATGCTGTGCCCAGGCTGGTTTCCATGACAATATAAGCCCAGATAACCTGTGCAGTTGAAAGCCGGATAACCTCCGTTTGGCTGAGTGAAGAGCGAGTCGAGTTTCTGCTCTACTGCCTTTTTCGAAGGATAGAGCGCCACCATTCCCATCGGGTCGTGAGGAGCGAAGAAGAGCGAGTTCCAAGCATCCGCCTCGCGATACTGGTATTGATAATATGGATAGTTCGGACGGAAATCCTCAATCCAAACGCCCTTTCCATTGCGAAGCACCTTGCCGCGCCAAAAGCCTGTCGAGGGGTCGAAGAGATTCTTGTAGTTCTGCGAGTGCTTGAGGAGCAGTTTCTCGTTCTTTTTGTTTCCCAGTTCACGAGCCACAAGTGCCGTCGCATAATCATCATAAGCAAACTCCACCGTCTTGGTAACAGCTCCCTTGTACTCATCTCCAGTAGGCACATTCACAGTATCTTTTTCCGAAATCCAGCCGCGCTCCAGGTACTCGTCAAGATAAGGCCTTCCTCCTCTGCCAGGAACTGTTGCACTCTTCAGCATAAGGGCATAAGCCCGTTTCAAGTCGAAGCCGCGAATGCCTCTGAGCCACGAGCCTGCCACGAAGGTTGAGGCGTGGTCGCCATGGAAGAAAGTGGGCATATAGCCGCCTCTCTGCTCGCCTCTCACAATACAACTTCTGATAATGTCGTTTGCCACCTCGGGCGTTATCATGCCAAGCAGAATGAGCTTATTGCGGTAAGTGTCCCAGAACGAAGGATTGGTGTAGTAGTTGAAACCGAGCTTTTGAGGTTCTCCCATCTCTATGGCACTTTCGCCGTTCACATCTGTCCTGAGATGCGGGAAGAGGAAAGTCCTGTAGAGTGTCGAGTAGAGCATCTTCTTGTCGGCTTCCGTACCGCCTTCCACCTTGATGTGGCCCAAAATGTCCTCCCAAATCTTGTCCGCATCCTTGCGAACCTGCTCAAAGCTTTTGCCAGCAAGTTCTGCCCTAAGGTTATCCTTGGCATTCTCTATGCTGACAAACGAAAAACCTATCTTAAGTTCGAGTGTCTTGGAGCAGTTCGGATTCTTGAGTTTCACCATTCCGACGGGACGATTGAAGTTCCTCCCTCTTTGGGAAAAGCCAGGCGAACCACCCTCTTGCGTCACGCTCTCGATGTCTTCCGAAAATTCGCCGTAGAAATAGATACGTCCCTCGCCGTCCTGAAAACCTTCGATGGCATTATTCTCCATAGCGCGTCTAAGTTCCCAACGGCGAGGCTGATTGTTGGAGCGGGCAATGTCAATCAGGATGCCTTTGTGGTCACCCTCTCTGAAAGTGTAGCGATGGTAGCCGCAACGAAGCGTCGTAGTCAGTTCCACATTCACATTATATCTGTCCAGAAAGACGCGATAATAGCCCGGATGTGCCTCCTCGCGCTCGTGACTGTAGGTAGAGCGATAGTCGTTGGGCGTGGGGTTACCTTCCGTCGTAATGGGCAGAATGGGCAGATGTAGCAGGTTCCAATGTCCCTTACTGGTGTGAGCGAAGCCGTAAATCACGCTATCCTCGTACTGATAACCCGAACCGCTGCGATAGGCTGTGACGGGCGTCAACTGCACCATAGCGTTTGGCAGAGCAGCTCCAGGAAACGTCTCAGCGCCCCATTGTCTCTCGCCTGGCTTAGGCACGAAGCCCAGTTCCTCAGGCGTCCAGAGCGTCGTAGTGCCCATGAAAGGGTTGACGTACTGCGTGACGCCTTGCGCGAAAACACTTGTGAATCCACTAAAAATCAGACAAAGAGAAAAGAATAACCTGCACATAAATCAAGTTCGTTAAATACCTTTTTATAATAAGACCTGATATACAAGCAATAGTTTAACACGTAGAAGTAAAACAACCCTAGTTACGATTGTAATCATAACGTGTTACGTTGACAATCGTAACGTGTTATGTTGGCAAAGTTAACGTGTTACGTTTGGAAACTAAGCGTGTTACGTTTTCGAAGTCTTTATTTTTTCCAGACGAAGCGGTAGGCAAAACGGCGGTTGGGGGCAGTATCGCCAGTAGTCGAAATGCTGATAATATCGTCAGGATTGCTCGGATTGTCGGCCCATTTGAAACAGAGACTGAAGCTCTTTCCCATCTTGCCGAGCAACTTGCGGGGAATGGCGATTTCAAGACTTTTCTCCCCTATCGCAACAGGATAAACTCCGTCAGCTGGCTTGACAATCAGGTCGTAAGTTCCGTCTTCGTCGGTATCGATAAACAATAGCATCCAATTGGCGTCGCTGCTGGGTGTCAAATTAGAAGCCGTCTCGGCTGCAAAGTAGATATTCTTCTTGTCGACGGCAACAAGACAACGCACAATATCGTTACGTCCGCTATTCTCAGTATAATGCAGGTCTCCGTAGCCGTCGTGGTCGCGATGGATGACGTCGCCCCGAGTATCGAGAAAACTGCTGTCGGGCTGCCATTCGTCGAGGTTTCCGTCGAGTTTGATGTTCTGATAGCCTCGATGAACGGGCATGGGAGCCACGCCTTTATAGCGACGGATGTTCTGTACCATTTGCATATAGTAGTTGTCCGTCCAGCCGCCTTTCATTGGGGCGATGGTGCGATTAAACTCGGCATTATATTGGTCCACGAAATAGAAGGGATTCTCCTTCCTGCCGAGGAAATCAATATGCATGTCGGCAACGCCTGAGGGGTCTTTGCCGTTGCGATACTTGCCTGCCGTCCACTCGTTCCAATCGTTAAGGTAGATGAACTCGGGGTCAACCTGCAAAGCCTCGTCCCATCGGTCTTGGAAGTATATGCCGTACTGAGTGGGATTGTCGCGAACCTCGCCCAACCAAGGCACGAAAGCCTTTGCCGGCATATCTTTTTCATTAAGGGAAGGCTCCAAAGTCTCGCGTCGCCAACTCTTGCCCGTAATGCTGATGGGATGCTGAGCAGGCGTGACTGCCATCTCTTCGAGGCGTCCCTGATGCTTGGAGCAGAGTTCTTCGGGCTTGAGAGCAGCCACATTCTTGTCGTTGAGTTCGTAGCCGAAGCTCCATTTGTCCTCGCCTCCCACGTATGGTTTGCCAGCCCAATTCTTGTAGCCCCACCACATATTTCGAAGGGTAAAGAACTGCTTCACCTCATCGCTATAGTCCTTGTCCTTCTGTCCGCCGTTGGGATTGGCATCAATACTGGGCGTAGCATTATAAAGTAGCAACGGCTTTCCATCCCAATAGAACCAGCAATCCTGATAGCGAGGCGTCTTGTAGAAGCGTTCATAAAGGCTCTGCACGACGTCAATTACATTCCCGTTGAACGCCCAGAAGCAGAACTTGGGAACCTTGTTGCCCTCGGCCTTCATCTCTTGCATTGTCGTGAAGAGGACTTCCCATTCGTCCCAATAGCAGACGGCATTCGTCACATCCATGATAAGAACGTCCACACCCGCATCGGCAAGCATGGAGAGGTCGTGACGCGCAACATAGCGGTCTTGGCTGAGGAAATAGCCATACTCAGGCTCGCCCCAATGATAAGTAGCATAAGGGAAGTCGGGATTACCTTTCGCTCGCATCGGATTCTCTTCAAGTAGTTTCGTCACGTCGTAGGTGTAGGGCTGTCCGTTGTGAAGACCTTGCGTGTGCCAGGTGATGTAGAAAATGCCTACAGTTCGCGGCTTGCCATCGTTCTTGAGCGGACATTCCTCTGCCGTCGGTAAAGTACGACCAAGACCATCTGTGGCCACCCAAGATGACGAAACTTGTGCCCTAATGTTATTTAAACAAAAGGACAAAATGATGAAGGATAATAGTTTAGCTTTCAAGGTTTTATTCTTTGTTTGCTCTCTTTCTTTCCAAGTGGTCGAGAATAACCTTTCGCATGCGCATGCTCTTGGGCGTAACCTCAACATATTCGTCGGCTTTGATGTATTCGAGCGCCTCTTCAAGAGAGAAGATTGTGGCAGGAATGATGTGTGCCTTCTCGTCTGTTCCGCTTGCACGAACATTGGTCAATTGCTTAGCCTTGCAGACGTTAATGACGATATCGTTCTCATGAACATGCTCGCCTACAACCTGACCTGCATAAACCTGGTCCTGAGGCTCAATGAAGAAGCGCCCTCTATCTTGCAGATGGTCGATGGCATAAGCGTAGGCATTACCACTCTCGAGGGCAATAAGGGAGCCATTCACGCGACGATTGATGTCGCCCTTGTAAGGCTGATATTCCTTGAAGCGATG
>JAFYNL010000036.1 GCA_017548075.1 Bacteroidaceae bacterium | reverse complement strand
TCTCTGCAAGTTGGAGAGGTCTTAATGACTTAATGACTAATGACTAAATTACTTGGCAAAAATGTAATATGCTCATTATCAAGCCATTAGCCATTTCGCACCGAAATCCATCCTTCCGTCCCACCGGCCATCGCTTTCCAACCCTCGCTCGGTAAATTTCCATTCACCCTTCCATGCCTTTGTCAAATTTTTGTACTTTACCGGTAAAAAGGGGGTGGACGAATCGTCTCCCCCTGGAGTCGCGTTTCGCTACCTCAGGTCAAAGCACTGCCCTGATTCGGGGCACTGCTTACACATACAATCGCAATTCGCGATTCCATCGAAAGAAAACAAAAAGCCATTAAAATGCATGTTGATAGGGATGACTCCCTAAAATGGGGACTCATCGACACGAAAGGACGAAGACAAGCTGGGTGAACGATTCGTTCACTCAGGTCAGAGACGAAAAGGACAAAGCTGAGGCCCTGATTCAGGGCGTCAGCCAAAAAGAAAGCAATCGTCATCAACGAGAGCACCCTCCCAATTCGGGAGACTGCCTATGGAGGATGCAGTCATTAAGTCATCAAGTCATTAGTCATTAAGGGGGATAACAAGTCCTTCAACGCAGAATTTTCTCTCTTTTCTTGCATCATATTATAATAATGTGTATTTTTGCAACGTGTTTCGTACGAGACACAACATTTATTTGCTCAATTTTCCCAGACGAACTGCAACACCGAAAGGAAATAACGGGCAATCACGACATGAATGGAGCTTGTGCTATATGCGCAGGCTAATCCATAATATGTAGTGAGGTTGTTGCAGACCTGTCTGGGAATTATGTGAGGAGTCTGCGCTTTTCTTATGCCTATAAGTTAACGCTGACTTGATGAAAGAGATTAGTATTAACCTAAAATAATTAGTAATGAAAAACTTTATTTTGTTTATTTTCATTTTCTCGATTTCTGCATTTGCTCAGGCGCAACGCAAAGTAGAGATAGTGGAACCTGTAAAGCAAGATTTGGCAGACACAGGTGGTCGTGTGATAAAACGTAAGGTAGCTATTGGACGTTTCAGTAATGAAACACAATATGCGAAGGGTATTTTCTACGACAAGGAAAATGATCCAATGGGAAAACAGGCTCTCGACATTCTTTCAGCTAAATTAGCTGCTTCCGGGAAATTCTTGTTGTTAGAGAGGAACGACTTGGCATCTCTTTTGGAAGAAGCAAAAAAGAGTGAAACGGGACTTTCTACAATAGGAGCGGATTATATGATTATCGGATCTGTTACGGAATTTGGTCGTAAAAATATTGGTAAACAAAGTACCTTCACAAATGTTAAGACACAAATCGTAGAAGCAGCCGTTGCCGTTCGATTGGTCGATGTCGCTACAGGACTCATCATATACTCAGATGAAGGAAAAGGTTCAGCGGAACTAACAACAAAAACATCAATGGGTCTTGGGGGTAAAGCAGACTATGATGCAACACTTAGCGACAAGGCTATTTCAGAAGCAATTGGTCAACTCGTAGAAAATATTATTAACAAATGTACTGATAAGCCATGGAGAACATTCTTCCTGTCATATGATAACGACGCACAATTAATAGCAGGAGGTGCAAGTCAAGGGATTAAAAAGGGAGACGTCTTTGCCGTAAAAACAAAAGGTAAGCAGGTAAAGAATCCTCAGACTGGTGTCATGGTAGAACTTCCCGGCAAACAAATAGGAACGGTAACCGTTACTGATACAGGCGGTGACACACCTGAAACAGAATATTCATTTGTTAATTTCTCAGGTGATGGCGTAACGATTGACGCAGAAAAACTAACAGATTACTACATCGAGGAAATAAAATAGCTGATTGTATGAAAAATAAAATCTTTTTCCCATTAATCGCAATCGCCAGTTTATTAGTGGCGTGCAAAGCGAACTATCCTGTTGCTCAACAGAGCGGAAAGGAAGATATGGCATACTTAGTGTTTGTTGGTCCTTTGAAAACTTACAGGAATGGCTTAAAAACCGTACAGGTAAATGTTGATGGAACCACTTTTGATGCCAAAGTAGTCAAGCCAAAGACAGCTAACAGAAAAGGAACTCAGTATGGAGTTGCTACTGGTCGTAGAAACATTACTGTTATGTTTGAAGGACAAACAGTATACCAAAAACAATTATTCCTATCAAGTCAAGAAACTAAAATAATTAATTTACCATGAGAAGAATCATTCTTTTAGCCATCGGAACGATGGCTTTAGCTTCATGCGAAACGCAACAATCGCTTTATTCTTGGTATAATTCCGAAGATGCGACTTACATGTATGTTAAGCGTAATACGGAAGAGACACTTACTAAAGCAATGGCTCAGTATGAAAAAGTTATAAGCAAACAAAAGGGATTGCGCAAAACAGTTCCGCCAGGTGTAAACGCCGAGTACGGCTATCTTTTATACAAGGCTGGAAAAAAAGAAGAAGGCTTGACACTACTTCGCGCAGAAATCACAGCCTATCCTGAATCGAAGACATTCATTTCAAGAATAATAAATCAGTTGGAAAAATGAAAAAATATATCATTCTTGGCTTGGTGACATTATTGATGTCATCATGCGCTCAACAGGTTACGCGTCTGGCTCAATACCCCAAAATATATGAGGAGAAACCTTTATCTATTGTAGTGATGCCTCCCATCAATCAGACAAACTTTGTTGAAGCAAAGGACTATTTCTATACAACACTATACGCCCCTCTTTGCGAAAAAGGTTATTATGTGTATTCTCCCATGATGACAATGGAATTATTCCAGACAGAGAGCGCATACGATGCAGAGCAATTTATAGAGGCAGACCTTTCTCAGTTCCGCAATGTACTTGGGGCTGATGCCGCCATGTTTACTATTATTAAATCTTGGAAGAGAAACAAACTTGGCGGGAAATTGACCGCCGGAGTCGAATATATTCTGCGCTCCACAAAAACTGGCGAAACACTATATCGGCGTGAAGGTTTAATAAGCGTAGACACAAGTGTTCATACCGCTGGCGGAGGTATGTTTGGCGCATTAGCAGATCTTGCCGCAACTGCAATTGCTACGGCTGCAACAGATAAGGTCGTAGCTGGACGCAAATGCACTGTTTATGTATTGAGTGATATGCCAGAAGGTCAATATGGAATGAAATTTGATAAAGACCAACAACTACCCGCTGGAAAAAGTTATATAAAAGCAACTGTTAAATAAAGAAGTACACATAAAAAAATCTTTTTAAACAACAAAGGCCTGCCGTTCTTTTCGACAGGCCTTTTTTATTTCCTTTTTTATTTTACTTACATGAATATTTATGGTAAAACCTTTTTTTAGTTAATTATTTGGCACTTTCTAAGAAAAACTTTACCTTTTCACCGATTACGAAAAAAGTCGTAACGAAAAAAGTCGTAATTAAAGAAAGAACAGCGTTATTATTTTCTGTCTTTCTTTGTCTAATTATTCTGCCTCGAAGCGATAGGTGCCTTGAGAGACTTCAACCTTGATGAATCCGTTCTGAGGGGGAGCAACGCTGAGGATGCCAGCCTTCCCTGCTTTCAACTGACGGTCACTTTCCTTGAGGACTTTGGCTTCGGCTGGGAGGAAGACGGTTGCAGTACTGCCAACGGGAACAGTAACTACAAGTTGACGCAAGTTGCCACTCTTGCTCAGCACTTTTGAACTGACAAGGCCTTGAGGTGACTGCAGGCTATAATAAACACTATCCAGCCCATTTGCAGGCATAGGTCGAACCTCGAAATGGCGATAACCTGCACCTTCTTTCGTGACATTCACGCCTGCCAAATGGCGTGAGAACCATGTGAGACCGCCACCAAACATCGGATGATTGCGCGACTTCTCACCATCCCATCGCTCCCAAGTGACGGTTGCACCTTGTCGAATCCAATTGCCATAGCTGGGGTAGTCGGTCTTGTTCATCACAGTCATCGCAACATCGTGAAGTCCGTTGTTGGAAAGGGTTTCAAAGAAGAATTTCGTTGTGACAAAACCAGTATTGATGTGTCCTCCATGCGTCTCCATAATCTCTTTGCGAAGTGAAGCCACCACATCGGCCTTCCTTTCCTCTGGCACACCCATCCACAAAGCAAGAATGTTGGGGCCGCAGTCGCCGTAGGTCTTCTCCTGTTCGTTGTAGAATTTCTTGTGGAAAGCAGCCTTCACTTTCTCCGCAATATTGTGAAAATGTGCCATTTCATCGGTCTTTTTCAGCACCTGCGCAGCTAAAGCCGTGTTCTCGGCACAGAGCCAGAGATAGAAAGTGTGGACGATTTCGTCCTTGGGCATTTCGAAGGGAGGCACCCAGTCGCCTAGGTTGAACCAGTAGCCTACTTCCTTTGTCTCTTGGTTGAGTTTCTGCTGGTTCATGGTGCCTTCTGGAGTGAGCCAAGTGAGCATATGTCTCAGCTGGTCCTTCATCGGTTGGTAGTTCCGTTCGAGTTCCTTGAGGTCGCCATACTGGAGATAATATTCCCACGGAATGACGTTCATGGCAGCTCCCCAAGCCACTCCACCACCGCAGCCAGGCTGCCAGGGAGCACCATTCGGCACATAGCCGCTCTCGGGGTTCTGAGCATCTCGCATATCTCGCATCCACTTCTGATAGAAGGCTGCAGCATCGAAGTTCAGCATCACTTGAGCCGCTGCAATCTGTCCGTCGCCAGTATAGGGAGAACGTTCGCGATGAGGGCAATCGCTGGCAATACAGCCATGCATGTTGTCCATCTGAGAGCGTTGCCAGATGCGATTGATGGTATTGAAGAGTTCGTTGCTCGTCTGGAACTCGGAATTGATGCGGACATCGGTATTGACAGCCTCTGCCTGCACTTGTTCCTTGCTAAGGTTCTGCACGCCTTTGATGACGGCCTTCGAGAAGACATACCAAGTGAAGCGAGGTGCATAGGTCTCTTTGCCAGCACCTTTGAACAAGTATTCCTCTATGCCAATAGGCGATTCGCAAACGTACTTCACTTCCATCTTCTTCCCCGATTCGCCCTCGATGTCCTTCAGTCGCAGCCAACCTGAAATCTCCTTTTCGAACTCCACTTCGTAGTCGCCATCATCATTACGAGTGAACTTGACAGGCTTCAACACCTCGCATATCTTATCCGCTGGCGAAGTTTGGGCTGTTAGCTTGCCTACAGGAGCCTGAGCCATCTTGACAGGCTTCCAACCAGTCTCGTCGCATCCTGCTTCTGCCCACCCGGGAGTCTCCAAGCGAGCATCGTAGATTTCTCCGTCATAAACACCCGTCATCGTAATAGGAGAAGGCTTTGTGAGCCAAGAGCCATCGGTTGCAATAACCTCCTTCGAGCC
This sequence comes from Bacteroidaceae bacterium, assembly GCA_017548075.1. Lineage (GTDB taxonomy): Bacteria > Bacteroidota > Bacteroidia > Bacteroidales > Bacteroidaceae > Physcousia. Next base: position 94,141 of record JAFYNL010000036.1, on the reverse strand, counting down.
GTCTTCGTAAGTAACCTCTATCTGCACTAAAAGACAAGGCTCGCCAAAAGAACGCACCCAACCACTTGAACTGCGGTAGAAACCATCGCCCAACATTGCTCCAGCAGCATTCTGACCTTGATGAAGCAGGGACGTCACATCGTAAGCCAGATAGAGGATGCGATAGGCTGTGAACCTGGGATCAATCGCCAAATAGCCTTTGTCGAGGTCTTTGCGAGTCGTATAGTTCGTGAAGTTGGGCACCAAGTAATCGTCACCAACTCGCTGACCATTCATATAAAGTTCGAAGTAACCGCCACCAGTCACAAAGACTTTTGCCTGACGAATGCTCTGTTTCAAGGCAAATGCTTTGCGGAAAAGCGGAGCACCTTTCTCCTGCCCGGCACTTATCCACTGAGCTTTCCAGTCAGAAGGATTGAGCAATCCCATTCCCCAACTGGCAGGTTCGCTCCAAGCCGAAACCTTTCCTTTACGATTCCACGTCTGCACCTTCCAGAAGCAATCCTGACCAGAGGTAAGAGGCTTACCATTGTAAGGAATCAGTGTTGAACAGCCGTCCTTCACTTTCCCTGTATCCCAAAGGTCGAAATCGCCAGCCTCGAGTTTCTGTCTTGACGAAGCCACCACTATGCGATAAGCCGTCTGAACCTCGCCTCGCACTTTCTCGCTCTTCACCTCATTAACCCACGACAAACGCGGATGAAGTTCATCTACTGTAGAGGGATTGGTCATGTGTTCCGTAGTGAGATGCGTCACAATCAGTTGAGCCGAAACGGTGATAGGAAGCATCACAATAAAGACTGAACAAAGGAATCTGCAAAGGGAATCGTGTCTATTCATAGCAATCTCGTTTTGAATGATGGTACAAAGATAGGACTTTTAGCTTTACAAGTCAAGTTATCAGCAAGTTTTTTGCACATAGTCGGTCTCAATACAAAAAGACCGACACCCTGAAAAGGATGCCGGCCCAACAATTATCTTATGAACTTGTGCTTATCTGCGACCACCACTACGGCTGCCACCACCGCCTCCACGGGAACCTCCTCCGAAGCTGCCTCCACCACGACTACCGCCGCCACTGAAGCCACCTCCGCGAGAACCGCTACTCATGCCACCGCTGCGAGAGCTACCCATGCTGGAACCACGAGAACTGCCTCCGAAGCTGCCACTACGAGAACTGCTCATGCTTGAGCCGCCCATATTGCGAGATACGCTGCGAGAACTACTTTCGTAACTGCTACGAGGGCTATTCCCAAAGCTAGAACCTCTGTTGACGCTACTTGCCCTTGAGCTGCTGCCATCGAAGGAGTTGCCACGACTCATGCTACTTCCGCGACCTACGCTGCTTCCAGAAGAGTGACCACTACCAGAATTCACGTTACCGTTGTGGTTACCACTTCCACCAGGATTCATGCCACCATTGTGACCGCCTCCAACATTTCCGTGGTTATCGTGATTCCCAGAGTTCATGCCACCATGGTTGCCTCCATCAGGACGATTGCCACCACGATTTCCGTTCATGTCAATATGGTAACCGTTCCCGTTTATGCGACGACCACCATTATGATCAACGCGATGTCCTACTACTCGATTCATATCATGACCTCTCAGACCTCCATTCCAATGTGGACGACGATCGCCATAGAAGCCGTTGTGATAGTAGCTACGACCATGTCCGCCATAATAGGAAACCCATACAGAAGGACGGCTGTAGTAGAAGTAACCGCGATTGTAATAGCTGTAGATGGGGAAGTACCAACCACCTGCACGCCAAACAATTGGACGGAGGAAGTAATCAGCTGCCACCATGAGGTTGTACTGCCAGTCGTGCAAGATGCAACGAAGGTCGTACAGGCGATAGCTGTAGTAGCTGCCATAGAGATCGGAAGGAGAATCGATACGAAGGAAGTAATCGAGGTTGATCTCATAAGCATCGTTATACTGCTGGTCGTTGAGGTTGAGCTCATACGCCATCTTATCGGTCAGGTAGAGAGCCTCTGCCTGAGCACGTTCGAAACTCATTGCATTGACACCCATCCAGGCTGCCATCATGATTACGAAGGAAAGAATGAACTTTTTCATAGTTGTATCTTTTTGTATTGTTTGACAATGCGATTTCTAATTCACACTGCAAAGGTAAGGCAATAATACAACAGAAAAACGAGGATTTTCCCTAAACAAAAGGGGAAATGTCCTAAAGCTTCAATCCATCCTGTCTCTATAGTCTTCGTAGGCGTATTCGCGCAAAGTCTCTCGAGTGCCGTCTTCGTGCTCAAGGACAATAGAGGGATGCATGATGCCGTTGAACATCGTGGTCTTGACGGTTGTGTAGTGTATCATGTCCTCGAAGATGATTTCCTGACCTACTTCAAGAAACTTAGGGAATCGCCAACTGCCCATATAATCGCCACTTAGGCAACTGTTTCCGCCAAGTCGATAAATGTTCTGCTCTTTCGCACCAGGTTGAGAAGCGGCTTCAAAAGGCAGACTCTCGGCTCCACGAACTTCCGGCTGATAAGGCATCTCCAAGCAATCGGGCATGTGGCAAGTGAAAGAGACATTGAGGATGGCAGTTTGGATGCCATGATTCTCAACAATATCAACCACTTGAGAAACAAGAGGTCCTGTCTGCCAAGCAAAAGCACTACCTGGCTCGAGGATGATGTGCAAGTGAGGATAGCGTTGATGCAGCCCCTTTAATATATTAATAAGGTGTTCCACATCGTAGTCTTTGCGAGTCATCAGATGTCCGCCTCCGAGATTCAGCCACTTCAGTTGTGGGAACCAACGAGAGAACTTCGCTTCGAGATGCTCAAGTGTATGCTCCAATGCAGAAGCAGGACTTTCGCAATGACAATGGCAATGGAAACCCTCGATACCTACAGGAAGCTTTTCAGGCAATTGTTCTGCAAGCACACCAAACCTGCTTCCAGGTGCACAAGGATTGTAAAGTTCAGTTTCTATCTCACTATATTCAGGGTTGACTCGAAGGCCATAAGACACAGAATGCTCGATGAAATGGGACATTTTGGGCAGCATTCGCTCATATTGCGAGAGAGAGTTGAAGGTCACATGACCGCTGCAACGCAGTATCTCGTCGAATTCTTCGTCCTCGTAAGCTGGGCTATAAGTGTGAGCAAGAGAGCCAAACTCCTCCAACGAAAGTCGCGCTTCGCAAAGACTACTTGCCGTAGTTTTCTCGATGAAATCGCGGAAAATTGGAAATGTTCGCCACAAAGCAAAGGCCTTGAAAGCGAGGATTATCTCCACATCAGCTTCGTCTGCGACTCTCTTGATAAGTTGCAGATTCTTACGAAGCAACGACTCCTGAACGAGATAATATGGACGCATTTAATACACAAGCTTCACATTGTCCAACCAAAGGGTATTGCCGACAGTTCCGACGTACGCTCCGCCATAACTGCTATCGAACTTCAGGATGATGTGAGTGGGTTCTTCATCAGCCTCAGCCCAACCTTCTTCCTTGATGGGCACATTCTTTCCCTTACTATTCAGGGCATAGAAACCGCTGGCGTTCAAGCCCATATCTGCCTGATAGAAGCTTTCGTGAGTGATGTCGCCATAATGGATGTTGAAGCTCTGACCTTCCTTCCAATCGCAGTTCTGGCTGAAGCGTTGACGCATAGTGCCTATTCGAAGAGCATGAATGTTGCCCTCAGCATCTTCCCATCGCTTCTGCAAGAGGCAAAGACATTGTCCCATATCCTTTCCGTTCACTTTCTGACGCTTGCTGAAACCCGTTTCACGAATGCGCTCAGTACCAGGGGAATTGTACTTGTAATCGAACTTCACAGCCTTTGGTTTCTTGGTGAAAGGAATGCCGATGCTCATCTTACTCATAGGATTGCTCGAGCCTGTAATGGGTTCCAAAAGCGTTCCGAGGAAGATGCTACCAGTTGCAAGGACGCTGATGTTGACCACACCAATGGCTTTGCAACTGACGATATGAGTTGCAAGCTTTGCACATTGGCCGCCTTGATGCTTATCTGGATAGACGCTAACATTGGTCTTGACCACACCAGCAACCTTTGCATAAACGTTACTGTTGCCCCAAGGTGAGCCACCCTGATTGGTGTAGGCTTTGGCTCCATCGAAAGTGCCTTTCGGACCAATCTCATAGAGTGTTTGCGTCTTACCGCCAACAAGCACGCTTTCCTTTATTGAACGGGTTATCCACGAATCGAAGTTACCGAACTTCAGGAGTTCTTCTTCTGCAAAAATGCTGATAGAAAACAGGCAACAAAATGCTGCAAATAGGACTTTATTTCGTTTCATATTCATAATTTTGGGCGCAAAGATAAGATTCTGCGAGCAATTAGTCAAATAATTTTGGTCTTTTTCGCACGATAGTACCTTTTTTCTTTGATTTCCTTCCAAACAACTGGAGGAAGTCCCTCGCCATTATAAGAGGGTTCGGAGGCTATGCGATTTCGTATCTCAGTACTGCTGATATCGAGCAACGGAGTATCTGCAAGTTTCACTCTTCGAGGCAGTTTCCCAAGCTCGTAACCTGGTCTGGGATAGATGATTACACGATAAGAGACGAGAATATCCTTGCTACGATACCAATCAGGAAAGCGTTCCCAATTGTCGGCTCCAATAACAAGAACGAACTCGCGATTGGGATGCTCCTCGCTCAAGGCCTGGAGCGTATTATACATATAGGAAGGTCGAGGCAGGGAGAACTCTCTGTCGCAGACCTCCACACCAGGCACTTCCGCCACAGCCAATCTGGCCAGACGCAAACGTTCATCATCGTCGAGGAGGTCAGCATCGACTTTAAAGGGATTCTGAGGCGAGACAAGAAGCCACATTTCATCCACCAAACCGCTATCAGCAAGCGCTTTCGCCAAGCAGATATGCCCTTCGTGAATGGGGTTGAAACTGCCTCCGTAAATACCTGTGATGAGTCTCTTTTTTCTGGCCATTTAGGTTAAATTGGAAATGTGCCGTGTTATGATGGCAAACGTAGCGTGGTTAAAATCCAAACGTAACGTGTTACGTTGGCAAAGTTAACGTGCTACGTTGACGAACTTAACGTGTTATGTTTGCGAACTTAACTGCAGGAATTCATTCAGCAGGGCAACTGCCTCCTGTTTTGCGACACTAAGGTCGTCATTAATAAGGATTTTATCGAACTGCGGAGCGAACGTCATTTCATACTCTGCTTTTGCCAATCTTTGTTCAATTTGCGCCATTTCATCGGTATTTCTCCGTATCAAACGCTCTCGCAAAACTTCAATCGAGGGGGGCTGAATGAAGACACTCAAAGCATCCTCACCATAATATTTCTTTATATTTATGCCGCCCTTCACATCGACATCGAACACCACATTCATACCTGCAGCCAGTTTCTCCTCGACTTGCGACTTGAGAGTGCCATAGAAGCGACCTGCATAAACCTCCTCGTACTCGAGGAAATCGTCCTTTTCAATATGGCTGCGGAACTCTTCAGGCGACAGGAAATAGTAGTCCACACCATCCTGCTCTTTACCTCTCGGAGGCCTGCTGGTGGCACTTACGCTGAATGCGAGCTTGAACTCAGGATGCTCTTTCATCAGGAAGTTTACGATTGTGCTCTTGCCGCTTCCAGAAGGAGCTGAAACGATAATTAGGCGTCCCATTTCTACATTACATTTAAAACTTGTTCCTTAATTTGCTCGAGTTCGTCCTTCATCTTGACCACGATGTTTTGCATCTCAGCCAAGTTGCTTTTGCTGCCAGTCGTATTGATCTCACGACCCATTTCCTGAGCGATGAAACCGAGCTTTTTCCCTTGTCCGTGACCTTCTTCCATCGTCTTGCGGAAGTAGTCGAGATGATTGGCCAGACGTTGCTTTTCCTCGTTGATATCCAGCTTTTCGATGTAGTAAATCATCTCTTGCTCGAGGCGATTCTTGTCGTACTCGACATCAGGAATAGAGGCCAGTCCATCGATGATGCGTTGACGAATCTTCTCCACTCTGAGTTTCTCGTATGGTTCAATGCTGGCAAGAAGGGCTGCGATATTGTCCAACTTTTCCTCGAACTTATGCTGCAAAGCCTCACCTTCCTGGCGACGGAAAGCAACGAGCTGATCAATAGCCTGTTGAGCAACACTTCGAGCCACAACCCACTCATCTTCAGAGAGTTCCTGCTGAGCATCGTTCTTCGAAAGCACATCAGGCATTCGGATGATTGTGCGCCAATAGTCATCGGGTTCAGGAATGTCGTACTTAGCCGAAATCTCCTGCATTTGACGACGATAAGCAGCCACCAATTCGCCATTGATGGGACAAGCATTCGCCTGTTCCTGTTGCTCAATCCAAAGGTTGAACTCCACCTTCCCTCGCTCCAAAGCCTGCGTCACCATAGCTCGTATCTCCATTTCCTTCTCTCGATAGACGGGAGCGACGCGAGTGGAAAGGTCGAGAGCCTTACTGTTGAGCGACTTCACCTCTGCTGTAATCTTCTTTCCTTGGAATTCGGCCGAGGCTTTGCCGTATCCAGTCATCGATAATATCATCTTTACGAACAATTTTGCTGCAAAGATACAACTATTTAGCGAGAATTTCGTAAATTTGCAGCGCGAAAATAAAGAAGAAGCAAAGAATGTCCTGCATCCTGCATATAGAAACGAGCACGAAGGCCTGTTCTGTGGCTCTGAGCGAGAACGGTCAACTCATCTTCCACAAGGAAGACTTGGAGGGGCCGAATCATGCAGTCGTTTGCGGCGTTTTTGTGGACGAAGCGCTCTCCTTTGCGAACTCTCACGCCATTCCTGTCGATGCAGTTGCAGTAAGCGAAGGACCAGGCAGTTATACAGGTTTGCGAATTGGCGTTTCGCTTGCAAAAGGCGTTTGCTATGGGCGAGACCTTCCTCTTTTGAGTGTTCCAACGCTCAAACTGTTGTGCGTTCCCGTTCTGCTAGGCAAAGAGGAATTACCTGAAGACGCACTCCTCATTCCCATGATTGACGCGCGAAGGATGGAAGTCTATAGTGCCGTCTATGATAGAGCACTTCGTGAGGCTCGTCCAATTGGCGCAGATATTGTGGATGCAGACACTTATCTTCCTTATCTCGAAGAGCATCCCGTCTATTTCTTCGGCAATGGTTCCACTAAGTGCAAAAGCGTCATTCAGCACAAAAATGCCCATTTCATCGAAGGAATTGTGCCGCTTGCCAAGTGGATGTTCCCTCTTGCAGAGCGTTCCCTTCACCTCGGAGAAAAACAAGATGTGGCATATTTCGAGCCCTTCTACCTGAAGGAGTTCGTCGCGATAAAGTCTAAAAACCTACTGTAAATGCAATACAATACACAAAGAGAACAAATGGTAATGCCCGAGTATGGTCGCGGCATTCAGATGATGGTCGATTTAGCCGTCAAGATAGAGAATCGCGAAGAACGCCAGCGATGTGCTCAGGCAATCGTCAAGATTATGTCGAGCATTCTTCCCTCTACAACCAGTAAGGAAGACGAAGAGCATCGCCTTTGGAATCATCTTGCTCGTATCGCTCACTACCAGCTCGATATCGACTATCCCGTCAACATTGTTCCTCAGGAAGAAGTGCAGGCTCATCCTGCTCCGCTCCCCTATCCCATGAAGGCCATCAAGCGTCGCCATTATGGTTATCTTGTGGAGCAAGCCCTCGACTATGCAAAGACGCTCCCAGAAGGGGAACTGCGAGACGCTTTCACCAAAAGTATTGCCAATCAGATGAAGCAAGACCTCTTCATTTGGAATCGCGATTCTATGGATAATGCACTCGTGGCTCAGGACATCGAACGCTATACTGACGGAAAGCTCAACATAGACCTCGACAACTTCACTTTCGAAACGGTTGGAGAGTCTCCTTTGCAGCGTTCTGAAGGCGGAAAGAAACGTAAAAGAAAGAAGTAAGCATGGAATCATTTATCATAGAAGGTGGGCACAGGCTTAAGGGCGAGATTACGCCTCAAGGAGCGAAGAACGAAGCGCTGCAAGTGCTTTGTGCAGTTCTGCTGACTAACGAGCCTGTTCGCATCAAGAACATCCCCAACATTGTCGATGTAAACAACCAGATAAAGCTTCTGGAAGATATGGGTGTGGAGGTGACGAAGCATGATGAGCACGACTACACTTTCTCCGCCAAACAACTCAACGACCAATACCTCCAGAGCGAGGCTTATATAGAGCGTTGCAGACAATTGCGAGGCAGTGTGATGATGCTTGGTCCTCTGTTGGCGCGTCGAGGTAAAGCAATCGTCGCGAAACCTGGAGGCGACCAGATTGGTAGGCGAAGACTCGATACACACTTTCACGGCATACAGAAGCTTGGAGGCCGTTTCACTTACGACGAAGCCTTTCATCTCTACAATGTGGAAGCCGACGGACTCAAGGGAGCCTATATGCTCTTGGACGAAGCCTCTGTGACTGGTACTGCAAACATCATTATGACGGCTGTTCTGGCTCAAGGCGTCACAACGATCTACAATGCTGCTTGCGAACCCTACATCCAACAGTTGTGCAAGATGCTTTGCCAGATGGGAGCCCGCATCGCAGGTATTGGAAGCAACTTGCTCACCATCGAAGGCGTCTCAAGTCTTCACGGCACAGAACACACCATCCTTCCTGATATGATTGAGGTAGGTTCGTTCATCGGAATGGCAGCAATGGTGGGCGATGGCGTTCGCATTCGCAACGTTGCCCCAGAGCATTTGGGCATCATCCCAAACACCTTCAGAAGGTTGGGCATCCGCATAGAAAAAGACGGCGACGACCTCTTCATCCCAAAGCAGGAACATTATGAGATAGAGAGCTTCATCGATGGCTCGTTCATGACGCTGAGCGATGCTCCCTGGCCTGGCTTTACTCCTGACCTTTTGAGCGTTCTGCTTGTGGTCAGCACGCAAGCCAAAGGCTCTGTCCTCATCCATCAGAAGATGTTCGAAAGCCGCCTGTTCTTCGTCGATAAACTCATCGATATGGGTGCACAAATCATCCTTTGCGACCCACACAGAGCCGTTGTAGTAGGTCACGACCACGAGCGTCAGCTTCATGCAGGCCGCATGACGAGCCCTGATATTCGTGCTGGTATTGCCCTCCTCATCGCAGCTATGAGTGCTCAAGGAACGAGCCGAATCGACAATATCGGACAGATAGACAGAGGTTACGAGAACATCGAAGGACGCCTCTGTGCCCTTGGTGCAAAGATAAAGAGAGTGGAATGATTAGCGAGCAGGACGTTTATAAGATAGGACAGATTGGCCGGACTCATGGCATCAAGGGTGAGGTGACGTTCAACTTCACAGATGATGTTTGGGATAGAGCCGAAGCGGAATACCTTTTCCTGCGTGTGGAAGGCATTCTCGTGCCTTTCTTCCTCGAGGAATACCGCTTCCGAAGTGATAGTACGGCGCTTGTTAAGTTCCTCGATTACGACTCTGCCAACGATGTGCAGTTCCTCATTGGTTGCGAGGTTTTCTTCCCTCATGCTTTGACTCCAGAGATGGGAGAAGACGAGGAATACACTTGGCGATATTTCACAGGCTTTGCTCTCTACGACGAGAAAGCAGGTCTAATTGGCAATATAGACCGCATAGATGAGAGCACACAAAACGTCCTTTTTCAGGTAGGGACGCGTCTCATCCCTGCTGCCGAAGAATGGATTACAGACATCAACCACAAGGAGCGAACCATCCGAATGTCGCTCCCCGAAGGTTTACTTGACTTATGAAAAGAAAAATATGCATATTAGGTTCGACTGGTAGCATTGGGACACAGACGCTGCAAGTCATTTCCGAGCACCCAGACCTCTTTGAGGCTTATGTCTTGACGGCAAACTCGAAGGCCGATTTGCTCATCCAGCAGGCAAAGCAATACCAGCCTCAATGCGTTGTCATTGCCGACGAGAGCAAGTACGACTATGTCAGGGAAGCTTTGAAGGACGAACCGATTCAGGTTTATGCTGGAGCCGATGCCCTCTGTCAAGTGGTGCAAATGGAGCCGATAGACATCGTGCTGACGGCCCTTGTTGGTTTCAGCGGATTGCGTCCCACCATTAGTGCCATCAAGGCAGGAAAGCCCATTGCTCTTGCCAACAAAGAGACGCTTGTTGTGGCTGGCGAACTCATCACCCAGCTTTGCCTGGAGCACAAAGTGCCTCTGTTGCCCGTCGATAGCGAGCACAGTGCTATCTTCCAAAGTCTGATGGGCGAAGTGAGTCCCATCGAGAAGATCATCCTGACTGCCAGCGGAGGGCCTTTCCGCACCTTTACCCTCGACCAACTCAAGAGCGTAACACCCGCTCAGGCCTTGAAGCACCCCAACTGGGACATGGGTGCGAAGATTACCATCGACAGTGCCTCGATGATGAACAAAGGCTTCGAGGTGATTGAGGCTCGCTGGTTGTTCGATGTAACGCCTGAGAAGATTCAGGTCGTGGTTCATCCGCAAAGCATTCTCCACAGCGCAGTTCTGTTCGAGGACGGAGCCGTGAAGGGACAGCTTGGTGCACCAGATATGCGAGTGCCCATTCAGTTTGCCCTCTCCTACCCCAAGCGCCTGAAGAGCACCTTCCCTCGCATCGATTGGTGGAACCTGAAAGACCTCACCTTCGAGAAGCCTGACCCAGAGAAGTTCCGCTGCCTGCAAATGGCTTACGAAGCGATAAAGATGGGCGGAAATGCAGCCTGCATTGTCAATGCCGCCAACGAAGTTGTGAACCTCGCTTTCCGTCAGGAGCGTTGCAGTTTCCTGCAAATGGCTGATGTCATAGAGGAGACGCTCAAGCGCGTTCCTCATCAGGAGAAACCTACTCTGCAAGATTACCTCGATTGTGACCGCGAGTCGCGAGTCGTCGCCAATGAAATTCTGAAATAAATCACATCTAAAATGAATATCGTTTTAATCAAAACTCTTCAACTTCTGCTTTGCCTCTCGTTGCTTGTTGTTCTGCACGAAGGCGGCCACTTCGGCTTTGCCAAACTCTTTGGCGTGAAAGTCGAGAAATTCTTCATGTTCTTCGACTACAAGTTCAAACTCTTCAGCACCAAGAGCAAGTGGTTCACCCGACTCTTCCCACATTTCAAGGACAACGAAACGGAATACGGCATCGGCTGGATTCCCCTTGGCGGCTACGTCAAGATTGCGGGAATGATAGACGAGAGCATGGATACGGAACAGATGAAGCAACCCGCAAAAGCCAACGAGTTCCGCTCGCAGAAGGTCTGGAAGCGCTTCTTCATCATGTTTGGCGGCGTCTTGATGAACCTCATCACAGCTTGGGTTATCTATTCGCTCGTGCTCCTTGCTTGGGGACGCGACTACTACCCGATGACGAGCATCGAGAACGGCTTCGAATACAACGAGCAAGCACACTCTATCGGCTTCCAGGACGGCGATATTCCCATTGCAGCCGACGGCAAAGAGATTGTGGAGTTCAGTACGGCCGTAATGCGAACCATCTCGAACGCAAAGACCATTACAGTCTTGCGCCAAGGTGAGGAAATCGTGCTGAAGATGCCCGAAGAAGGACTCTCTATGTTGCAGATGCTCCAGTCGCAACCGCAGTTCCTGACGCCTCTGGCAGAAGCTTTCATCGATTCTGTCGTACCTGGTTCTGTAGCCGATAAAGCAGGCATAGAGAAAGGCATGAGGCTCTTGTCTGTCAACGGAAAGGAAATCAGCACTTGGGGAGACTTCGACAAAGAAGTGACTCTGCGTCGCGAGGATGTGCTTGGCTCGCCCGATTGCACGGCAGCCGACAGTCTGAAATGGCGCACCCTCGATGCCGTCTTTGCCTCAGCCGACGGAAGTCGCATCGATTCCGTCAGCCTGCATCTCGACGAGAACTATATGATGGGCGTCACTCGGCAATTCCCTGACCTCAAGAAGGAGCACCTCAGCTACAACCTCGCCAACTGCTTCCCTGCAGGCCTGAGCTATGGCTGGCGAGTGCTGAAGAGCTATGTGAACGACCTGAAATATGTGGCAAGCGCCGATGGAGCCAAGAGCGTGGGTTCGTTCATCACCATCGGCAACATCTTCCCAGACTCGTGGAACTGGCAACAGTTCTGGATGCTCACGGCCTTCATCAGCATCATCCTTGCAGTCATGAACATTCTGCCCATTCCTGGACTCGACGGCGGACACATTGTCCTGCTCTTCTACGAAGGCATCACAGGCCGTCAACCCTCGGACAAAGCGATGGAATGGATAGAAAAGATAGGTCTCTTCATCATCATCGCACTCATGGTACTTGCCCTGAGCAACGACGTTCGCAACTTCATCTTCCCCCTCTTCGGCTTATGAAAAAGTTCTTTGCCTTAATCCTCGTAGCCACTTTGTTGGCCGCTTGCTCGAAGGAGACGCCCGAAAAGCGGGCTGCCTTGATGTTGAGGGAAGCTCGATATGCTCTCCATCACCACCTTTGGAACGAGGCTCGCGACACCATTTTCTCGCTTCGTCGCAATTGTCCAACGGCCATCGAAGCTCGTCGCCAAGCCATTCTCCTGCTCGACAGCATCGAGATGAGTGCCGCTGCCGATAGCCTCAAACTGGTGACTGGCGAAGAGTGGGAAAGGCTCGATGTGAAGAGGCAGTTCTTCGAGCGCAAGTTGCAGGAAGATCTGAAGAAAGGAGTAGAGATTAGAGATTAGGGATTAGGGATTCGATGACCATCCAAGAGGCCATACAGGAATACGACAACTTTCGGCAGCGAGAACGTCAGACAGACTCTCTTCAAGCCATCGACAACAAGTTGCTCCACCGCATTGGCGAGGTTGCCGATGCGTTGGGACTGGAGTGCTATGTGGTAGGAGGTTATGTGCGCGACATCATCCTCGAACGGCCCTCGAAGGACATAGATGTTGTTGTCGTCAGCCCCCACGAAACCTCCCCTGGCATCAAACTTGCTCAAGCCCTTGCAAAGGACCTTGGCAGAGGCGCTCACGTCAGCGTTTTCCGCAACTTTGGCACAGCGCAGCTCAAGTGGCACGAGCATGAGGTTGAGTTCGTAGGAGCCCGTCGTGAGAGCTATCATCGCGAAAGCCGTAAACCTATTGTAGAGGACGGTACGCTCGACGACGATCTGCATCGCCGCGACTTCACCATCAACGCCCTTGCCGTTTGCCTCAATGAAGCAAAATTCGGCCATTTCATCGATCTTTTTGATGGTTTGCTCGACCTCGAGGACGGCATCATCGCCACACCTCTCGACCCAGATATCACCTTCAGCGACGACCCACTTCGCATGCTTCGCTGCATCCGTTTTGCCACCCAACTGCGCTTCGAGATAGAGGAAGAAACGGCGGAGGCCCTGAAGCGAAATGCCGAACGCATCAAGATTATCTCGCAGGAACGCATCATCGACGAGCTGAACAAAATCATGATGACACCAACGCCAAGCATCGGTTTCATCGAACTCAGCCGCAGCGGACTGCTCCCCATTATCCTGCCCGAAGTCGCAGCCCTCGAAGGCGTAGAGACTCGCAACGGCCGTGCCCACAAGGACAACTTCTACCACACCCTCGAAGTGCTGGATAATGTATGCCAGACGGCGGAGGCTTCCCTCTGGCTTCGTTGGGCAGCCTTGCTTCACGACATTGGCAAACCTCGCAGCAAAAAGTGGGACAACCAGGCTGGCTGGACGTTCCACAACCACAACTACATCGGCCAGAAAATGGTGGCGCCGCTCTTCCGCAGAATGAAACTGCCGATGGACGAACGCATGACTTATGTCGAGAAACTCGTAGGCCTTCACATGCGCCCCATCGCCATTGCAGACGACGTCGTGACCGATAGTGCAGTCCGCCGTTTGCTCTTCGAGGCAGGCGAGGACATCGACGACCTGATGCGGCTTTGCGAAGCGGACATCACCAGCAAGAATCGCGAAAAGAAGCAGCGTTTCCTGCAGAACTTCCAACTCGTCCGCGAGAAACTTGTCGACCTGCAGGCTCGCGACAACTATCGCACCTGGCACAACCCCATCTCAGGCGAGGAAATCATGGAAACCTTCGGCCTTCAGCCCTGCAGAGAAATCGGCCTTCTGAAGCAAGCCGTCAAAGACGCCATTTGGGACTCCGTCATCCCCAACGACCACGACTCCGCCTTCCAATTCATGCTCCAAAGAGCCTCCGAAATGGGCCTCAAACCCAGAAGTCTGTAATTGTAACCGAAACGTAACCTCACTTTTTATAAAGTCTTGAGGATTTCTTTGTACTTTTGCTCTCGAAATCTAACACGTAAGTTATCATGACGATTACAACTGTTTTCACTCTGCTTGGTTCGCTTGCGCTTCTCATCTTCGGCATGAAGACGATGAGCGATGCGTTGCAGAAGATGGCTGGACCGAAGTTGAGGCACGTCTTGGCCCGAATGACAACCAACCGCTTCACAGGTATGCTGACGGGAATGGGCGTGACGGCTGCGGTACAGAGTTCAACGGCGACGACGGTTATGACCGTTTCCTTCGTCAATGCCTCCTTGCTCACTTTGGGGCAGGCCATCAGCATCATCATGGGTGCAAACATAGGCACGACGCTTACAGCCTGGATTATGGCGGGCGAAGCATCGTTCAACATTGCCAATTTCGTGTGGCCTTTGTTCATTCTCGCCATGTTGCTCATTTACAAGAAGAAGCACGAGACAGCCGGATACTTCTTCTTCGGCATTGCTTTCCTCTTTCTTGGATTGGGAACTTTGCGTCAGACAGGAGCCGACATGAATCTTGGCGAGAACGAAGCTGTGATAGGTTTCTTCAGCTCGTTCGACCCTGATAGTATCGTCACGACCTTAGTCTTCCTGCTTATCGGCGGCGTTCTGACGATGTGTGTGCAGTCATCAGCAGCAGTCATGGCGATTACAATGGTGCTTTGTTCCTCAGGTGCAATGCCCATTCATCAAGGCATCGCGCTTGTGATGGGCGAGAATATCGGCACAACCGTCACATCGAATCTCGCAGCACTTACTGCCTCTACGCAAGCCCGTCGAGCAGCCTTCGCCCACATGTTCTTTAATATCTTTGGCGTTTGCTGGGTTCTTTGCTTCTTCCATCCGTTTGTCAACTTCATCTGCTCCCTCGCAGGCAACAATCTGAGCGTCGTTCTCGCTACCTTCCACACCTGTTTCAATCTCATCAACACCTCGCTGCTCATCGGCTTCATTCCGCAGATAGAGCGCTTCGTAAAGTGGGTCATCAAGGACAAGAAGCAGGAAAAGAACGTCAGTCGCCTGCAGTACATCGACAAGGGACTGATGGCAACTCCCGAAATCTCCGTGCTTCAGGCACAAAAAGAGATTGTTCACTTTGCAGAACGTATGCAGCGAATGTTCGGAATAGCCCGAGTTCTTCTCGATGAAAAGGACAAGAAAGAGTTCGAAGGACAGTTTGAGCGCATCGAAAAGTACGAGGAGATAGCGGACAATATGGAGATTGAGATTGCCAACTATCTTGATGAAGTCAGCAACGAACACCTGTCCGACGAGACGAAGGCAAAGATTCGAAACATGCTTCGCGAAATAGGTGAACTGGAATCCATTGGTGACTCCTGCTACAAGATAGCCCGTCTCATCCAGCATCGCAGAGAGAGTCGCGAGGACTTCATTCCTCAGCAATATACTCATTTGCACGAAATGATGCAGTTGGCTGGCGAGGCTCTCACGCAAATGATGGTCGTCGTAAGCGGACGAAGAGACAGCCTCACCATCGAGACCTCTGTCGAGATAGAGCGAGAACTCAATGCCCTTCGCGACCAGCTTAAAGCCGAAAGTATCCGAGAAACTGCGGACAGTCACGAATATTCATACACGCTTGGCTCCATCTACAGCGACATTATCGCCGAATGCGAAAGACTGGGCGACTATGTGATGAACGTCGTGGAAGCCCGTCTGGGCAAGCGCGTCCTCTCTTTTCAAGGGCTGCAAGTGAATCTCGGACGCAAGTCAGTCACCATCGACGGCAATCCAGTCAGCCTTACTCGCACAGAGTTCGACTTGCTTCAACTGCTTCTCTCCAATAGAGGCCAAGTGCTTTCACGTCAGCAACTTATGGACACCATTTGGGCAGATGTCGTCGTAACAGACCGCACAATCGACGTCCACATCACTCGTCTCCGCAAGAAGCTCGGCCCTTATGCCAATTATATTGTCAGCAGACAAGGTTTCGGCTACGTGTTCGAAGTGTAAATACTTTTGGACAAATTGGACAAATTGGACAACTGTTTCCAAGAGAGAGACACTCACTATATATAATATATTATATTAACTAAATGTAATTAGTAATATTATATAGGATTTTGTGTATGTGGCTCTTTTGTGCTTGTCCAATTTGTCCAAAGTGTCCAATTGTCCAATCATTACTCCCAAGAATTGCGAGAAAAAGAGATTTTAAGTCCTTTGGACTTAATAGAAATTCTATTTCGCATTTTAAGGCACCTCTGAGCGCGTTTCTCGGGTCGGGAGTAATGTATCCACCCAAGGGGAGAAAATCGATTCTGGGGCATTTTAGGGGCATTTCTGAGGGTGTCCTCGTTGAAGGTTGAGAACGAAGAAAACAAAAGTGACCAAAAATGGCATTTTCGAGCAACAAGGTATACAGGTATCTGTAACCAAAAAGTGTGACCATACTATAGAGAAGTAATTCTATTATTATAAATAATAATAGATATAAAATGTGTGAGATAGGGTATGTGTTTTCGGTTACATAATTGTGTAACCTGCAACCTTCCCCCCCCCCCTTATGCCAGGGAAATAGTCCTATATTATTTGTCGTAAAAAGTCTTTACATTTCTAATAGAATGTTAGGCAAGCGGTTCATTGTCTGTGCTTCGTCGGTGAAGACATGCAGTGAAAACGGCAGACTTAACATGTTAAAATGGTCAACATAACATGTTACGTTTGCCATCGTAACACGTAAAATGACCAACGAAACAGTCATTGAAAATATTCAAATATTCACATCCAAAATCCTTACATTTTCTTTAACTATTTATTTCTGTCAGGCAATTTGCGAGTTAAATCTCCAAGGCTTCCCATCTTTATCTTCTGGCGGGAAATTAAAAGAAAAATGAGTTTTTCTTTT
Organism: Bacteroidaceae bacterium; assembly: GCA_017548075.1. Taxonomy (GTDB): domain Bacteria; phylum Bacteroidota; class Bacteroidia; order Bacteroidales; family Bacteroidaceae; genus Physcousia. Next base: position 77,079 of record JAFYNL010000036.1, on the reverse strand, counting down.
GTGGTTTGCGGAGTTCTTCGTAAATTTGTACGCGAAACGATGATTCAGAGAAACGTACAGACGCAGGAACAGACGCAGCAACAGGTGCAAACGCAACAGTTGTTGCCTCAGCAGGTCATGCTCGTCAGGCTGATGGAAATGCCTGTGGAAAGCCTGCAGCATCGCGTGGAGCTGGAGTGCCTGGAGAACCCGTGGCTGGAAAAAAAGGACAACGGACAACAGACTACAGACAACGGAGAATTGACCACGGACAACGGAGAGGCGGATGATTCCTACAACGATGCGACGGCTGGGGACGCTTCCTACGACTACAGGAGCGAGGAGGACATTCCTGACTTCCTGACGGGGGCGAGCCACAGCAACAATGCGGCTGAGTTCATGGCCTACGACGATACGCTTTCGCTGACCGACCAGTTGCGCGAGCAGATGGCGGATTTCGACCTCTCGGACCACGAGAAGGAGCTGATGGAATACCTCATCGGGTCGCTCGACGAGGACGGCCTCTTGAAGAAATCGCTCACCATCCTTGCCGACGAGGCTGAGATTTATCAGAACCTCGATACGAACGCGGAGGAGCTGGAAAAGGTGCTGCAGGTCCTTCAGCAGTTCGACCCGCCTGGCATTGGAGCCCGTTCGCTGCAGGAATGCCTGCTCATTCAGGTGAGAAGGGACGAGGACAATCCGCACAAAGAGTTGCTCGAAAAGCTGCTGGACAAGTGTTTCGACGACTTCATCCACAAGCGCTGGTCGAGAATTGAAGGGCGACTGCACATCAGTCATGCTCAAGCCGAGCAGCTGCAACGCGAGATTCTGAAGCTCAATCCGAGGCCTGGAGGAACGCTTGGCGCCAAGAGTGCTGATCGCGCCCAAAGCATCCAGCCCGACTTCTATGTGGATACGGACGAGAACGGCACGATTACCGTCACTTTGAGTCGCGGCAACCAGCCTTCGCTCATCATCAGTCCCGATGTGGAAGGGCAGCAGGACGCCTTCGTCCGTCAGTATGTGGAGCGCGGACAGATGTTCATCAACGCCCTGCAGCAACGCTCTGAGACGATGATGCGCACCATGCAGGCCATTGTCAGACTGCAGAAGCCGTTCTTCCAGGAAGGCGACGAGACATTGCTGCGGCCTATGAAACTGGACGATGTGGCAGAGGCGACGGGCTACGACATCAGTACCATCAGCCGAGCTGCGAACAGCAAGTACGTAGAAACTTCCTACGGAACATTCCCGCTGAAGTGGTTCTTCACCCACAAAGCCACGCAGAACGACGAGGGCGACGATGTGACTGCCAGACAGGTGATGGCGGCTCTGCGACGCTACATTGAGCAGGAAGACAAGCGGCAACCGCTGAGCGACGAACGCCTCACACAAATGCTCCATGCCGACGGCTTCAGCATAGCTCGCAGAACAGTAGCAAAATACAGGGAACTGATGGGAATACCCATAGCAAGAATGAGAAAATAGACCCCGCAAATGAAAAGTGTCCTTATCATAGCACGCATCTTCTCGGCCATCTTCCGTCCGTCGTACTATCCCACAGTGGGAACGGTCATCTTGCTGAGTTTCACCTACTTGAATCTCTTTCCATGGAGCTTCAAACTCTGGATTCTTGCACTCGTCTATGTCTTCACTTTCTGCCTGCCGGCACTCGGCATCTACATCTATCGCAGACTTCATGGCTGGAGCGCTTTCGAGCTTCGCAAACGCCACAAACGCGCCGTTCCCTACATCATAAACATCTGTTGCTACCTCTGTCTGATGCACATCTTCGCCGTCACTCACATGCCACATTTCCTGATGGCAATCGTCGGCATTTCGCTGCTCATTCAATGCACCTGCATCGTGGTGAACATCTGGTGGAAAGTCAGTACGCACTCGGCAGGAGCAGGTGGTGTAATCGGCGCTATAATCGCCTATTCGGCCATCTTCGGCTTCAATCCCATTTGGTGGCTCTCGCTGGCAATTTTCGTGGCAGGTTGCGTGATGACCAGCCGAATGATACTTCGTCAGCACACCCTTGGGCAAGTGCTTGGCGGCACCCTCATCGGCATCATCTGCGGCATAGTTGGAACAATACTAATGTAGGCCCCCTTTCCGCTCCCCCGGGGGAGTACCTGAATAGAAAATGATTAAATGATAAATAAATTATGAAACCTATCGTAAGCATTATCATGGGCAGCACAAGCGACCTGCCCGTTATGGAGAAAGCAGCCAAATTTCTCGATGAAATGGGCATTTATTTCGAGATGAACGCCTTCTCCGCACATCGTACGCCTCAGGAAGTTGAAGCCTTTGCCCGTTCTGCTGAAGAGCGAGGACTGAAGGTCATCATTGCAGGAGCAGGAATGGCTGCGGCTCTGCCTGGCGTTGTGGCTGCAAGCACTACTCTGCCCGTCATTGGAGTCCCCATCAAGGGAATGCTCGACGGACTCGATGCCATGCTCAGCATCATCCAGATGCCTCCTGGAATCCCCGTTGCAACCGTTGGCGTGAATGGTGCTCAGAATGCCGCTATCCTCGCAGCAGAAATGCTTGCCTTGAGCGACGAAGAACTCGCCAAGAAGCTCCGCGACTACAAGCAGGGCCTCAAGGACAAGATTGTCAAGGCAAATGCGGAACTGAAGGAGGTGAAATACAACTTCAAGACAAACTGAAATGAGACGAAAGACGCACGAAGTTAAGATTGGCAAGCTGCGCATTGGTGGCGAAAACAGGGTGGCTGTGCAGAGCATGACCACTTGCTCCACCCTCGATACTGAGGGCTGCATAGAGCAAGCCATTCGCATCATCGAGGCAGGTGGGCAGTTGGTTCGACTCACCACTCAAGGCACTCGCGAAGCCGAGAATCTGCGAAACATCAAGGCTGGGCTTGCGGCTCGAGGCTATGGCGACATTCCTCTTTGTGCCGACGTTCACTTCAATCCCAATGTGGCCGATGTGGCTGCGACGATTGTGGAGAAAGTGCGCATCAATCCAGGCAATTATGTCGATCCGGCCCGCCAGTTCAAGACTTTGGAATATACGGACGAGGAGTACCAGCAGGAGCTTGCCCGACTGGATGAACGCTTCTGCCGCTTCCTCAATATCTGTCGCGAGCATGGGACTGCCATCCGCATTGGTGTGAATCATGGCAGCCTTTCAGACCGCATCATGAGTCGCTATGGCGATACGCCCGAAGGCATTGTGGAGAGCTGTATGGAGTTCCTTCGCATAGCCGAGCGCGAGAAGTTCCGCGATGTGGTTGTGAGCATCAAGGCTTCGAACACAGTCATCATGGTTCAGAGCGTTCGACTTCTCTGTCAACAGATGGAGAAAGAGGGGATGGATTATCCTCTGCACTTGGGCGTTACAGAAGCTGGCGAAGGCGAAGACGGCAGGCTGAAGAGTGCCGTTGGAATTGGGGCTCTGCTCATCGACGGCATTGGCGATACCATTCGTGTCAGCCTCAGCGAAGAACCTGAATGCGAGATTCCTGTGGCACAAAGCATTTTGCAGGCGGCTCGAGTACAGATGCACAAGACGGAATACATTTCCTGTCCAGGTTGCGGACGTACGCTCTACGACTTGCAGGACACCATTCGTCGCATCAAAGCCGCCGTCGAGGAGAAAGCCAAGACAGATGCTCGCTATCGTACCCTCAAGATTGGCATCATGGGTTGCATTGTGAACGGCCCAGGCGAAATGGCCGATGCCGACTATGGTTACGTGGGTGCAGCTCGAGGCAAAGTCTCGCTCTACAAGAACAAAGAGTGCATCGAGAAGAACATTCCAGAGGAAGAAGCCGTAGAACGCCTCATCGCCTTCATCGACAACGACCTGCAAAAGAGTTCATAGTTCATAATTCATAGTGCATAGTTTTATGGAACTTTATTATCTTTTATTCCTTCTCATCGGCATTGCAATAGGGGCTGTGGGAGTTTATTTTGCCATGCACTCTAGGGTGCTGGCTGCTAAGGAGCGAAACGCTTCTACTGAGCAACAGATGCACGATCAGCAAGAGACTTTCCGCCAGCAAATGAAGGCTCTGCAAGAGTCGCAGCAGCAACAGATACGAACGCAGCAGGAAGCTCAGCAGCAACAAATGGCGCAACAAATGGCTTTGCTTCGAGAGCAGATGAGCACCACTTCGGAGCGCGTCCTCAAAGAGCGTGCAGTAGAGCTTTCAGCCGTCAATAGCGAGCAACTCGCCAAGATTCTCAATCCGCTTCAGCAAGACCTTCAGCAAATGCGGACACAAACGGAAAAGATGCAGAGAGACCACGACGATTCCTTGCGTCAGTTGAAGGCTGCCATTCAGATAAATATGGAGCGCGAACGGGCTATGGGCGAGCAGACGGAACGCATTGCTCAGGCGCTGACTGGACAGAACAAAGTACAGGGAAACTTCGGCGAACTCAAGTTGACTCAAATCCTTGAGCAAATGGAACTGGAGCGCGGCTTGCAATACGACACTCAGGAAACGATGCGAGATGCTCAAGGGCGTCCCATCACCAGCGAGGAAGGACGTCGGATGATTCCAGATGCCGTCCTGCATTTCCCTGATGGTAGAGACGTTATCATCGACAGCAAGATGTCCTTCACAGCTTTCGTTGATTACATGAATGCGGAGGATGAAGATGCTCGGAGTGAAGCTCTTCGTCGCCACCTTGCCAGTATGAGGCAGCACGTCCGCGAGTTGGCACAGAAGCAGTACTTCCGCTATGCAAAGAGTGATAAGGGCAGGCTCGATTTCGTCTTGATGTATGTCTTTCAGGAAAGCGCTCTGCAACTGGCTCTGCAAAGCGACACAACCCTTTGGAAGGATGCTTACGACCAAGGTGTCGTCATCTCTGGCAGCCAGTCGCTCTATATGACTTTGCGTGTGCTCGAACTCACTTGGAAACAAACTCGGCAAGTGGAGAATCAGGAAAAGATGATGCAATGTGCAAACACTCTGGTTGAGCGCGTACAACTCTTTGCAGAACGCTTCGGCAGAGTCGGCGAATTGCTCGACAAAACTCGTCGCTCTTTCGATGACCTCACCGTCGTTACTGCTCCTTCAGGGCCCAGCATCACTACCGCTGCACGCAACCTCCTCAAGTACGGCGCTCAGGAAAACAAGAAGAAGAAATCGCTCAACTCACCAACGCTTTTGGAGAGCACAGAAGAAACAGAATAATCATTTCAGGATTAAAATTATGGCACGACATTCTCTAGCATTTTTGCTTTCGGCAGTTGCTTTGCTGCTGTCATCAAGCATTCAGGCAAAGCCTGAGGAAACAACCACATCAGAAGAAACGCTTTACGACATCTGCGTTTATGGCAGTACGCCTGCGGGCATTATGGCGGCTTATACGGCCAAGGTGAAGGGTAAGAGCGTTCTCCTTATCTCTCCTACAAAACGCATTGGCGGCTTGACGGCTGGCGGCTTGGGTTGGACGGATATTGGTGATAGCACGAGCCACAGGCGCATCATCAAAGGCTTTGCTCGCGAGTTCTATCGTCGCATAGGTCAGCATTATGGAATGGCTTCTCCAACCTTCTACTTCGAGCCCAAAGTTGCGCTTGCTACGTTCAAGGGTTTCCTCTCGGAAGTCGGCTTGAAGGACAGCACAGACATTTGGTATCAGTGGCGAATCGTGAGTGCGGAGAAGGAAGGAAACGAGGTGAAGAGCATCACCTTGGAAGACGCCACAAATCCAAAGGAAACCCCTCAAAGGACGGTTCATGCCCGCATCTTCATGGATTGCAGCTACGAAGGCGATTTGATGGCGAGGGCTGGCATCACTTATACCGTTGGTCGCGAAGGCAAGAATAAATACAACGAGCCTGAGAACGGAGCGCAATGCCTCAACAAGCATCAGTTCCTCGATGGCGTTGATCCTTACGTCGTTCCTGGTGATCCTTCGAGTGGCTTGCTTTGGGGCATTATGAGCGACCCCATGCCTGCCAACGGAACTGGCGACAATCACATTCAGGCCTATAACTATCGTCTGACCTTGACCAAGACGAAACCTTTCCGCTCTATTACTGCAAAGGTGCCCGACAACTACGACCCATCGAAGTACGAACTCCTCTTCCGCTGGATGGAGAAGAAAGGCTGGAGCGGCTATGGCGACTGCATCAAGTGGTCGTATATGAAGGACTCATCAGGGCCAAATTCATGGAACGCCTACAAGACGGACAACAACAATAATGGCGCTTTCTCAACCGATATGATTGGCTACAGTTGGGACTATCCAGAGGCAACTTACGAGCAACGCGACTCCATCGCCAAACTCCACGAGGACTACACAAAAGGCCTCCTTTATATCCTCTGGACTGACCCCAGAGTGCCTCAGAACATTCGCGATGAGTACAACCTTTGGGGCTATCCGCTCGATGAATACGAGGACAACGAGAACTTCACTCCACAACTTTACATCCGCGAGGCACGAAGAATGATTGGCCGAATGGTGATGACTGAGGACTATTGCCTCAAGAACAAGGAAGCCGACGACCCGATTGCTTGGGGAGCCTATACGATGGACTCGCACAACTGCGGCAGATATGTCGTGAACGGAATGGTGAAGAACGAAGGCGATGTTCAGCGGCACTTGACGAAAGGGCCGTACAATATCTCCTATCGCGCCGTAACGCCCAAGGAGAGCGAGGCAAAGAACGTCATTGTGCCCGTCTGTCTCTCAGCATCTCACATCGCTTACGGCAGCATTCGTATGGAGCCCGTCTATATGGTCTTGGGCGAGACAACGGCTTTGGCTGCCATTCAAGCCATCGACGAGCACGACTGCTGTGTGCAGAAGGTTGACGCTTCCCGTTGCATTGAACAATTGGAGAACGGCTTCAGCCTCGAGCGCTACGAAGAGTTGCCAGAGGTGATGAACTCCGTCTCAGTCGATATCACAAGCCGCGTCCTTGCCAATCCCTCTTTCGAGGAGAGCTTCACAAAGAACACTCAGCCGCCAACAGGTTGGATGGAGTCGCCTGAAGGAATGACTTTGCAACGCAGCATGAACAAGACCGCAAAGAACAAAGACGGCGAGCAAGCTTACGTCTGCAAACCCGCTTCTGGCAAGACCATCAACACACCGCTCAAACTCTATCAGCAGATTCCCGCAGAGAAGTTGGGTGCAGGCATCTACAAGGTCACTTGCCGAATGTGGATTGAGAAGGATTTCTACGGAACAGCTTGCCTTTTTGCCGACAATCAGCGAGGCAACAACTGCAATGTTCAGTACTGGACGACGGAGCCTTACTATCGCAACGGAGCCAGCGGCTACGACAACATTACTTATACTGATTACAGGACGACCTTTGCCCGTCATGCTGGCGGTTTCAATTCCTCCACAGCACAAAACATGCAAAGGATGGTGGTCTATATCACCCTTCAGGATGGCGACGACCTCTTGCTTGGCATCCGCACCAATAGTGCCAATCAGGGGAGCGATAAAGCTGGCGCAGGTTACTTCATGGTCGATGACTTCCATGTGGAGAAGCTTGCAAGAAAGCCAGTTGCCCAAGATGACTTCTGCGATAAAGTCCTGACCAATTACGACTTCGAGAAGAATCCGCAAGGCATCAGCTACGACTGGAACCTCAAGACCACCATCAACGAGGCCAACAATGGCCCCATCTATGGCTGGAAAAGCAACGCCTGGACGGACAACTACGGCGGAGTCTCTGACGGCACAAACCTCGAATGGAAGTGGGCAGGCTATGTGGCAAGTTCGAACAGCGTCATTCCCAACGACTTTCGCCTCTATCAGACAATCCCTTCCGAAGAACTCGAGCCAGGCATCTATCAAGTGAGTGCTCGAATGTGGCAATATGCTTCGAAGTTGGGCATCACTCGCCTTTATGGTCAGGCTGGCGACAAGACGAGCGTTCAATACTATGGCGTGGAGAACAAATACCCTGCAAACCTTCTGACAGAAGGCGAAACGGCAACCTTCGCAGGTCTCTCTGCCAACACCACCACTGGTAGAGTCAACGATATGAGTCTTGATGTTGAAGTTGGCGAAAACGAGGACCTAGAGATAGGCGTCAAGAGCGGCTACGGCTTGGAAAGCAACAATACTGCAGGAGCCAATCACGGCAAGTTCTATGTCGATTTGGTTCGTGCCTGGAAAGTTTCCGACCTGCCCGTCACTTATGACGAAAACTCAGCCGAGAACGAGATTGTCCCTCGCGCGTATAATAATAAGGTAGTGCTGAACAAGCAGTTCACCAACAACGAATGGCAGTTCGTCTGCTTCCCTTTCTCCCTGAATGCCAACGACATAGAGACCATCTTCGGCAAGGGAACAGAGGTTGAATTCTTAGAACCCCTTGGGATTTATGGAGGAAACGAGGAAGGACAAAGAACGTTATACGATCCTCAGCCACGATACTTACCGATTAATGTAATAGAGGCCGGTTGGCCTTTCCGTATTCGTCCTACAGACGCTCTGCCCTCGCCCATCATTTTAGAGAATGTGAGCGTAACAAAGGATTCTCCAAGGGAAGAATATACTCAAGATGCATACTACAGGTTTGATGGACAACACCCTTATTATTCCATCGTTGGCACCTTCCAAAAGACAGACGAAGCACCAGCCTTCTCCGCCATCCTTACCTATATTGACCCCACAGGCCTTAACGACTTTAAAGACTCTAAGAACCTTAAAGAAACCTGGTACGACCTCGATGGCAAGCCGGCTAAGCTCCCCACAAAGGGAAACATCTACGTCACCAAAGGCAAGACTATTTACAAATAAAAACTAACAAACAACTATTATACTATGAGAAAGAGACTCACCTTATGGACCGTTTGCCTGACTATGTGCTTGGGTTCGGCAATGGCGGAAGTTAACATCATTCCCAAGCCCACTTCTGTCGTCGAGAAAGAGGGCGAATTCTGGCTCAAGAAAGGCTTCACCATCGGCTACAACGACGCGAGCCTTGAACCTGCAGCCAACTATCTGAAGGAGATACTGACACAAACAACGGGCTTCTCCTTCAAGACCAAAGCAGGCAAAGGCAAGATTCAGCTCAGCCTGACGGGAACAGACGAAAACGACGAAAGCTACGAGTTTGTCAGCGACAAGAAAAGCATCCGCATCTATGCCCACAGCTATCGCGGCATCATCAACGGCATTGCGACGCTGAGACAACTACTGCCAGCCTCCCCTCGGGGAGGTTTAGAGGGAGTCTCCATCCCCTCCGTCACCATCAAGGACAGTCCGAATTTCCATTGGCGAGGCCTCATGCTCGACCCCGTTCGCCACTTCTTTTCCGTAGAGGAAACCAAGAAATTGCTCGATGAAATGGCACTTTATAAGCTCAACAAGTTCCATTGGCACCTCTCCGACAACGAGGGGTTCCGCATGGAAGTCAAGGCCTATCCTGGGCTCACTTCCGACACAGTTGCTTGGCGCCATTTCAACTATCACGACCGCCAGTGCCTCGAGCGTGCCTCGAAGGAGAACAACCCCGCTATGCTCATCCCTTGGAAGTTCTTCAAGGAGGTTGAGGGCTATGGCGAGCTTTATGGCGGCTACTACTCTCAGGAAGAGATTCGCGATGTGGTGCAGTATGCGGCAGTTCGCGGCATCGACATCATTCCCGAAATAGATATGCCAGGCCACAACGGAGCGGCTTGCTACTGCTACAAATGGCTCAGCTGCACTCAGAATGGCGTAGAGCCTCTCTGCCTTGGTCGAGAAAGCACCATCCAGTTCGCAGAAAAGGTCTACGACGAAGTCTTCCAGCTCTTTCCCTACGAATATGTGAGCATTGGTGGCGATGAAGTGAACCGCCGTCGTTGGTCGGAATGCGAGGAGTGCAAGAAACGCATTGAAAAAGAAGGACTTAAGGACGTCAGCGAGTTGCAGGCCTGGTTCACCAAGAAGATGGAGAAGTACTTCAACGCCCATGGCCGTCGCATTCTTGGTTGGGACGAGATACTCGAGGGCGGACTCTCCAAAACGGCTACCGTTCATTGGTGGCGAGGCGACCATCCCGACGTCACTCAGAAGTCAACATCCATGGGCAACGAGGTCGTGCTCTGCCCCTTCACTTTCCTCTATTTCGACTATGCTCAGGACGACAATACCCTCCGCCACATCTACGACGGCGACATCGTTCCTGTCGACCTCACACCCGAGCAACTGAAGCTCATCAAGGGCATGCAGGGCAACATTTGGTGCGAGCGAATTCCTACGGAAGCCCGTCTGGAGTGGATGGTTTTCCCCAGAGCTCTGGCACTTGCCGAAAAGGCTTGGACACCAAGAAACGAGCAGAACTGGGACGACTTCCTGCCCCGCTTGAAAGCCCATTTGCAACGCCTTGACGCCATGGGAATCCAGTACCGTCCCCTGCAAACCAAGCGCCCATAACCGCAGGCTCAGCGCCGCTGCCCCACAACCCTCAGTTAAAATCCAAACTTAACGTGTTACGTTGAGCAACTTAACGTGTGTCGTTAGCCATCGTAACGTGTTATGTTTGCGTTTGCTCCATAGTTAATTAATCATAAATAATTGTTTCCCTGCATAACATTATGGTTTCTTGTGCGTTATTATTATAAGAAAATCGTTATGGAGTCCCTGAAATTTTATTTCAAAAAGGTTCTTAGTGTTATTTGCAAGGCGGGCGATGGGCTTTCGTACTTTTGGCCGATTCTCCCCATTGCTTCTGTTCTTGTGAATGTGAAGCTCTTTAAGATTATGGAGGTCGACCCCTATAAGACGAATACCTATTGCGGCTATTCTCTTTTGATTTTCCTCCTCTATATTATTGCTACTTTGTTCCTGTTGCATAGAGACAAAATCGTGCAGTTCTGTTTCGCCGTTGCCGTAGGGTTTATCCTGTTCCTCTTCGATGGCTTCATAGGCCTTGCCCTGCAATCGGCTCCAACTTGCTTTGCAATGGAACATTCCGTTCCTGAAGGCCTGCCCCACTACACGCCAAAAGCAGAGAAAACGGATTTGTCGGAGGATGTCGATTCGTTGGACGAAACAACCTATCTTCAGGTTCGAAACAGCTTTCAAGGCGGCATTTATGAGTACTCTTTCTACTACCCCAAACTACCCGAAGGCATCATCTATTTGAAATGCTACGAAGTGACGGAGAACTTGCCTCTGTCTGAGAGTCGTCTGGCAAGAGCTTCGTGTCAGCAAACCAATGGCACAGACCACTTTGCGTGTCTTGTGGACGGCAAGCAATTCACCATCTACGAGGGAGATTGGGGCAAGTATTATGCCGCCAGAATAGAGGTCTGGTTCATGGACAAGAAGGGGAACGAAAGGAAACTCCTCGAGAAAATCTATGCCGTAGAAGGCTGGATGCGTTGACTTTGACTTCGTCGAAAACCACTTTTGCACCCAGAATTGAAAAGAAAATACTTTTCTTTTGTATTTCTCTCGTTTTCTTCGTAACTTTGCACCCCGATAGAAACGAATAACATTAAAACAGAATACATTATGGCAAAGAAAGCTCTTTTGATGATCCTCGATGGCTGGGGCATTGGCGCTCATGGCAAAGGGGACGTCATCTTCAACACTCCCACTCCAAACCTCGACAAGATTAATGCAACCTATCCTCACAGCCAACTCTTGGCAAGCGGCGAGAACGTAGGTCTGCCCGACGGTCAGATGGGTAACTCCGAGGTAGGTCACCTCAACATTGGTGCTGGTCGCATCGTTTATCAGGACTTGGTGAAAATCAACCGTGCTTGTGCAGACGGCAGCATCCTCAAGAATCCTGAAATCGTCAGCGCTTATGAGTATGCTAAGCAGCAGGGCAAGAACGTCCACCTGATGGGTTTGACCAGCAACGGCGGCGTTCACTCCAGCCTCGACCACCTCTTCAAACTCGTCGAGATTGGCAAGGAATATGGTGTAAAGAACACTTACGTTCATTGCTTTATGGACGGCAGAGATACCGACCCGAAGAGCGGTATCGGCTTTATTGAGCAGCTCCTCGCTAAGTGCGAAGAGGCAGGTAACGCTCAGATTGCCAGCATCATAGGTCGCTTCTATGCGATGGACCGCGACAAGCGTTGGGAGCGTGTGAAGATTGCCTACGACCTCCTTATCTCTGGCGAAGGCAAGCAGGCAACCGACCTCATCGAGGCCATGCAGGAAAGCTACGACGAAGGCGTGACTGACGAGTTCATCAAACCCATCAACAACAGCAAGATCGACGGCACAATCAAGGAAGGCGACGTCGTTATCTTCTTCAACTATCGCAACGACCGTGCTAAGGAACTAACCATCGTCCTCACTCAGCAAGATATGATCGAGCAGGGCATGAAGACCATTCCAGGCCTGCAGTACTATTGCATGACACCTTACGACGCAAGTTTCACAGGCGTGCACATCCTCTTCCCGAAGGAGAACGTCGAGAACACGCTTGGCGAATACATCAGCAGCAAGGGCTTGAAGCAACTCCACACAGCCGAAACGGAGAAGTACGCTCACGTTACTTTCTTCTTCAACGGCGGCAGAGAGGCTCCCTACGAAGGCGAAGAGCGCATCCTCGTGGCAAGTCCGAAGGTTGCGACTTACGACCTCAAACCTGAAATGAGTGCCTACGAAGTGAAGGACAAGCTGGTGGAGGCCATCAAACTCAACAAGTACGACTTCATTGTGGTCAACTTCGCAAATGGCGATATGGTGGGCCATACAGGCGTTTATGAGGCAATCGAGGCTGCCGTGAAAGCCGTCGACAAGTGTGTTGGCGAAGTCATCGAGGCAGCAAAGGCAACAGGCTACGAAGCCATCATCATCGCCGATCACGGCAACGCCGATAATGCTCTCAATCCAGACGGCACTCCCAACACAGCTCACTCACTCAATCCCGTGCCCTTCATCTATGTAACTGATAAGAAGGACGTCAAGGTAGAGAACGGCGTACTCGCTGACGTTGCTCCGAGCATCCTGCACATCATGGGCTTGGAGCAGCCGAAGGAAATGACTGGAAAGTGCTTGATTAAATAATGGACGTCAAGATTGAGCCTTCCTGGAAGCAGCAACTTCAGGGCGAGTTCGACAAGCCCTACTTCCAAGAACTGACGCAGTTTGTGCGCCAGGAATATGCTTCGGGTACTTGCTATCCACCTGGCAGGCTCATCTTCAACGCTTTCGATACGACGCCTTTCGACAAAGTTCGCGTCGTCATTCTTGGTCAAGACCCCTATCACGGTCCTGGGCAAGCTCATGGACTTTGCTTCAGCGTGAACGACGGAATACCCTTTCCGCCCTCACTTCAGAACATCTTCAAGGAGATTAAGGCTGAGACGGGAGCACCCATTCCACAAAGCGGCAACCTGACAAGATGGGCAAAGCAGGGCGTCTTCCTCTTGAACACTTGTCTTTCGGTTCGCGAACATCAGGCTTTCAGCCATAGTGGCAAGGGTTGGGAGACGTTTACAGATGCCGCCATCGCTGCCCTCAATCGAGGTCGAACTGGCCTCGTCTTCATGCTTTGGGGTGCTCCGGCAGGCAGAAAGGCTGCTCTCATCGACCAATCTCGCCACTTGGTTTTGCAAAGTGCTCACCCCAGCCCACTAAGTGCAATGCGTGGCTTCATGGGCAACGGGCATTTCCTAAAGTGCAACGAATACCTCATCGAGCATGGACAGGAACCAATCGTTTGGTAATCTGATTGAGGTCGGCGACGTCATCCTGCACTCGGATATCCTGACAGAGTACTTCTGTTGCGATATCGAGAGTTGTCATGGGAAATGTTGCGAAGAGGGAGATGCAGGAGCGCCAGTCACGATGAATGAAATCGCGGACATTGAAGCGCAGCTCGACGACCTTTGGCCGAAGCTCTCGGCAGGTGCTCAGGCTGTCATCGACAAGCAGGGCGTTTGCTATCCAGACCCTGAAGGAGAACTGGTGACGAGCATCGTTTCAGGCGGCAATTGCGCTTTCAGAGGTCCACAAGGTTGCCTCTTGAAACAGAAACCTATCAGTTGCCACCTCTACCCCATTCGCGAAAAGAAGTTGGGAACGCTGACAGGACTAAACTATCATCGTTGGAACATCTGTCAAGAAGCCATTCGTCTTGGCACTGAACGCAAGATTCGCCTCTATGAATTCCTGCGAGAGCCACTTATCAGACGCTTTGGAAGGGAATGGTACGACGAGCTTTGCAACATCGCCAACGAACTTAAAAAACAAGGGATACTCTAACTAGACTCAAAACGACCCCAGTTACGATTGCAAACTTAACTCGTTACGATTGCAAAGTTAACGTGTTAAGTTGGCCAACTTAACTGCAGTTGTTTGCGTCTTTCGCTGAACACATAAAAAAAGAGCATGCTTTCTTTGCCCGAGGCAAAGGTTTTCATGCTTTCGTTTTGGCACAAAGGAAAAATTAAGTATCTTTGTGGCGAAAATACATACATTATATATAAATAATAAACTCGCAACTATGACCTACAAATCGCTCAAAACAATTTCTTTGGGTGTAGCTTTGCTGGCCTCTTTGTCAGCAATTGCCCAAGACTTTGACTCCGAGTTGCAGTTGAGCAATGACGAGACCACTTATTGGTATCGAATCTGCAATGCTGCTACAGGAATGGATGGATATGCAATGACCGACCTTGGCCCTGAGACTGAGGATATTAATCTCAGTTATATTTATCTGCTGCCTACAGAAACGGAAGACATCCATTCGCAATGGAAACTTACTGCTGGCGAAGACGGAAAAATCATCATCACCAATCGTTCTACAGGCAATCAGATCAGCAACATCTCCGCAAATATGGGAGAATTCAATGCAACCAAGCTTGCGGATGGAAGCGTTCCTGGCTTCACAGTCACCTCGCTTGGCGACGATGCTTTCCAGTTGGAAAGTGTTGAGGACGATGGCGTGAATCGTTGTCTTGCTTCGGCCTACATAGAGAGCGAACCTCTTTCATATCCTGAGTCGGATGCAAGCTCGTCCATTGTAGGCTGGAAGTTCTTCCCAGTTGAGATAGAGACAGGAATCGCCACAACCCAGGCCGTTCGTCCAGTTATCAGCGTAAAGAACAAAAGAATCTCTGTGAAAGGCTGTCCTGAATGGCAGTTGTTCAACTCTCAAGGCGAGGAAATGCCACGCACAACTCGCTTGGCCACAGGCGTTTACCTTGTGAAACTGCCTCAGAAGGCCTTCAAGGTGGCAATTCCATAAACAGAGAACTTTGAAACATGAATATTGACTTTTAAGACATTTACAACAATGAAAAAACATATTCTCCTCCTTTCGTTCTTTGCCGCTTTGTGGATGCCACAGACTTGGGCACAGAACTATGTCGTAAGTTCGCTGGCCACTCCTGGCTCAGCCACTTTCTCCTCCGACAAGATTGTCGAGGGCGTGATAACTCTTCCATTCGTCGCAAAGACTCATAACATTGAGGTTGAGACCAATCAAAACGCAACAGTTACGAGCAATGCCGATTGGTGCGAGGCTTCCTTCGCAGCTAGCACACTCACTCTTAATGTGACAGAAAACACTTCCGACGATGTTCGAACCGCCATTCTCTCAGTTCGCAGTAAGGACTTCCATCCGTTGCTCATTACCGTCAAGCAAGAGGCTCGACTCGCTTTCGCAGTCATCTCCGACACGCATGTCGGCAACAATTATGGCGGAAGATATGCAGAAAAGGTTTCAAATTCTCTTCAATATTTGACAAGTTTGAGCAAACTCGACGCTTTAGCTGTCGTTGGCGACCTTACCGATCACGGCGACACGAACCAATACACAGAATTTGTGCAGCTCTTCGGCAATAGCGAGAACTTCGTTAATCCCGTTGACAACTTCCTTTTCATGATGGGCAACCACGACAACTACAATGGTAGTGGACAAAACAACTACAAGTCTGGTCTGAAGGCCTTCAACGGGAACAAATCTTATCCTCTCGACCAGTATGTCCTCATCAAAGGCTATCCCTTCATCACAATAAGCGTCCGTGGTTCTGCCAACAACGACGATAATGCCAGCAACGGTACGGCCTCCTATCCCTCTACTGTGGTTAGTACCCTTAAACGCTACCTGAAGCAAGCTGCCGAGGACGCTCCTGGCAAGCCCATCTTTGTCTTCACTCATGTACCTCCACGCTGGACTTGTTACAGTTCTTGGGGAGAAATCGAGGGCGCAGCCTGGGCCATGAAGGTGCTGAACCCTGTCCTGAACCAATACCCGCAAGTCGTTATCTTCGGCGGTCACAGCCACTATCCACTTGGCGACCCCCGCAGCATCCATCAAGGAGCCAACCCTAATAGCTCTCGCAACAATTACTATACCGGCATCAATACTGGTAGCATCACCTATTCCGAGATTAATCCTGGTGCAGTAGAAGCAGGCATACATCCTGAAGGCTTCAAGAACGTTACTGAAGGTATGATACTCACGGAGCAGCCCAACGGCGACATCGAGATACGTCGCTACGATACTTATCGCGGCTTGGAGATTGATCCCGACCATCGCTGGGTACTGAAGGCTCCCTTCGATGGCAGCATGTTTGAATACGCAGACATTCGTGATGCAGACGACAATCCTAATAATGTTCCTCTTCGAGACGGACTTCCCGCTCCTGTATTCACAAAAAGCGCTCAACTGAAAATCGACGCTTATCCTAATGATGTGACAATTACCTTCCCGCAAGCCAGAGACAATGAATGCGTCTTCCGCTATAGAGTTCGTGTCCTTAAAGGCGAAACTGAAGTCAAGAGTGCTTTCGTCTTCTCTCAGTTCTACCTTACGAAAGATATGCCACAAACGCTTTCCTATAATATTGATGGCTTGGCCGAGGGAACAGAATATACTGCCGAAGTGACTGCCTACGACTCATGGGACAATCAGTCTGTTCCTTTGACGGCCACCTTCAAGACTATTGCCGACGATGCTCCTGCACCCGATCCTGTTGGCTGGTGGACTTTCGACAATCCAGACGATCTCTTGGCTGGAACAGGAGTCGCAACGCTTCAGGGTACAGCTCATTCCCAAGGCAATGTAGATGTCTTCGATCTTGAAGACTTAGGCATTGTTCCCGTAACTGGTCCTTTTGAAGGAAACGGAGCTATTGTCGTTCCCGTGAACTCGAGTCTTTTGATGACTACCAACCTTGAAGCTGCCAGTCTTAGCACTTACAGTTTGCTCATGGATATTCATTCTACAGAGCTTGATGGCTTTACACCACTCTTCCAGAATGATCCCACGAACAGCAAGGACGGAAGTCTCTTTATCAGTAACGGAAAAATTGGTCTGAACTCCAATGGTTTGGGCTATAATGGTTTCCTTGATAATGATAAATGGTATCGCGTAGTCGTTGTTGTTAAAAACAATGCTATCAAGGTTTATCTCGACGGAACACTCATCGGTCAAAGCACTTCTGCTAATGATGTACATTGGCAACTGGGCAAAGCTGTCCTCTTCTTTGCTGATGAGAATGGCGAGGAGCATCAAATAGAAACCTCTGAGATTCGTTTCTGGGATAAGGCTCTCACCAATGGTCAGGTAACGAAACTCGGTAAAGTCAATCCAAACGAGATTCCCGAACCAGTCACTGTTCCCGAAGCAACAGGCTCTTGGACATTCGACAATACTGCAGATATATTAGCAGGAACTGGCGTTGCCACCCTCAAAGCAGCCAAACATTCAAATGGCAGCGTAACAACATACAACACAATTGCCGAAGCCAATATCTCTGTTGTGGCAGGTCCGACAGCAGAGAACAAAGCACTTGCTCTTCCCAAAGGCTCAAGCTTGATGATGACTTCCAACCTCGGAGTGTCAAGCATGAGCACCTATTCTGTTATGTGGGATATTCGTGCAACAGACCTTACCGACTACAGTCCACTTCTTCAGAATGGTCTTACTAATGGAAAGGACGGCAGCCTCTTCATTAAGAATGCTCAAGTAGGACTGAATAATGCAGGACTTGGCTACAACGGCAGCCTTACTCCTGGCAAGTGGCATAGAGTCATGTTTGTGGTTAAGGACAACTATGGTGCCGTCTATATCGATGGAACAAAGGTTGGACGAAGCACTTCTGCCAGCTCACAACATTGGCAGCTCAGTACTGGTGCCCTCTTCTTTGCCGATGATAACGGGGAAGAGAAAGCTATCGAAACTGCTGAGATTCGCTTCTGGAAGGAAGCCCTTTCGGATGTTCAAGTACAAAGTCTTGGTGGCGTGCCAACTGAATAGTAATCACTTAAAACATTATATTTCCTATGAAAAGACTCCTTTTATTATCTACATTTCTT
Organism: Bacteroidaceae bacterium; assembly: GCA_017548075.1. Classification (GTDB taxonomy): domain Bacteria; phylum Bacteroidota; class Bacteroidia; order Bacteroidales; family Bacteroidaceae; genus Physcousia. The sequence continues at coordinate 58,855 of JAFYNL010000036.1, read as the reverse complement.
GTTTTCTTTAGCTCTTTTGTCTCGGCAGACGAGCTGTATGAAGTCAATTACAACGTCATCCCTCTCCCTAAGGAAGTGAAGACAGACCCGAGCAAGAAGGTACTCTTTATGCTTAAAGAGGGAATGGGCATCAGCTACGACGCGAACAATGCAGAGTGCACTCGTATCGCTCAGTTCCTGCAGGAATGGACGAAGGAAGCTACGGGCTTGAGCCTTCAGTTGACTCCCAATGACAAGAACGCCAAGATTCAGTTGCGTCTCGTCTCTCCTACCGCTCCTAAAGGCAAAAAGAGCAAAAAGCCCGTCGTTTTGACTGAGCAACAGAAAGAAAGCTACACCATGAAGGTGACAGAGAAGGGCATTGAGCTGACTGCCTTCGAACCTGTTGGCCTGTTCCGCGGTGCCCAGACGCTTCGCAAATGCCTTCCTGAAAGGCCCGACTTGGGAATGATGCCTTATGTAGAGATTACCGACCAGCCTCGCTTCACTTATCGCGGAGTCCTGCTGGATTGCGGTCGACACTTCTTCTCAGTCGAGTTCATCAAGCAGTTCCTCGATGTAATGGCGCTTCATGGCTGCAATCAGTTCCATTGGCACTTGACGGAAGACCAGGGCTGGCGCTTCGAAGTGAAGGCTCTGCCCGACCTTGCAAAGAAAGGTAGCGTGCGTGAGAAGAGCATCATCGCCGCAGCAAAAGTGCGCCTCTACGACAACATCCCTTATGGCGGCTACTATACTCAGGAAGAATGTCGCGAAGTCGTTAAGTATGCGGCTGAGCGTTACATCAATGTTGTCCCTGAAATAGATATGCCCGGACACATGCAAAGCGCCCTTCATGTCTTCCCGAATCTCGGTTGCACAGGTGGCCCGTATCCCGTTGCTCCTCATTGGGGAGTGATGCGCGAAGTGCTTTGTGGAGGCAATCCTGAGACGCTGACCTTCTTGAAGACCGTCTTCGGTGAGCTTTGCGATGTCTTCCCCTCTCCCTACATTCACATTGGTGGCGACGAATGTCCGAAAGACCGCTGGAAGCAATGTCCAAAGTGTCAGGCAAAGATCAAGGAGCTGGGCTTGACGACTGAGAATGTTAAGGTGGAAGGCGGCGACCAAAGAGGTAGTCAGGATGGCAGAAGTGCCGAGAACAAACTCCAGTCTTATATCAATCAGGAGATTGAGCAGTTCCTCGCTTCAAAGGGTCGCAGCCTGATTGGTTGGGACGAGATTCTTGCTGGCGGACTGACTGAGGACGCTATTGTGATGTCTTGGCGCGGAACCAAAGGCGGAGTCGCAGCTGCCAAGCAGAAGCATCGTGTCATCATGAGCCCCAATGTCTATGCCTACATCGACCATCCGCAGCTTGCCGACCTCAGCAAGTCACCTCGAACAACTGACAGTTATGTTGTCTCCTGCTCGAAGATGTACAGCTTCGAACCGCTTGTTCCTGAAGAGCTGAGCGAAGAGGAAGGCGACTACATCCTTGGCGTTCAGACCAACCTTTGGACAGAGCATATAGCTTATCCCGAGCACGCTCTCTATCAGTTGTTACCTCGATTGGCTTCCATGAGCGAAGTGCAATGGTGCAAGCCAGAGCAGAAGGACTTCGAGGATTGGAAGAAACGTCTGCCTCAGTTGAAGAAGCTCTACAAAAAAATGGGCGTCGTTTATTGCGACGAGGTTGAGTAAACAAAAAGAGGGGAGGCTTTTGAAGGCTTCCCCTTTTTTGTGGCTTGTCTCAAAACAACCCCAGTTACGTTGGCAAAGTTAACGTGTTAAGTTGGGCAACTTAACTGCAGTCGTTTGCGAACTTAACTAAGGTTCTGTGCTAAACCAATCGAAGTCGGCATAACCGCCGTTCTTCTTTGTGGCATAGCAGAAAAGGCCAAAGCGAGAACCTACAAAGACCGTGAGGTTGAAGGTCTGCTGCGTCTCGCCACCAAAGGCCTGCCAAGTCTTTCCATCGAGAGAATACTGGAAGCGAGCCTTATTCTCTCCATACTGAATGAGACCTCTCAGATAAACTATTCCCTTCTTTGGCTTGATGGTTTGCTTCATTTCTTCTGCCACAAATCCTCTACCAGCATTTCGAACCTTATCCTGCCTCCAAAGCAACTGATAACCCTTCTTCGTCTTCTCCACACAAAGCTGAGCATAAGGGTCTTGGAAGATGCAGATGCCTGCCCGATCACCTTCCTTGAGCTTCCTGACATCAAGTCGAATAGTGCCTGTGCTGGGCTTCTCCTTATCGGCAAAGATGCGCTGAGTAAGCATTCCCTGAGCCTGATGAAGTTCCTGATTAACGCCAACAGTCTTGAGTCGCAGCCAACCTGAACGCTCACTAAGGCTCCAAGCCTCAGAGACAGGATTGTGATTCCATTGCCATTGCATTCCCAACTCCTTAGCAGAGAAGTCGTCGGAAGTGGGCAAAGGCTTGACATTCTTGTCGCCAGAACTTGCAGGACCTTTGATTTTATCGACAAAAGTGACAGGAGGTCTTACGCCGCCAGCCACTACAGGCCAACCATCTTCCCAAGTGACAGGCAACAGATTGGGGAAGCGACCAAGAGCACCCAAATCCTCCTGCATTACCGTCCACCAATTGCCTGCAACATCCTGCAAGAGAGCACCTTGATGGATGGTATTGATGTCTCTTCCATATCGCTTCTCCACAAGCACTTTCTCCTCGAAAGGCCCAAAAGGATTCTTCGAACGGAAAGCAACCTGACCGCTTGGATAGCCGCCATAAGTGGAATAGAGATAGTAGTATTCGCCTATCTTATAAAGGTGGCAACCCTCGAGCCCAGAGTTTTCGCGAACGATAATTTCCTTCTCTCGAATGAAGTTGAAATCGGCATCCAACTCACACATATTAATATGGTTGTAGCCGCAAGCAATATAGACCTTATCGCCATCGAAGAGCATACCCGGATCATAGTAGTTGCGAGAAAGGCGTTTCACCTCCCAATCGCCTTCTGGATCGGCTGCCGAAAGGAGCCAAGCTCTGTTATCGTTGCCATTGATGAGGAGGTAAATCTTGCCATTGTGGTACTTCATCGACGACGCCCACATGCCCTTTGCATAAGCATTCTCGCCGTTCTTGAGGTTGTATTTATCGTTGTCGAGCAACATCTTCAAAGGCTGACAACAATACTCCCAATTCACAAGGTCTTGCGACTTGAGAATGGTGGCTCCAGGAAAGTGGAACATCGTCGTACTTACCATATAGTAAGTGGTTCCGACGCGAATGACATCGGGATCAGGAAAGTCGGCTCGAACAATGGGATTGACGAACTCGTTGCTCGAAACATTTTGTGCCTGAACCCTCATAAAGGCTGCCAAGCACACAAAGAACAGGATAGTTAGCTTCTTCATATTACATTATAATATTTGTACGATTCGTTCTAGATATTGGCGGTCTGTCTCGTCGAAAGTGGCAAGCTGAGCACTATCGATATCGAGGACTGCGACGACTTTGCCCTCCTGAAAGACAGGGACGACAATCTCGCTTCTTGAGGCCGACGAGCAAGCAATATGACCAGGAAACTTATCGACATCGGGAACAACTTGCGTCTCTTCCTTCAGCCAAGCAGTTCCGCAGACTCCCCTACCCTTCTTGATGCGAGTGCAAGCCATCGGACCTTGAAACGGACCTAGCACCAACTCCTCATCAACAACGCGATAGAAGCCTGTCCACCAGAAGCCGAAAGTCTCATGAAGCATAGCCGCAACATTCGCCATATTGGCAATGAGGTCGGGCTCGTCTTCAACCACAGCCTTTATCTGAGGCAAAAGAGCTTCGTATCGCTCCTGCTTTGTCTCGCCTTTTATGATTAACTGCTCCGCCATTTACTTATAAAACTGGTCTTGGAAAATGTAAGTCATCTTCTTGTCGGCTCCAAAAGCGCTATAGAAGTAACTGATAATCTCGCCGATTCGCTCCTCCCACTGCTCTGAAACGAACTTGTTGGGAACCGAAACAAAGACCAGTTTCTCCTTTTCGCGAACAGCCCAAAGGCTGGCACAAGTCATATATGTGTTGTAGAATTCATCGCCAAGACGTTCGCGAGCCTTCTCCATCCAGAGGTTCCACTTCTCTTGATAAATGGGCTGAACATAAGGACGATCCGGCTCTTCGTCCTTCACCTCGACTGCTTCCGTAAACTCAGGTTGTCCTTTGAACTTCTGCTGCTCCTTCAACCAACGATAAAGCACCTCCGTTACATAAGCATGAACATTGTCGGGCTGCTTCTCTTCGACGAGTTTGTCGATGCGAGCCAACTCTTCCTTGAGGTCGAGACCATCGTAGATGAGGTCCTCGAGTTTTGCCCATTCACTCGGCTGAAGCCTGTAACTAGTAATGAGTTTTGCACGCATCTTGCCTAAGTAGTTTTCGTGCTGCTGAGCCTGCCCCATCTTGCCTTCGATGATGGTGAAATGTATGCTGTCTGGGTCGCCTCGATGAACGCCATAAGGATAAACAGGTTCGTACTCGAAGCAGAACTCTATTTGGCCCTCGTCCGAGAGTTTCTTCATCTCACGAAGCACAGGATCGAGCACATCTCGATGGAAAGCGCCGTACTTGAAGTACTTATTGTCAACTATGCGTTTGCGGTCCTTGCTGAAAGTGAGCACTCCGAAGAACTCCTTCAGGTCGATGTAGTTGACTGTACACTCGCCTATCTTTCGCCAAGCACTCAGATAGATGTAGAGGCGAGGCGTTCGAGGACTGCGGCAAAGCTGAGTGATGCCTCTCAAATGTCGGGTATAACCTTTGCGAAGATTCAGGATTTCGCGAGCACTCTCATCAACCATTTGAATCTTAATGACACCCTTTCTGCGCTGACCGCCTTTGTAGGCAACCTTCTCGCCAGCAGCATTGAGTACAGCCGTCGGAAACTCAATACTATGAAAAATGTTCTGCTTCACATTATACTCCAAACGCTCGTGTTCGTCATAGCGTTTGTAGGACATATCGACATGAAGCAAAGCATCGCAAGCAGCCTCCAGTTCGCCATACTTTTTGGGATTGATGCCAAGCTCTTTCAGAGGAATCTCGAAGTTGAGCAAATTACCCGACAAATCCTCTGGCTTGAACAGGAAAGTGCTCTCACCCACACTGAGCTGTTCGCGTATCCTATCTTGCAGTTGAGCAATGATGGCAATCATCAGATTCGTCTGCACCAAAGAGAAGTTACCGCGTATCTGCGTGTAACTCACAGGATTGAGAATAATATCCTTGTCCCGATTGTCCGCAAACCGCTGTACCAACTCGTTTCCAGAACTGACGATAGCCGGCCCTTTTTTCTTTATCATGTTCGTCTTTTTAATGTTTTCCGCTGCAAATTTAAGCGATTTCATCGAAACCACCAAATTTTTTTAAAGAAAATATTTTATTTTCATCAATAAAGTGTTCCAAACTCTCGCACCAAGTTCTCTTTTTTCATTCGCACCTCGCTTTATCTCATCACCAACACCTCTTTCAGCCAACACCCTCGCACCCTACTCCATCCACAAGCTAGCACCTCACTCCAACCATAACTTAGCACTTCTTTCTGTCCATACCCTCTCACCTTATTCTTACCACCACCTCACACCCCATTTCAACTACAAGCTCGCACCCTACTCTTTCCACATCCTAGCACCCTAATCCACCAAAAACCTGCACCCTACTCTCACAATACCATCGCACTTATCTCCACCAATAGCCCCGCACCCCATTATTACGCATCTTTGCACCCTACTCCACCTATAACTTTGCACATCAATATATCATAGCCTTGCACCTCACTTTCCCAGCAGTCTAACACCTCATTCCACCTATAGTCTAGCACTCTACTCCCTTACAGCCTGGCACTACAATTTTCCTGTGCCCTACACTTCTTTTCTTCAATAGCTTAGCACAGAAATCAATCGATTCCTTACCATCTGTCCCCTTCCATTATTCCTTTTAAATCAAATCTTGACTTCGTCGACCATTTTTGCAAAAACGTTCTCAAAGTCCGCACCAACTCTTCCCTCTCTGTTCATCTACTGTTCCCTTTCGCCGCACAAAATCTTCTCAAAGTCCGCACCAACCAGATGCTACCAAATTGATTTATAGTGACTTATGGCTTTCTATAATCTATATAAGTCTCAATAATGTGATAAACAGATTTTAGAAAGAACTCTCTAATTAAATAATGTATATAGCTATATTGATTATAGCTTCTGCTAACTTTCTCATACAGAGCCTATTACGTCTCCTTTTGTGCGAAGATAAGGAAGACCTGGTGCGAAAGTCTGGAACATTTGGTGCCCTTAAACATGGCATTTGGTGCGGACTTCAGGATGATTTCTTTCTTTTTCGCTTTCCTGATTATGTTTACCAGTTCAGGTGCGGACTTTAGGAACCTTTTTGCAAAATGGTCGACGCAGTCAAGTTTTTTCTTTTCCCCTATTCAAACATTTGTATGCTTACATACCCAAATATTTAGATATTCAAATCTTTCAATATCTGCCTTATCCTTTCTTTAATATATAAATATTTTAATATATACCTACTCATGTCTTTGTGTTCCTGTGTCTTCATATATTTCAACATATCTAAATATTCGCCTTTCCGATTATCTAGATACTTATATTGCTATTCGTTTTCGTATCGTATTGTAAATCAGCTAATCTTTGTGTGATACGGATTGTGTTTAAATACTAAAATATATAAATATGTGAAAATATTTGGGTATTTTCTTGCATCTTATTTAGAAAACCCCTATCTTTGCATCGGAATTCATAACAATAACGACTGAAGAATATGTCACAAGTTATTTCTCTTTTACATGATAAAGGCGGTTGCGCTAAGACAACTACCTGCGTCAATTTGGGCTTTGCGCTTTGGTTGCTTGGCAAGAAGGTATTGCTTATTGATACTGATCCGCAATGCAATCTGACTGATACCGTCGATAAGACCGTTCATTTGGAGGCTGATAGCACTATTTATGAGTGGATGCACGATGCTGAAGCTGCGGAAAAGCTACCTTTACCTATTTATACTCGTTACGACGGCCTCGACTATGTGCCTGGCAGCCATAGCATGAGCAATATTAATGCCGAGTTGCAGTTGATGTACAATCGAGAGTATCGTTTGGCTGAGTTTTTGGATCTGATAGATCCTGATTGCGGCCTCAAGATTCGCGATATGTACGATTATATCTTTATTGACTGTGCTCCTGGAGGCGAGACGCTGATGAACACTAACGCATTGGTAGCCAGCGACTTCGTGATTGTTCCGACCGAAGCTGGCATCTATAGTTTGCAAGGTCTGCCCCGTTTGCTCGACTATATTGACAGGGTGCATCTTAAGCTTCATTCGCCTGTTACCATCATGGGTTATCTTTTGGTCCGTTGGAACAGGAACCGCAGCATCAGTCGCGAAGTGAAAGAGTACTATAGCGATATAGATCAGGTGAAGGCTCCGCTCTTCCCCGTTAGTGTTCGCGAGAGCGTACGTTGCACAGAATCAGTGGCTTACGAGATGTCTCTCTTCGAGTATGCCAGCAACAGTCCTGTGGCCGACGACTATATGCGAGTGGCTGAGTATATGATTGGCCGCAAGGCTCGTCCCAAGAGTTGGACTCCGGCTAAGTGGGGACAGATAGCAAATGCTGCCTATGAACGTTTTAAACGAGAAAGGAGCATGTAAATACTTGAATATCTAAATATGTGACTATTTGAGTCTTTATATATTTTGGTATTTGCTGAAACAAGTTAGAAAATACAAAACAACATAAGAAATAAGATTATGGCTATTAAGAAGAAATCTTTGAACATCAGTCGAGTGGCAGAGGAGGCAACGCGTAACTATGTGAGTCCTAAGCCCTTAGCAAGCAATGAGGTTGTGCGAAACCAGATTGTGCAAGAGACTCCAGCAGCTAAACCAATGCGCAAGGTTTGTACCATTCAGAAGGTCGGGGGCTTCAGCTTCTTTACCACTGAAGATGATCGTAACGCATTGGATTACATTGCTTTCCGCCAGAAGTTCGAGAAGCAGAATGTGGTTCGCGCGGCTCTCCATCAGTTCCTGAAGCAACACTATAAGGAAGGCCAGGGACTTGATGCAGAATCTCAGCGTATCATTGAACAGTACGAAGACTCTGTCTATCAGTGGGTTTGATTGCCCGAAAAGGGGCTCAAAACGGCTAAATAGGGTAGGGGAGTGCCGTGCTTTTTAAAAAGCTGTAAAGATTTTGGTGCGAATATTGAGAAGATATTTGCCTGCTTCATGCCATTCTATTTAAAGTGTTCTTAAGGCGACAAGCCAAAGGATAAGATTTCACCTGATTTGTCGGGATATTTCCCAAAGTAGTTGTTATCTTGAAGCTAGGGTGGGGTGTTTACGTCATTTTTTTCGGTTTTGAGAAGCACTTTTGGGGTTCATGCTGACAAGTGTTGACTAGCGTCGAGATAAATCTTCCTAAATTCCGCACCAGAACCTTTGGAAGCTTGGGCGAGGTGCGGACTTTGGGAGGATTTTGCGTAAAAGAAGACGAAGTTTGTGTTGAAGTCTTCCTGAAGTCCGCACCTTTGTGGCATAATTGTTGATTTTAAGCGGGAAAAGGGGTAGGGGAGAAGGTGGTGAGAGGTAGGAAGCTAGAGGGGAGAGGGTGGATGTAAGAGGTAAGAAGTAAGAAGGATGATATTAAGAGGTGATTGTGAGGAAATAAGGAGGGGAGAGGAGCAGAGGTGCGGACTTTGGGAACAATTTTCAAGAAAAGGGTATATTGGTTAACTTATTGCATTCAGAAGGTCGACAGATGTTCTAAAACCTGAGGTGCGGACTTTGAGAACATTTTCGCAGAATGGGGAGAGAGGAGAAAAAAGCTCTTCTCATTTAAAACCAATTTCTCTCTGGTGCTCAGATGCAGGCGGGAAAGAAAACTTTACTAGTGTAGTTTGTGATTTTAACGTGTTACGATGGCAAAGTTAACGTGGGTCGTAGGCGATTTACCTTAAGGTTGTTTGAGAATTACCTGTAGATAGTTTTGCAAAAACACTCGTCACTCATCACCTATGACCTCTAACCTATTGATTTTTAGCCTATAACGGAGGTGACGAGTGGTTTTTGACTCATCACCAACTCATCACCTATGTATTTCGCTGTGATTCAGCGATTTAAGTGGCATAGGTGACGAGTGATGAGTGTTTTTAATTTAGGCCGCAATCTCTATCAACTTATATGCCGCCCCAATCTTTGTGTGTTTCATCTCGCAGCCAAGATACTTTAGCGTTTGGCCGATGCGGATGTTGGTGGCATTGCCTCTCTTCATCGAGGGATAGACCTTCATGAGCGCTTCACTGACCTGCTTGCAGGTGAACCAAGTTCCCTCTTCTTCTCCGTTTGGCAGACGGAAACATTGATGCAAGATTCCCTCCATATCATCGGTTCTGAGGAAAGGAAGATTGGCAGCCTGGATGCGAGCAACTTCATCATTACTGAACCAATACGGCACTTTCTCTTCCCTCAATTCGTGCAAGACCTGAGCATAAAGTTGGGCGTGATTGATGGGAGTAAGGTTGTCGATGAGCAAACCTTTCTTGATTCGCAAGCACAGATAACGGCGAGAGCCAGTCACATCGCAAAGCGGATGAGGGTCGTTGGTCGTAGCAAGGAAGCTCGCATAGCGGACTCTGTCTTCCTGCGACTTCCCATAAATCGGTCGTCCGTTAACCCTTACTTTCGAAAGCGTCTGTTTGAGTTTGGCTTGTTGCGAAGGTCCCATATTGGCAAACTCGTCGATGTTGACGATGAGATTGTGGGTGAGGGCCATCTCGCAGTCAAACTTGTTGCCGAAGTTGATGTGGTCGAGATAGTAGGAACGAAGATGTTCTGGCAGAAGTCGGACTGCGAAAGTACTCTTTCCGCAGCCTTGAGGTCCGATGAGAACAGGCACACACTCGTTTCCGTGAAGAGGGTCCATACCCATCCAATGAGCTACGACAGAACGCATCCAGACAGAGCACCAGGAAAGTTGCTCAGTTGTAATGCCAGGAAGGCGGCCAAAGAGTTCGGCCACATGATTCTTCCCATCCCATTCAGGCAACGCCTCCAAATAGTCGCGAATAGGATTGAAGGCGGGAACATCGTTGGAGCAGATGTATTCCTCAATCTCCTGTCTTGGAGACTTCTTGCCTCCGATTCCAGCCTTCTTGGCCTTTCGCACAATGGAGTTCAGGAGTTCTGCCGTAACGGGTTCCCACTTTGGTTCATCGCCAACAGGAGCCAGTTCCGTCTTGCCACTCAGCAAGTTACGACGCAAATGATAATTCTCACTAAGGAACGCCTCTACCTGGTAGATGACGTCCTGCATCTCGTTCATCGCCTCGGATGAATCGGAGATAAGATTAGTTTGGTTTTCCATGTTTTTTTGTTTTTAAGGTTAGTAGTGTTTTTCCTTTTGTAAAAGCTCCACAAAGGTACAACATTTTTTTCATTTCTGCAAATTTTTCCCTCCCAAAAGCACGCAAAAAAGCACGCTCATTTTGGGTGCGAATTTACAACACTTCCATTGCGGTTTACGAATAAAAAGCCAACTTTTTTCTAATACTATAAAAAATAATTTTGAATTAAGAATTATAAATCGTAAATTTGCGGACATATAATGAAAGAAACGTATGAAGAGGGAAGAAATACAAGTACTCTTTGAAGAGTATGAACGCGCTGCACATGAAGTGAATGGCATAGAATGTTGGAGTGCAAGGGACTTACAGGTATTACTTGGATATAGTCTTTGGCAGAATTTTACGAAGGTTATTAGTAAGGCGAAAGAAGCATGTGACAATGTAGGTCAGCCTATTATGGATCATTTTATTGACGTCAATAAGATGATCGTTGCCAACCATCAGCATCAAGGCCAAGGATTTCGCAGCCGAAATGACCAGCGTCAACGTACAATCGAAGGATTTGCATAGCGAAACACTTATCACCCAAGAGCATATTGACAACAATGCTGCCGTCCGCCAAGTATTGGTACAGCGGGGCATTATACCTGAGAATCTTCCCCCAGCTGAGGACGTGAAGAAGGTCGAAAGACGATTGGCAAGTGAGGAAAAGAATGCATTACAGAACAAAAAGAAATTAAAAAAATAAAAACGTTGTCCTTATAGCTTCAAAAGAGAAATCGTATATTTGCAATCGAGAAAGCTGCCACCTTTATATGATAAGCAAGACATATTACAAATACATTTGGCTTTTGGATTTGTTGCTCACAAGCGATCCTCTTCCTTTTGAAGACATATGTATGATGTGGGAGGACAATCCCGCATTTGATGGGCCACTTGCTATTCGCTCTTTTCACGAATACAGGAAGGGCATCAAAGAGATGTTTGGAGTCGACATTCTGTGTGATAGGTCGAAAGGTAATGTCTATTACGTCAAGAATCCTGAAGTGTTGGACAAACTGAAACCTGGAAAGTGGTTGCTTCAGAAATACAGTATTCCCCGGGACTTTATAACCTTCAATAGTATGAAGGACAGAGTTTTGCTGGAAGAGATTCCTCTTGGAACGGCATTTCTGAACTCCATTATTGATGCGATGCAGAAGAATGTTGAGTTGCAGGTTGACTATCAGCGTTATGAAGGCGAGCAAGAGGAACATCTGCAAGAGTTTCATATTCAGCCTTATGCTTTGAAGGTCTTCAATCGTCGTTGGTATCTGCTGGGATATATAAAGGAAAAGAGTGCTCTTCGCACTATTGCTTTAGATCGCATTCTCGATTTGAAAGTACTCAAGACGAGTTTTGAACTACCTGAGGATTTTGATGCAAAGAAGCATTTCGCAAATGTTGTCGGCATTTTTATGAATAAGGATTTGCCTGTTGAGAAAGTCAAAATCCGAGCTTACGGCACTCAGGCAGAATATCTCCGCTCAACTCCGTTTCACAAAAGCCAATCCGAAGGCCGCTCCAAGCATAGAGAATTTGCGGAGTTTACATACAGATTATGTGTGACTCCCGAACTGGTCAGCCAATTGCTCGCAATGGGGGAGAAGGTAGAGGTACTGGAGCCAGCATCATTAAGAGAAGAAATGAAAAATAGAATTAACAATATGTTTAACCTTTACTAAAACAATTAATATTATGAGACAATTAAATGAAGATTTTTTGAAAGAATTTCTCAAAGGTGGTCAGTTCTATGAAATAATAGAACAGGTGAAGCATGACCCTTCTCTTGATGTTGAATTAAGAGGGAAGAGTGTTATTATCTATTATAGAGGGGGAAAACTACTTACAATTAATGACCCCAATAATAATGATGTGTCACTAAAGGAATTAGACCATAAATATATTTCCAAACCAAGCAGAAAATTGGCAAGCCCTATAATTGTGCCTACACCAACAATAGAAGGACTTGAATTATATATATGCAAAGCAAAGCGAGCGATAGATTGGTACGAAGAAAATATTGCTCGGAAATTAGGTGAAAAAGAAATTCAACAACGTGTCGCGTATGAGAACAATTTTTCGGTGAATGCAGAAGATACGGATTTCTTTATTGCTGATATAGAATGGGAAGACAGGTCGTTTGATGGTAGAGCTGATATCATTGCTTTTAAGTGGGGACACATGGATCATAGAAGACGAGTCGTGAAGATGTGTTTGATTGAAGTGAAACAAGGCGAGAATTCATTAAAAGGTTCTGCCGGTTTGGCTAAACACATGAAAGATTTCGAGTCTTTTGTTTCTAATAGAGATGTGGTATTAAAAGTTCAAAAAGATATGATACAAGTGTTGTATCAAAAATTTCAAATGGGATTAGTAAAAGGATTGGAACATCTTTTTGTAAATGGTAAGCTTCCTAATGTTGAAGAAGAATGTGACTTTATGTATCTTTTGGCTAATTACAAACCATATAGTGAAAATTTAACACAAGTTTTAGAAAACGATATGTCTTCTGTTGATAATTGTAAATTCTTCATCTCTTGTTTAATGGGATATGGTTTGTACAAAGATTTTATTATATCAAAGGAGGAAGTGTTGAGAAGATATCCTTGGATTAAGAAATAGTTCTTGAAAAAATACATTAAAATCACCTCTCTTCTGCGGCGTTTTTGCATATTAAGTGGCAAAAATGCCGCTTTTTTAATGTTTTTCATCGTATAAAGATATATATATATGGGGGACCATTCTGAAAACCCTCTTATAAATATATTAAATGTATGATGAAAGAACGTAAAACTCTATCACTCGAGAAGTATCTTCAGGAAATCAGTAGCGAACCTCTCCTTTCTCAGAAACAGGAAGTAGAACTCTCGAAGAAGATTCACGAAGGAGATCGTAAAGCTCTCGACAAGTTGGTTCGAGCCAATCTTCGCTTCGTTGTTTGTGTGGCCAGACAGTACCAGGACCAAGGGCTCTCTCTGCCCGATCTTATCAACGAAGGCAATGTAGGTCTGATAAAGGCAGCCGAGAAGTTCGACGAAAAGCGCGGTCTCAAGTTCATTACTTATGCGGTTTGGTGGATTCGCGAAAGGATTCTTCATGCTCTTGCAGCAGAACAAAGACATCTTGCTCGCCGACTCCTCAACGAACTGCCTTCACCTGATTCACTTATCACTCCTGTAAATCAGACCAGCGAAAGCCTTTCAATCGAAATGAATCATGCCCTTAGCTTGCTTGGCGAACGAGAGAGACTCATCATTGAACGAACCTTCGGCCTTAATGGTCAGTCGGAAATGACACTCGAAGAGATTGGCGAAGGCTTGGAACTGAGTCGAGAAAGAGTCCGCCAGATTAGAGAAAAGGCTATCAGAAAACTTCGTGTAATGGGAATAAATAACTTATAAATAATACAGATATGATAACATCGACACTCGCAACCAACAAAACAGAATTCCGTAAGTACCTCGAACAACTTAAAGTCAAGAACAAACGCATCTTCAGCCCCGATGAAGTAGAGTATCTGGCAGATAATGACGGCTTCGAAGCTGTGGAACTGAAGCAGGAGGATGAATCCGACGAAGAGTTCCTCACACTCTTCTCAACCTGGCTCCACGAGCGCCCTCAACAAACGGGCCACATAGATTACTACATTCTTCTCAATCTTCGCACAGGCGAGCAACTCACTTCCGAGCAGTATGAATATATGGAACGCAATGTGGCAGAGTGCTTCGAGACCAATCACGGCTGGCTCTATGAACTGAACGACCGCTTGCGCTTTCGTCTCCGAATCCGTCTGATTTGCAGCAACAAAAAGTCTTTCCGCCGATTGGTGCGGAAGGACTGGAGAAACGGCATTGATATTACTGAACAATAAAACACAAACAATATGGAAAAGACACACACAGACTTATTGAAAGGACTCGTTGGAGCAGGCATCAAGTGGCGCTATGGAGAAAAACCTGATGATTTGACTAAACGAAGAATTATATGGGAACTGGCATATATCATCAATGAGGTATATGTAGATTATTATTTGATGGCCTTCTGGATTTTCAGGCAATCGTTGAAAGATATAAACTATTGGGCTCGTGGAGGAGTCTCCTCATCCATAATTTGCTATTGCTTAGGACTAACGGAGATAGACCCAATAAAGTATGGACTTCATGCAGAACGATTCGTGAACGATGAGCCCCCAAAGTTCCAGTTCGACATCGAGAGCTCTCGCTTTGGCGAATTTATGAATAGAGTTGAAGAAGTTCTTGTTGCAAACGAAAAGGACTTTGATATTGCTTCCGTGAGAAGTTGCCTGTTTCAAGATGTTAATCCTTCGCCCTATCTGAACAAAAAGATAGAGAGGCAGATACCAAATGACCTTGATGACGAGATTGCCCGTTATGCTCTCAGTTTTCCAGAAACAATGAATTTGTTCGACAGTTATGTTCGACGGAAAGAAGGTAAAGAAGAATGGAAGCCAACAGGAATCGTGCAACTTGACAAGATAATGGCTCCCACCTTTGGCTTATTGGCTTATCAGGAACAGATGCTCGACATTCTAAAAGACTGCTTTAGATGCACGGCTGTTGAAAGAAACCATATTCGACGTTCTATTCAAAGAGGAGATGTAGAGCAAGTAGAGGCTTACAAAAATGAACTTTTTGCCAACCTCAAAGACCTCACTATAGAAGAGGCAGAAAGGGTATGGGGCGTGCTTGTCAGCAATCCCAAAGCTTTCCTGAAAGCTCACGCAGTCAGTCGAGTAATAGAAAAGTATATGTTTTATGATATGAATGATCGAATCGTATTGCTACAGGTTTCTGATGGTAAATGGGGTTTCATTGACCAAAGAGGAAAA
The DNA here is from genome assembly GCA_017548075.1 of Bacteroidaceae bacterium. Classification (GTDB taxonomy): domain Bacteria; phylum Bacteroidota; class Bacteroidia; order Bacteroidales; family Bacteroidaceae; genus Physcousia. The sequence continues at coordinate 43,593 of JAFYNL010000036.1, read as the reverse complement.
GTTGTGATTCCTTGTCAATGGAAAGATGCCTTATTCTTCTCCGAAGGCTTGGCAGGGGTACAAGACTTTAATGGAAAGTGGGGATTCATAGACCAGAAGGGTAAATTGGTAATACCTTATCAGTGGAAATTTGTTAATTCAGCTTATTATGAAGGTTTGGTTGGAGTACAAGATATCAATGGCAAATGGGGTTACATTGACAAAACTGGTAAAATGATAATTCCATGCATATGGAATCGAGCATATGTTTTTCGCGAAGGCTTAGCTGGTGTTCAAGACTCCGAAGGCAAATGGGGATTTATAGATAAGACGGGGAAGGTTATAATTCCATGTCAGTGGGAAGGAGTCAACTCTTTCTCCGAAGGATGGGCAGGAATAATGGATTCTAATGGAAAGTGGGGTTTCATTGATAAAATGGGTAAAGTGGTGCTACCATGTAAATGGAGTAATGTACTTTTTTTCATTAAAGGAAAAGCTAGAGTGCAGACTAGTCGTTTTGGAGATTATCATTTTATTGATAAAAATGGGAATGACGTATAGGATTACTCACATGAAACAAAAAGAGAATAAACCGATATTGTTGATTATACCTGACATCCATGGACGTTTGTTCTGGATATCAGCCACAAGGAAGTATCCTGACTTGCCTGTGATTTTCCTTGGAGACTATCTTGACCCATATACATATTACGAGGAAATCCTTCCAAGTGAAGCTCTTGCGAATTTCAAGGAAATCCTTGATTTCAAGAAAGCCAATATGGACAAGGTAACCCTACTATTGGGCAATCACGACATCCATTACTTTGACAAGGACATGAATAGCAGCCGTAAAGACAAAGGACGCTTTGAGAAGATTCATCAACTCTTCTGCGAGAATCTGTCATTGTTCAAACTAGCTATGACAATAAGGACAGAAGAGAAGGATTTCCTCTTCACTCATGCTGGTGTAGATATAGGTTGGCTAAGGTACAGAATGCCAGAAGCCAACCCAAATGATGTGTATGACATCTGCAAATCTCTCAATGACAAACTGATAACAGAAGAGAGTCTTTACGATTTTGTTTTCAATGGTCTAATGGATATTTCCGTTTCACGTTGGGGCTATGCCAGTTATCCATCGCCTGTTTGGGCTGATGTCTCTGACCACCAGTATATGCAGGAAAGGATACCAGATGTATATCAAATCTTTGGCCACACCCAACAGGAATCTGGGCCAGTCATTACAGAACAATATGCTTGCCTGGATTGTCGTAGGGCATTCCTGCTAACAAGCAAGGGGAACATATTTGATACGGAAACATATCAATAATAGCAAAGTTCAAAACTAAAGAGTATATAATATGGAAACAACAATCAGAAACAAAGGTGGGGAATCCACGCTAATAACCAAGATAGATTTCTATCAACTTCTTGACGAGAACTTTAATGAAGTATGCAAAGCAATCGCAAACAAAGTAAGAATTCTTAAAGAACTGAAATGCCAGATTGATGAAGGCCGTCTTCAAATAGATAACCTCGTCCGAATAATAAAAAGTTCTTTGTTCCCAGAAGAAGCGGTCAGAAGGATTAGTGAAGAAATGGGTTTAAGCAAGATGGCTGCAAAGTATCTAATGAATATGTCATTAGGTAAAATGGTTTCCTTAAGTTCGGAAGGCCTGGAACAAGAACTGGAAGAATATTGGAAGCAGATGGATGCGATTAGCTCCCTCTGCCAACCCAAATTTGAATTTGACGAATGTAAAGAATTAAATGAAAATGCAGAATTAATAAGAAAGAATCATGAGTGTAAGAATGTTTAGAGTAGAGTATGGCTTTATGGCAGGAAGATTGTGTACTTTGGTTCACACATCGGCTGCATTGATAAACCTGCATAGCGCAAGTGAAACAGAAGCCTTGGCAAGAGTCAGACAACTTGTTGGTGATATGCCGAAAAGATATGGCGCAGACACACAAATAGTTATCCTAAAACTAGAACCAATGGAATGTCGTTGAAAAATCAATGATTTCATCAAATTATCAGAGAATATAGCTATCTTTGTAGCGAGAAATAATAATTCAATAAAACAAATAGAATCATGAGGTACTATACTAAAGAACAAATCATTAATTGGTGTGAAGAAGCTTCAAAAGAAATGAAGTCCTTTTATAACGTGGGCATGCTAAATTATAGTGGTGAAACAAGAAAAAATGAGTTATATACAGAGATTATAGCTGAATGGCTCCTGAATAATATAGAAAAATTGTCAGAAATAAAGTTACACATAAGAGAAAGTTCATATAATCGTCACCATAAGGGGACTTTAGGAAAAGGAAAAGAAGATTCAGAAAAGAATATTGCTATAAAGATTTTTAATCAAGGGACATTTAGCGATGGACTTATCATTAAAGATTATCAAATACCTCTAAAAAATCGTCTAAAAGACAAGGAGGGAGAAATAGATTTGTTGGCAATTAATGAACAAGAAAAGAGCGTATATATTTTTGAACTAAAGAAGAAAGATTGTAAAAGACCAGAATCTATGCTTCGCTGTGTACTAGAGGGATATACTTATCTAAGGACTGTATGTAAAGAGAAACTTTTTTGTGATTTTAATATACCACAATCATATGAACTTAAAGCTGCTCCATTGGTTTTTGAAGGAGAAAAGCAATATGACGAGTACATGGATAAAGATCGTATCTATTTACATAAACTCATGAAAAAGTTAAATATAATTCCATTCTTTTTGTCAAAAAACAAAAAAGCAGAGTTTGTAATTACTAAGGCAACAAACTAATTCTATGACCATAACTATTCATCGCGGCACAGACCAGATAGGTGGCTGTGTTACAGAATACGAGCATGAGGGCTGGCGGCTGTTTGTCGATTATGGTGAACAGTTGCAAAGCGCTCAAAAGTCGAAACCCTTACAGATAGAGAGACTAACTCATGGCGACCTCTCCAAAAGTGCATTGCTCATAACACACTATCATGGCGACCATATTGGGCATATTACAGAATTGCCTAAATCTTTGCCCATTTATATGAGCAAAGTAGGACGAGAGATTCAACAATTAGCCTCCAAACATTTGTCCTCAGTCGTTGAGAAGCAGAAACAGATGGCAGAACGATTGAAGTCTGTGAACACCTTTTCTCCAGGTGTGGAATTCTCCTTCGGCCCTTTCACCATCATGCCAATCGTTGCTGACCATTCTGCTTTCGATGCATCCGCTTTCAAAATCACAGCAGATAACGTAAGTGTTTTCCATACTGGTGACTTCCGCACTCATGGATTCAGAAGCAAAACGCTACCAAATGTCATCAAGAAGTATATCGGACAGGTGAATTATGTGGTTTGCGAAGGGACCAACATCGCTCGACCTGAGGCTACAAGCCAATCAGAGCATGAGTTGCAACGTCAGTTCGAAGCAGCTTTCAGAGAGCATAAAAATAATATTGTCTACCTCTCTTCCACCAATATAGACCGTCTGTTTGCTCTGTATCATGCTGCATCAAGAGTTGGGCGACCGTTCATAGTCAGCTGTTATCAGAAACGGATAATGGATATTGTAATTGGACGAGACCCTATTTGGGGTAAATCTCAGATGTATAAATATAGTGAGGAATACGAACCGTTAGTACTTCAATATAACGAAGATGGGGAATTTCGAATGGCGAACAAATTCCAATACCTATTGGAGCAAAAGGGATGCGTGCTCATCGCTTCTGCAAATGAAAGGTTCAACCATTTGATTGAGCGACTGTCAGGCGAGAAGCAGAAGTATCTATCGATGTGGAAAGGATATGTAAATGAGGATTGTGATGCCTATAACCCAAAACTTGCCGACTCATTAGGAAAAGACTATCTTTATATGCATACAAGCGGGCATTGTGATATGAAGAGCCTCGGAGAACTTTTTCCCTTGCTTCAACCTAGTGGAATTATTCCTATTCATACTGACAAGCCAGATGATTTTGTCAAGATTTTCGACAAAGATTGGCCTGTAGTTAGACTGCACGACGGGGAAACCTTTGCGATTAAAAAGGGATAAGGTTTGTTTCTATTTCATCTTGCTGCATTTTTCGACGACTTTTTGTGTGATTGAAACATTCTTTTTCGTATCTTTGCAGCAGGATTCCTATTATTAGAAACGACAAAAGATACTGAAAAATGAATAAGAAATTCTCTCTCCTCCTCTCTTTCTTGGTTGCGTTTAATGTCAGCTTTGCGGGGAAGAAATCCAATGCTCCGGCTCCATTCGGACCTGTGCCGACGGCTCGGCAGCTTGCTTGGCATGATATGCAGATGTATGCTTTCATCCACTTTACGACGACCACTTACAGGGATGTGGAGTGGGGCTATGGAGATGCTTCGCCAGATGAGTTCATGCCCACGAAGTTCAATCCTCGTCAATGGGTTGAGGTGCTGAAGGCTGCGGGCATGAAGGGTGTGGTGCTGACGGCTAAGCATCATGATGGTTTTTGCCTTTGGCCCAGCCAGTTGACGGACTATAGTGTGGTTCACAGCCCTTGGCTCGATGGCAAGGGCGATGTAGTGGGCTCGTTGGCTGCGGAAGCCAAGCGGGCTGGCCTGAAGTTCGGTGTCTATCTCTCGCCTTGGGACCGTCATGATATGCGCTATGGCTCGCCTGCCTATATCGACTATTTCCGAGGTCAGCTGAAGGAATTGCTCATCGGATATGGGCCTATCTTCGAGGTCTGGCAGGATGGTGCAAATGGCGGCGACGGCTACTATGGAGGTTTGCGGGAGAAGCGTACCATAGACAATAAGACTTACTATGATTGGGCAACGACCGACAGTCTGATTCGTCAGTGGCAGCCAATGGCTTGCATCTTTAGCGATGGAGGTCCTGATGCGCGTTGGTGTGGCAATGAAAAAGGTTCTGTGGGCGATCCAAACTGGGCGACGCTGAACCGTAACAACTATGCTCCAGGCAATGCGAAGAACTATGGTCTTCAGCATGGCGATGTTGGTGGCACACATTGGATACCTGCCGAGGTGGATGTCTCGATTCGGCCAGGCTGGTTCTATCATCAGAGCGAGGATGACAAGGTGAAGACAGTTGAGCAACTGATGGACATCTATTATACTTCTGTGGGCAGGGGCGCAAACCTCATTCTCAATGTTCCGCCAACGAAAGAAGGGCTGGTTCATCCTATCGATTCGGCTCGATTGGTGGCCTTTGGCGAGGCTTTGCAAAGGGAGTTCAGCCGTCCTTTGAAGGCAAAAGCCATCAAATCATGGAAGGCGACAAACGAAAGGAAAGGCTTTGCTGCAAGCAATGTATCGAAGAGCGGCAGAAAGACTTATTGGGCTACGGACGATGATGTTCGCGAAGCCACTCTGACTATGACTCTGAAAAAGCCAGTCTCGCTCTATCGCCTTCGTCTTTGCGAACCCATCCAATTGGGGCAGCGCATAGAAAGTTTCCAAGTTGAAGCGCTTACAAAAGAAGGAGAGTGGGAAGGGATTGCAACAGGCACCACAATTGGCCCTCAGCGGTTGCTTCGCTTACCGGAAAAGGAAGTTCAAGCCCTCAGAGTGACTGTCAATAGTGCCTCCAGTTGTCCTTTGTTGAGCGAAGTTCAGCTCTTCCTTCCGCCTGAACCATGACTTAGGGGAACAAGCGATGAATGAATAAAAATGAAAAAAAAGTGCAAATATTTTTGTGCATTGCTTGAAAATCCTTAACTTTGTGCTCGTAACGTACTATTTATTAACTACCTAATACCTAATTACTATGGCTTACAAAATTATTGACATCGAGGGTGTAGGCGAGGCTTATGCTCCGAAACTCATCAAGGCTGGTATTGTAACAGTTGATGCTTTGCTGAAGAAATGTGCTGCACCTAAAGGTCGCGCAGCTTTGGCCGAAGCAACTGGCATCAGCGAGAAGCTCATCCTGAAGTGGACCAATCATGCTGACCTCTTCCGAATTAAGGGTGTAGGTCCTCAGTTCTCTGAATTGCTGGAGGCTGCTGGCGTTGACACAGTAAAGGAATTCCGTCATCGTGTAGCCGAGAACTTGGCTCAGAAACTCTTGGAGACTAACGCTGCAAAGCATCTTGTTCGCCGTGTTCCTTCTGTAAAGGAAGTGGAGAAGATGATTGCTCAGGCAAAGGAACTGAAGCCAATGATGACCTACTAACGGACAACAGACGACAGAATTATAGTCTTAGTAAAACACAGAAGCCCCCAGCAAATGTTGAGGGCTTCTTTTGTTTCTCTAAGTCGGCGAGGTGCGGACTTTGGGAAGATTTATTTCCCTTATTCTTTCAGGCGCTCAAACTCGGCTTTGGCCTTGAAGAGCTGCTCTCTGAACTCGGCATTGTTGAGCAAAGCAGGAAGAACGAGTGCTCCAACCATTTGGCCGGCCTTTACATCGCTATAATGGTGGAAACCGACAATCCAGCGACTCTCTCCGAAGTCGAGACCTCGTTTGTAGAGTTCATTCTGCCTTTCGGGATTGATGGTGGCAAGCACCATTGCTACTGCGGTGCCGATTGCGCTGTGACCAGACACATAGCTGCCATTGTTGCGAAGACTTTCCTCAGCCTCTGGAACTGCAGTAGGCTCATTATAAAGCGCATAAGGACGCATTCGTTTGTAGAGGTTCTTTGTGCATCGAGTTGCATAGCTTCCGGCATCCTCCTTCATTCGGTTGATGAGCGCATAGATTTCAGGCGTTTTCTCCTTTGAGAGTTCCATGCCGAAGGCCTCAGAGAAGACCTCGAGGATGTTGGCTGTCGAGGTGTTTGCATCCTTGATGGCCTGCTGGCCTCGCTCAGTCTTGCGAAGGGTTTTACCATATTGATACATATGGAAGTCCTGCTCGAAAAGGAGCGAACCGAATGCTGGTGGAGGCCCCATGAAAGTGGTGTCGAGGGGAGCTTCCTCCTTTGTCAGGTAGTGATTGGACTGTCCGTAAGCTACGATTGCCAGGAACAAAAAAGCAATAAAGCTGATACTCTTTTTCATAATGATATGTTTGTTCGAAAGATTTTCGATTGCAAAGGTGGAGACCCATGAAAGAGTCCCCACCTCGATAATATTACATCAGTATTGGTGTTCGATTACTTGATGATAATCTTTTTGCCGTTTACGATGTTGATGCCCTTCTGCATCTTCTGGAGACGCTGACCGGCGAGGTTATAGATACCAGTGGACTGGTAGTTCTCGTCTGCCTTCACGCCGTTGATGCCATCAGGATCGAAGGCCGACAGAATAGGATAGCTGCCTTCCTCCATATCGCAGTACCAAACCTGAGGATCCCATGCTACCACTTTCTCCTGAAGCTCAGCAAAGTTGGTGCCGTCGTAGTAGAGGATGCCACTCTGGACGTCGCTTTCGCGAGCAGGACCGAAGTTCTTCTCAGTGTTGTTCCAAACGGCTACGTTCTTGTAAGAGCCTGCATCAGTTGCATCCTGGAAGCCTCCGCCGATGATGCCACCGCCACGGTTGATGCTGCCGGCTGCATAGACATTCTCCATGTCAACCTCTGCACGAACACGGCCAATGATGCCGCCAGTGAGGTCGCCAGAACCAGTCACTTCTACGTTAGCGTAGCAGTTCTTGATGTGGGCTTCGTTGGCAACATTACCAAACATACCACCGCAATAGCCGTTGGCTGTTATCTTACCAGTTACCCAGACATTCTCAATATAGCAAGGTTGACCATAAGAGGAGTGACCAAGATAGCCGGCCAAGATGCCTGTACCGCCTTCACATTCTACGGTAGCGTTCTCTACACCAAGGTTACGAACATTGCCGCAGAGTACACCGAAGACACCGCAATAAGCATAAGAACCGCTCCTGTTGGAGGTGAGGTTGCTGATAATATGACCCTTACCGTCGAAGTCAATGTAAGGATAGCCATTCGACTGATCGGGAATGTCGTAGAGAGGCGTCCAATCTGTTACACCTTCCATATTAACATCGTCTTCCATTACCACATAGTTCATGCGGCCAGAAACGAGTTTGTTAAGCAGGTTAGAGAGGTCGGCTGCCGACTTCACTACGAACGGATGCTCCTCAGAACCATCTTGTATGGAGGTTTGCTCGTTGGAGTAAGTGCCATCTGCCAATAGATAAACAGTCTTGTGCGAGTCGAAGAGAAGTGGGAACTCGTCTGTACCAAGAGTCTGGTACCAGTTGATTTCGCTCTGGTCGCCATTCAGCTTGTAGCAGATTTCGCCGCTTGCCATTTGCTCTGCAGTAACAAAGGGAACACCTGGGAGAACGTCTGCTCCATTGTTGTCGTTACTAGCCTTAGTGGCACTGCCCTTAAGGATGTAGTTGTTTTCGAACTTAGAGTTAGCATGGCTACGCAGACGACCTACAAGAGCGCCAGCAGACTGTCCGCCGCCAGCCTCGGCAACCAAACCAGTATTGATGCAGTTGAAGATACCGGTGAAGGAGTCGTTGTTCACATAACCGCAGATACCGCCAGCATAAGCACCACTATTCTTGTAGATGATGGTACCATAGTTAGCGCAATTGGTGTACTTGACGCCATTGTTGGAGTAAGCACCAATACCGCCGATACAGTCGTTAGTGCCTGCGATATCATTGATTGAACCGCTGAACGAGCAATTGGTTGCTGAACTGTTCTCACTCAAGTGACCGCAAACGCCGCCAACATGATGGGAAACAACAGGAATAGCAATGTCAAGTGCAGAGTGAACATTATAGAGAGTGGTACCTGCTGCCCAACCTATTGCGCCAACACCAGTGCCGCCAAGGTATTCGATAGCACCTTCGATGCTGAAGTTCTTGATGGTAGCGCCCTCTGCATAGCCGAAGAATCCCTGAGCATCACCGGACAGAGACAGTGTGTAGTAGCCTTCATCTTCGCCTTCTTCTTGGATGTACTGACCGAAGCCTGTAACCTTGTGGTTCTTGCCGTCGAACTCACCTGTGAAGTGATGACCTGTAGATCCAATAGGTTGGATGTCCTCAACTTCGCTCATGTCGATATCGTTCGTCAGAACACCCTTTGTAACGTTGAAGCCACTATTCACAAGGACGGCGAAGAGTTGAACATCTTCAGCTGAACCCAGTTGATAAGCGCCGTCTACTATGTCAAGATCTATCAGATTTGCATTGTTCAGTTTGTCTGCAATAGACAAAGCCTCTTCGGTTGTGACATCTCCAGCCGAGTAATTGTTTTGAGTACCAGTAACCTCAGATTCCCATTCATTGTAAACTTCATCTGAAACTATTCCAGCATCATTCAGAGCGGTTAGAACGTCAAACAGATTGTTGGCAGCTCCAAGCATTTCGATATAAGCCATGCGGCAAGCATGAATCTGATTGAAGAGGTCGGAGAAGATGTTGATGAGATTCATCTTACCCTCGCCAGTAGTAGCGTCTCCCACAGCATCTATTGCCTCTTGAAGTTGATCCTTCAGATCTTCAGAGAAGTTGGGATACTGAGCGAAGTCCTCATAATCGCTCCATACAAAATCTATGATGGTTTGTGCACGATTAGCATAGCCTTCCAGTACCTCAGTCAGTTTTTCATTAGCTTCTTCGGCAGTGCCAAGATAGAAGATGTGCATATCGCTGAATGGCAGCCAGTCGCTTGCCATGCCTGTACCAAGGCTGCGTACACCAATAGTCAGAGTTCCATCTGCGATTTCGGTTGCACAGAAGTTCTCGTAGCGACCTGCATTGAATGCATAAGAACAGCCAGTCATGCCATTAGGAACATAGCCTGTGACTTCATCTCCTTCGAAAAGGATGTCGGAACTGGTAAGGCAGTTAACGCCATCCTCAGCTTCGTCTTCAGGAACGACGTCTTCGCCAGGAGTCATGACATAGTTCACAGTTCCGTTCATGAAGACCTGACCTGCATAGAAGGTAGAATAAATGTCGGTTCCAGCACGGAACATAGCATTGGTGGTCATCATATAGATGCCGTTTGGCAGATTAGTAGCTGTCTGATAGACACTGAAGGTGCCCTTTCCAAGTCCGCGTACAATTGGCATTACATCAACTGTTCCACCGTTTGCAAGAGCAGGACCGTCGTTCTCTGTAGTCCATCCCTCGAATGCTTCGGCAAATGAGGTGTTGGTAAACAGACGTGAAATCTCGTTGCCAGGAATGATGCCATCTGCAGAAACTGCGGCCTCAAGCATTTGCTTCACGAAGACAATCTCAGCGGCAATGGCTTCATCGTCGAGGTTGAGGTTCTCAATGATGTAAGCATAGCTTCCGTTTGGATAAACTTCTGCATTGGGCTCTACGGCATTGTCTTTATCAAGGTAAGTCTTCAGAACGTTGGTAGTCTCACCTTGGAGGTTGTTCTCCTCGATATAAGCAGCAGCCGCCTCGCATTCTTCTATATATTTAGCGTAGTTGGCAGCAGAGGTCTTGATGCTTTCCTTCAACTCAGCAGCAGCTTTATAAACTGCAAGGAATTCCTCATAAGTTTCGATGTCTTCCCAAGACTGAATCTCTTCCTTGTAGGCGTCAATCAGTTCTTGATAAGCTACTAAGTCCTCAAGGAACTCTGTTTCGTTTGCAATAATGTTGTTGATGAAGGAAGTTATTGAAGTAGGATCGTTGGGATCGATGCATTCGTAGAGTCCATTGTTGTTTTGATAAACAACGCCCTCATTGCCATAAGGCACAGGATAGTTTTGTTCGTTGATGAGTTGATGCCATATGGGATCAATGAACGACTCTTCATTCAATGCCCAACAAATTTGACCGCTTGCAAGTTCGTCGGTATTTGTTTCTGTAGCCGTCAAGGTAACGGTACTTGCTGAGCCGTTGAGGATTTCACCAATATAGTAGCTATTGGGCAGAGAAGACTTTGTGCTCTTAACTGCGCCAAAGAACTGACCCCAAACAGTAGACTCTACATGACCGATAGACAAACAGTTCTTGATGGTTACTACGCCACCGTTACTATAGCCAACAAAGCCACCAAAAGTACAGCCGCCAGGAGCAGAGTTGTTGTTGACAACTTCGCCGTCGAACAGACAGTTGGTAATGTCAGCTACGGTATTGCCGTTGTTGTTCACATAACCAATGATACCACCATAGTTACCACTACCACCTGCATCGTTGCCGTCGAGTGTACCAGAGTAGGTACAGTTCTCGATGGTTGTTTTATAGGTAGTAGTAAGGACTCCGCCCAAGATACCACCTTGTCTACCACCAGCATAAGTATTGTTAATGTTTACGAAGCTGTGGCAGTTGCGAATCGTGGGTCTGTCGTCGCGAGCGTATGCTGCAACACCGCCGGTGTATTGATAGGAGGTTTTATATGTTCCATAGACATCAAAGTTCTCGATGAGACAGTCTGTGGAGATGACACCAAAGACACCGAAGTAGTTCTGCTTAGCAGTAGCATTAAGGTTCTTAATGGTATGACCTTGACCATCGAAATGTCCTTTATAGCCAGCACTAGCGGTTCCTCTAGTTGCACCCCAGTCACCAATAGGTGTCCAAGCAACCTCGGTTTCGTCTGGGTCTGCGTCTTCTGGCATTAAGTCAGCGAAGTCGATATCTGCTGTCAAAATAGCATTGGCATCAAGAGTGCCCTTGTTCACCTTCTGTTCAAACCAAACGAGTTGCTTTGCAGAGGAAATTTCGTAGAAGCCGTCGGCATTGGGAGTCAGGAAGTTCTCGTCGTAAAGTCCGCAATAAGAACAGAAACCGTCGACAATGTTGTGTTCGTCCTGAATAACATCCACTTCCTCATTGGTGAAGGAAGCTCCTTCATAGAGAGTGCCGTCACAATGCAGGCGACCGTTCATGTAGACCTGTGCATGAGTGGCATCCAGTGTGGGTTTTTCATCTGTGCCTATCGTTTGGTACCAACCGATTACTGACTGGTCGTCGTTCAGCAGATAGCAAATTTCACCAGTGGACAGTTGATCTTCAGTGAAGCATGTTGCTGCCAGCTTGTCTGAGCCACCATCGCAGCCTCCACCATATGCACTGCCTTCAAGCCAACAGTTTCCTGTCAACTTTGCTGTGTCGTAGGTCCTCAGACGACCCACAAAGGCACCGCCATAAGTGGGAGTACCTTCAGATTCTGTGTAAATAACTGAGCCCATGTTCAAGCAGTTCTTTACGTATGAGCCTGCGTTATTGAGGTAACCTGCAATACCGCCAGCGGCGCAACCTGGATCATCAAAGTTGATGGTGCCATAGTTGGCGCAGAATGAAACACTGTCGCCTCCAAGGTAAGCCACAACGCCTGCAAAGTTGTCGGTGCTGCCTGCTGCCACATTCATGGTGCCGCTGAAGGTACATTTGCTGATGGTGTTGCCGCCACGAGCTGAGCCTACAACGCCGCCTACATGGTGCACGCCGCCTACCGGTACATAAATCTCCAGATAAGAGTGGATGTTGTAGATTGTGCTGCTTGCAGGATAGCCTACAACACCAGAACCGGTACCAGATTCTGAAGAAAGTACACCATAGATACTGAAGTTCTTGATGGTGGCACCAGTGGTAATACCAAAGAGGCCGCCGCCGTCAGAATTACTTGTTGCTTCGAAGCCACTAATCTTGTGTCCTTGGCCGTCGAAGATGCCTGTGTAGGCTTTACCAGAGATACCGATGGGAGAATCCCAGGTACCAGGAAGAGTGATGTCCGCCGTCAGAACGGCATTGGCACCTTGCTCGCTGGTGTTTACCAGTTCGGCAAATGCGAAGAGGTCATCGCCGTCGTTAATCTCGTAGTAGGTGGCGCCGTCAATCTCGGTTGTGCTGAGATCTTGGGCCCACGCATTCATTCCTAACATGCCAAGCAAGGCAGTTAGAAAAAGAGAGTAGAGTTTTTGTTTCATGTGTTTTAAGTTATGAAGGTTAAACGTTCTTCTTTTATATATGTTCGGGCGGACTCTTACATCCACCCGAACATTAGAGTTTAATAAAGCACTTTCTTGTTACCAACAATGTTGATGCCCTTCTGTGTCTTGCTGAGACGTTGGCCAGCAAGGTTATAAATCTTCTCGTTGGCGTTAGTGTTAACGTTGCTGATACCTGTAGCATCGTCTTCGCCGAAGAAGAATGCCTTCACGCCACTACTGCATGTGATGTATGCCTTGCGAGCTGCGATGGTGGTACCTTCATTAACCTGATAGAATGCGGTTTCGCCGTCTACCATAGCTACTACATACTGAGTGCCGTCAGCTACTAAGTCTGTAGTGGAGAAGAGGAGGTCGTTGTCTGCGGTGACGGTTCTTACCTCTTTGGTGCAGTTGTAATAGTAAGCACCTTCGTTGGCCTTAAGAATGAAAGCGTTGTCGGCAGGAAGTTCTGTTACTTCCTCGAGATGTACATAAGTGTCATGCTGCTGTCCTACATAAGCGGTAACGCCTTCGGGAATAGCAAGAATGTTCTCTGTGGGAACGAAGGTAGCATAGCCAGCAGCGGTAACTATAATTTCGTAAACCTTGGGGGAAGTCAGGTCAAGTACTGGATGAGTATCTGTGCCGATGAGCTGATACCATGCTTCGCCGAGTTTGTAAGCAACTTCGCCGCTTGCGAGTTGAGCTGTTGTAACACTTCCTACAGCCAGAGGATCTGATCCATCGTCTTTCTTCGAAGCTCCGTAGGCACTTCCTTCAAGCCAGTAGTTGTTTTTTACTAAATCAGTAGAGAAGCCTTTTGTTCTGCCCAAGATAGCAGCACCATATTTGGGACTATCTGTACCGTTGTAAGTAAGTGTACCTATGGTCAGACAGTTCTGAATGGTCGCAGAGGTGCTATTAAGATATCCAACAATACCACCGGCTGCACAGCCAGCGTCTTTGAAGGTAACGGTTCCAAAGTTGCCACAATTCGTAACCTTGTCGCCTCCTGTAATATAGGCTGCGATGCCAGCAAAGTTGTCGGTGCTACCTTCTGCCACTGTCAGTGAGCCGTCGAAAGTACATTTGTTGATTGTGTTGTTGCCACGAGCAGAACCTACCACACCACCGATATGGTGTGTGCCACTATTGGGAACATTGACAACTAATGAGGAGTGAACATTCTCGATGGTGGTGTTGATTGGCCATGCTACAACGCCGCCGCCGTATCCTGAGGTTACAGTAAGGTTGCCACTGATGCTGAAGTTCTTGATAGTAGCACCGCTGGCGTCACCAAAGAGACCGAGATGTCCAGCACCTTCTGCATTGAAGCCAGTAATGCTGTATCCCTGTCCGTCGAATGTGCCGGTATAAGCAGTTGCTCCAGGTGCTGCATTGCCTGAGCCTGTGCCAATGGTATTCGTCCATGCTTTGGTGAGAGTGATATCAGCTACTAATATGGCATTGGCAGCTACACTTACTTGATTAACATAGGCTGCGAACCATCTGAGTTGACTCTCGTTTGCGATTTCAAAGAAACCGTCGGCGTTTGCAGTCATGTAGCTTACGTCAAGAGCACCACAATATGTGCAGAAGCCGCCAACGAAGTCGTGTTCGTCCTGAAGCATACCTGAGTTCTTGTTGGAATAGGAAACATCTTCGTAAGCGGTGCCGTCGCAGTGCTGGTGGCCGTTCAAATAAACGACATCGGTGCCGTAAGGCGTGGGATATGCTTCAACATAGAGGTCATCTGTACCCACAGTGAGAGAAACTTCCTTGTTGCCTCCAAGCATGGCACTGGCAGTTACAGTAACATCGAGTGTGCAATAAACCTTCGTGTCGTTTCTCTTACCATGAAGTGTGAAAGGAATATCAGTGAAACTGACCAAACCTGACGTAGCCCAGCCTTGATAGTTTTCAGGCAATTTGTCATAGGGAATGGTAAACGTTCCGTTCTCCAGGTCAAAGTATGTCAAACCATCCTCGCCTTTAGTAACGGGAACATTTTCCAGAGTAATCTCGTCAACTACAATTGTTTGTCCTAAGATGATAACAACATAGTTCTCGAGAACAAAGTTGATCTTATCTTCGCCGTTTTTAACAATCTTGATGTTTGCTGTCTGAGAATAAGGATCGTTTTCGTTACCATTAATGGTTGCGACATAAGGAACATCAGGATAGGTTATCACGTCTGCAATGATTTGATTCAAAGTTTGGAACCAGTTGACGTTTTCTGATTGATTACCATTCAGAGCATAGCAAATTTCGCCACTTGCGAGCTGTGCGGCTGTTACTTTCACAGGTGTAGAGCCGCTTGCAGTTCCAGTACCTTTAGTGCCGTTAACAAAATCGCCTACATAATAACAATTTTCAAACTTAGAGTTGTTGGCATTGAGCCTGCCAAAGAACTGACCGATATTGTCTTCTTTAGAGGTGATGGTACCGATAGACAGGCAGTTTTTGATGGTAACTACGCCTGCGTTATTGTAACCGACAATACCGCCGCACTGGCCGTCTGCCGTTCCGTTCAGGATCTCGCCGTCAAACAGGCAGTTGGTGATATTAACAATGGCTGCTGTATTGTTGTTGACATAACCGACGATGCCGCCAATGTTACCAGTGTGTCCTCCTACGTTGAGACTGCCAGAGTAAGTACAGTTTTCGATAACAGTTGTGCCATTTACAGCACTGCCTAGAATGCCACCAGGCCTTTGAGCAGATGTTTCAGCTTCTGTGACATTAATGTTCAGGCAACTGTGAATGTTGCGGATAGTAGGTGTGGCATCGCGAGAATAGCCAACTACACCGCCAGTCTTGTGGCCGAGATTCATTGTGCCGTAGATGGTGAAGTTCTCGATAAGCGCACCTGTGGAGATTACGCCGAAGATACCATAGTAGTTATGGCTTGAGGTAGCGTTGAAACCTTTAATGGTATGGCCTTGGCCGTTGAAGTGGCCCTTGAAGCAAGCACTGGCTGTTCCGCTTTTCCCGCCCCAGTCGCCGATAGCTATCCATCCTTCCATCGAACATAAATCAGCGAGGTCGATGTCGGTTGTTAAAACAGCATTAGCCGTAAAATCGCCAGCGTTTACCAAGTCGGAAAACTCTTGCAGATCAGTAGCAGTGCTAATCTGATAGTAGGTTTTTCCATTGATGGTTGTGGTGTTCATAGCCCACGCATTCATTCCAAGCAGGCAGAAAACGCCTGTTAAAAGAATTGAGTAGAGTTTTTGTTTCATGTTTGTTTTTGTTTTTGGTTAAAATTTATTTGTTTCTTGATTTGTCGAGTTTTTGAGCACAAATGGGGGCGAAAAGCGTCAAAACTGCCGGATTAGGCCCATAATGCAGGTCAAATTTACATTTTTTTACTTTCGCATAGGTGTGTGCGCGCAAACATAACTATAAAATTAACATTTATTAACCGACCTAGTGTCAAGGAAAGTGGGTTTCTTGTTAACATTGTGGTATTGCCACAAAAACTATAAAAAAGCGAGAAATACAAGTGTCAAAAAGGAAGTAGAAGCACTATATTTCTTTCTATTTGATAGTTTGGTGTTGACTATAAAACGGGTTAGAAATGGTTGAAAAGCGTCAAATAGGGCAACTAGGCTAAGGTAGTTGGTCAACTTAACAGGGAGTGTTTGCCGACTTAACGAGTGAAGTTTGGCATTTTCCCTAGTGAAGTTGGCTGATTTCTTTAGTCAAAAATGCCAAAATTTGCGGTAAAATGGCCCGTTTTTGCTATCTAAAGTTGCCAATTTGGTGTGCTCTTTTTGATATCGGAAATCGTAACTCATTCAGTATCAATACGAAACAAATATGACCAAAAACTGCCTCTAAATGGCGAGAAAGTAGGGTGAGGGTGGATTTATGCGATTCTCGCGACCTCTGGAAAAGTCAAAAAGTAAGCAATTTGTCGCTATTGCTTACTTTTTGTAAAATGGAGATTTGTGTTTTTCGAAGTGTTTTGTTAGCACTTTCCACACCCTTAGAAGCCCGACCAGAACTGCCTCCAGTACTTCTTTGCCAAATCATCCCAACGCCCAATAGTTGCGTTGAAGAAATCTGCAGTATATCCATTGAGGAAAGTTTCCCTGTCTTTCTCGTTGGTTTGCTGCCAAGTTTGCTCAACGAAAGGCAGTTCGCGCGTTCCTTTATCAAAGAAATATTGCTGAGCATTCTGTATCGATTCGCGCGTTTGTCCCCATTTCATCGAGGAAATTCGGTTTGCTTCGCGGTAATGCCAAAGGGCTGCATCTTCCCTTTTCCTATGTTGTCCGCACACTCCAAGCATCATTGGCAACTCAGTATTTCCAGAGAAGATGGGGAATCTGGGCGATTGTCCTGGATTATCAAGCGCAATCCAAGCTACTCCGCCAATTTCGTCGGGCAGCCACGAACGCAGCTGAATGACCGTACTATAAGCGCACCAAGAGACGCTGACTGTACGAATGTTCGCCATCGTGGAATCGTTCAGGAGTCCTGCATAACGGCGAATCTCATCAGGACGCATCCAAGGGTTGCTTATCGAAGGCTTTCCCCCTTTCAGTTTCACCTCGCCGTTACCCTTCGCAAGCGAGTCTATTTTGCACGAAAGACTCAGGTCTGTTTCTTCGTAATATGAGCCGAGAAGTTTCGAAACGCTCTCGACGGAAAGTTTCTCTTTTGGCTTCACAGAGAGCGGTAAATCGTCCATTTCATCGGTAAAATTGACATCGGGAGCCAACTGTTGCATGATGAAAAGTTCGCGAACGCTGTAGTTCTTCGGCTCGTCGAAATAGTTGCCGCCAGAGTAGGCTTTCCAGAACGAGAATTCACTCTTTCCGTCCCAGAGTTTCAACTGTTTTGCGACGGAAAAAACATTGTCCGAAGCCATGAAATGATCTGTGTCGCTAAGGTCGATTCGGCCAATTCTGCAGATGTTCGCACTTACCGCAACTTCGTCATCAGGAATGCGTTGAGCCGCCCAAACACCACCAATCTTCTTCTTTCCCTCGCCGAAAACCTCGAAAATCCAAACTTCGTTCTTGTCTGCAACAGTAAGGCATTCGCCGCTATCTCCGTAGCCGTATTTCTTGATGAGCTCGCCCATCAGAGTGATTGCTTCTCGAGCCGTTGTGCAACGTTGCATGGCAACTCGTTGCAGTTCCTCAATCAGGAAGAGTCCTTTTTCGTTTTGTAGCGTGTCGCGACCACTGATAGTCGTTTCGCCCATTGCAAGTTGCTTTTCATTCAGGCAAGGGTAAGCGGTATCGAGGAACCTGTAAGTATGCTTGGCTTGAGGAATTGTTCCTCTCTCCTTAACGCCGCTCATGTCCTTAGAATGCTCGGTATGCATGCGACCTTCATAGATGGTCATCGTTGTATCTTTTGCATAATCTTCAGCAGGCACAATGCTCATCCAAGTCCTGTACCACGAGTCGCAAGTATGGCTCGTCATAACCGAACCGTCCACCGAAGCGTTCTTGCCTACCATGATACTTGTGCAGGCGTCTCTCTCTGTCTGTGCCGAGCAGAAACAAGCCCAGCCAAGTAGTGTGCAGAATGCTATAATTCTCATTATTTCAGTATTTTCTTTCCGTCGTGAATGTATATTCCCTTTGCAGGAACACCAGCCAGTTTGTGCCCATCGAGGGCATAATAATTAATGTTGTTCAAGTCCTTGAAATCTTTCAGGCCTCTAAGGTCAATCCCAGTCACCTCTTCGTCGGAGAGGACGGGATGAATGGTGATACGGTCGAAGTTAGGTGCCCAGAGGTCGTCGAACGCTTGAATGGTGATGGTGTTCTTTGAGCCTTCGTTCAGGGTGATTGGGAACATCTTCCAACCCATGCCTTCGGGATTCCAGGTACTACTGTTGTCGCCATTGCTCTGATAGTAGATGGTGTCGCCAATCTGCACATCGTTGACGAAGAGTTTGGCAGGGCGAGTGTCTTTTGAAATGTAGTAGATGGTCAGGATGTAATCGCCGGAATGAGTGGCTTTGATGCGGTTGAACTGAATCTTACCACCAAGTCCGAGGTCGCCCACAAACTTGCCTCCGGAAGCGTGAAGAGCGTCATACTCCTTCGCTTTTGCTCCACCTGAAAGGTTATTGTTGGTAGATTCAGCCTCGTAAGTTGTGCGTTCAAGGGGCCCCGCGAGGTTGTCGTCTGGAGATATCTGGACGAGGAAGCCGCCTTCGCTTATTTCTTTGATGCTGAGATACCTGCCTTTTGTCACTTGTTTCTTTTCGAATTTGAGGTCAGAGCGGCAAGTCCCGTCTCGATAAATGTAGGCCGTATAGGTTGTTCCCTCTTCGAGGAAGTCGAGTTTCACTCTGCATGTGCGTTCGTTGACACTTATGCCCGACACCCACCAATCGCTGCCTTTCTTGCGGGCAACTGTGGCGTACTTCGCCGGATCGCCTTCCAGGAGCAAACTTTCGTCCCAAGCAGTTGGAAGTCGCTTCATGATGTCTCTACCAATGAAGTATTGCAAGTTCTGCGGACACTCGGCAATATGGACAATTCCGCTCTCGAAGAGCGTCAGCAAAGCCATGTGATGCCCCATACTTCTCTGCGTCATGATGCTTCCTCGCCAAGTTGCGAAGTCGCCAGGAGTGTAGTCCATCGCTCCTACCACATTGCGAGTGAAGAGCACGCCTAAGTGTTGCTGAGTGGTGTTCTTCTTTGAATGCCAGAAGTTTTGCTCGCCGCCGAAGATGCCTTCTTGAGTCATGATATGCGGATAGGTGCGTCGGAGGCCCGAAGGACGCGTGCAGCCATGCAGGTTGACGAGCATTTTGTACTTTGCCGCAGTCTTATAAAGGTTCTCCATTCGCGTCATGCTTTCCTTCGAATCGTCTTCCCAGAAATCGACTTTGATGCCCTTGATGCCCCAACTCTGCCATTTCTTCAAAGTCGCGTCCATTTTGTCGTTCGAGAAATCCTGGCTGCTATTAAGGTTAGCATTCTGCCAGAGCAGACAATCCACGCCTTTTGCGTTGGCATCGTTCACGAAGCCTGGGAACCAGGAACTGCTCCATCCAGCATCGATGAGGTAGTAGGGCCAACCCATATCAGCTGCCAGTTCGCAATGTGCCCACTCGCCTTCGCGGAGTCCGCCATAAGCCTGTCTTATCTCACTTTTGCCGCCATCCGAGCCACCCCAATACCATGCGGCAACTCCCGGCTTTATCCAACTCAGGTCGGTCATCTCGGTTGGTGGGCAGAGATTCTCAGTCATAGTGGTCTCGAAGATTGCCTTTATGTCCCCGCAAACCACCATTCTCCAAGGAGTATAAGCGGGTAAGGCACAAGTGATTCTGTGTTCTTTGTCCTCAGCATAGTCTTTCGTCTGGCCCGTCCAACTGTAGGAGAACTCGCCTTCCTGCTCTTCAACTTTGGTCAGAGAAGTGCAGAAGAAACTCCGGCAGTCTGCTTCCGAGATAAGGAAGTAGTCGGTTCCGTTGAAGACGAGGGTAGGGGAGTTGTATCGCGCATCACCGGTCTCGCGAAGCGTTTGCCAGTTGGTATATTTCGTGTAAAGGCCTTCGTAGGGATAGTTGGGGTCGTTGCTACCCTTGTTTCCCAAGAACTGACAAGCCAGAACACTATTGATGTTAGGGATGCGAATACGGCTCGCTTCATCGGTAAAATAGGCAGATACGTGTCCTTTGTACTTTGGGATTACGTATCTGAAAGCAAAGCCGTCATCATAGACGCGGAAAAGGACCGTCATCTTCCAAGTTCCTTTCAGAGTGGTGACAGAAAGTGTGTTGCAATGATCCCTGTATTGGCTGCGTTTGCCTACGGGAAGAGAGTAGGAGTCATCCACAGTCCCGTTCTCTGTTTCCACAAGTTCCAGACCTTCCGACATGTCAGCTGTATTGAATTTCAACCCGAGAGGCGACTCGCTGACAACGGTTCTGTTGTCTCGAGTGACAGTATAACTGAGTTTTCCTTCAACGAGAGAAACGGTTGCTTTCAAGTGTCCGTCGGGAGAAGAAACTTCGTAATCCTCTGCCCAAATCGTAAGAGTTTGCATCACAAAGAAGCAAAGCAGTAATGTCTTGGCACGCATAATCTGATTATGTTTTTGTTTGCAAAGATAAGAAAAAAACCACAAAAACACATTTTATATAAGAAAAAAGAGGGAAAAAACTTGGTGGAATGAAAAATTGTCGTACCTTTGCAGCCGGTTTGGAAAAAGTCGTCTAGTTGGAATAGACTAAAAAGAGAAGATTAGAAATGTCTAAGATTTGTCAAATTACCGGTAAAAAGGCCATGATTGGCAATAACGTGTCACACTCCAAGCGCCGCACAAAAAGGACTTTCGACGTGAACTTGTTCACCAAGAAATTCTATTATGTGGAAGAGGATTGCTGGATCAGTCTGAACATCAGCGCTTCCGGTCTGCGCTACATCAATAAGGTAGGACTCGACGCCGCTCTGAAGAATGCAGTGGCTCAGGGTTATTGTGATTGGAAGGATATTCGTGTAATCGGTTAATCTAACGGAGGAGTAACGAAATGGCAAAGAAAGTTAAAGGCAACAGAGTCCAGGTGATTCTGGAATGCACCGAGATGAAGCAGAGCGGTCTGCCCGGTACATCTCGCTACATCACCACGAAGAACAGGAAGAATACTCCAGAGCGTCTCGAGCTCAAGAAGTACAACCCCATCTTGAAGAAGATGACTGTTCATAAGGAAATCAAATAAAAGGACAACCGACAATTGACAACCGACAACCGACAATCTGTAGTCTGTGGTCTGTTGTCTGTAGTCAAAATTATTTTAAACTATGGCAAAGAAAACAGTCGCAACCCTTCAGACGGGTAAGAACGATGGCCGTTCATACACCAAGGTTATCAAGATGGTGAAGAACCCTCAGACCGGTTCCTACTCTTTCGACGAGCAGATGGTTCCCAATGAGGCCGTTAAGGATTTCTTCAAGAACTAAGCATTTAGCAAAGATATCAGGGAAGGCGGGGAGCAACAAGCTTCCCGCTTTCTTATTGCAAAACATGTTCACAACCTACACACTTCCTCAAGGTCTCAGACTTGTCTGCGCTCCCGGACGGACAGATGTGGTCTATCTCGGCGTTGCAGTTGATGCCGGAACACGCCACGAACTGCCCCAGGAGAGCGGAATGGCGCATTTCACCGAGCACATGTCCTTCAAAGGGACACATCGTCGCTCGGCTCGGCAAGTCATTTCCGCAATGGAAAGTGTGGGTGGAGAACTCAATGCGTTCACGGGCAAAGAGGAGACGGTCTATTATTGCACTTCCCTGAAACAACACGTTTCAAGGGCAATCGACCTTCTTCTCGACATAACTCTGGGCAGTCTTTATCCTCAGGAAGAGATGAACCGCGAAGTGGAAGTGGTCATCGACGAGATTGAGAGTTATCAGGACCAGCCTGCAGAACTCATTTACGACGAGTTCGAGAGTCTTATCTTCCCGTCCCATCCGCTTGGACGCAACATTTTGGGCGACGCCGAAACGCTTCGAACCTTCCGTTCCGACGACATGCAGAACTTCGCTCGTCGCCTTTATCATCCCGAAAGGATGGTCCTTTATGTTTTGGGCAACGTGGAGCCCGAAAAAATACTCCGTGTTGTGGAGAAAAACATAACACGTTACGATGGCCAACGTAACACGTTAAGTTTGCCAACGACACACGTTAAGTTTGCCAACGTAACTGCAGGTCTTTCCCATATCACCCGCGAAAAGTCCACGCATCAGGCTCATGTGGTTGTCGGAGCACCCTCCTTCGGAGGGAATGATCCCCGTCATCTTCACATGTATTTCCTCAGCAACATGCTTGGCGGACCTGCCATGAGCAGCCGTCTTAACCTCGCTCTTCGCGAACGGAACGGACTTGTTTATACCGTCGAGAGCAACCAGACAACCTACACAGACACGGGCGTTTGGAGCGTTTATTATGGCTGCGATGCAAAGGACAGAAAGCGGTGCCACAAACTTGTACTCAGGGAGTTGGACCGCTTGACTCAGAGTCCCCTCTCCCAACGTACGCTCGATGCCGCTCGTCGACAGTTGAAAGGCCAGATAGGCATTTCCTACGACAACTTCGAAAACGTGGCAATCGGGATGGGCAAACGTTACCTTCATTATGGCAAAACGCTCTCCCAGAAACAACTCTTCGAGCGTCTCGATGCCCTCACACCCGACGATTTGCTCCAAACGGCACAAATTGTCTTCTCTCCCGACAAGCTCCTGACACTAGAATACGTCTGAGCATCCACTTTTTTATACTTTTATGTTAAATTTTAACCTTGTTAACAAAAATTAACAAGGGAAGTCGCCTTTTTGCATATAAAAAGCGTAACTTTACAGAGCGAAACTGTAATAATATATAATGTATATATAAGTTTAACCCCTAAAACATACGACTATGAAGAAATTATTTACTCTAGTTTTAACGCTTGCAGCGCTGCTCAGCAGCACACAAGCTTGGGCAGAAGATTACGACCTTTATGTAGGTGGTACGAGGGTCACAGATGCTAATGCATCGAACATTACCAGTTCAGCCATCACAAGTGGTTCGGTGAAGTATTATCCCTCGAGCAAACAATTGCTAATTACTGACGGAACAGTTATCACTTATAATGGTGACTGTATAAGCAGTGGCATTGATGGGCTGACCATAATTTTCAGTGGCTCTGCGACCATTACTACAACTCATAGTAGCGCTGCTTATACTGCTTTATACTTGAAAGCCAAAACGTACTTATCGGGTTATCAGAATACTAAGGCTCCCGTTGTGACACTTGAAGCCACAAATGGTGGTCGAGCCATAAGCACTAACAGTCCCCTCTATATTTATGGTAACCGCATCACAGCTAAATCTGCTAACGAAGTTGCCGTGTTTGGCAGATCTGCAGAAGCTGCTCTCGATATCAATTTTAGTCAACTTACGGCAACAGGTGGCTCGGACAAGGCTGGTATTCAAGGCTTCAGCGGTGGCATCGGTCTTTATGGATCAGTACTTAAGCCAGAACAAACGATTTCAGGCGGTGCTGTGATGCAGAATGGCTCTGCCGCGCAAACCGCCTATATTTATTGTGCTGCCACCATTGGTAGCTTCAATGTGCCAACCAGCTATACTGCAACGCTGAGTACAAGTAATACAGGTGCTACTACAGCATCTGGTACAGCCCAATACAACCGCTCGACAAAAACGCTAACACTTACCAATGTTAATGTCGATGGAGCAAATCTTGTAACTCGTGGAGACATGACTGTTAATTTCGTCGGTGGTGGTACAATCTCCTCTGCTGGATATCCGATGGACTTGTATGGTAATACGTCATTGACCAGCGATGGAACGGTGGTCATCAAATCTACTGCTCATACGCCCGTTTATCTCAACTACAACAATACTAATCTTGAAGTATGCATGCCCGAATTCCAAGCAACATGTACGTCCGACAAAGATGGTGTCTATGGCGGCAACAACTGTAAGTTGATATTGAAGAAGTACAACGATAATTCTGTCTATAAGTTCCTTGGCGGAAGGTCAAATGTCAATGTGGGCCAAATTGTTTTCGATAACATGGACATTTGGTCTGTTAACACATGGATTAAAGAAGGCAAAGTATATTACAATGATGCAATAGCATCGTCAAGCAATGGCCCCGCAAGCGGCACATGGTTTGCTAGTAAGAACCAATTCACATACTATCCTGTCTATGTTGCCGGCACACAGGTAAATCATAGAAATTATGAGAATATTCGCAATCAGTATATCACCTCTGGTACAGTTTCGTACAGCAACAGTTCAAAGACGTTGACACTCAATGGTGTTACAATAAAAGTGACAGATGATGAAGTAAACGCTATTAAGACGACTTCCGGAGCAGGTGACATTACCATCACGGCGGTTGGCAACAACACCCTTACATCAGTAACCAATGCTGCAGAGCTCAGATCCAATACGACCTTTACATCCTCTTCCTATGCAGATCTGCGTTTTATCTCGAACAACAAAATGGGCATCTCGAAGTACGGTTCAGCCAACGTCACCGTTGATATGGTGGGCTTCTTCCAAGCCAAAGGAGCCATGTATGGCTTCTATGGTGACGGTAGTTCTTATCCTAGTGAGGTGCTGACGCTGAAGAAGCAGACAAGTGATATTTATGGTTATAATTTCTATGGTGACGAGGGCGCTATCAGAAATGTGGGGGATCTGGTACTCGACAACATGGACTTCTGGTACACAACCTATGGCTGCTATTGGGACAAAGCAGATAAGCGCGTGGAAACAAACGGCGGCGCCATCGCCAAAGGTCAAGTTGTATTCGGCTCTATTAAGGAGAAGTTGCCTGTATATGTCTGCGGCAAACAACTCAATCGAGTAAATGATGCAAGCAATCCAATCTATGTCGGTAGCAAGTATATCAGCAGCGGCACACAGAGTGTCGGCTATGTTCCCTCAACCAAGACCCTGACGCTCAACGGCGCCAAGATAGATAGAGGCAGCGAAGGCATTAACTGCATCATGAGTTCTGTTGATGGTCTCATTGTTGATGTTACGGATAATTGTGAGCTGAAAGCCGATGGAGGTGGTTGGACTTCTACAAATTTCAAAGACAATACGACCATCAAGGGCTCTGGCACACTCAACCTGACTGGATCCAAAGGCGGTCTCTATTTCTACGGAAACAGTAAGACACTCACAATCAATGATGTCAATGTCAATGTCGAATATGATACATATGGAGATTCAACTGGTAAGTTGGCAATCAATCTGTCTAGTTCCGGTAAGGAGGTGACATTAAAGAAAGGAGTTTATAGTTGGAACTCCATCAGCCTTGGCGAAAACACTTCTATAGTAGAACCCTTCAAAGCGTATGTTGATGATGGTGCTATTAAGGTTGGTAGTAGCAACGCTCAGAACGTTGTCATCACGAAGGTTGATAAATACGACTTGGCAGTCTGCGACATAGATGTCAATAGCTACAACAAGGACGATATTCTCCGCGACGGTGGCTCGTTCAAGTACGATCCCAACATGAAGCGTCTGACCATTACCAATGCCAATGTAGACGATACCAGCGTTCAAGAGGGTATCTGGAATAAAGGTATAGAAGGACTGAATATTGCCATCAATGGTGAGAACAAACTCAAGTTCAACGAAGATGTCTTTAATCTTAAGAAACCTACTACATTCAGCGGCAATGGCTCTGTCAAGGGCGAACTGACATCAAGCTCAGGCTATGGCATCTATTTGCCCGTTGATGGCATTATTTGCAACCTCAATGGCCCGAAGTTCGAATTTACAGGAAAACAAGCAGTTGGCGATGGTGGCTTTGATGCTAATCTAATTTTCGAAAAAGGTTGTATGATTTTCAATCCCATAAATTCAAATTCTAGAATTTTCAATATCAAGAATCTGACTCTTGGCGACGGCATGATTATTGCTGAACCTAAGGGTGGTACGTTCGATTCCAGCAAGAAGGGCATCGTTGTTAACGGCAGTTTGTACTATGGTCACGCAGTCATCACCATGAAGGGCGACGTTAACCTCGACGGCCAAGTAACCATTGCCGATGGCGTGGCTGTACTGAATGCAATGGCTGGTGACGCAATTGCCGGCGATGCCGACGTGAATGGCGACGGTGATATTACGATTGCCGACTTCGTAGCAGTCCTGAACATCATGGCTAATTAGTAATGATTCCACTCCTCAGCCTTTTGTAAAATAAAGGCAAAAGAGATTGATTTTAATGGCAGCCGCTTCGTCTTTTATGGCGAAGCGGCTACTTTTTTGCTATCTTTCCCCACCAATTTTGTAATGTGTGCAAAAAAGTTTTCAACAACATAAAACAGGGTGCCTTGATATGCCGAAAGTCCTTTGTACACAGGGTTTTGCGCATGCCTTGTGTTAGCTTAACATGAAGTTATACACAGGAACTTGCTGTATATGAAGAAAAAAAAGTTTGAAATATTTGTGGGGAATTGTGGGGAATTGTGTATCTTTGCAGCAGATTTTCTATAGAAAAGCATATAGCGCAATGAGATTTACAGGTAGCATAGACGCAAAGACGGACGAGAAGGGACGAGTTTTCGTGCCCAGTGCCTTCCGTAAGATTCTGCAAAAAGAAGAGGAGCAGGCTCTTGTGTTGCGTCGCGACATCTTCGAGAACTGCCTCGTGCTCTACCCCAAGAGTGTGTGGGATGCTCAAGTGGATGCCGTCAGGGCTCGTACCAATCACTTCGACCGCCATCAGCGTCAAGGCTTGCGTCTCTTCACAGCCGATGCCGAGGACATCATTCTCGATAGTGGCGGAAGAATGCTCATCCCTCGTAGATATCTGGAACATGCAGGCATCAAGAGCGATGTACGTTTCATCGGAGTGGACGATACCATTGAGATTTGGAGTCGTCAGGCAGCTGAAGGACTCCTCAGCAATCCCGAAGAGGTGGCAAGCATCTTGGAGGATATGATGAAGGACGACGACACATAATACATAATATAATATGTAATGTACGCGAGGTGTGAGGAATATCATGTGCCGGTACTGTTGAAGGAAACGGTTGACGGGTTGGACATACAGCCTGGAGGCATATATATCGACCTCACATTCGGCGGCGGCGGCCACAGCAGAGAGATTCTCCGAAGGCTGAAAGGCACAGGACATCTCTACAGCTTCGACCAAGACGAGGACGCTTTGCTTAATGCAAAAGAGTTGGAAGGCGAAGGAAACTTCACTTTCATCCGCAGCAACTTCCGCTTCCTGAAGAACTGGATGCTCTACTACGGACACGAGCAAGTGGACGGAATCCTTGCCGACTTGGGCGTAAGCAGTCATCACTTCGACGAGGAAGAGCGAGGTTTCAGCTTCCGTTTCGACGCTCCTCTCGACATGAGGATGAACCAAAAGGCCAGCCTCACGGCAAAGAAGATTGTCGAGGAGTATAGCGAAGAGCAACTCTCGGACATCCTCTACCTCTATGGAGAACTGAAGAACAGTCGCCGCATTGCTTCCGCCATCGTCAAGGCACGTCAGCAAAAGCCCATCACGACGACAACCGAACTGGTGGAAGTGCTTAAACCTTTGATGGGTTACGATCGCGAGAAGAAGGACTTGGCTCGTGTCTTTCAGGCACTCCGAATAGAAGTGAACGGCGAGATGATTGCCTTAAGGCAGATGCTTGATGCTGCTCCAGAACTCCTCAAGGCAGGAGGCAGATTGAGCATTCTCACCTATCATTCCCTCGAGGACCGAATGGTGAAGAACATCGTGAAAGCCGGCAATGCCGAGGGAAAAGTGGAAACTGACCTCTTTGGACGCAGCAATGCTCCGCTCGAGGCAGTCAACAGAAGCGTTATCACTCCAAGTGAAGAGGAGCAACAGAGTAATCCTCGCAGCCGTTCGGCAAAGCTTCGCGTAGCAAGAAAAAGAGAATAACTAACGACCAACTATGGCTGAGATAGAATTAGATAACTTCGAAGAACTCCAAGAAGTGGAGCAAGAAACTCAGGAAGTTCAGGAAACTCCAGAAGTTCAAGAAGAAAAGGAGCAAGTCAGCGACAAGGAAAAGCTGATGCGTTCGCTGGTCAGCGACGACGATGAAGTCGATGAGATGACCGCTGCTGGCCTTCGTCAGATGCTTGATGCTGCTCCTCGTTGGTTCCTCAGCCAATGGAAAATGCTGCTTCTCATCTTGGCCGGCATCTTCCTTTACATCACAAATGGTTATCAGGCACAGGTTGAGATGATGAAGGAGACAGAACTTGAAGCTGAACTCAAGGATTGGCGTTACAGAAGTATAACTCGAGTAAGCGAACTCACGCAACTCTGTCGTCAAAGCCAACTCGAGCAAAAGCTTCGCGAACAAGGTGACAGCACTCTGACTCCAAGCAAGGTTGCGCCGTATATTATCAATGTGAAAGAGTAAACCCACGATTATGCAAGCCAATAAAGATAAAGCTCCAAGACGCTACATCGTCATCTTCGTGCTGATGTGCCTTGCAGGAATGTATATCCTGGGCAAGGCTCTCTATACGATGTTGCCACCTGAGAGCGATTATTGGAAAGAGGTTGGCCGCAACAGTAAGGTAGTTAAGATAGCTGCCAATCGCGGAAACATCCTCTCTTGTGACCGTCAAGTTCTCTCTGGCACTGTGCCCAAGTATGCGCTTTATATGGACTTCGCCGTGCATGATCCCGATTCATCTATCGAAAGGAAGACTCGTGAGTATCGCGACACAACATTTGTCCAGAAGCTAGATAGCATAGTGGAAGGCTTAGCTCGCATCTTCCCTGATCGCGATGCGGCTTGGTTCCGCCAACGTCTTCTTCAGGGAAAGGCTCGTGGCAAATACTCTTGGCGCATCTATCCGAAGTTGGCCACTTATGTTCAATACCGCGCTTGTAAGGAGTTGCCATTCTTGAAAGAAAGTATGTACAAGAGTGGTTTCCATGCAGACGAAATGTTGCTTCGCCTCAAGCCTTATGGCGGATTGGCAAGCAGAACTATTGGCGAGCTTTATAATGACACAAGTAGTCAGCCCAAATGTGGTTTGGAGTTGAGCTTTGACAGCATCCTTCGTGGCAAACCCGGCTCGAAGCATTTCATCATTGTCCGTAATCGTCAAGTTCCTATCGTTGATACTCAGGCAGAGAACGGGCACGACCTTCTGACCACTATCGACATTAACATACAGGACTTTGCCGACCGTACCCTTCGCAGCAAGCTGAAGGAAGAGTTGGTGAATGGCGAGGTAGGTGTTGCCGTCGTGATGGAAGTGAAGACTGGCGACGTGAAAGCTATTGTCAATCTTACTCGTGGCGAGGACGGCGAATACTATGAGATGAAGAATAACGCCGTGAGTGACCTTTGGGAACCGGGTTCTACGTTCAAGACTGCGAGCATTATGGTTGCTCTTGAAGACGGGAAGATTACGCTGAATAATTCTGTTGACTGTGCTCCCGGCATTGTCAATATGCACGGACGCAAGATGAAAGACCACAACTGGCATCGTGGTGGATATGGTGTTCTCAAAGTGGAAGATATCCTTGGACAAAGTAGTAACATTGGCGTAAGTACTATCATCGATAGAGCTTATCAAGACAATCCTGCCGCTTATGTGGATGGTTTGCATCGCGAAGGTGTTGGCATTCCTCTGAATCTTCCCTTTGTTGGTAAGGGCGAACCTTATGTTCCGCATCCAAAGGACAAAAACCGCTATTGGAGCAAACCCGACCTGCCTTGGATGAGTATCGGTTATGTGACGATGCTTCCACCTATAAGTACGCTTACTTTCTACAACGCAATTGCCAACGGAGGAAAGATGGTGAAGCCTCGTTTCGTGAAGGCTGAACTCAAGGATGGTATGGTGGTACGCGAGTTCCCAACAGAAGTCATCAAGGAAAGGATATGCAAGCCTTCCACACTTCGCGACATTCAGTACTGCTTGGAGCACGTTGTAAGTGGTGGTCTCGGCAAGAAAGCCGGCAATGGCGGCAAGCTCTTCAAGGTAAGTGGAAAGACTGGAACGGCTCAGTTCAGCGAGAACGGTTCTTATGCAGGCCGCAAATATATGGTAAGTTTCTGTGGTTACTTCCCAAGTGACGATCCCAAGTACAGCTGCATTGTCTGCATAAGGAAGCAAGGTTTGCCCGCTTCTGGTGGCGGCCAATGCGGTCCTGTCTTCAGCGAAATCTCGCAGTACATCATGTCGAGGGATTCTATGAGAAGCGCCATCGCAGCTGCCGATACTAATTCTGTCTTTGTTCCTGAAGTGACGAAGGGCAGTAAGAAGCGTGCCGAAGCTATCGTTGAAGGCATGGGACTCTCGAAGAAACAACTCAATCTGGTTGATGAAGATACTGTTTCGCTGAGGAAAGTTCCCGATGTAACCGGCATGGGAGTGAAGGATGCAGTCTTTGCTTTGCAGAAGCGAGGCTTGAGAGTTCGCATCAATGGCTGCGGAGAGATTACAAAGCAAGATATTCCGGCTGGTTCTGTTGCCGTCAAAGGCAAAACTATTACGCTGACAGCATCATCAAAGAATAATTGATAGAAGACAATGAAACTACATCAACTCATACAAGATTGCGAGCCACAAAAGGTGGTGGGAAGCATCGATAAGGAAGTAAAAGGCATCGAGATTGATAGCCGTCGCATTCAAAAAGGCGCAATGTTCGTAGCTATGCGAGGCACTCAGGTTGATGGCCACACCTTCATCGGCAAGGCTATCGAGCTGGGAGCAAGTGTTGTGGTGTGCGAGAAACTGCCTGAAACAACTCAGGAAGATGTGACTTATCTTGTCTATCCCAATACTGAGGATGTGGTTGGAACGCTTGCTACGCACTACTTTGGCGACCCAACTCAAAGGATGCACCTTATTGGAGTGACTGGCACAAATGGCAAAACCACCATCGCAACTGTGCTTTACAACATTTTCCGTCAGCTTGGATATAAGTGCGGATTGTGCAGTACCGTTTGCAACTACATTGATGGAGAGCCCATTCCTACTGAGGTTACGACTCCTGACCCCATTACTTTGAACCGACTTCTCGGGCAAATGGCAGACGAAGGATGTGCCTACGCTTTCATGGAAGTCAGCAGTCATAGTGTCAGCCAAAAGCGTATAGGAGGTCTCAACTTTAGTGGCGGCATCTTCACCAACCTGACTCGCGACCATCTCGACTATCATGGAACGTTCGAGAACTATCGCGACGCCAAGAAAGGTTTCTTTGATGCTTTGCCCGCAGACGCTTTCGCCATCATCAACGCAGATGATCGAAACGGAATGGTTATGGTGCAGAACTGCAAGGCGAAGGTGAAGACCTATTCTCTTCATTCTGCTGCCGATTTCAAGGCTCGCATTATGGAGGAGAGCTTCGAAGGAATGGACCTTGAGATTGATGGCAGAGAAGTGAGCGTACAATTTGTGGGCCGCTTCAACGTCAGCAACTTGTTGGCAGTTTATGGAGCTACCGTTATGCTGGGAGTCGAGCCGCAACAGGCACTCGTCCTCCTTAGTGCTCAAAAGCCCGTAAATGGTCGATTCGAAGCCATTCGCTCGAAAGAAGGAGTGACGGCCATCGTCGATTATGCCCACACACCAGATGCCCTCGTCAATGTTCTCACGACAATCAACGAGGTTTTGAACGGAAGGGGCCAATGTTGGACTGTTTGCGGAGCTGGTGGAAACAGAGATAAAGGCAAACGACCACTCATGGCTCAAGAGGCTGTGAAGAATAGTGATCGCGTCATTATCACGAGTGATAACCCAAGAAACGAAGATCCTCAGGAGATCATAAATGATATGTTGGCAGGCCTCGACAGCGGTCAGAGGCGAAATGTCATCAGTATAGTTGATCGCAAGGAAGCCATTCGAACTGCTTGCACAATGGCTCAACCTGGCGATGTAGTCCTTGTGGCGGGCAAAGGCCATGAGGATTATCAGATCATTAAAGGGGTGAAACACCACTTTGACGACCATGAAGTTATTCGCGAAGCATTCGGCATAGATTAACGACTGCAGTTACGATGGCAAACATAACACGTTAACTTTGCAATCGTAACACGTTAAAATCGCCAACGTAACACGTTAACTTTGAAACTTAACTGAAGGTCTTCAGAAACAGAAACAAAAGAAACAAGAAAACGAAACAAAAAGTCATCTATAAGATATGCTATATTACCTGTTCAGATATCTAGGCGAATTCGGAGTTTCAGGCGCCAATCTTTGGCACTACATCTCCTTCCGAGCTGTCCTCACTTTGGTCTTGAGCCTCATTATTTCCATGTGGTTTGGCGAGTATTTCGTCAGATGGATGAGGAAACACAATGTCAACGAAGAACAAAGAGACGCCAGCATCGATCCTTATGGAGTGGAGAAGAAAGGTGTGCCTACTATGGGAGGCATCATCATCATAGTCGCTACCCTCGTTCCCTGCCTTTTGTTTGGCCGACTTCGCAACATCTACATGCTCATTATGCTTGCTACTACACTTTGGCTTGGAGCATTAGGTTTTGCCGATGACTACATCAAGATGAAGGTCACGAAAGACGGACTTCGTCCCATCTACAAGCTTCTGGGACAGGCAGTACTCGGCCTTTTCATCGGTCTGACACTTTGGATGAGTCCTGATGCCGTTATCTGCGAGAACATTCAGGATGAGAGACAAGGCGAAGAGCAAGTCGTGACGCACAGAAGCGAAGAGGTAAAGAGCACGATAACTACAATTCCATTTGTCAAGAACAACAACCTCAACTACGCAGACATCTTCTCGTTCTTGGGCAAATATAAGTCTGCGGCAGGTTGGATCTTCTTCGTTCTCGTCACTACCTTCATTGTGATGGCAGTCAGCAACGGTTCCAATTTGAACGATGGAATGGATGGTTTGTGTGCAGGAAACGCGGCAATAATGTGTATTGCCTTAGGCATCTTGGCTTATGTGAGCAGTCACATTCACATGGCCGCTTACCTTAATATAATGTATATCCCGGGTTCGGAAGAACTCGTTATCTTTGTCTGTGCCTTTGTAGGTGCTTTGATTGGTTTCCTTTGGTATAATGCTTATCCCGCTCAAGTGTTTATGGGCGATACAGGAAGCTTGGCAATCGGCGGAATTATAGGTGTTACAGCCATCATCATACACAAGGAACTGCTTCTGCCACTATTGTGTTTCGTCTTCCTGATGGAAAGCATAAGTGTGCTCTTGCAGACCAATTATGCCAAGATGGGTAACAAACGCGGACTGAAATGGCGCGTCTTCAAGCGTGCTCCTCTGCACGATACCTTCCGAGTTAAGCCAGGACAACTGCCTGCAGACTTCAAGGTGCTCATCAACTGGCCTAAAGGATGTTGGCTGGAATCGAAGATAACTGTCCGCTTCTGGATAGTGACAATCATTATGGCAGCTCTCGCCATCGTAACATTGAAGATTAGATAGGATGATAAGAATAGTGATACTTGGAGCCGCCGAAAGCGGCGTGGGAGCCGCAGCTCTGGCAAAGGTGAAAGGCTTTGACGTCTTTGTCAGCGATACGAGCAAGATAAAGGAGAGCTACAAACAAGTTCTCCGCCAATATGATGTGCCTTGGGAAGAGGGACAGCATACAGAAGAACTCATCCTGAATGCTAATGAAGTGGTGAAAAGTCCTGGCATTCCTGAGGATGCACCTATGGTGAAGAAGGTCAGAGATGCAGGCATTCCCGTCATTAGCGAGATAGAGTTTGCAGGTCGATACACAGATGCGAAGATGATTTGCATTACTGGCTCTAACGGTAAGACCACGACTACAAGCCTAATCTATCACATCTTCAAGAAGGCAGGCTATAATGCAGGTCTGGCAGGAAACATAGGTCGCAGCCTCGCACTTCAGATTGCCGAGGGCAAGACCTACGACTACTACATCATCGAACTCAGCAGTTTCCAACTGGATAACATGTATGATTTCCGCGCAAATATCGCCATCTTGCTCAACATAACACCCGATCATCTGGATCGTTACGAGAATTCGATGCAGAAATATACTGATTCCAAGATGCGAATTGTACAGAATCAGACTGAGGAAGACGCGTTCATCTATTGGAATGACGACCCCATCATAACTGCCGAACTCAAGAAGTATGGCATCAAGGCCAAGATGTGTCCCTTCAGCATCATCAAAAAGGAAGGCATGATAGGCTACATTGCCGACGGACAATACGTCATCGAGTATCCGACTCCCTTCAATATGGAGCAGGAAAGCCTGAGTCTGCGAGGCAAACACAATATGTATAATAGCCTGGCTGCAGGCATCGCAGCTCATATTAGCGGCATAGATGATGAGACATTGCGACAGAGTTTGAGCGACTTCGAAGGCGTAGAACATCGTTTGCAGAAAGTGGCTCGAGTTGGTGGTGTGCAGTATATCAACGACTCCAAAGCAACCAATGTGGATGCTTGCTGGTATGCTCTCGAAAGCATGACTACGCCTACGATTCTCATCATTGGCGGTAAAGACAAGGGCAACGACTATAATGCCATCAAGGAACTGGTGCAGAAGAAGTGTGCAGGCCTTGTTTATCTCGGAGCAGACAACACGAAGTTGCACAATTTCTTCGATGGAATGGGCATTCCTGTGGCTGATACCAACAATATGAAGGACTGCGTTGAGGCTTGCAGCAAAATGGCAAAACCAGGCTATACAGTATTGCTTAGTCCCTGCTGTGCCAGCTTCGACCTCTTCAAGAATATGGAAGACAGAGGCGAACAATTCTGCGAGCAAGTGAGGAATCTTTAAGAAAAAGAAGAACAATGAAACTCAATAAGCTACAAAACAAAACGCTGATACATGGTGACTTGGGTGTTTGGGCTGTGTTCCTCATCCTTTGTGCCATCTCGTTGATTGAGGTGTATAGTGCAAGTTCGCGTATGACCTTTGCCTCTGGAGCATATTGGGACCCCATCATGCAACATGGATCATTCATGCTGATGGGTATTTTCATTGCATGGCTTGTGCACTTCATTCCATGCAATTACTTCAAGTTGTTCTGTACCATAGGCATGTTCCTGTCCCTCTTCTTGCTGATAGCTGTTTTGGTTATCGGTCAGAAGACGAACGACGCAGGTCGTTGGATATCAATAGGTTTCATACGCTTCCAGCCTAGCGAACTAGCCAAGTTGAGTCTTGTAGGCTTCAGTTGCTTCATTCTTTCCTCGCTTCGAGACGAGAAAGGAGCAAGTCAGATGGGATTCAAGATTGTGGCTCTCGCCGCTTTCATCACGATTATCCTCATCTTTACAGAGAATGCTTCAACGGCTTTCATTATTGCAATTGTTATGTTTGGCATTTGCTTCTATGCTCAGATACGTAAGAAGATTCTTATTGGAGCACTTTGCTTAGGCCTAGGCGGTATAGGAAGTGTTTTCTTAGTGGCTCACTCTATACCAGAGAAAACGCTTGATGCTTGGAGTATGTCCTCAGGTCCTTTGCATCGTGTACCAACTTGGGTGCATCGTATAACTGACAAACAAGAACGACCAGCCGACCCAAGCAAATTCAAGCCACAAGAGAATCCGCAGAAAGCATATGCAAAAGTTGCAATTGCTACAAGCAATGTCATAGGTCGTGGGCCTGGCAATAGCAGACAACGCGACTTCATCCCTCAGGCTTTCTCCGACTTCATCTATGCCATCATCATTGAAGAACTTGGTTTCTTTGGTGCAGTACTCGTTCTAAGTCTCTACTTGATATTGATGTATCGCTCTATGCGAATAGCACAAAAGTGCAAGGCTCTCTTCCCATCCTATCTGGTTATGGGATTGGCTTTAATGATAGTTGTGCAAGCAATGATGAATATGGCTGTGGCTGTAGGGGCTTTTCCTGTAACTGGACAACCCTTGCCACTTGTCAGTCGAGGCGGTACAAGTCTCTTCATTACCTGTACCTATATAGGCATGATACTGAGTGTAAGCCATACGGCAAAGCGCAAACCTGAATACGAAAGCAAGCAACCGCAAATTGCGGAAGCATAATATATATAATGTATGGACGAATTAAGAGTCATAATAAGTGGTGGCGGCACAGGAGGACACATATTTCCTGCTGTAAGCATTGCCAATGCTCTTCGTGAAATAAAACCAGATACAAAGATTCTCTTCGTTGGCGCCGAGGGCAGAATGGAAATGCAACGTGTACCAGCTGCAGGATACGAAATAATCGGACTACCTGTGCGTGGTCTGCTCCGTCCTTTGTGGAAACCAGGCAACATCAGTGTCCTGATAGATTTCCTAAAGAGCAAGCGCATGGTAAAGAAGACGATTCGCGACTTCAAACCAGATGTGGCAGTAGGCGTTGGTGGCTATGCCAGCTCGGCGACACTAAATGCAGCATACGAATTAGGCATTCCTTGTCTCATTCAAGAACAGAACAGTTTTGCTGGACTTACTAACAAGACACTTGCTAAGAAAGCCAGTAAGATATGTGTGGCATACGAAGGTATGGAGCGTTTCTTCCCTAAGGATCGCATCTTGCTTACAGGCAATCCTATTCGACAGAGCCTGCTCAACGACTCTTTGACGCGTGAGGAATGTGCTGCAGCATTCGGACTTAATCCGGCAAAGCCAACAGTTCTTCTTATTGGTGGAAGCTTAGGTGCACGCACTCTTAATGAGAGTGTAATGAAGAATATATCTCGGATTGCCGCTTCTCCTGTGCAGTTTATCTGGCAAACAGGAAGTTATTACAAGAAGGAGATAGAACAGATGCTTGATGTAAAGGGCAAGCCCAACAATCTTGTTGTTACAGACTTCATTAGTCGTATGGATCAGGCTTACTGCTTAGCAGACCTCGTTATCAGTCGTGCAGGAGCAGGTAGCATCAGCGAACTTTGCCTGTTAGGTAAGCCAAGTATTCTGGTGCCTAGTCCTAATGTGGCAGAAGATCATCAAACCCACAACGCAATGGCTCTTGTCAACAAGCAGGCGGCATTGCTTGTCCGCGACGCAGACGCTCCAGAACAACTTATTCCACTTGCACTAGAGACTGTCGTTGACACAGACAAACTTCAAGAACTTGGGAAGAATGCTGCCGCGATGGCTTTACGCGATTCGGCACGCATCATTGCTGAAGAAGTTATTAAACTTGCACAACAGAAAAAGTCATGAACGCAGAGCAGATAAAGGCAGTTTACTTCGTAGGTATTGGTGGCATCGGCATGAGTGCCATTGCTCGATACTTCTTAAGTCGTGGCATCGTCGTTGGTGGCTATGACAGGACACCAAGTGACCTGACAGAACAACTTCGCAAGGAAGGTGCTTTGATTCATTATGAGGATAACGTAAACCTCATTCCTGCTCCGTGTCGTGACAAGGAAAGCACGCTTGTTGTCTTTACTCCTGCCATTCCTGCGGAGCATACAGAGTTGACCTTCTTCCGTCAGCAAGGCTTTGAGATTCAAAAACGTGCTCAAGTGCTTGGCACATTGACGCGCTCTCTCAAAGGACTTTGTGTGGCTGGCACTCATGGCAAAACCACCACTTCGAGTATGGCTGCGCATCTGCTTCATCAAAGTCATGTGGACTGCAATGCTTTTCTTGGAGGCATCACCAAAAACTATGGTACAAACTACATCTTGAGCGACAAGAGTCCTTATGTGGTAATTGAAGCAGACGAGTTCGACCGTTCTTTCCATTGGCTTACTCCATATGCTAGTGTCATTACTGCAACTGATGCTGACCATCTGGACATCTATGGCACAGAAGAAGCCTATCTAGAGAGCTTCCGCAAGTACAGCAGTTTGATACTTCCCGGAGGTTATCTCATCATGCATACAGGTTTGAAGATGAAGGCCGATGTGCAAAATGGCGTTACAGTCTATACCTATAGTCGCGAGGAAGGCGACTTCCATGCAGATAACGTAAGTATTGGTAATGGACATATCACTTTCGACCTTGTTTCGCCGCTGGGCAACATTCCTAGAATAGAACTAGGAGTTCCTGTTAGTGTCAACATCGAAAATGGCATTGCTGCTATGGCTTTGGCACAAATAGCAGGAGCAACAGAAGAAGAGATACGTCGAGGCATGGCATCCTTCAGTGGTGTGGACAGGCGCTTTGACTTCCACATTAAGACAGACAAGATGGCGTACCTGAGCGACTATGCTCACCATCCAGAGGAGATACGTCGCAGCCTTGAGAGTTTGCGTGAACTCTACCAAGGTCGTCACATCAAAGCTATCTTCCAACCACATCTCTACACTCGTACCCGTGACTTCTACAAAGACTTTGCTGATGCTCTTTCTTTGCTCGACGATGTCTGCATTGTAGATATCTATCCTGCTCGTGAGCAGCCTATTCCAGGTGTGACGAGTGCTCTCATCTATGACAATCTTAAGCCTGGCATCAAACGACAGATGTGCAGCAAGAACGAAATACTCGATGTTGTGCGACAAGGCGGCTTCGATGTGCTTGTCACATTAGGTGCAGGTGATATAGAAGACTATGTTTCACAGATAACAGAAATACTGCAATCACTATCATGAAGACTGCGATTAAGATATTTCTGCTACTGGCAGTAGTTGGTTACCTTGTGGTTGCTGTCTGGAAGTTCAGCGGCCAAGCAGAGGATAGGACCTGCAAAGGTGTTCGTGTTGAGATAATCGACAGCATTCCTGATGGTTTCATTACTGGCGAGTATGTACGTTCTATCTTGACTCGAAACAAGATCTCGCCAGAAGGCATGAAGATAAGTGATGTAAACCTTGAGCAAATAGAACAACTGATGCTTGAGGAGTCGCACATCGAACGTGCTTCTTGCTACTATGATGCTGCGGGTAAGCTTTGCATCAAGGTCGTGCCACAGCAACCCATATTGCATGTCATTAGTCAGAAGGGTGAAGACTATTATCTTTCGAGTACTGGTTTGACAATGCCAACTGCTAGTTTCAATGTTGACTTGTGTGTTGCAACAGGCAATGTTACGAAGAAGTTCGCTTCGGAGCATCTTCTGGAGTTGGCCAGATATATCCATGATGACCTCTTTTGGAGTGAGCAGATAGAACAGATACATGTTGTCAGTCCTGATGAGATAGAACTTTATCCTCGTGTTGGGCAACATGTCATTGAGCTGGGAAGTCCCGAAGGTTTCCAAGAAAAACTCAACCGCCTCCGTATCTTCTATCGTGAAGGTTTAGAGCGTGTGGGATGGAACAAATATAAAACCATTAGCCTGGCTTACGATGGTCAGGTGGTATGTACCAAAGCCAATAACATAAAAAACAAATAATATGGGAGCAGAAAAAGACATTATCATTGCAGTAGAGCTAGCATCGACAGCTATACGTGCTATCGCAGGCAAGAGAGAACCTGACGGCAGTATGCAGGTACTTGCCTTTGCCCAAGAAGAATCGCCCAATACTATTCGCAAGGGCATTATTGACAACATCGACAAAACAACTCAAGCGCTGACACGTGTTATTGGCAAGATTAGCGACAAATTAGGCGTTAAGGTTAACAGCATTTATGTCGGTTTAGGAGGTCAGTCGTTGCGTTCAGTACACAATCGTGTACTCTTGCAGTTTGACGGCCTCGAGTTGCTTTCGCACAAGACAATTGACAAGATGCGTGACACAAACAGCGGCGTTGTTTATCCTAATGCAGAGATAAAAGATGTGGTGACGCAAGAGTTTACCATTGGTAGTCGCAGTGTTGTAGATCCAGTCGGCATGCAAGCAGAAATGCTTGAAGCTAATTTCATCAATATTATCGCGCGTCCCACATTAGAAGAGAACATCCGTAAGTGTGCTAATGCTGCAGGCTTAGAGGTGCAAGAAGTTCTCATTTTGCCTATCTGTGAAGCAAATGCTTTGCTGACGGCTAACGAGAAACGTTCTGGATGTGCTCTTGTCAACATGGGCTCTGATACAACGACAGTGAGTGTATACATTAATAATATTCTTCGTCACCTTTGTGTTATTCCTCTTGGCGGTTCTAATGTAACAAGCGACATTACTAGTCTTAAAGTGGAAGCAGAAGAAGCAGAGGAACTGAAGAAAAAGTATGGTACAGCTTATCGTTCCGATAGCGAAGATAAGACAGGTCAGAAGATTAACTTGAGTTTTGATCGTACAGAAGACGAGGAAAAACTTCAGGAAATAGTAGAAGCTCGTTATGAAGAAATTATTGCAAATGTAGAGAATCACATCTCTGC
Source organism: Bacteroidaceae bacterium (assembly GCA_017548075.1). Taxonomy (GTDB): domain Bacteria; phylum Bacteroidota; class Bacteroidia; order Bacteroidales; family Bacteroidaceae; genus Physcousia. The sequence goes on along the minus strand of JAFYNL010000036.1, from coordinate 3,110 downwards.
TTATAAAGAAAAGATGCTCTCCGGCATTATCTTAACAGGTGGCGCAGCCCGCATTCCTGATATCCAAAGAGCATTTGCTAAGCATGTTGGCAACGAACTTAATGTACGTATAGCGAAAGGTTTGCCAGAGGGTATAACTATCTCCTTTGGCGTACAGGTTGGCGAGCCGGATCGCCTCTATTCGCTTTACGGCTTACTGCTGACAGGCAAAGAGAACTGTGTTGGTGAGTTATCCAAGAATCCTGCTCAAGATACATTCGATTTTGAGCAGAAGGACGAGCCTGCACCAGTTGATGAGCCGAAACCTCAAGATGTGCAGGAGAATTCAGATAAGCCGAAAGGACCTTCAGCCTTCAAGCGTCTCTGGAATACTTTCGAGAAGATGCTTTCCGACGATGTAGAGGGTGACGAGAATGCATAAAATATTACCTTGAACGATTAAATAGATACAACTATGGCAGAAGAAAAGAACATACAGTCTATGGGTGGCATAAACTTCAATTTCCGCCAGACGGAAAACCCTTGTATCATCAAGGTAGTAGGTGTAGGCGGTGGTGGTGGCAATGCCATCAATCATATGTATCGCGAAGGCATACATGAGGTGTCTTATGTGGTGTGTAACACGGATAAGAAAGCACTCAATGATTCTCCTGTTCCTAATCATTTGCAGTTAGGCAAGGATGGTCTTGGTGCGGGTAATAACCCTGCTGTTGGTCGTCAACGCGCAGAAGAGAGTATCGACGACATTAGAGAGATGCTTAATGATGGCACTCGCATGGTATTCATTACTGCAGGAATGGGTGGTGGCACAGGTACTGGTGCCGCACCGATTATTGCACAATGCGCAAAAGATGCAGGCATCCTAACCGTCGGTATAGTTACCATTCCTTTTAAGTTCGAAGGGAATAAGAAGATTAATCAGGCTTTGGATGGCGTTGAAGAGATTGCCAAGCATGTGGATGCTTTGTTGGTCATCAACAATGAGCGCCTTCGTGAGATATATCCTGAACTTACTGTCATCAATGCTTTTGCAAAGGCCGATGATACACTTAGCATCGCAGCAAAGAGTATCGCAGAGATTATCACAATGCATGGCATTATGAACTTGGACTTCCAAGATGTCACGACGGTTCTTAAGGATGGTGGCGTTGCTATCATGAGTACTGGCTATGGAGAAGGCGAGAACCGTGTTACAAAGGCCATCGACGAAGCGCTCAATAGTCCGTTACTCAATAATAACGACATTTTCGACTCCAAGAAAGTGCTCATGAACATCAACTTCTGTGGCGATCAAGACCATGATTCTCTTATGATGGAGGAGATTGGCGAGGTTGATAGCTTCATGGCTAAATTCCGCAGAAATGTGGAAACAAAGTGGGGTTTAGCAACTGATAGTTCGCTTGGCGGTAAGGTCAAGATTACTTTGCTTGCTACAGGTTTCGGATTGCAAAACATCCCAGGAGTTCAAGACATTGTTGAGCAGAAGGATATAGAAAAGACTGCCAGCGAACGAGAACTTGAGGACTATAACGAAGAGCGCAAGGAAAAGTTCTATGGCTCTTCAAATGGTTCACCTACACGTCGTCGTCGTCACAATACTTATATCTTTACCGATGAGGACCTCGACAACGATGATGTCATCTCTATGGTCGATGCTCGTCCCGTTTACAATCGTACCAAGGACGAAGTAAGCAAGATTAAAGAGAAGAGTTCGCCTGTTCAAGAATCTTCCGATACACCCACAATGGGTGTGGCTTTCGAGCTGTAAGAATGTTAGGCCAGGACTTCGCGAAGCACATCAAGCGAGCGAAGTTCGCGAAACTCAGGCACATGAAGCTTGTAGTACGAGGTTAGCAGATCCAAGATGCGGTTGCGCTGACTTCGATTCAAGCGGAAGCTATGCATATTCCGTATGTTCATGCGGAGCATTAGAGGCAGTTTAGCTGCCTCTTCTCCTTTGATAAAGAAGTTGTGTGAAGGCTTTGTATCGGTGGCTATGCTGTCTCGCATGTCAAAGTATAACGGAGTCTTCTTCGTATCGATGTTAGGCCAGAAACCCAGATAATGTGTTAGGCGGATGAGAAAAGCTATGTGAAAATTGGCCAATCCGTCGTTTGTCGCGTCATACCATTGCAGGCTATATAATATATAATGGTATAGGTCTTCGTTTTTTACCTCGTTTCTTAAGACATTATGCAGGAACTCTGAAAGGAAAAGTGCTACTGTCTCTTTTATGGGATCGTAAGGAAGAGAGGTGTAACAATGAGCGATATGCAGTTCCTGAATCCTTTGCAATGAGGCCGAAGGACGGAAATCAAACATCATTTCCACAATGTTAAGTGGCCGTAGGAGAGTGGCATGCAGACTGTTTTTCCTTTGTTGTCGACGGTCACGCACAAGGAAAGAAATACTGCCTCGCGATTGTGTGAAAATGTCCACAATGGCACTATCGTCGTTATAACGATTGTAATGTAACACTATTCCGCGAGTTGTCTCAAGCATGGTGTAAAGTTACACAAAAACAAGCACTTTGAGGGCATGAAAAAGGAAAAATGCAGCGAAAGAGATATTTTTCCTTAAATTTATTTTGCCAGTCAGAGAAAATGTTATACCTTTGCACCCGCAATTGAGCCCCATGGCCAAAAGCACTGGCATAAAAGCCGAAGGTAAGGTCCCTTCGTCTATCGGTTAGGACGAGAGATTTTCATTCTCTAAAGAGGAGTTCGACTCTCCTAGGGACTACAAAACAAACAAGTAATAAAATTAGATAGAAAAACAGATGGCTAATCACAAATCATCATTAAAGCGCATCCGTCAGGAGGAGAAGAGAAGACTCCACAACAGATACTACGCAAAGACCATGCGTAATGCAGTGCGCAAGCTTCGTGCCACGACCGACAAGGCCGTCGCAACAGAGATGTACACCAGCGTTCAGAAGGCGCTCGACAAGCTCGCAAAGATCAACGTCATTCACAAGAACAAGGCTTCCAACCTGAAGTCCAAGCTGGCTCAGTACATTCAGAAGCTCGGCTAAAAAGCCAAACAATCTTTTCGCTATAACGTATAAGAGGCTGCTCAACGAGCAGCCTCTTCTTGTTTATGGGGTTAAT